>CAKUYO010000039.1 GCA_934716995.1 uncultured Bacteroidales bacterium | reverse complement strand
AACATCCAGATACCTCCCGACCACGAGCCGTAAGCCATCCATAGTTTGCCCTCTTCGTCGTAGAACACGCAAGGGTCGATGGTATGTGGCCATCTTTCGCCCCACTTGTTGCCTACATTATATCTTGCAGGCAATGACGACTGAGTGCCGAGTACAAGTTCCAGGTCGGTGTCCTTGTATGAATGCTCTGAAGCGTCGAAACCGCAGACCACTACCGGACCCTCATATTGATAAGGACCGGTGATGTTGTCGGATGTGAGCAATATGATGCTTGAATGCCATGCGTCGCCATTGATGCTAAGATAGTAGCACCATTTCTTCATCACCGGATTCCACACCACATCTGGTGCCCACATATTGCCATTGATATCATATTTCTCGTCGGTGCGTGCCGACCATTCCATAGCGTTAAACTGTGGCAGCGCAACCTCCACTCCGCCTTTCTTTATGGTCTTTACCCTCTGTGTGGTGAAAGCCTCGGCATTAGTAGCATTGAGGTTAGTGCCATTCTGCCAAGTGAAGGTTGCCGGAGTCCAGTTCTGCATGTTTGTAGTATACGCACATGCACGATGCGAGCCAAAGATGTAGTATCTCTGGCTGTTGCTGTCGTAAACCACCGATGGGTCGTGAACACTCACCGAAGTCTTCACCTTGTCCTTATACAAGTTCTTAGCCTCTGTATAAGTAAGTTCCGTTTGTGCCGTAGCAGTTGTCAATGTCAGCATTGACATCAATGTACAAATTAGTTTTTTCATTATTTTTATGTCAGTTTGATTTGCATATAAAAAATTAGGCTTGATTTGTTGGGTACAAAAATACGAAAAAATAACTGAATAATGATATAAAAAGAAAAGAAAAAGATGATGCAGCAAAGCAATAGTGCTTTGCTGCATCATCAAGAGTATAAAATAAATCTGAGTAGTTACTTTATCGGGTGAAACAATTTGTTCTTCGTACCTAATGCTTCTATCTCCTCCATAGTATAAAGAGGGCGCCAACGCATGGTACCATTGTTGACTCCTCTGCCTTGTACGTAATATTTGTTCCTATATCCATGCGGAGTAAACTCACCTGTGCCTCCTATGTCGCCGATCCTCATGCTGTGATTATGCAAACAAGTTGTTATCATGACTTCCGAATGTGCCGAATATCCCTTTTTCATATATTCGTCCAAGAGCGCCAATGCTCTTCGTGAATAACGACATACAGGATTAAACCCTTTCATGCAATCCGCCAAAGCATAGCCACAATTGTTCGACCTGTACCACCAACTCCATTCCTTGTTATCATCGCCAAACCGTTCCACATGGCAGGTCAGAAAATCATAATTCCGCAGATTTTCGTCGCAATCGTCCATCATCGTATTCCATTTTCCTGTGAACACTGCATCATACTCCACAAACCAATAACCGCCATACCCCTTGTTATCCTGATAGAAGCGCAACGGTATGAAATGCGGACTGCCAGGGACAATCGTATTCTCAATAGGTGTATAGCCCAATCCTTGAAAATCCGATGATTTATACACTATCCCTTTCACATCCTTCGGAAACATTACTTCGTCATATTCCGCTGCCGTACACACCCATACCACATCATATTTCTCACACTCCAGTTCATCGCGCAGTTTCCTATATCTGCACAACGTATCGTCATTTATGAAATGGGCAATAAACAACACTACATTCTTCATAATTCTGCATATTTTAAGTGACTAAATGCCCTGTGCTCTTACCATTATCTGTTCCACAGTATGCCTTACCATCTCCTTCATCAACTGTTGTGGTGTTCCGTCCGACAACATCAGTATTCCAGCTACAACTATCAGCACAAGTGCCACAAGCGTTATGCCATGCAGTGTCACAAACGGCATCCTGCCACCCATAAGGTTCTCAACCTCCGGGCAATGGCTGTGAATATCATTTGTTTTCATATTTCCTACTCCTCAATTATATTTATCTGGTTTTTCACCAATTCGTAATATCTGCCACGTTTTTCTATCAGCGTCTCATGGTTGCCACGCTCCACAATCTCGCCACCATTCATCACCACTATCTGGTCTGCATTGCGTACAGTGCTCAACCTATGTGCGCTTATCACCACAGTGCGTCCCTCATAAAACCGTTGCAGGTTTTCCATAATCTTCGCCTCGTTAGTGGCATCGAGGGAGTTTGTAGCCTCGTCAAGGAACATGTATTCTGGATTCTTGTATATGGCTCTTGCTATCAGAATTCGTTGCCTCTGTCCTTGGCTCACGCCCTTACCTTCCATGCCTATTATTGTTTCATAGCCCAATGGCAACGTCTTCACGAAATCATCTATCCGTGCCATGTGCGCCGCATTTTCCATCCGGTCCTTATCAGCCTCGTCAGAATTCACGGCTATGTTGTTGGCTATGGTATCAGAGAATATAAAGCTGTCCTGCATCACCGAACCTGTCGCAGCCCTCCATACGTGCGGATTTATGTCCGAAAGATCTGTTTCACCCACCTTTATGCAGCCATGCGTAGGCTCATAGAATCCTTGCAGCAGTTTTATCAGTGTTGTCTTTCCACATCCGCTTTCTCCAACTATGGCTGTAACCTTATGTGCCGGTATCTGTAGCGACACATTCTTCAGCGCCAACTCGCTTTCCGAACCATTGTAGCTGAACGACAAGTCCTTAATTTCTATCTCATGCCCAGTTGGCAGCACCGCAAGTTTCTTGTCAATATCTGTCTCCTCATCGTCCTGCGAGTGTATCTCGTTCAGACGCTCAAGACTTATCTTCGCATCCTGAAACGACTGTGCAAAACCAATAAACTCACCTATTGGTGCAGACACCTGCCCGATGATGTATGTGAGCGACATCATCATTCCAAGAGTCATCGAACCCTCCACAACCGATTTTGCGGCTATGTAGTAGATAAATATGTGAGTCGTCTGTGTGAAAAACACCGAGCCAGACTGTTGTATCTGACCTATACGCAGACCTTTCAATCCAATCTTGAAAAGTTTGACTTGTATACGTTCCCATTCCCAGCGTTTCTGCCGCTCGCAGTTGTTGAGCTTAATGTCCTGCATGCCCTGAACCAACTGTATCATCTTGCTCTGCTCCTGTGCCGACTGGTTAAAACGCTTGATGTCCAGTTCCCTGCGATAGCGCATGAAGAAAGAGATCCAGACCACATACAGTGTGTTGCCTATAATGAATATCGTCATCACCAGTACATTGTAATATGCAAGGATAGCAAGGAAAACCACAAAGTTGATTAGAGAGAACACTATTCGCATGCTGTTCGAGAGCAGAAAATTCTTTATGCGCCCGTGGTCACCAATGCGCTGCAGTATGTCACCGGTCATGCGCGAGTCGAAGAACTGCAGCGGCATTGCTGTCAGCTTTATAAGGAAGTCGGCTATAAGCTGGATATCAATGCGCGAGTTCATGTGGAGCATTATCCATGAGCGTATATAATCAATGCTCAATGTGGCAATGAAGAACCCCAATTGCGCCAGAAGTATCAACGTGATGACATTCAAGTTTCGGCCGTTGATGCCCTGGTCTACCATAGCCTGAGAGAGGAACGGCAGCACCATCTGTATCATGCTGCCCACAAGCATGGCCAACAACAATTGTCCGATCATGCTGCGGTAAGGTGTGAAATAGCGGACAAATGACAGCATGCTTCGGCTGTTTTTCCGGTATTCGTCCTCAACCTTACCGAAGTTCTCGCCAGGTTCGAGCATCAATGCCACACCTGTACTGTCCTTGCCGGCATTAGGTCCTATCCAGCATCTTAAAAATTCCTCTCTTGTGTATGTCAGGCGTTGCGTAGCGGGGTCTGATATTCGTATCTTGTATTTACCGTTCCTGCATTTCTCTATGCCATAACATACGACAAAATGATTTTGATTCCAATGTAAAATACATGGGAAAACGCTTTTCTCCGCCAACCCCTCAAAACTCATCTTCACCCCTATAGTCTCAAAGCCGATATGTTGTGCCCCTTCACTTATGCCCAACATATTGACCCCCCGGCGAGATATATGGCAATATTTTCGCAGCATCTCTGCCGAATATCTTTTGCCGTAATATTTAGCTATCATACGCAATGATGTTGGTCCACAATCAGAGGCATTATGTTGCTTGTAATGAGGAAAGTGTTTTAAATTACCCATACAGCTCCTTTGTTTTTTATTCCAATGGAATATTAAGTAAAAAATTATATAGTTGGGCTACGAATAACGGCCTGTGTCCAATATTTTTTATAAATGTATGTGCGTTGTCAGCGTTACCGACAACTGTCGCAGGTGACATATTGTGTAATATTCCTCCATGTCGCCTATCGAACGTGAGGAATAAGTGTGGATGTTTGTGAGGTTGTCAGCATCAAGATTCAACACCACTGCTTTGGACATCTTGAACTGCAAACCACTTCCGATGAAGACATAATCCTTTTTCCTTGATGCCAGACTACTATTGTGGGTGTGGTTGAAGTTTAGGTTGAAAAACAAACGTGAGGGCAATAGGCACAGATTGAGTTTACCGTGTTGACTCCATTCGTTGTATGTTGTGGTATGGTTACTCGATACTGAACGGCTGTGTACCCATGTCGCATTGTAATCAATGCGGTATCCGCTGACGATATCGAAAGCTAATGTACCGCGCAGGTGATAACCTTTGGTGGTATATGTGGCAAGCACCGACTGGCGCAACATCTCGCTCTTGCCGCGTGTGCCAGTAGCCTGAAGCTCTATCTGCATCGTATGCCAGTCGATGTCTTTGCGCCCATAAACGGTCAAAGAGTAGTTGTTGCTATGGTTGGGCATATAAGCGGCCTCGATAACGGTGTGCGCCTTCCCGTCAAGCGTCGTGCCGTAAGCAATGTCGCTCCATGAGCGCGACCATGCGCCCTCCAAGTAGGCAAACAAGCCGCTGAACATGTTCTTGTACGAAACTTTTGTGTTGGCACCTGCACCATGGCTGTCGTCTAATGTGGCACGATAACGCGACAGACTGCGGTAGTTGCCCATCATGTTGGCTGTCACCAACTTTGTCCATGGAGTCTCATTGGTGGAATAATGGGCATTGGCTTTTAACGTGAAATTGTTGTTGGCTTTCCACAACAAGGAGAATGACGGTTGCACACGCAGCCTCACACGGTCGGCATCGGTCTCCTCGCCTGCAACCGAGGCATTGCGGAGCGATGTGTAGGCCACGGCTACCGGTACACTGAGCGATGTCTGGAACGCACCATTGACATATTGTGCCACAGGACCGACATCCACACCTGCATTCATATAGTTCATATCGCCATGGGGAGCCATAGGAGTGTCGGGGTGGACAAGGGTGGACTGCAATGCCGTATAGGTGGCATTCAGATGTGCCGATGCGGATAATGACCATTTGTGTGCTTGAAGATTGCGCAGGATGTTGAAACTGTTGGCGGTGGATACTGTAGTGACATCGATATCCTGGCGTGCCGTCATGTCGCCACCTGTGGCGAGTGCCTGCGGCGCAGATGAGACCCTGTTGGTCGATGTCCATTCAAAACCTCCGCCTTTAGCCGTGCGCCTCACCATGCGTGTCTTGTTTGCCAGTCCCAATGAACGATAATGCGAAGCTTGCGTAACAACATTCTCCCCCTGTAAGCCAGAAGACACGGTCGCGCGTCCTTCGTTCCATTGGCCATAGAGCGAAAGAGCGTTTTTGAGAAATAGACTTTTGGCATTGTTCTCGTATATCAATTGCAGGTTGGCTGAATTGGAATGAATACGGTCGGCAATGTTCTCGGAGAGCAATAATTCTGAGTTGTCAGGCTGTATGTAGGTCGTCTGCGAGAAAGAGTTGCCGTGCGATAGGTTATGGCTATAGTTGAAGTTATAGTTCATCACTTTGTGGTCCGACAACTTCACCAGATTATTGAGGTTCACACCGTGTGCGTAACCAAAGAGGCTGTAGCCAACAGGTGATGAGCTATGTCCCACTATGCCTGCCATCTGCGGGTTGCCACCCGACAGATTGCCGTAGTGGGCGCTTGCCGCATTGTGGCTATTCCCCATGTTGTCACCGCTATAACGAATCAAATGTTGTCTTGTCTTGCCGAAATACATTGTCTCCATTGTTGCTCCCCACAACATCCCGTCTGAATATCCTCCGGCACTAACGTCGGCACTCTTTGACCACACACCCTTAGCTTTATCTTTTAGCTTCAGATTGATGGCAGCACTCTCTGGTGGCATTTGGTCTTGCAATGCGTTCACATGCTCATGGTTTTCCAATACCTGCACAGTTGCCACTTCATCGGCTTTGATACCATCAGTAGCTAAATTATAGCGTCCCTGCAACATATCAAGGTTCTCTATATAGAAACGGTTGATGGGAGTCCCTTGGTATTTTATCACCCCATTGTCCTCAATAGTGATACCCGGAAGTTGTTTCAGCACGTCACCAATTGTGCGGTCTTGGTCGCGGGTATATGCCGACACAAGGTAGTTAAGCGTGTCGCGGCTTCCCCACAACTTTTGCGACTTCACTTCCACTTCGCGCAGCATGATGCTTTCTTTTTTTACAATGAAATCTAATGTCTGCGAATTGGCTTTGATGCATCTCACCTCTTCCTTTATGTTAAATCCTCTCACTCTTACTAGTACTTCGTCAAACTGTTTGACAGTGCGTAACGAATAACGTCCATGTTCGTCAGTCATGGTATAGGCAATGATGCTGGAATCGGACGGCTGAAGCATGGCAACGATACCGAATTCCACAGACTCATTGTTGCAACGTACATGTCCATCCACACGTATTGTGTCAGACTGTGCACTAACTGTAACATAGCTTAACATCAGAAGCAATAAAAAAGAAAGGAGCTTTGCCATAACGTATCAATAGTCTAATGGTTGGAATTTTGCAGGCTTCATGTCAATGGGGGCATTTCCAAGAATCACAGTACCACCCATTACTACCACGTTCTCCAATTCTACCGCCTTGATGTAATATACGGGGTTTGAAATATAGTTAGGATTGCCAAATATTCGATTGCGCAGTTTGATGAACTTATTTCTTGTACATTTTACGGCATCTTCCGGCACGCTGTATGTGACAGTCTCTTTCATAGCCTCCACCTTACGGCATTCAAAACAGTGGATGCCATCATTCGACACAGCACGCATAATCAATCCCGGTAAACCATTCAGCCGCCATGGCCCAAAACGGGTAGGCAGACTCTCTGCAAACCATACAGTCCACACTCTACCGCCATATTCGCCTGTAGCTTTTTGGCATGGCTGATTACAAATGGTGTCGCGCTCGGCATGCAGTATCCAGCTCGTTTCGGTCATCTTCTCTGCGGTCAGATACCGATAAGGTGGAATGATTTCGACGGATGTCATTTTTCCCTGCGGATAGTTTTGCCATGTAGTCGGCACATAGAGTAACTGCTCACTTTTGTCGTTTTCTCTGTTGTGCCGTTTCTGTCCCATGGTGCATGCCATGTTCTGCGCCACTTGCAGCGTTATGCCGTAGCTGACATCTTTGTTTTTGCCATCTGCGTCCGAAGTGTGGCATGTATAATCATAATCTGCCACTAACTGCGTATGCGTTATGCTGTCCTTAGTCTGCCCATAAGCAATCATGGAAGGCATGCACACTATGGTAAGAAATGTAAGTTGTTTAATCATGATATTTGTATTAAATTATTATTTTAACAGTCTAAATGATTTAGTTGTGCCACCCTCAATATGAGAGTGTCACAATTAAATTCGTAATTAAGGAATATCACAATAGCAACCAGAGAGAGTTCCTACAGATCCATATGTACAAGTTCCTGAATAACCAGCATAGCTGCAAGAACCAGAACATGAAGAAGCATGAAAATAGCAAGATTTTTCATCTTCTGTACCACCAATGACTTTAATCATTGCCTCGTTGCGAAGTAGACTGCAAGAGGATGACAAGACAAAACGTTTTAGCTTTCTCATCATAATCGGATTAAATGTTTAACAATCACACTGACTCTTCCGCAGACAGCTAATCTGCTCCCAATGGCGTAGTGCTTCGGCCATTGATATCCTGCAAGATATTCTTCTCTTTTATGTCTATATTGGTAATCATTGCTAAATCCTCCAACTCGTACTCTTTCGGAAGTTTATATCCATTCACCAAGATTGTTGGAGTTTCTATTAGTGATGTTTTATGTCTCCAGGAATGATGTCTTTCCAATTCTTCTTCAATCATTACTGTATGTATATGTTCTCGTTCTTTTGCAATGATATTTTTATAGTCGAATTTATCTTTCGTATACCATTGCGCAAACTTATGCAGCGCCTCGTCTTTTGAATTATCAAAATAGCAAGATATAAGATATCGGCTGCTTTTTTCAAGTTCATCATTAAATGAAGAGAAAATGTATTGCACGCAAATATCATTCTCTCTCATACTCAATAGCCTTTCCACATGCTCATGCATCCTCGCACAAGGGTTGCAGTGGGGATTGCTAAGTATAGTAACACGCATCTTGGCATTCGGATTGCCGAAGATTATAGAAGAATCATAGAGGGAGGTCTCATAATACTCGCTTTTCTCAAAGAGTGCTTTGGCAACATCGCCATCGGCTTTCAATGCACGATACTGCTGTACGGCATCCACACGTTCCATTTCTGTTACATGGGTCGAAGCATATTGGTGAACGGCCATAATACAGGCAGCAAATACTATGCAGACAATCAAGCCACTAACCATATTCAAGACAAATGGGACTGTAAAACATGAAACTATTGCAGTTATACCCATTGTCCATATGATGGTCTGCACTATGACACATAACACACACCAACTTTTAGCGATGCGCCATTGGTAGTAGATACTCCACACTCCATACAGCATGGCTATCCAGTTAATGACGGTAACAAACTCGGAAGAAGATGGTATGAGTACAAGGAGCAGTATGTTAGCAGCGAAGTACCCTAATCCAATCTCACTCCAACTAATGCCGAAAACTTTCGCCATGGGTCCGTCAAGTACGCTATTACAATCGGCATGGCTGAACAGACTGCAGACCCTGTCTCCATAACGGCTTTCTCCATATAGCTGTTTCTCCATAAGCATAGCGCAAACAAAAATGCCAGAGCAACTTAGCAATATACGCATAGCCTCGAAAACATTTATGCTCCCCAAATTGTTTACCAATCCGACAACCACAGCCAATGCCAACATTAAAGGAATACTGTATGTTTTTGCATTGGAAATCAGTTCGTCACGTTGGTGCTCTTTATAATCAGGCTCGGTTGCATCCGTCGTCTCTTGCACCACTAAGGCATTGCCTGTCCAAGTCTGCCGGAAAACGTCATAAGACAATGTCGTTTCCTTACCATGTTGCAAGAACCTTACAGTATTGGCTTTACAGTCCAGACCAATGACAAAATCACCATGGATATGCAAGATGCAAGGATAGTTCAATTCTAATAAGTCCTTAGTATCGACATATACCCCCATCGTTTTTACACCATAGACATCCAACATCTTTTTCAACCCATACATATTGTTCTTGTGTGGATGCTCTTGGAACATGTTTCGTGTAAAACGCTTCGTATAACTTATATCTAAAGCGTCTAAGAAATTTTCAAGTATTGTTTTCATTTCAATATGTATAATTTTAACTCTGTTGGTGACATACAGCAAACCTTTATAAACTCTTCTCTCATACGTCTGGCATCTTCTTTTGACTGATAGCCGGAATTGTTACCACGAGGATGATACAAATGGAAAAGCCCGCCAGATGATATGTGACATGCTTTATGACCGAGAATAGTTACCCTGTGCAAACGTTCTGCGTCTTCCGGTCCCCAACCTGTAAAATGTTCGTTTTCGCCGCCACACTGCAAATACCGCTGTTTGTGGACAAGATAAGCACCACCGCATAATTTACGTCCAAGAAAAGACTTCATTCTGAGATTGCGCAAATAGTCAAAGTCTAATTTCCTACGCGTTTGTGTGGAAAGTTCCTCGGATAACATGATAAAACGCCCGTCGTAGGGATAGGCTATTGTGGCTCCCAAACGTATCTCCTGTAATGCTTCAAAAATCTGACAATAATCCACAAGAACATCCGTATCCCAAATAGCCACTATCTCCGTTTGTGACATCAGGAGAAGCTGGTTAATGTATCGTGTCCTATGGAAAACCGTGTTTGTATCTTCAACATATACGTAGTCCACGTTATCTATGCTGCCTATGTTATCGGTATTTGTGTGTGCATCCGCTTCCAACACTATGATACGACATTGCAAGGCGGAAAGATGCTTAACCACAGCCGATAAATTAGCCTTTCTTTCCTTGCTGTCGATACGCACAGGAATTCCAATCGTAAGAGATTCACCAAGCATGGGCATTGTTCCTATATCTTGCATGTACATATTTTTAAAGTATTTTGTAATATCTCTTGTTCCGACGGGAAAGGCATGTCATCACTGGCTATCTTGCCATGTTCTAAGATGCGCCCTGTCAATGTCGGACAAAAGTCATGTTCCTTCATGCTGGCAAGCATTACGCATAATTCATCACCAAAAGGTTCATCATTAATAACTTCCTCCACCCAGTCCAAATAATATATAAGGTGTTCTTTTATCATCGCAATCTGGTCAGCATTGGCTGTCGCATTCTTTTCCAACTGCAACACACGCCACCAAAGATAGATACCGATGCCAGTCATGCCAAAGAAATCGGTATCTATGTCTGGATGCTTGTTAATTAATGCAATCATCTGATTGTCCATGTGCGGCAAATAATCAGACGAGACTACAGATAAAGGATTTGTCTGCAATGCCAGCATTGCATCCTGCACACCTTTTGTCATAGCTTCTAACGTGTATCTTTCCTTATATTGCTTTAGAACAGCGTCGGAAGCAGTATGACAGCTCGTATCGTCCGACAGCAACATATCCATCCTTGATGCTATCTGCGACACAAAATTATCATCGTCGAAATCAAACTCATCAATATGAACTCGCAGATTTGGAGTAGCATCAAGCATTTCAGCCAGTCCTGTAGAATCAGTACCAATGACAGGAATCCCATGTCGCATCATCTCTATGGCTGTATAACTGCATTGCTCATGGAACGAAGGCATCACACCTATATAGGCAGATTCGTACACCTTGTCCAAATCACCGCTTTGCATCTTGCCAAAAAATGACACATGCTCATGAAAGGTCCTACACTGCTCCATATATGGTTGAAAATCTCCATCGCCAACTATCACAAGATGTGTATCTGGATATTTAACGAGGATTTTTCCGTAAGCACTTATCAGATACTTCAGCCCCTTTATTTCGTCCAGTCGTCCTACGTACAGAATATTGCGCCGATCACCATACAAAAGAGACCTGCCGCACATATCATCGGCAATGCCGTTGTAAACAAGATGCATCTTGTCTGCTGACACGCTATAATTGCTGGCAAGAATGTCCTTTGTGCGTTTTGACAGCACAAGCACAACATCTGCCAAATACAGAAACACCTTCTCACCGGCATAGCTTGATATAACGCCTCTCTCTTTGTCATCTGTGGGTTCATAGCCCTCGGCAGTGATTGCCTTCATGCGCTTGACATTGCCGTTCAATTCGAAACACCAGCTCATGTAATGCACAGTCATCACTATGCAACTATTGACAAAGCATGATTTAAGCAGCACAGCCAACGGATAATGCTGGAAATAGTTAAAATGAAACACTATCTTGTCATTCCCTACATTATCAATATTCCTTGCAAGAAAATAGAATATAACACGGCAGTACGTCTCGTTTTCCGTACCAGAATGCAATGACGGGATAAGATAGTGCCGTATTCCATCCTTATCGTCAGATATAGCAAATTCTTTAGTGTCTGCATACATTTCTACAAGAGAAACTTTTGTCTCGGGCATGACAGATAAGCCCTCGGCCAATTGCTTAATATATGTCCCAATGCCATAACCTGCGGCACGGCTTGCATTATTGAATATGTAGATATTTGTCATGAGAGAATATCTTTTAGAATGTAGTACGCAGAGCCGCCATCTATGCCGACAGGCTTCTCTATATAGTCACAAGCAGCAAACAAAGGTTTGTTCAATATGCCTAATATGTCTGTATCAGGATTTGGCATCACCTTGTCTGCTGCCGCAGACTTCAGTTCTGCCATATACAGGTTGTCGAAAGTCAACGCTGTTCCGTATGTCTCATGCCTTAGAGCAAGATAAAGCAACACTCCACCTGCACCTGTGCGCACGGAATAGTCTGACATGCGGCGAGGGTCCCGCTCCATTATCTTGGCATCGACATCAGCAAGTACAGAATTCAAGTCACACTCAACCAAACCAAGTTTGGAGAGCAATGTCGTACCGTAGCCTATTCCTGCCAACCCATATTCCATTCCAATGGGCATGTCGGTATGCACGTTCTCATAGATCTGCTGTAATAAATCCCATGCGAAATCCTCCAATAATTGGTCCTGATACTTGTTTGCGTACGCATACAAGGAGACTACAACACCCATCTTGCCATGAAACAATCCTATATCATGGATGTATGGACTTTTCAAGAGGAGATAATCTGCTATTTTCCTAAGCTCTGTATTCATGTTCTTTTCTTTCTAAAGACATTGCCGCCTCAACGGTTTTATCCATTTCTAAATATTTGTATGTATACCTTCTAACAAACTGTCAATTAGGACATTATACCCACCTTTTGGTGTGCCTTGGAAACGATCGTTGAAATAGTTGTTGCATTAGTGTCCCGATTTTAACGGGACACTAATGATCTCATATACTTATAATTCTATCCACCCAGAGAACACATTCTCTCCTACGTATAAGCGCAATTCAAATTCTCCCTCCAAACTTTCAGGTAATTCTACGCAACCATTTTCATCTATGTGTGTAGAAAAAACTGCCATTTCATCGGAGATGATTTCTATTTTTGTTTTTACACATGATAATGGAAATGTAAAAGTTCGGTTGTTCTGATCAACAATAATAGGGAGTGGAGGTGTACGTTTCCTCTTCAATCCTAACGAAGAAGGATCAATGTATCTACTTGTATAACGTAGTTCTATAGGCATTGCGTTTGCAAACAATGTAAAAGAAACAAAAGCTAATAAGATAATTGTTTTGGTATTCATAAAGTAATCTTCATTTTGTTAATAAATAAATGATAATCTGGTTTGTACCTGGTTTTTGCACCTCAAAGATGCGTTGTAATATGCTTCTATACTAAATGGAATTTGTCTAATGCGCTTTGAGCGTTGCTGCATAATGGTGTTGCCAATAATAAAGATAATAGCAACATGCTAAATAGTGCTTGTTTGTGTTTCATAATCGGATATGTTAGTTTTTGTTTTCTGCAAAATTATTATTTTTTATTCTGTCGAACAAACAATAAATGAATATTTTATCTAACAAAAACTAACAAAACTATTTAAACTACTTGTATATTAAGTAGTTACGAATAGTTAACAAAAAACTAACACTTATATCTGTTAATATATTTTTTGTACTCTCTGGTCAAAATCTTTAGCCGATCCATCCATACCATACACTTTTTTCAGTAAGCGTTTTCTTTTCATAGACAATGTTGCCGAATCGATATCAAGAAGTACACATATATCAGCAGGTCTAAAGTGTAATCTGACAAGGATACAGATTGCATAATCTAATTGTGCCAATGGTTCTACAGACATCATCTTCGTTCTAAAAGAGGGTAAAATAGTATCCATCATTTCGAAAAGCTTTGTAAGAATTCCCTCGTTTATACTTTTTCTTTTTTGTGAATAATTATAAATAATCCCATAGACAGATGATTCTAAAATAAGTTTGTCTACCTCATTTATCGTAGGGATAGACTTTAATAACTCTTCATTTTCTTTATATTCATCTAATTTCTTTTGCAAGTCATTCTTCTCTGACTCTATAGCACTTTTCTCGTTAAACAATTTTTGATTAATTGTTTTTAGTTTATTATTCTCTAAAATCTTGTTGTCAGCAATACTTTTGCTCTCATCACGATATTTCTTCATTTTAGTCAATAATTGGTTGTGACGCCACCATACCATTTGAGTCTTCTTCCTAATAAAGAATATGCCCAACAAGATTAGTATAACTATTAACACCAAAACTATACGATACGAAAACTTAGTGGTTTGATTTTCGTGCATACTTTTAGCGGCACTCCTTTTATAGCTATTATAAGAATACAAAGCTTCATTCTTTGCTGACAACTCAGAATTTTTATTTAAGTACAAGGAATCATTCCACGCAGAAGCTAAAGTTGTATATTTTGCTATAGAATCTTTATTGTTGACCAAAGTATACACTTGTGCAAGGCCTTCTGTAGCAGCGTGTTTGTTTTCATAATCACTACATAAAGAGAGATCTTTATAAAAATAATAATTTGCAGAATCTAAATTATTTACATTTAGGTAATAGGAAGCCTTAAAATAATAAAATATCTCCTTACCCTTCTCTATTTCGCCATCATGGAATAAGCCAGAATTAAACTCGTACATATCCACGGCTTTTTTGAGTTTCACGAAATCTTTTTTCTTAAGATAATTAATCATGTTACAGCCATGGACTATAGCTGCATCAGTCTTCCTATTTAACGCCAATAAGATTTTTGTAGAAGTTTCGTTTGCCACGATAGCAGAATCATACATATTCAACAATGAATAGGCAAAAGATTTATAGTTGTAATTATCTGCAAGCAGCAAAGAGTCATTACATTTTTCGGAATAAAGAATAGCTTTGTTGTAAGCAGCGATAGCCTTAGGCAACAATAATTGAGCATATAATAGGTCTGCTTTTTCACCGTATGACAACGCAAGAAGTTTATAACCTTCTTGACTATCTATATCACTAAAATGTTCAAGAACATAATTGTAACATTCTATTGCCTTTGGTGCATCATTCATATCTCTATAAATGCAGCCCAAGAGATATCGGCTCTGCATCTTTTCATTATCAGAGCCATTGCGATCGTAGTATGCCACAACCTCAGAGAATGCGCTGTCGGTAGGCATTTGCATATACAATTTGTTTTGAGCCGTTGCCATGAGCATACGCCATTTCATATTAACTTTCTTAGCCGACGCTATATTCTGAGTCTTTTTAATGGTGCAAAGACTGTCGTAGGCAGCTTGCGGATTTGCATCCATAATGGAATCTATATGGTCAAGACGCGACAACAACGGATTGTTGTCGCTGCAGCTAACAGCAAATATTAGGATTAAGAATAGTATATATTGCATTGGGTAATGGTTTCATATTCGTAATGTTTACTTGACAAAGTTACGAAAAAAAAATAATGTTGCAAGTTATCCATACAGATAACTTATTAAAAGTATGCTTTTTTAATATTGAAATATCGTAAATCCAATAAAATTTATATTTTTATTTTCAGTATTTTTGCCTTGTAGCACGTATACATATATATATAAGCAATCAACAACACCATTTATATGAAACTACACTTATTTTTTTTAACAGCAATAGCTTTCATTGCTCCACAGACGATGAAGGCTTCAGGCTCAATGATGCCAAACACAAGCATCAATTATAGTAGTACTGCAGGCGATTTCAATACAGAGAAACTACAATCAGCAATCTCTGAAGCTGAGGCTATTATTGCCAATGCTAACAACTATCTGCCTGGTCTTGTCAACGACCTGTCTGATGTACTATTTAGTGTACGTAAAATAGTAGACTCTGCAACCACACAAACACAAATTAATCAGGCGGTAGCAAAGCTTAAGACTTCAATAAGCAAAGCGAAGGCTTCGGAAGGTAAGACTTTCGATGCAGGTAACACTAATGCCGTTTATGATACCAACCGCGGATTCATACACCCTGGAGGTTTGCATACTCAAGCCGACTTCGACCGTATTAAACAGCAGTTGGCTGATGGCAACAAGAAGGTAACAGAGGCAATGAACAAACTCCGTATGGCAGAATATGCACAGCCTACAGCAGCCACTTATCCTACCGAAACTATCGTGCGTGGCGGCTCTGGCGAAAACTATATCAATACTTGTCGTGGCGCAGCAATAGCATATCAGAATGCTTTGCGCTGGAAGATAGAAGACAACCAGGCTTGCGCAAAGCATGCTGTAGAGGTGTTGATGAAATGGTGTAACACCACTAAGAATGTAACAGGCTCATCCGACCAATTCCTCGCATTCGGACTATATGGTTATCAGTTTGCTCAAGCAGCAGAACTTATGCGCGACTACGAGGGATGGAAGCCTGCCGACTTTGAAAAGTTTAAGCAGTGGATGCTCAACATCTGGTATCAAGGAGCTATCGATTTTCTGCGTCGTCATAATGGTACATGGGAGAACAGCGGTAAATGGTGGCAAGCTCCTGGGCATTATTGGAGCAACTGGGGATTGTGTAATGCCATGTGCGTGTTGTCAATAGGTGTGCTATGCGATGATGTTTTCATCTATAATCAGGGCCTTGGCGCTATCAAGTACGACCAAGTAGGCACATTCAAGAATCCACGTACCGAAGGTACTATTTATTCCGATGGACTAACAGAATTCTTGGGCAACTTTGTTGTCACCACCTATCCTTCCGACCTTGAAACAGGAGCCTATGGCAAACTCGGACAGCTCAACGAGAGCGGACGTGATGCTGGCCATGCTGCCATGTCGTTGGGTCTTGCCGTAGATATTGCTCATCAGATATGGAACCAGGGCGACGACCTCTTCGCATATATGGATCATCGATTGGCTGCTGGTACAGAATATCTTGCAGCTCAAACACAGAGCGTAGAAGGATTGCCATGGGTAAACTACCATTATTATACTAACGGTTTCTATTATACAGACTCTCGTTCATGGCTCATGACCGGACCTGCTATGGGAGCACAGATGCGACCTTATTGGGGAACCGTAATCGGTATCTACGAAGGTGTGAAGGGAGTAAAAATGCCTTTCTCTGAGCAAGCCTACGAAAAGATGGGTATTGATGGTGGTGGTCAAGGTGGTACAAGTGGTGGCTACGACCACATGGGATACTCCGTATTGATGAATACTCGCGAACCACAGATTGCTCCTGCCGACAAGGTGCCTACAGAGCTAAAGGGAAAAATAGAATATGATGGAAAAACCATCGACAACAACGAACTTGGCGCTATCAATAATACATACAAGGTAGATAAGAACAAGGCGTTGCCTAAGGGCAAGATTCTCACTCTGAAACCTCTGCTTCCTGAAGGCGAAGAGGATACGGGCAATTGGAAATGGAATACGGGCGAAACTACTCGCGACATCACCGTTACCACCGACAAGAGCTATGCTTATCGCGCCACATATACCAACAAAAATGGTATAGAGAGCCAGCAGGTATTTACTATCGCAGTCAACGAGGATGCAAATCCTATGACAAAGGTTAATGGCTATATCACATATAATGGCAAAGAATATACTGATAGCGTAACGGTATATTATGGCGAGACTGTTAATCTAACTTTGCAGGGACCTGACAAATATGTGGTGTGGGGAAGCTACGAGTGGGATAATGGTGCTACCACTAACACCATAACAACAGCTCCTATAGTTCGTCCTCGCGACATCACTGGGGTATATATCAACCAAGCAGGTGTGCGCACTCCATGTAAATTCCACATCAATGTGAAATATATGCAGGTGCAGACTAAAGTGAACGGTGTAGTAAAACCAGACACCACAGATGTTACAGTAAACATTGACGACAATGTAGAGATTGGTCCCTATGTCTCTAAAATATTGCCTGGTAGCACATTTCTTTGGAACACAGGTGAAACAACACCTACCCTCACCTTCAACAAGATAAAAGAAAGCGGTATCTATACTCTCGACTATGATGTGAATGGTGAAAAGGGGCAGCTCAGATACGAAGTGTTGGTAAACGATACTGTCGACACTTCCATCGCTGAAGGCGACTATATGATTTTCGACCGTTTTCATAACACTTACCTTACTGCCAATAAGAGTGCAAAGTGTACTATGACAGAGAAAAACGAAGACGATATATTATCGCAAGTATGGCACTTCACCAATAACGGAACAGAATACAACAACCTGCAATCTGCGAAATACGAACAATATCTGAGGATTTCAGCTAAGATGGATGATGCTGTACAAAAATTTCCTTTTGCCTTTCGCAAGGCTATAAAAACAGAGTTCTACGAAATACACAACTATATTCAAAGTTATTGGGGATTCAAGGATGATGGAACCATATCTCTTTCAAATGGCAAAGAGCCTACAACATATCCATTGATGCTTATTCCATATACCACAAACGCTATAGATATTCCAATAGCTACAAATGGCGCTACCGCCATCTATAATATCATGGGACAGAAACTCAACAAGCCTCATTGTGGTATCAACATCATTAATGGTAAGAAAGTTATGGTGAAGTAATAAACTGCAAGGTATTAATAGAAATACTCTGTTTGTGGATCATTTTTTTGCTAATTATAGATGAGGTTTTGGCGGTAAAAGAAAGATTTATCTTTCTGCAGTTTCTTATTTCAAAAAAAATGTGTAAGTTTGCACAAAACCTCTACATATTATGGCACGACAACCTATATGGCACGATGAATA
>CAKUYO010000038.1 GCA_934716995.1 uncultured Bacteroidales bacterium | reverse complement strand
ATTCTTATTGACTCCTCATCTTAATTTTTGATACTTCTCCTTTCACGCTGCAAAGGTAAAGCATAAACTGTATATTGGAGAAGAATATACGTTTGCAAAGAATGCAAAAAAACAACCGTTACAACAGTGGTGCAAAAGCAAGGAGTGGTAGGGAAGTGGTAGGGCGATACATACGACACACACAACACCAAGACGCAGTCAGCCGGCTTTCCCCTATCTGTTCGGAGGAGGCTGGCATATATAAATTTCGAATGGGCATCACTCTTGGCGCGATATTTGTACAGCGAAAAAACAAATTCTAAAATTGACCCTTTATGAAAAAGATTTCTCTTTTTGCGTTTGCCCTGTTGGCAACGCTGACCGCCGCCGCACAGCAAATGCCGGAAGGCAGTTTGCCGGCGAGATTCAAAGTGAGTGCAGACAAAGAAGTGGTGTTTGCACGCGGGAACCTGCAATATACCACCCAAGGCGAGCATACCTGCGCCGACGGCAGCACACAGAAAGGCACGTGGCGCATTGCCGACAACCAGTATGATATTATAGGATATGAGAATGAAAAAATAGCCGAAGATTACACCGGTTACATAGACCTGTTCGGCTGGGGAACCAGCGGCTGGAGCGGAAGCGGTGCAAAATGCTATCAGCCGTGGAGTTTATCCCCAACTATCAACGCTGCATATTCCTATTATGTAGGAGGAAGCGGCACTAACAATCTCACAGGCGACTATGCTTTTGCCGACTGGGGTGTATATAACGCTATCTCCAATGCAGGCAACAAACCTCAACTCTGGCGTACCCTGTCTGCAGAGGAATGTACTTATCTGTTCTATCATAACTATTGGACATTGGCTACTATAAACAATCAATTCGGATTTATGTTATTCCCTACAGATTTCAAAGAGCCTGCCGGAATCAGTATCAAATATGTTTGGAAACAAGATAGTGCCAACATTCCCTACTATTTTGAACCTACTGATTATGCAGGCAATGCATATACAGTAGAGCAGTTTGTTCAGTTAGAAAATGCAGGTGCCATCTTTCTACCGAGTGCTATGATACGCCTCAATGACAATAAGATTCCACAAGGAATAGCCAGTTTGGGTTCCTATTGGTCTACTACTCAGAACTATGCAGAGGATGACACAGAAGCGTTAGGAATCGGTTTTGGAATGGATAGTGCCAATCCGAATGTTACGCTCGGGCGTTGCTGGGGTCGTTCCGTGCGTCTGGTGTACGATGTGGATGGTGAAACGGCACTGAACAGCGCTACCGCCAAAGGCAAGGCACAAAAAGTAGTAGTGAACGGACAAGTATATATTCTCCGCAACGGCGAGATGTTCAATATCCTCGGCGCAAAACAATAGGGAGACGACATCCGACGGTATGTGTTTTATAACATAGCGTGAAATTTTGAGACATCGGGCAAAAGCAGTACCTTTGTGCCGTTTTTGTAATTCACTCTATGTTTTTCAACTCTGCTTTTATCAGGCACACCCTGTTATGCAGTCTGCTGTGTGGCGGTTTGTCCGCTTTCGCAGCAGACGCTTTGTTGTATGGCACCCCTATCGGCAGTTCACCGTCGGTGGACTACGACAACGGAGCCTCTGCCACCACAAGCAAGAACCTGCCCGCCAATGCGTTTGACGGTGATTTGGACACCTACTATGCCTCCTACGAGCGTTCTTATACATGGGTTGGATTAGACCTCGGTACGCCCCATATCATCACCCGTGTCGGTTGGTCGCCGCGTAACGACGGAGTAGGTCCAAAGCGTATGCAGTTGGGTGTCTTCGAGGGTGCCAACTCGCCCGATTTTATGGATGCTCTCCCGCTCTATCTTATTGACGAACAGGGTATTATCGGACAAATGAGTTATGCGGACATAGCAGTAAGCAAAGGTTTTCGCTATGTGCGCTATGTGGGAGCCAACAACGGGCGTTGCAATGTGGCGGAACTGGCATTCTACGGACACGAGGGGATCGGCGACAACAGCCGGCTCTATCGCCCTACGCAACTGCCCTTGGTGGTGATACACACCGAGAACGCCACAGAACCGACCGACAAAGTGAACGAGATACGGGGTATTGTTTCCATCGTGGGCGACGACGGTTCCCTGCTTACAGACACCATCACCACCCGCCTGCGCGGCAATGCCTCTATGGAGTTTCCCAAGAAACCCTATCGCATCAAGTTTGCCCACAAGCAATCCCCGCTCAACGCCCCTGCCAAAGCCAAGAAATGGACGCTTATTAACAACTATGGCGACAAGACATTGTTGCGCAACATCGTGGCTTTCCACCTGAGCGACATCATCGGTATGCCCTATACGCCTTACTGCCAAGCGGTGGACGTAATGCTCAACGGCGAATACAAGGGTTGTTACCAACTGTGTGACCAGGTGGAGGTGAACAAGAAGCGTGTCAATATCCGAGAGATGGAACCGGGCGACACGAGCGGCGAAGCCCTCACCGGCGGATACTTCTGGGAGATAGACGCCTATGCCGACCAAGAGCCGAGTTGGTTCCGTTCCAATCACGGTACGCCCGTTACCGTCAAATCGCCCAAAGACGACGAGATTGTTCCGGCGCAAGCCGACTACGTGCGCAACTGCTTCAATACGATGGAGGCGGATGTCTATGGAACCAACTACCAAGACCTTGCACAGGGGTGGCGGCGGCTCTTGGACGAAGATACTTTCCTCAAACACTTTCTTGTCGGCGAGATGTCCGGCAACACGGATACCTACTGGAGTGTCTATCAGTACAAACAGCGCGGGAACGACACCATTTACACCGGTCCCGTGTGGGATTTCGACCTCGCTTTCGACAACGACAACCGCACTTATCCCGTCAATAACCGTAGCGACTTTATCTACCGTAGCGGTTCACGGGCGGGCGATATGCTCAATTTTGTCAACCGCATCATCTTGTACGATCCGCAGACTATGGTTTCTCTGCGCCGCCTGTGGGACAAAGCACGCCACAACGGACTGACAGCGGAAGCATTATGCAACTATGCGGACAGCCTTGCCGAGGCACTCGACGGGTCGCAACGGCTGAATTTCATGCGCTGGGACATTCTTAACCAATGGGTGCACATGAACCCGCAAGTGGCAGGTTCTTATGCCGGTGAAATCAACGTGGTGAAAAACTACCTGACCCGGCGCGTTGCATGGATGGACAACCGGTTGGACTATACATTCACTGACCTGCACAATACTTCCGACGGCAGCAACACGCTCTATCGGGTATGGAATATCCATGGTCTGCTTATCTACCAAGGAGCGGAGTTACCAGTACTCCCGAGCGGGCTGTATCTGATCAACCACAACGGACAACCCTACAAAGTGCTCCGATAAAGACACCTCATTCTTATCTCCTCGGACTGACGGCTATCCCTTGTCAGTCCGTTTTATTGTTTGCTAATCCATCGCCGTAGAAGGTATAGGTGGTTGATAGGTGATTCGTTATAGTATGCGCAGTGTTTACCCAGCAGTTGACACTAAATCTTTGTAACAATGCAGCGCGGCGCGTGTTGCGCCGCAAGACAAGGTTTTGATGGTTTTGTTTTATAAATTATTATTTTTCTTTTGTCGATTTTCTTCCATTTTTCTTGCCGCTTGCGGCATAGGAGACCTTTGGTGCCAACTTCTGGGTAATCGCCGAATGCGCGGCTGTTCAATTTTGGCAGGGTTCTTGCATAAGTCGGAAAAAAGCAGTAACTTTGCACGCTTGATGTCAGACCGCCAGTGGCTGCCAGATGTGAGAAATCAGACCGCTTGCGCTGATAGACGTTAGATGTTAGACCGCTTGCGCTGATAGAGGTTAGAAGTTAAAAGTTAGACAATAGAAAATAAAATACAAACCAATATGGAATTCAAGTATGCACCGATGTTTCAACTCGGTAAAGACGAAACAGAGTATTATCTGCTGACCAAAGACTATGTGTCGGTTGGCGAGTTTGAGGGGCACCCGATCCTGAAAGTGGAAGCCGAAGGTCTGACCAAGATGGCGCAGCAGGCTTTCCACGACGTGAGTTTTATGCTCCGCCGCAGCCACAACGAGCAGGTAGCCAAGATCTTGCGCGACCCGGAAGCCAGTGCCAACGACAAGTATGTGGCACTCACTTTCCTGCGCAATGCCGAAGTGGCTTGCAAGGGACAACTGCCTCTCTGCCAAGACACGGGTACGGCTATCGTACACGGCGAGAAAGGACAGCAGGTCTGGACGGGATACTGCGACGAAGAGGCGCTGAGCCACGGGGTTTACAACACCTACACGCAGGACAACCTGCGCTATTCGCAGAATGCACCGCTGTCGATGTACGAGGAAGTGAACACCAAGTGCAACCTGCCCGCACAAATCGACATCGAGGCTACCGAGGGCATGGAGTACCATTTTCTCTGCGTAACCAAAGGCGGCGGTAGTGCGAACAAAACCTACCTCTATCAGGAGACCAAAGCACGTATTCAGAATCCCAGCACGCTGATTCCGTTCCTCGTAGAGAAAATGAAGAGCCTCGGTACCGCCGCCTGCCCGCCGTATCATATCGCTATCGTGATTGGCGGCACCAGTGCGGAGAAGAACCTGCTGACCGTCAAGTTGGCATCGACCCACTACTATGACAGTCTGCCGACCACGGGCGACGAGACGGGACGTGCTTTCCGCGACACCGAACTCGAGAAACAACTGCTGCAAGAAGCCTACAAAATAGGTCTCGGCGCACAGTTCGGCGGCAAATATATGGCGCACGACGTGCGTGTGGTACGTCTGCCGCGCCATGGTGCCAGTTGCCCTATCGGCTTGGGCGTCAGTTGCTCCGCCGACCGCAACATCAAGTGCAAGATCAACAAAGACGGTATCTGGATTGAGCGTATGGACAACAACCCCGGCAGCCTGATACCCGAGGAGTTGCGCAATGCAGGCGAGGGCGATGCCGTACGTATCGACCTCAACCAGCCGATGCGCGATGTATGCAATATCCTGACCCGATACCCGATAGGCACCCGCCTCTCGCTCAACGGCACTATCATCGTGGGGCGCGACATTGCCCATGCAAAAATCAAAGCCCGTCTGGATGCCGGCGAACCGATGCCTGAGTATTTGAAAGACCACCCTATCTATTATGCAGGTCCCGCCAAGACGCCCAATGGTATGGCGTGCGGCTCTATGGGACCGACCACGGCAGGACGTATGGACCCGTATGTGGACGAGTTCCAAGACCACGGAGGCAGCCTTATCATGCTTGCCAAAGGCAACCGCTCGATTGATGTAACCAATGCCTGCAAGAAGCACGGCGGTTTCTACCTCGGTTCGATTGGCGGACCGGCTGCCATACTGGCACAGGAGAATATCAAGTCCATCGAGTGCGTGGAGTATCCCGAGTTGGGTATGGAAGCCATCTGGAAGATTGAAGTGGAGAACTTCCCCGCATTCATCCTCGTGGACGACAAAGGCAACGATTTCTTCAAGCAACTGAAGCCGTGCGAGGAGTGCACCATACTCAATTAACAATCAAAATATACAGAGCAGGTTATTGGTCTAATTGGGCTGATAAGTCCAATTAGACCAATAACATATCCTACTATGGACAACAATCGGCAGAAAAAGAAAGGTTTTTGGCAGCGGGCACGGTACAAATACCGTTTGACCGTGATGGACGAGAGCAACCTGAACGAGAAATGGCATATCCGTTTGAGCGGACTTGGCGTATTCAGTGTGCTCTTTCTGCTGTTTGTTGTGGTATTGGCTGTTTTTTCGCTGCTGATCATCTATACCCCTATCCGAAATATCCTGCCCGGTTACAGCGAAAGTATCCGCCGGCAACTGATTACCGAATCGGCACGGGTGGATTCGCTCAGTACCGACCTTGAACTGCAACGCCGTTACCTGGAGGTAATCAAACAGGTTACTGCGGGTGAGATTCAGTCCGACACGGTGCAGAGTCTCGACTCTATGCAGATTGTTATGCGGGCGGAGTTGCTCGAAGCCAAGAACCAGGCCACCGAGGATTTTCTCTCGCAGTACGAGGAAAAAGAGAAAGACTATCTGCAGTTCTTTGATACGCCCAACACTTTGCCTACCATCAGTTTTTTCCGCCCTGTACAAGGCGTGGTTGCGGCGCATTGCGTACCCGAGCAGAAGCAATACGGAATCGTACTGCTTACTACGGACGACAAGAATGTTACTTCCGTACTGTCCGGCACGGTCATCTATGTGCAACAGGAACAGGACGACACCTATACGATGATGGTGCAGCACGAGAACTACCTGAGCGTGTACCGGCGGATCGGAACGGTGCTGAAACAAACGGGAACGCAAGTGCAGTCGGGGGAAACGCTCGGCATGGTCGGCGAACAGCGGCTGTTGGGTTTCGAACTATGGAAAAACGGTCAGTGCATCAACCCCGAAGAGGTGATTGCGTTTTAATGGCGAAATTTGAAAGTGTGTAAATTTGTAAATGAAACAGATTGCTATATTAGGCAGCACGGGCAGTATCGGCACGCAGACCCTTGATGTGGTGCGGGCGAACCCCGACCGCTTTGAGGTGTATGCCATCTCGGCAAACCGGAGCATTGACCTGCTCATACGCCAGGCGCGCGAGTTCCACCCCGAGGTGGTGTGCATTGCCGACGAGAGCCTCTATCAACCGCTCAAGGAAGCACTCGCCAACCTCCCTGTCAAGGTATGGGCAGGTGCAGAGGCCATCGCCGAGATGGTTACGATGCCGAGCATCGACATTGTGGTGGCGGCTATGGTGGGCTATGCCGGCTTGCGCCCGACTATGGAGGCTATACGGGCGGGCAAGACCATCGCCCTTGCCAACAAGGAGACACTTGTCGTGGCGGGGGACATTATCTGCCGTCTGGCACAACAGTACCACACTCCTATCCTGCCCGTTGACAGCGAGCACTCGGCTATCTTTCAGTCGCTTACGGGCGAACAGGACAACGAGATAGAGAAGATTCTCCTTACCGCCAGCGGCGGACCGTTCCGCACATTCACCCGCGAGCAGATGGCGCACGCCACGGCTGCCGATGCCCTCAAGCACCCCAACTGGGACATGGGCGCGAAGATCACCATTGACTCCGCCAGTATGATGAACAAAGGCTTTGAGGTCATCGAAGCCAAGTGGCTGTTCGGCGTGGATGTGGAGAAAATAGAGGTGCTGGTGCACCCGCAGTCCATCGTGCATAGCGCGGTGCAGTTCCGCGACGGCGCGGTCAAAGCCCAACTCGGAGCCCCCGACATGCGCCTGCCTATCCAGTACGCGCTCACCTACCCCGAGCGGCTACCGAGCGACTTCCCGCGTTTGGACCTATTCCGCACGCACGACCTGACCTTCGAGCAACCCGACCTCGAGCGTTTCCCGAACCTCGGTCTGGCATACCAAGCCACCCGCCGCGGGGGCAATATCCCCTGCGTGCTCAATGCCGCCAACGAGGTGGCGAACCTCGCTTTCCGTGAGGGGCGTTGCGGCTTCCTGCAGATGTCGGACATCATCGCCGAGACTATGGCAAAAGCCGCCTTCGTAGAAAAACCCACCTACGACGACTACGTGCAGACCGACCATGCCGCCCGCCAGATAGCAGCAGAAATAATCAACCAGATACATTCCTAATTCCTCATTCATAATTCATAATTAGCAACAATGCAGTGGATACAACTCATAGTGGCTCTCAGTTTTCTCGTGGTGATTCACGAGTTGGGGCACTTCACCTTCGCGCGTATATTTAAGGTGCGCGTGGAGAAGTTCTATATGTTCTTCAACCCGCGCTTCTCGCTGGTGCGTGCCAAGAAGATAAACGGTCGCTGGCGTGTGAAGTTCTTTGCCAGGAACGTTCCCCCCGCTATGGTGGAGGTGGAAGACCCGATAACCCACGAACCCAAGTTGGACGAGAAAGGACGTCCCGTCTATCGCCCCATGACCGAGAGCGAGTTGGCAGCCCTGCCTGAGGACGACTGGCGTCGCTACCCCGACAACACCGAGTGGGGCATCGGCTGGGTACCTTTCGGCGGCTATTGCGCCATCGCGGGCATGGTGGACGAGACCAAATCCGCCACCGACCTGCCCTCCGAGCCGCAACCGTGGGAGTTCCGCGCGAAGAACGTATGGCAACGACTGTGTATCATCGTCGGCGGTATATTGGTCAATTTCGTGGCGGCGTTGCTCATCTTCGGGCTCATCCTCTTCCATTGGGGGCAGGACACCATGCCGCTCAGCCACATCACCTCGGGGCTCTACTACTCCGAACTGCTGCAGGAAGAGGGCTTCCAACAGCAAGATAAGATACTGACTATCAACCATCAAGAGCCGCAAGACCTGAGCGATGTCATCCAGTGGCTCATCATCGATGGCAAGCAGGACGTCCTTGTCCTGCGTGGCAGCGACACCGTCGCACTCACCATGTCCAAAGACCTCGGCACCCGCTACCTTGCCCTGCAGAACGACTACGACCGACAAGAACGTGAGAAAGAGCGCGCCGACAAGTCCTACCAGAAGCGCACCTACCAACTCATCGGCTACTTCATGCCCTTCGTCGTGGACTCCGTCATGGAGGGCGGTGCGGCGTACTATGGCGGCATGCAGGCGGGCGACAGCATCGTCGGCATCAACGGGCAGGACGGGCTCTGCTATATCCAGACCACCCAACAACTGCTCCAACACCCCTGTGACAGCATCATCGTGGACTTCTACCGCGCGGGCGAGTTGCGGCACGCGGGCGTCTTCATCGGCGACCAATGCAAACTGGGCGTCTATCCGCGCATGGCATGGCAGTTCTACTCCTACCAACACACCGACTACACGCTCTGGCAGGCTATCCCCGCGGGCATTCGCTATGGCTGGGACATGCTCAAGATGTACGTCAAGCAGTTCCGCCTCGTCTTCACCAAAGAGGGGGCGCAGTCGCTCGGCGGCTTCGGCGCGATGAGCAACATGTTCCCCGACACATGGGACTGGTTCTCGTTCTGGCACATGACGGCATTCTTCAGCCTCATCCTCGCGTTCATGAACTTCCTGCCCATACCCGCACTCGACGGCGGATATATCCTCTTCCTGCTTTGGGAAATCATCACGCGCCGCAAACCCAGTGACAAGTTCCTTGAAATCGCCAACAACATCGGCTTCTGGCTGCTGATGGCTCTGCTGATTTTCGCCAACGGGAACGACGTTCTCAAATTGTTTTTCTAACCGACCCGCGACCGGCCCGCGATAGACCCCCGACAATTTCCCGAGAGAACTCCGAGAGAACCTCGGAAAAAAGTCGGGCAAAACAGCAAGGGATAAGCAAGGGATGAGCAAGGGTGAAGCGACTGGCGGGTGCGCTTTGCGCACTGAGCGCCGGAGCGAGACGAAGCCCAGTGGGCTGAGTAGAACACCTTATAAACAACCAAAAAATAACAAAAAATGAAGCAAGACAATCCATATACCGACCCCACTATGGAGTCCCCCTCTCTGAGGGGGTCGGGGGAGTCGGAGCAGTCCGGCTATTTCGTCCACCCCTCCTCTTACGTGGACGAAGGCTGCATCATCGGACGCGGCACCAAAATCTGGCACTTCTCGCACATCATGGCGGGCTGTCAGATAGGCGAAGACTGCAATATCGGGCAGAACGTGGTTATCTCGCCCGATGTGGTGCTGGGACGCAACTGCAAGATTCAGAACAACGTGTCCGTCTATACGGGAGTGCGCTGCGGTGCGGACGTGTTCCTCGGACCGAGCATGGTCTTCACCAACGTACTGAACCCGCGTGCCGCGGTATGCCGCAAGACCGAGTACCGCGAGACCATCCTCCGTCGTGGCGTGACGGTGGGCGCAAACGCCACCATCGTCTGCGGGCACACGCTGGGTGAGTACTGCCTTATCGGAGCAGGTTCGGTCGTTACGAAAGACGTCCCAGCCTACGCCCTTATGGTGGGCAATCCCGCACGGCGCACAGGCTGGGTGAGTCGCCACGGCGAGAAACTCACCTTTGATGATCACGGCATCGCCATCTGCCCCGCCACTGGAGAAAAATACCGGCTTGAAGACAATCAAGTGACCCTCATCGAACAATAACCATAGATGCGCAAGCACCTCTTGCTGTCCATATTATTCCTGTCGGCGTTGCCCGTTTGGGCGCAACGCCATACGGTGAGCGGTTATGTTACGGATATGGAATCGGGAGAGCGGTTGATAGGTGCCTCGGTCTATGATACGGTATCGCGGCAAGGTGTTGCTACCAACAATGCAGGTTTCTATACGCTGACGCTTCCTGCCGGGACGCATATACTGCAAGCAAGTTATGTAGGCTATCATTCTTCGCGCACCTACAATGTCTCTTTGGAACAAGACACCGCATTGAACCTTTTTTTGCGTTCCTCTGCCCGCTTGGAGGAAGTAGAGGTTGTGGGGCGTCAGTCGGTGAGCAGCCCGCACAGCGTACAGATGTCCACCATCGAGGTACCCGTATCGCAGATAAAAAATATCCCCGCCATAGGCGGCGAAGTGGATGTGCTCAAAGCCATCCAGTTGCTCCCCGGTGTGCAGTCGGGCTCGGAAGGCAGCGCAGGCATGTACGTGCGGGGCGGCGGACCGGACGAGAACCTGATTATGCTCGACGGTGTCCCCCTGTACAATGTCAGTCATGCTATGGGTATGTTCTCCGTTTTCAATGCCGACGCTATCAAAAATGTGACACTCTACAAGGGCAACTTCCCCGCGCGGTTCGGTTCGCGCCTGAGTTCGGTCATCGATGTGCGGCAGAACGACGGCAACTCTGCCTTTTGGCACGGGGGCATCACGGTCGGGCTTATTGCCGCCAAAATGAATATGGAGGGACCTATATTCTCCAAAACACAACTGGATTCGTTGAAACAAGGCTTTCAACCTCGTGCCAAGACCACCTTCAACCTGTCGGCTCGGCGTACCTATTTCGACTTGTTTACCGCACCTGTTATTGCCGCAATGGCAAAAAGTGACGGCAATGGTAACAAAGCCACGGGCGGCTATTATTTCTATGACCTGAACGGCAAACTCTCCCATACTTTTTCCGACAAAGACCGTCTTTCCGCCTCGTTCTATATGGGCGATGACGCCATGTATATGCGTTACGGTTACCAAGGCAACGACACAGGCGAGGAAAACACGCGCAACGAGGAAAAATTCGGTTTGCGTTTTGCATGGGGGAATATCCTTGCGGCAACGCGTTGGGAGCACCGGATCAACTCGCAGTTGTACAGCAATCTGCAACTTTCTTATACGCGCTATCAGTACAAACTGCGGCAAAACATGGTTTCGTTATATGAGGACAAGACCGACCCGAATAGCGATTTTTCGTTCGACCAGACGATGATCTATGCCTCTCAGATTCACGACCTTACGTTGCAATCCCAGTTCGACTATGCCCCCTCACCCAAACACGACATCAAGTTTGGTGCTGCCTATTCCTACCATCAGTTCCGCCCCTCGGTGGAGAATATGTCGCTGCTGATCAAGGATGGTACCGGTTCACAACGCTCGGACACTTCCGCAACGGGACAGACTCTCCACGGACACGAGGCTTCTTTGTTCTTTGAGGATACCTATTCCCCATGGCAGTGGTTGCGGTTGAACCTCGGTCTGCGCGGGGCGTTGTACGGCATCAACGGCAAAGTATATCCGTCCATCGAACCGCGTGTGGGCATCCGCGCACTGTTGTACAAGGATTTGGCATTTAAGGCATCCTATGCCTATATGTCGCAGTACGTCCATCTGCTTTCCAATTCGTCCCTCTCTCTGCCGACCGACCTTTGGGTGCCTATTACGAAAAATATCCCGCCTATGCGTTCTATGCAGGTCGCTGCAGGACTGACCTACAATGTGTTGGGACAAGTGGAGATTTCGGTGGAGGGGTATTACAAATACTCCAAAAAACTGTTGGAATACAAGGACGGTGCCACTTTCCTCGGTGGTAACGCCAATTGGGAGGACAAAGTAACGACAGGCAACGGATGGAGTTATGGAGTCGAGGTGCTTCTGCAACGGCATATAGGTCCTGTTACCGGCTGGTTGGGCTATACGTGGAGCCGCACGATGCGGCAGTTTGACGAGATCAACTACGGCAAGCCGTTCCATGCCAAGTACGACCGCGAACACGACCTCTCCCTCACCTTGCAGTATGCCGTAACAAAGAAGATCGACCTCGCCGCCACGTTTGTCTATGGCACGGGTACGCGTGCCACGCTTGCCACCCAAACCTACTACGACCCCGCTCTCGGCAAAGAAGTTGAATACATATCGGAGCGCAACAATTTCAAGATGCCGGATTATCATCGTCTGGATTTGGGTATCAATTTCCATATCCCGCACCGCCGTGCAGGCGACCCGTCGCGCTCCAAAGGCGGTTGGCTGCGCGATGCGGAACATCTGGTGAATATCAGTGTGTATAACACCTACAATCACCTTAATCCGTATCTGATTTACGTGGACACTTACGAGCGTAAACTCAAGCAACTGTCCATCTTCCCTATCTTGCCGAGCCTGAGTTATCAATTTAAGTTCTGATCGATGAAACGCTGTATTCCTATATATATATTGCTTCTGCTGCTTGCCGCATGCGATGATACCATTGAGTACAAAGGGGCGCAAGACCCCGCGCAGTTGGTGGTTACGGCGGAGGTCGTGGCGGGCGAACCCATGGCGTGCCATATCAGCCATAGCCGTTTCTTCTTGGACGCACAGGCTATGGATACCGTCTGGCAATATGTATATGACTATGACGGTCTCGGGAATGTGATAGACTCTGCTTACACTATGCAAGTTAACCGCCGCCCGGATTATGTACCGGATGCGCAAGTGCGTATGCGTGTGAACGCGGGGAAGTGGTTTGCGCTGTCTTATGACCACGATGCACATTGCTACACATCGCCCGACCGCCTGACAGCAGGTGATGTGGTGGATTTGGAGGCTGCGCACGCCGACTATGGTACAGCCACTGCCACGCAGACTGTTCCGCAACCGCCTGTGGTGCAACTGATTGACCAACAAATCACACCGTATGGCACTTTGGAGATCACGTTGCAGGTGGCTCCCTATACGGGCGACCTTTCTTCGGTGATAGGTATCTCCATTCCGCACGGGTGTATGATTTACAGTATAAACGGGCTTTATACAGACGATGACGAAGAGGAATACCCCACGGACGATGATATTACGGAGTATGTACAAGACACCGCTTATTTCGATTTGCTCTATTCGCAGGACGCACTCTTTGGTGAACTCAGTAACCAACAGACCTCTTCCTACTACGGCGTATTTGGGCATACACCGCTCTATTTCCCTGCTTCGGCATTGACTGAGTCGCGGCAAATTACATTGTTGCTCCAGTACTATGACGGAGGGGTTTCGTTCAATGCGGTTGATTTACACACCGATTCGCTCTGTGTACGCGTAGCGGCATACACCGAAGATCTGTATCTCTATCGCCAATCTACTGCCGACCGGTTCGCTTATCTGCCTCGTCCTACGGGGCTGCCTTATGAACCCGATAACGATTTCGTCCTTGATATGGACGATATGTTGGAGGGTTTGGGCGGACAGGAGGAGGTACAGGTTTATACCAATATCTCTGGCGGCATAGGGCATTTTACGGTCGCTGCTGCCACGGATGTAGATATCCTTTTATCCAAAGAGCAATTAACTGACAATCAATAATTATACGACTATGATACAACGTATTCAAACCCTTTATCTGTTTTTGGTAGTGGTGCTCGGCACCCTGCTTTGTTTCTTCTCGCCGGTGCAGTTCCTGCCGGCCACGGGAACGGACTACATCACTCTGACCTCTTTCGCCAAATGGCCTTTGGCGGTCATCACGGTGGCTGTTCCGTTGATTGCTTTGGTAGATATTTTCCTCTTCAAACGCCGCCTGTTGCAGGCGCGTATCAATGTGGTGAATGTCGTTCTGTGCGTAGGCTATTATGCCCTGCTGGCACTCTATATCGCCTTTGTCGTCAAGGGATACGAACCTGTTGACAATGTGGTTCTGACGGGTGCTGACTGGTACCCCACCCCATGGGCGTCGATCCCTCTCGTCAATATGATTCTTACCCTTATGGCGACCCGCCGTATCCTCAAAGACGAAGCCCTCGTTCGTGCCGCCGACCGACTACGCTGAGGATACAGGAAATATGCATTGATATGCAATCAGCCTTACTCTCCTTATCATTTACGTAGAAAAGACGTAGAAAGTACGTAGAAAGAATAGGCTTTTAGGCAGGTTTCAAGCCGCTGTTTTATGCACTATATGCACTTTTTATGCACACATTTTGCATAAAAACGAATAGTCGTATGGCATTCGCAAACTCATTCATAATTATTCATTCATAATTCATAATTAAGCAAAATGTTTCTCGACATAGATGTCCCGACACCTGCTATTCCGCCGTCGGATTCTATCCGGCAGGTAACGGAAAATATCATCAAACAGGCAACTACTGATCCCGAGTCGTTCTGGCACGGAGTGATGGATAGTGCCATTCATTTCGGACTCAAAGTATTGGTCGCCTTTGTCATCTATCTGATAGGCGCATGGCTTATCAAGCGGGTGAAAAAACTCTTGGTCAAGGTCTTTGAGCGTCGCCACACCGAGCGCACGTTGGCTACGTTCATATCCTCCCTCGTCAGCATCACGCTCACCGTGATGCTGGTGCTTGCCACCATCGGTACCCTCGGGGTGGATACCACCTCTTTTGCCGCCTTGCTCACTGCCGGCGGTATGGCTATCGGTATGGCACTGTCGGGTACGGTGCAGAACTTTGCCGGCGGAATTATGCTTCTTATATTCCGTCCTTTCAAGGCGGGCGATTTCATTACCGCATCGGGCGTTTCGGGTACCGTGATGGAGGTATCTATCGTCTCTACCAAGATTCTTACCACCGACAACCGTGTCATCGTCCTGCCTAACGGCACACTCTTCAGCAGCAATATCGAGAACGTGTCCGCCCAGCCGCTGCGCCGTGTGGAGTGGACGGTCAGCGTGGAGTATGGTTCCGATGCCGAAAAATGTATGGAACTCATTCAGTCCATTATGCACTCCGACGCCCGTGTCCTCACCTCCGCCGACCAGCGTCCGAAGGTGGATTCGCGCTCGGCGGTAAACACCGAGGGACTGCCTATCCCCGACCCGTTTGTAGCGCTCTCTTCGCTCAACGAAAACGACATCTCGTTTACCGTCCGCGCCTGGGTGCGCAAAGAGGACTATTGGGGTGTCTTCTACGACCTCAATCTCCGTTTCTACACCGAACTCCCGCAACACGGCTTCGGCTTCGCCTACCCCCACATGGACGTCAACATCACCAATAAAACGAATGCTTAAGGGAGAGTATTTATAGAACCTGCACTAAGTCACATTTTCTCCCTATCTATCTCCCCAAGAAAAACAGCAGTTGCAGCAAAAATGGCTACCAACGTAGCAACCACCCTCACGGGCTAGCGCTACTATTTTGAATCTAAATCTCGAACAAGACGGACTGCATGCCCATAGTCGTAGTAACTGAGATCCGTGGTCGCTCCATTAGAATAAAAGTACAGGTAGCGCGCGTAGCCCGAGCCGATAGGTGTAGCAGACCAATAGAAGCCAGCGGGCTGCACGTAGTACACATTCGCCCCGATGCGGTACCCCGAAGTTGGTAAGAACACAGCATTAGCGGCTTCTAAGTTCTGCCAATCGCTCAAAGTTAAGGTTTGGCAAAAAGCATACTCATGTATGCTAAACGTCGACGAGAAACCATTTCTGAAAGTTACGCCAGCAGGACAAGTCCAATTGTCGGGCAACAAGATCAGACCATTGGCATATTTTGTACCATCGGCATTGAAATTGATACGTGCTACACCTGTGAGTTGGTCTGCATTGGTACGTTCAAAGAGAACATAATACCACTCATCCGCCGTCAACGTGTACCACGTCTTACCATCACCTATATTCTTACCCCAGTCCACGAAATCACCCCTACAATCGCTATCATCCATCTAAAGTACTGATACCCCACTCTGCACTACCAGTATTACCGCTCCAACCGAACAAGTCTATTTTGTCTGCTACAGCACTACCTTCTTTGTAATAACCATACTCTGTACTTATCGCTGCGATACCACCAACCACATTATCCGTACCAATCATATCGTACTGATGTTCCGCAAATGACCAGGTATCGGTTGAGCGGGTGTACTGCAAGTTGCCTGGTGAGAAACGAACCAGTTTAGTGGCACTGACGGAGAATCCATCGTCCTTTACCATAGAACTTTTCAGTGTGGTAAAATTTTTGATAGCACCGAACTCATATTGGGTCCCATTGAGAAGTACAAAAGCACAATAGTAATACTTAAGATTATCTGTCAATCCATTTATGCGATAGTGTAATCTTTCCCGATTAGCGTCTTGCCCAACACCTTATCGCCCTTGCGGTTATTCATATCCTGCAAATTATCAGATACCATCATACCAAACTCCACCGAGTTATAATCCTTGATATCCATATTTATCCTACCTGTCAATACCGCACTTTGTGTGGTAATCTCGGTTGCTTCACCAGTCGTTACTTTATCTGGTGTAGGTGCAACGGTTTCTTCCCCTTTACACCCTGTCAGACTGATGCAGGATACAGCCAGCAGCATACTTGTCAAGAACTTAATCGTTTTCATTGTTATTATCATTTATGATTGTTTTTTTTACATCACACATTCTGCTTTGAATACCTCTTTCAATTCTCCCAATTTATGCTTTTCACGCACATATTCTTAAAATATTGTTGCAAAGTTAGTAGAAATAATCCAATTATGCAAATTTTGATTCAACGTAGAAAAGGAAAGACTTGTGTATATCCTGCAAAAAGCGTACCTTTGCGGAATATACACATTTTTTATTATACTGACGAGTATCAATGGAAAAACTGTTAGGAAAAACATTATCGGAGTTGCAGGTCGTGGCGCAAAGTGTAGGTTTGCAGAAGTTTGCAGGAAAGCAACTCGCCGAATGGCTCTATATCCGTCGTACCACTTCCTTTGACGAGATGACCAACATCTCCCTTCGCGGGCGCGAAGCACTCAAAGCGCAATATACTATCGGTCGCCACGCCCCCGTAGCACACGCCGAGTCCGCAGACGGCACTAAGAAATACCTGTTCCAAATAGGGAACCAATATATCGAATCGGTCTATATCCCCGATGGCGACCGGGTCACGCTCTGCGTCTCCACCCAGATGGGATGCAAAATGGGCTGCCGCTTCTGTATGACGGGTACACTCGGTTTCCACGGGCAACTTTCTGCCGCAGAGATACTCAACCAGATTCTCTATTTCCCGCTGACTTCAGAGAACCCAAGCAAAGTACAAAACGCAGGGCAAAACGGGTTTGTCCCCCTGACCAATGTGGTCTATATGGGAGAGGGCGAACCGATGGATAATATCGACAACGTACTCCGCTCTTTGGAGGTTATGACTGCCTCGTGGGGCTGTGCGTGGTCGCCGCGCCGTATCACGGTTTCTTCGGTAGGGGTTATCCCTGGACTGCGCCGTTTCTTGGACGAGAGTGAGTGCCATTTGGCTATTTCTCTGCACAACCCGTTTGCCATCGAGAGGCAAGGGGTTATGCCCGCCGAGAAACTTTACCACCTGACCGATGTTATCTCCCTGCTCAAGCAATACGATTGGGAGCACCAACGCCGCGTGTCGTTTGAATATATCTGTTGGGCAGGTGTAAATGATACACCCAAGCACGCCAACGAACTGCTGCGCCTCCTGCGCGGACTTAACTGCCGCATCAATCTCATTCGCTTTCATGCGGGCGTGGAAGAAATCCGGATAGAGAACAAAGAACGGGAAACACAGCACACAGGACAAGCACCCCGTTTCCCCGCCAGCGACGAGAAACAAATGGAGTGGTTTCGCGACTACCTGACTGACCACGGCATCACCACTACCATCCGCCGCTCCCGCGGCGAAGACATCCTCGCCGCCTGCGGTATGCTCGTCAATTCCCTGCATAACAAATAAAATATACTTTTTTCTTCTTTTGCTTGCGGATATGAAAAATATGCAGTATTTTTGCATAGTTTTAGAATTAATCTAATATACGATCTATCGAAATTATGGCAAACAAGTACACCGGTACCCAAACCGAGAAAAATCTGGAAGCAGCATTTGCTGGTGAAAGTCAGGCACGTAACAAATACACCTATTTTGCCTCAAAAGCCAAGAAAGACGGTTTTGAGCAAATAGCGGAGTTGTTCCTCAAGACGGCAGACAACGAGAAAGAGCACGCCAAGATGTGGTACAAAGAACTCCACGACGGCATCGGCTCGACTGCCGAAAACTTAAAAGACGCTGCCGATGACGAAAACTACGAGTGGACGGATATGTATGAAGGCTTCGCGAAAACAGCCGAGGAGGAAGGTTTTACCGCTTTGGCTAAAAAATTCCGTCTGGTAGCCGCTATCGAAAAACGCCACGAGGAGCGCTATCGTGCCTTGTTGAAAAACATTGAGACCTATTCGGTATTTGAGAAAAGTGAGGTAAAAGTATGGGAATGTCGCAACTGCGGTCATATCGTAGTTGGTACCAAAGCCCCCGAAGTATGTCCCACTTGCGCTCATCCGCAATCATATTTCGAAGTGCATGTAGATAATTTCTAATCTGCATACAAATAAAAAAGAGACTGCCTAACTATTGTCATTGTCGGGCAGTCTCTTTTTTATGCAAACGTTGTTTTTCTATCAAGATAACCGATGTATAACGCACAGAGCAGAACCATAAAACCTATAGGAATATCTCCTATGGGCGTTTTTTGTTCTTGATTGGTCACCTCCGGCAGTTTCTCCCCATCCTCCCCTTCACCAAAACTATCCTTATCCCCACCCGCAATACGTCGAGGATGACGGGTTATTCCATTGGCGTCCATATCGGGAATGGATGCCACATCCTGTGTAGAAGAGAATACCCAAGCCGAGGTGGAAGAAAACGAATTGTAAATTAACGCCTCTTTTGTAGCCGCCACAGCACTGGTACGAGCAATATAGTCATTTGCTGATAGGCTTATGCACATACACAATGCACTTAATAGGCACATATATCGGTATCTATACACAACAAGAGTTTGTTTGTTAGCATATTGTTAGCATACAAAGGTACTCATATTTTGTGTATTATACAATTTTTTCTATCCACAAAATACAACCTTACCTCGTTTTTATTACATTAGCACAAAAAAGAAGCCCAAAGATGTTATATCTTCGGACTCCAAAAGTGGCGGCTACCTACTCTCACACAACAAGTGCACTACCATCGGCGTGGCTGAGCTTAACGACCCTGT
>CAKUYO010000037.1 GCA_934716995.1 uncultured Bacteroidales bacterium | reverse complement strand
CATCGCGAGTTTCAATGTCGCAAGCCCATTTCGACGAGGCATAGGAGACCCTTAGTGCCAACTGCTGGGTAACCACCGAATGTTAGTAGAATAAGCCACATTCGGCGGATAGTGGCGCACAATACCATTGTGTGCGAAACACGCGCCACTATCTGCCGCCCGCCCCCTCTTATCTTATGTTATGCAACACACAAAGTGTATTTTTATACGGTTTCTAACAATTTTTACACACCTATATTAAAAAGTTGCCTTATCTTTGCACACGTTTTGTAAAAGGCTTTTAATGCCGATTTGTCCAAAACACTAAACTAACCTTGTAAATCTAATATCCCCATTATGCAGCATTTTTACACTCGTTTTTTCACGTTATTGCGTTTTTTAGTTATCTTCTTGTTCTTATCTTTTGGGAACAATAAGATTTTCAGTAATGATTATGTTTGTGTCGTAAGCAATACTCAAAGCGCCACCTTTTCCGAAACTTTCAAAGACGGTTCTATTTTGTATAACATAGATTCTGACGGCAGAATTAAAACATCCAAAGGAGGTTTTTGCAATAGTGATATTATTACTGACGGAAATAAGACAAAGGGAGCATGTTTGTCCGATCAGCGTTTTGTGGTCAAGTTCCCTGTTGCTGTAACAGGAATAAAAATAGAGGCATATAGTTCCTCTTCTGGACGCACTATCAAGAAAGTGTCAGTTGGTAGTAGTATGGAAAAAGGGCAGTATTCCGACATAACGAAATCAAGCACCTCCGATGTACAATCAGGAACACCTAATTATTCTTATACTTTCACTATTAAATGGGCTACACCCATCGAAGCCAATCAATACATTTGGATTGATTTGTCAAACAAATGTAATATCTATAAGATTACTTATACTTACACTTCTTCCTGCACATCCCCTAAAATCACCACAGAACCACAATCTGCCAATTATTCCGTCGGTGCAACGGCAACTCCGTTGCAGGTAGCAGCCACCGGCGACGGTACGCTTACCTACCAATGGCAGAGCAGCACAGACGGCACAATTTTTACCGATATAGCCGACGCAACAAGCGACACATATACCCCCCCCACCGATAAGGCGGGCACTTTCTACTACCGCTGTATCGTCTCCTCGGGCTCTTGCTCCGCCCCTTCCGCCTCCGCAACAATCACCATTGCCGCAGGTGGCACCGACCCCATCTCGCATACCATTACCTACCAAGAGGGTAGACCGGCTGAGTATGGTGAGGATCTGACTACATCCGGTATTCCGACTCAAACCACGCAAGTGTCTGACAAAGGCACACTCTCTTTGCCCGACTATACAACCATCAAAATTGCAGCAGACGGTACAACCGTATATGAATTTGCCGGATGGAACGACGGCAAGACCACTTACTCTGCCAATCTCACAAAAATAGACAACATCACTTCCGACCTCACACTTACCGCCACATGGATTCCCGTCACATTCCATATATACTATTGGGACGGACAGAACGAAGACAATAGCCGGAATACCGCCATCAACGGACTTACACCTGCCACCTACACCTATCCTTCTAAAGACCCGCTGCCCACCGACGCGGCGGCTATCACCGATGCTGCCAAGAAACAGGGCTATGTATTCAAAAACTGGAAAGTTCGCGACTGGAGCCAAACAACATTCACCCTCAAAGACCTGGACTATACCACCCCCTACCACCTCTATGGCGACATCAACCTCTACGCCGAATGGGAAGAGGAAGCCGGCTGTGTAACAATCGCAAAAGGAACTTATGCCTCCTCCGGCAATACACTAATGACATCTGAGATAGGAACAATTTCTATTGTAGGAAAAGCCCAAAGAGATGGTGATGCCGTAAAACTAAGCGGCGATAAGAATGATTACTTTTGCATCACCCCAAAAACAGGTAAAGTATTTTTTGCAGGAGACCAACTGAAGGTTACGTTCAAAAACACCGGTAGCAGTAGCAAAGAGATGGGCTTCTGTATAAAAAAAGATGACGGCAAAACGATTACAGAAACACGGACGAAAATCAGTGTTCCTGCAAAAGGACAAGCCACAGACACCTATACATTGCAACAGGACGATATCAACAAGGATGGTTCTATCCGGATATATCGTTTGGGCAGCAGTGATCGTTTTTACGCTATCCAAGTGGAGCAGTGCCAAAATGTAGAGACCGTTACCGCTACCGTTAAACCCGGTGGAGGTATAATCGACGAAGCCAACGCCACTTCCCTCGGCTATAGCAAGCAGGTACAGAGCGATGGAGTGATATGGTACACCATTACGGTAGCCAAAGGTTCCTACATCGCTCTGCCTACCGCCACCTTTGCCGGTTATGAGTTCGGCTGCTACCAAGCCGAAGATGCGTCCCTTACCAAGCGTGCTGCAGGAGAAAAGTTCGCCCTCACCGAGAATCAAACATTTATTGCACAATGGAATGCATCTTCTACCGGAAGAGTAAAGGCTACGCTCAACCTCAATGGCGGCACATTCAAAAACGCCAACGAACAGGCACAATGGACCAAAGAACCTGCCACTACGGATTCTTACTATATTCTCATCAATAAAGGTGCCGACCTCACCCTGCCGGAGATAGTACCTCCTACGGGCAAGACATTTGTTTGCTTTACCGACCAGGACGGCGAGAAGTACTACCCTTCCATTCCGTTCTCCATCTCTGCCAACTACGATTTTGTCGCACAGTGGTGCAGCAATCCCGTTACACTTACATGGAATGGACTAAACCAAGACGGCACTTTTACCATCGCCCCTGCTGTATCAGGAACACAAATACCTACCCTCACTACACAAGGACTGCCTGCAGACGCAGAAATAAAATACACTTCAAGTGATGAGACTGTGGCAATCATACGCGATAACGGCACAGAGATCATACCTTTTATGGAAGGGACAACCACCATTACCGCCACCTATGACGGAGACGGAGACTATTGTCCGGCGGAAGCGTCTTATACATTACATGTCTCTTGCAATGACGCCACACCCGTTATTGAGGCAGATAACCTATCGCTCGGTTGCAACCGGTCTATCACACTTCGCGTAAAAGCGAAAGCAGATGACGGCACCACCACCGACTATACAGCCGGGAACATAACGTTCCAATGGTATAAAAACAGTGAACCTATTGATGGGGCTACCGGTAGCACCTATACCGTGCAGACGATAGGCGACTATTTTGTAGTGGTACACGATCTTTGCTATACGCAATCGGAGAATACCGCCCACATCACCAGCAACGAAAGCGCAACACCGGAAGTAGTGCGCCTGTCGCCTTTCCTGTTCTACCGCCCGGGGCACACATATCCCGCAGAGCAAACCGCTCGCCATCTCTTTGCTTACAAATCAGCAGGCAATGATAGCAAAGCCTGCCGGTTGTCAGCGGTATGCAAACGCAATGGCATCCGAACCGAGATAACGGACACAGACCTTACATTCCTGCAGACATCAGATGTACCCGATGCCAACGGACGCTATACCGTTACCACATCACTTAACGACATTCCCGCCTCTCTCGGATGGCAAGCAGGCGATACTGTCATAGTAACACTCACACCTTATGATAATTGCAACGAGTTGAGTCCCGCTTATGCCGACTCTATTGCTATCCGCATAATCAATCGTCCGGCATTGGCATTTATCATTTCCAGCGCAGATAGACCCACACGTAATAGGAAAAACTATAAACTACATGGCGATTTTCTAAAGATCAACGAAGCCGATCTCTGTGAACAAACAAAAAGCGATTGGAACAAATGGGATGATAGTGTCTCGCATAAAGAGTTGCCGCTTTATACAACTATCAAGAAAAAATTTGAGGTGGTGCCTGTGAATGGCTATGCCGATTTCAATATGCTGAACTATGAGCCATTCGACATCATTGTACTTACCGACTTTTTACGTACTACAATGGGAGAGGGCGACAAAATAGCCCCTGTCATTGACTCATTGGCAAAATTAGTGGATTATCGCCCGCTCCTATCGCTCAAATCCCACATGGCGAAAAAAGAGTTCCCGACATGGAAAACCAAAGGTTTCACGGGGAATCCGGCAAAGCCGTCTTCTACACAAAAGGATATGACCGTCTTGTGCTTGGCACATGGTATTTTCGAGGGATTGGATGCATATCAAGGTACTGCTCCTACCGAGGATGACTACGCCAACAAGATCATCTATGATAGCAATGACAATATTGTGGTACGTGTTACCTCCCAAGGAGGATATGATAATGGAAAAGCCTTGCAGGGTTTCAGTGCTGTAGATGCCGCCAACTTTGTCAATATCGCCATTATCTCCGATGGTGGAAACGGTTCACTCGTTACCTGCTGTGAACGCCAGACCAACATCAATGCACGTATGCTCGTATTGTCGGTCAATGCAGATGCTACCTCGCTGATTACGCCTATCGGCGAGCAGGCTATCATCAAAGGCTTGGAATACCTGCTGCAAACCGACCCTGTTAAAGTGAGCGACTGCTCCGTTACTTTCGACAACGGCGGCACAGAGCAGCGAGCAGGCAGCGGCGACCATCTATGGGCTACCGCAGCCAACTGGAGCAGCGGACGTGTTCCTCTCAAAGAGCAAAACGTACAAATAGCCGAAAACTGCATTGTCAATATACAAGATGCCACTGCAGCCACTATCAAGATTATACAAGGCAAGACGCTGACCATTCAACCTACAGGCGCTTTGGTTGCCAATGGCAAGATATATTCTATATCAAGCAGCAATGACAAATATAATGCACAACCGGTTTCTGACCCTGGTATGATTACCATTCTCGCTTCAGAGACTGCCACGGGTGCGCTGATACATACAACGGAAGCAGACGAGCAACTATCCGCCACTGTACAACTATACTCGAAAGCATATTTCGAATGGGTGGATGGTAAACGCAAAAAATATTGGCAGTACATAGGTGTACCTATCCAAGAGGCGCAAGTGCCGCAATGTTTCCAAGGCGCATATACATGGCTTTGGACGGAATCAGAAGGTTGGACACGCAAAGCCGACGGCACTTCGCTGGAGCAATTCTACGGATATGGTCTCTCTACAGGTGTTACCGAGAACGAACGCGTTACTTATACTTTGCAAGGCTCCTTAGCCACGGCTACCAACCGGGAGATTCCGCTTACCATCAATAATGCAGTTGATGATTACCGAGGTACAAATATGATTGGTAACTCGTGGACCGCACCCATCTGCATTGACAAAATGGAAGACACCGATTTCGGTACCGCACCAGCTACCATCTATATGTACAATACTGGGCGCGATCCTGAAAGCGGATCGGTTGTAGGCGACAACACCACCACTACTGCAGGACAATGGCTATCCATACCCATCAACTTGGTAAAGCAAAGCGGTTACACAGGACCGAAAGTGATACCCGCCATGCAGGCATTCGATGTGCTTACCACCTCCGAGACATCGCTCTATTTGGACTACAATCGCTTGGTACGCAGCGGTGCAACCGCCAACCTGAATACACCGCTATATGCTCCCAAACGTAGTACTACGAATGAGTCCGGACAAGTGTCTATGATGAAGATTATGGTGGCAGACAGCCGTACGCATACCAATCTGTACTTGCTTGAGGATAATGCTTTCTCCGACCAATTTGACAACGGGTGGGAGGCTGAGTTTATGAGCAACGACGGACGCTCGGCGTCGCTCTATGCTATCAGCCCGATTGGCAATATGGCTGTATCCGCTGTAGCAGACATTGATGGGGCAACACTCGGGTTTGAAAAGGGAATGGAAGACCAATACACTTTCTCTTTTGCCTATACAGGACGAATGTTGTATCTTAATGATATACAACAGAAACGCTCCACCCTCATTACCGATTGGAATACCTACACTTTCACTACAAGCGAGAATGACGATATCAATCGTTTCTACATCTCCTCCACGCCGATAGATGTACAGACACCCACCGGTATTGCCGACCTGACTACCACCGATGGTATTCTGCGGCTCAGCAACCCCGCACACGAGGACTTGCAAATAGGTATCTATGACGCAGCGGGACGCTTGTGCGCTCTCTCGCACACCACAGAGGCGATGACCGACATTGCTCTTCCTTCCACACAGGGCGTCTATCTGATACACATCAATGGAGAAAATACCCGAATCGTACACAAAGTAACCCGCTAAGAAAACATACTAAGAAAAACACATTAACACATACTGACCATGAGATATAGATTAATTATATTGTGCTTGCTGACTTATGTCTGCGCTACTCTGTCGGCGGTCGACTTCCCGAGTGCAATGCCTTTCCGTTCCACCACCTCTTATTGGGAGGAGCAACAGGAAGCAGAGGCTCCCGCACGCACGGGTTTCCGCGCTATTGCCACTGCACCTACGGCATTAGGAGTCGATGGCATCGCTGCTACACCCGCAGAGATGGCTACGATATTATCCTATTCCCCACGCAAGAGTAGTGTCAACCCTAATCCCCCTGATGAGGAAGATGAAGAGGATAAATATAATGGCACTCCCGTCGGCGATATGCTGTTCCCGCTCCTGCTGATGGCGTTCGGGTATGCGATATACAGGTTCCTCTGCCGCAAGAAATCACCCTGCCCGCAGCAATAAAGCATCCCCACGGCACCCTAAGAGACAATCTACAAAGGTTGGTTCTTCAAGTCCCCGCGAGGCTGTCCGACAAACATAGTCGGGCAGCCTCGTTTTCTATTCTATACCCTTATGCCATCAGGTCTATGTCATTCGTATGTCATTCGTATGTGATTCGTATGTGATTCAGCGGTTTTTGCTTGTATTTCAAGCAGTTACGCATACAATTTTGCATCATCAATATGTTAACTGTCTCTTATACAACAAATTACAAACAAACAGGTTACCTAACTGTATAGGTTATACTCCTCCGCATCGCAACAGATAAGTGCATAATTAGGTATATATTGTTGATATTTCGGCGGATATTTGCATATGTGTATTCGAAATAGTACCTTTGTATCCGTTAATTATTCACCTTTACATACCACCCTCCGTATGAAACACACTTTTCTTTTTGCTGCCATTCTCGCATGGGCTGTATCCTTTTCGGTACAGGCAATGGATTTCGACCCTGACGTGCGCTACTCGCGCGAAGTGATTGACGCCTGTCTGTACCATTTCAACGCCAACGGGACAGCCGCCGGTTTTGCGCAATATGATGCCAACGGCACATTGATTAGCAAAACTGAATCCGGATGCGGTTTCAACTATGTACCCGGATTGGTAGCGAAAGCCGTATTGGAGGCTATCGACTATTATCAGGACTCCGCTTTTGTGGCACCGTGGTACTACAGTATGGCGGCGTATGGCAACCAATATGCAACCAAAGACCACAGCAAGAGCAACACCTTGGACGACCTGAACGCCTGCAAACTCTATTTCGGGTTGGCAGACTTGAGCAAGCCCGGAGCGAAATTTGCCAATGCGACTACGTATGCCAACTGCCAAACAGCGAAAACAAGCGCCCTCAAAGGCTTGGAAAACTACGACCAAACCTACCGTATTTCATCCGAGATCTCCAAAGCCTTCTGCGGAAACGACACCTACACAGGCGGTTGGTGGCACAAGAACAGTTATCAGAACGAGATGTGGTGCGACGGGCAGTATATGGGTCCTGCCCTGTTGGCACAACTGCTGCACGACGACAAGACTTTTACCGGCAAGACCGAAACCGAGTGCTGGGACATCATCGCCCGCCAGTTCACGATGATATGGAGCAAACTATGGGACGCCGACAAACAATTGCTCTACCATGCTTTCTCTGCCGTGCCTGCCAATGATTCCTATTGGGCAGACCAAACGAAAGGCGCGCATTATGGTGTGTCTGCTGAGTTTTGGGCACGTGCCGAAGGATGGTATTTCCTCGCTCTCATTGATGTGCTTGAACTGATGCCTGTTTCGCACCCGCAGTATGCCGTGTTGCGGGATTATCTTAACCAAATAGCACAGGGATTAGTCGCACGCCAAGACGCTGCCACAGGTTGTTGGTGTCAGTTGCTGCAATACGCCAATGGGGTAACGCCTGCGGGGTGCAGCCGAGCCAACTATTTAGAGTCATCCGGTTCGGCATTGTTTGTAGCGGGTTTCCTCAAGGGGCAACGTCTCGGCTTGTTTGACAGCGATTACAGCGAAGTTGCCCGGAAAGGCTACCGGGGACTGGTCAAGCAGTTCCTTGTAAAGAATCAAGGCAGCAATACGTATGCACTCATCCAAAGTTGTGCGTCCGCAGGGTTGAGCAATGACAGAAAAGGCGATGCCAATTATTATCTGTCGGAAAAAAAAGACACCAAGATTGCCACCCCCACCGAAGGCAAAGTATTAGGGGCTTTTATCCTTGCTGCGGTAGAGTACGAGCGGGCATATATGGCGACACAGACGGTCGCCAAACCCGTGCAGAACACCATTGCACGCACCTACACGGCTGACCACACCTCCAATTTTTCCAACCCCGAGCGCGGCTTTTACCAGCAAATCGAGCAGGTGGTAACCGCAGACGGGAAGAGCAACCTCAGCAACCACTATTTCACTGACGGAAAGGCTGCAGGACGCTCTTTGTTACTACGTCTGTACTATCTGAATAATTTCCGCAACGTGGCTCTCCCGCAGGCGGTATTGGACGAGATAACCGCCGATATGGCAAAATTCCGCGCCAACGGGTTCAAGTGTATCCTCCGCTTTGCTTACACCAACGAGGCATACGACGACAAGAGCAAAAACCAAGATGCCTCGCCTGCTATCTGGCAGCAGCACCTGTCGCAACTCAAACCCGTACTGCAAGCCAATGCGGACGTTATATATGTAGTGCAAGCGGGGTTCCTCGGAGTATGGGGTGAATGGTACTATTCCGGTCAGGGTATCGGTTCGGCTATTCCCCAAGCCACCAAGAAAAACCTGATCGGTTGGCTATTAGATGCCGTACCCGCCTCACGATGCGTACAACTGCGCACCCCGCTGTTCAAGACCGACTATGTCAGCGATGCCGTTGCGCTGACCGCTGCAACAGCATGGAAGCAAGATGCACGTTCCCGCCTCGGGCACCACAACGATGCGTTCTGCAACGGAGCCGACAATATGGGTACTTACACCAATGTAACAACCGACAAAGCCTACATTGCGCAAGAGTGCCTCTATGTGCCCAATGGCGGCGAGACGAACATCGAAACCGGCAATGCCTCCAACTACGCCAACTATGGCACGGGAGCCAAAGCCGCAGACGAAATGAAACGGCTGCATTATTCGTACCTCAATTATGAATATAGTGAATATGCCACCAACCAATGGAAAAAAGAGACTGACGGTTCGGGCAGTTCGTACTACGATATTATGGCACGCCAAATGGGATACCGCTTTGTACTCACCGACGGCACCTATCCTACCCAAGCCACCGCAGGCAAGACGATGCAGATCTCGTTCAAAATCAACAATACGGGATATGCCCCGCTCTACAACGAGCGACACGCCTACATCGTTCTGAAATCAGCCGACAACACCTATTCCGTACCGCTGCAATCCGACCCGCGCAGTTGGCAACCCGATGCCACAACCACTATCACTGAGACGCTCACACTGCCCGCAGATATGGCGGCCGGCACCTATAGTCTGTATCTCCACCTGCCCGATGCCGACAGCCGCATTGCCGCCAATTCCGCCTACGCCGTGCGGTTGGCAAACACCGACATATGGGATTCCACCACGGGTTACAACAATCTCAATGCGCAGATAACCATTGCTCCCGCCGCGTCATCGGAAGAGGACACGGGTTCTTGCAACTGCCTCAATCTGACATTTTTTTAGAAACGCCCCGAAAAACCACATATCAATTTTTCCACATATTGTGGCATTTTGTACTTGTACAAGCAAAGGAAACGCTGTAACTTTGCAGCGTTATATTTGCATATATATGTATGCACAATGTGCATAGAACAGTTAGGTGGATGTCAGGTGGATAAGCCGTCTATCCTATAACCAACATATAACCATCCTATAACAAAATCAAGCAAATAAAAAACTACTAACACATAATCATTATGAAAAAAGCACTTAACAAACTGACTGCTCCAAAGAGCGTTGCACCCGAAAGAATTATCCAGTTCGGCGAAGGAAACTTCCTCCGCGCGTTTGTCGATTGGATCATCTGGAATATGGATGCCAAGACCAATTTCAACGGTTCCGTAGTGGTGGTTCAGCCTATCGAACGCGGTATGGTGGACTGGCTCAACGGTCAGGATTGTTTGTATCACGTCAATCTGCAAGGTCGCCTGAACGGCGAGGCAGTCAATTCGCTGGAGCGTATTGATGTTATCTCCCGCGCCCTGAATCCCTATTCGCAGAATGCGGCATTTATGGCTTTGGCAGACCAACCCGAGATCCGTTTCGTTATCTCCAATACCACCGAGGCAGGTATCACCTTCGACCCCGCTTGCAAGTTCACCGATGCTCCCGCAAGCAGTTACCCCGGCAAATTGGTGCAACTCCTCTACCGCCGCTACAAGACGTTCAACGGCGACCCGAAGAAAGGTCTTATCCTGATGCCTTGCGAGTTGATTTTCCTCAACGGACACCACCTCAAAGAGTGCATCTACCAGTATATCGAACTCTGGAAAGCAGACCTCGGGGCTGACTATGATGGCTTCAAGGAGTGGTTTACAAAATACAACTATGTCTGCGCCACCCTCGTGGATCGTATCGTGCCGGGCTTCCCGCGCAAAGATATTGCGGCTATCCAGGAGAAAGTGGGCTATGCGGACAACTTAGTAGTACAAGCCGAGATTTTCCACCTCTGGGTCATCGAGAAACCGGAGAATATGTCTATCGAGGAGTTGCGTGAGGAGTTCCCCGCAGAGAAAGCCGGTCTGCACGTGCTGATTGCAGAGAGCGAGAAGCCCTACCACGAGCGCAAAGTAACGCTGCTCAATGGTCCGCACACCGTTCTCTCGCCGGTGGCTTACCTAAGCGGTATCAACATCGTGCGCGACGCTTGCAACGACCCTGTTATCGGCAAATACATCCACAAGGTGCAGTTCGAGGAGTTGATGGAGACCCTCAACCTGCCGATGGACGAACTGCGCCAGTTCGCAAGCGATGTATTGGAGCGTTTCAACAACCCGTATGTGGATCATCAGGTTACCTCGATTATGCTCAACTCGTTCCCGAAATTCGAGACCCGCGACCTGCCCGGCTTGAAGACCTACCTCGAGCGCAAGGGGCATTTGCCGAAGGGCTTGGTACTCGGTCTGGCGGCTATCATCACCTACTACAAAGGCGGTACACGTGCTGACGGTGCACCTATCCAACCCAACGACGCACAGGAGATTATGGACTTGCTCACCCAACTCTGGGCTACGGGCGACACCCGCAAAGTGGCAGAAGGCGTACTCGGTGCAACCGACGTCATCTGGAAAGAGAGCAAGCAGAACCTCAACGAGATCCCCGGCTTGACCGATATGGTAGAGGGCTTCCTCAACGACATTCAGTCGAAAGGCATGGTCGAGACCGTCAAATCGATTCTCTGATTCTATAATTAGGAGTATCTATAAAGGGAGGAGCCGACTACTCCTCCCTTTTTGGAACTATCCACTCTTTCAACTTATTAACTTATTCAACTACTCCTAAACTCATCAACTTCTAAACTTATCAACTAACAATGACGAATATACTGAAAATCAATCCTGCCGACAATGTCGTAGTGGCAATTCTGCCACAAAAGAAAGGCGATATCATAGAGGTGGACGGACGCAAAATAACCGTCCTCGAAGATGTTCCCGCCGGGCATAAAATTGCTATCTGCGACCTCCACAAAGGTGAGAACGTGATCAAATACGGTTTCCCTATCGGGCACGCTATGGAGGACAAGCCTGCCGGTTCGTGGATGAACGAACACAACATAAAGACCAATCTTGCGGGTCTGCTTTCCTACGAGTATCACCCCAAAGAGGTGGTGCTGTCTATCCCCGACGAGCACCGCACGTTTATGGGCTACCGCCGCAAGGATGGGCAAGTAGGTATCCGCAACGAGGTGTGGATTATCCCTACCGTGGGGTGCGTGAACGGTATCGTAACCAAGTTGGCAGAGCGTCTGCGCCAAGAGACAGGCGCGGACAACATCTTCGCTTTCCCGCACAACTACGGCTGTTCGCAACTCGGCGACGACCACGAGAACACCAAGAAGATACTGCGCGATATGGTGCACCACCCCAATGCAGGAGCGGTTTTGGTGGTCGGTCTCGGTTGCGAGAACAACCAGCCCGACATCTTTGAGCAATTCTGCGGCGAGTACGACCACGAGCGTGTGCGGTTTGTAGTGAGTCAGAAGATCGAGGGCGACGAGGTGGAGTATTGTATGCCCATCTTGCGCAAACTATACGAGAAAACCACCCGTGATGAGCGTGTTGCCTGTCCGTTGGGCGAACTGCGTGTAGGTCTCAAATGCGGTGGTTCGGACGGTTTTTCGGGTATCACCGCCAATCCGCTGCTGGGTGTATTCTCCGATTATCTGGTAGCACAGGGCGGCACCACCGTGCTGACCGAAGTACCGGAGATGTTCGGCGCGGAGACGATACTGATGGACCGATGTGCCAACCGCGAACTATTCGACCAAACGGTACATCTCATCAACGATTTCAAGGACTATTTCCTTTCGCACGGCGAGCCCGTCGGCGAGAACCCCAGCCCCGGTAACAAAGCGGGCGGTATCTCCACCCTCGAGGACAAAGCCCTCGGTTGCACGCAGAAATGCGGCAAGTCGCTGGTGCGCGGAGTACTACCCTACGGCGAGCGCCTGCAGGTGAAAGGTCTGAACCTCCTTTCCGCTCCCGGCAATGACCTTGTTGCCGCCACGGCACTGGCTTCTGCGGGCTGCCATATAGTTCTCTTTACCACAGGGCGCGGCACGCCGTTCGGCACATACGTGCCGACAATGAAAGTCAGCACCAACTCGGGTCTCTACCACAACAAACCCCGCTGGATCGATTTCAACGCAGGCGTTATCGCCGAGGGCGAACCGATGGAAGAGGTGGCTAAACGTTTCACCGACTATGTCATCGCCGTTGCCAACGGCACGCCGACCAACAATGAGAAGAACGGCTACCACGAGATAGCCATCTTCAAAACCGGCGTAACGCTGTAAGCCGGGGCAAAGCAGCATACACCCCGAGTCTGAATTGGGTGCGGTTGAATGCATATTGCGAGAAAGATTTGTGTATGTCAGCAAAAAAACGTACCTTTGCGGAACAAATAGTAAAAAGAACACAACTAACAGATTATGGCAGAAGAAAAGAAACAGCCGTCGGCAGACAAACTGAAAGCCCTGCAGTTGGCAATGGCGAAAATAGACAAAGACTTCGGCAAGGGTGCGATAATGAAACTCGGCGATGACAAGATAGAAGATATTCCTGTTATTCCGACGGGCAGTATCGGGCTGAACCTTGCCCTCGGTGTAGGCGGTTACCCGCGCGGACGTGTGATAGAGATATACGGTCCCGAGTCGTCGGGTAAGACTACGCTTGCCATTCACGCAATGGCAGAGGTGCAGAAACAGGGCGGTATTGCAGCTATCATCGATGCCGAGCATGCGTTCGACCGTTTCTATGCCGAAAAACTCGGCGTGGATACCGACAATCTGCTGATAGCGCAACCCGACTGCGGCGAGCAGGCACTGGAGATAGCCGACGAACTGATACGTTCTTCGGCCGTGGATCTGGTAGTGGTCGATTCGGTGGCTGCACTGACCCCGAAAGCCGAGATCGAGGGCGATATGGGCGACAACAAACTCGGTTTGCAGGCACGACTGATGTCGCAAGCCCTGCGCAAACTGACCGCCACGATCAACAAGACCCAGACGACCTGTATCTTTATCAACCAGTTGCGCGAGAAGATAGGTGTGATGTTCGGCAACCCGGAGACTACCACCGGCGGTAATGCACTGAAATTCTACGCCAGTGTGCGTCTTGACATTCGCAAGATAGGGCAGATTAAAAACGGAGAAGACATATTGGGCAACCAAGTGCGTGTCAAAGTGGTGAAAAACAAAGTGGCACCTCCGTTTAAGAAAGCCGAGTTCGACCTGATGTTCAACGAGGGCATATCGAAAGTGGGTGAGATAATCGACCTGGGTGTAGAGAACGGTATCTTGAAGAAATCGGGCAGTTTCTACAACTACGGTGACACCAAACTCGGGCAAGGACGCGACAACGTGAAAAACCTGCTCCGCGAGAACCCCGACCTGATGGACGAGATAGAAGCAAAGATTATGGAGACTGTCAAACAGAAATAATTGATTTTTTACGACGGACAATGTACAATTTGAACAAGGTTGTACATTGTCTTTTTTATATATGGATTCCGTACAACTCATCTTATCCCCCCGCGAAGCCCACGAGGCAGAACAGAGATACCGCGTTGTGAAACGCTCGGTGGACGCACGGCAGCGCGAACTGAAAGTGCTGCTCACCATATTGGTGGACGAACAGGGGCGCAAAGTGGAGCGCGAGGCTCCCATACCGCTCTACGAACCGCCGCATTTCCAGGACGTACACCACGCAGACCATACGGCATATATCATCGGTGCCGGTCCGGCGGGGCTATTTGCGGCACTGACGCTGCTGGAACACGGTATCCGTCCTGTCATCTACGAGCGGGGAAAGGAAGTCAGTGCACGCAAGGTGGATATAGCCCGTTTGAACCGCAATCAGGGGCTGAACCTCGAAAGCAACTACTGCTTCGGCGAAGGCGGAGCCGGGACATTCTCCGACGGCAAACTATTCAGCCGCAGCAAGAAGCGCGGCAATATGCAGCGGGTGATGGAACTGTTCCACCATTTCGGTGCGAAAGACAATGTCCTCTACGAGGCGCATGCGCATATCGGCAGCGACAAACTGCCCGCTATCATTCGTGCGATGCGCGAGTGTATCATCGCCCACGGCGGCGAGATACACTTTGAGACCTGTGTGGACAGAAGCCTGTTCCATAACCTATCCACGGGCAAGCCGGAGTCTCCTATTATTCTCTCGATTGGTCATTCCGCCCACGACACGTATCGTATGTTGCTGTCGGAGGGGGTACGTCTTGAACCGAAAGGCTTTGCGATGGGCGTGCGGGTGGAGCACCCGCAGGCGTTGATCAACCGGCTGATGTATCATAATCCGCCGCAAGAGATTATCGATTTGGTGGGCAATGCGTCCTACTCGTTAGTTACACAGGTGCAAGGGCGCGGTGTCTATTCGTTCTGTATGTGTCCGGGCGGACATATCGTGCCTGCGGGCAGCAGTGCAGAGAGTTGTGTGGTAAACGGAATGTCCGCCAGTCATCGCAACTCGCCGTATGCCAACTCGGGGATGGTGGTGGAGATACGCCCCGAAGACGTAATCAATGCACAATGCACAATGCACAATGCACAATGCAGTATACCTACCTTGGAGTTTCAGGAGTGGCTGGAGCACGAGGCGTTCCTGCACGGTGCACCCGAAAGCCAAGCCCCTGCACAGCGGTTGAGAGACTTTGTAGAAGGCAGGCAGAGCCGCGACCTGCCCGCTTGCAGTTACCTGCCGGGAACGGTATCGAGCCGCTTGGACGAGTGGATGCCCGCGCAGATAGGCACACGCTTGCAGCAGGGGTTCCGTGATTTCGACCGCAAATACCGTGGTTTCCTCACCAATGAGGCGGTTATTCTCGGTGTCGAAAGCCGCAGCAGCAGTGCCGTGCGTATTCCACGCGACCCCGAGACGCTGCAATCCGTTTCTACTCCGAATCTCTATCCTTGCGGCGAAGGTGCCGGATATGCAGGTGGTATCACTTCTTCGGCTCTCGATGGCATCAACGCCGCACTCAAAATAGCCGAAAAATATAATTTGTAATGAAAAGAGCCTGTCTCCTCTTGTTTTGTGTATGCTTGTTGGCGAATGTCAATACAGCATACGCAGATATTATCCAACGTGATACTTTGGTGGAAGATTTTTCTGCTGCCGATATTGCCCGATACAGCAGTTATTCCACTCACGCTGTATGGACGGCACAAAACGGCATAACGTGGCAAACGGAAAATATGCGGGTTGGCAAAGTGGGAAAATTAGAGTCGGTGGGATTGGTATATTATTACAATGCAAACCGTATATATGGCAAGGTACAAACAGGAAAGATACGTGGACTACATAAACTGACCTTTGAAACGGCAAGCAGCAAAAGTGGCAATCTGATTGTCAGTTACAGTCCAAACGGTAAAGACTGGACAGAAACACCTTTTCCGCTGCAAACCTCCTATATGAAAAAAGACAGCATCGTTTTGCCTGAAACGGGTGATTACTATGTGAAGTTTTATATCGGTGGTGTTGATAAACTGTATTTTTATCTGGACAATATCACGTTTTACACCGAGCAAACAGAGACGGGTGAGCAGATGGATATTGTGGATTGGACGGAGAACAGTCTGACGCTGAATATGAACGGATGTGCGCCGGAAATGGGGGTGGCGGTAGGTATAGACGGCGGAGAAGAGCACCCCATTGAGGAGGAGAATACGTATTCGTACCTCGGGCAGAACGACAGGACATATCGGGTAGAGACACAGGGCTTACACGCAGGAGATGATGTACAGATCGTAGCAAGATACGGAGACAACGAGGGAAACCGGTATACTTCCAACCGCAAATATCGGGTGCCGTATATCTATGGCGATTCGATGGTGCGCAAACTGACCTACAACACCGATGACGACATCGTGGTACGAAGCGGAAGAACCACCTTGGCAACGGATGCGGCGGTCAGGAATGTGTATGTCTATCCCGACGGCGAACTGACCATAGCGGACGACTGCACCCTGACATGTGCCAAACTGTTTGTCCGCACCACGGCTACGGAAGCAGGGGCAGTAAGCGGCGACATACAAGCGCACAAGACCTACTATACCCGCATTGTGGCAAACAAGACGAAGTATTTCCAGTTTGCATTACCCGTACAATCCACCACGCGCGATATCCAGACCACCGCCGGCGACGTGTGCGTACTGGACAAACACTGGCGGCTGAACACCTACGACACCCAACTCCGTGCCGAACAGGGCAACATTGCAGACAACTGGGTGCGCTATACGGGAGAGACTATCGAGGCAAACAAGGGATATGCCATACTTTCTGCATCCCCCTACTACAGGGAATATCTGTTTCCCGTGGTATATTCGCCTGCGAACACCGATGCGGAAGTGGCTGTAGTATCCCCGAAAGGCGAGGTGGACGCAGCGCACGACGGCTGGAACTATGTCTGTTCGCCCTATTCGGGCAAGTATGCCGGTGTGTTGGCAGACGACCCGACGGAGCGGGTGTATGTATCGGAACTGCGCAAAGACGGCACCGCCTATTGGCAGCACGCAGCGGACACAATCTACCCTGCCCGACCGTTCTACTACCAGGCAGCCGAGGCGGGAAGTCTCATATTCGGCGAGACGCTGCATTTTGAAGCAAGCGTATCACAGACAGTTGCCGCTTATGCACCGGCAACTGCCACCACCACGCAATGGCTGCAACTTGTTGTCCGCGACGCTATAGGACAAACAGACGAAACGAACATCTGCTTGCACCCGACGAAGTTTGCAGAAATGTATGAAATAGGGCGCGACCTGATCAAACTGCGCGGGAACGGACAGCACTTACAACTATACAGCGTGATGCCATGCGGGGAACTGAGTTTCAATGCACTGCCCGATTCGGTATCCGCCACCGGTGTGCATCTCGGTTACTATGCACCGCAAGCGGGAACCTATACTTTGCACTTGGATTCTAATCATTATCTGGAACGCTTGGCGCACGTGTGGCTGACAGACAGGCAAGCGAATACGCAGGCTGATCTGCTTCTGCAAGACTATTCGTTCACTACGCAAGCGGGCGAACAGCAAGACCGCTTTGTGATACGCTGCATATTCCGCACACAAGAAACGCCTACCGGTATGCACGATGGCAAGACGGCAGGCGTTGCACAAAAGATCCTCCGAGACGGAACCATCTATGTAATGCGCCACGGAGAACGGTTTGACCTGCTCGGGCGCAAGCGGTAGTACTATTGTTTTTTGCTCTGTGCCAAACGGATCACCTCCTCGGCAATGCGTGTGGCGGAGTCGGTTTGGGCAAGATAGAGAGCATTGATGTGCAGTTGCTGCAAACGCTTCTTGTCCTCTATGAGGTTGAGCACTGCGGGGATGAGTTTGTCTTTCGCCTCCGCATCGCGCACCAGGACTGCAGCATCTTTTTTCACAAGCGCCATAGCGTTGTGGGTCTGGTGGTCTTCCGCCACGTTGGGCGACGGCACGAGAATAGACGGTTTGCCGAGCAGGCAGAGTTCGCTGATACTGCTTGCCCCCGCACGCGAAACGACCAAGTCTGCCAAAGCATACGTATCGGGCATATTGCTGAGAAAAGGCGTGATGACATACACCTCGGTGGTGGCAGGAATGGTCTTGACGATATTGTCGTAGTAGGCTTTGCCTGTTTGCCAAATCACCTGTATGCCCGAGCAGATGAGGTTGTTAAGCCCCTGCTGCATCGCCTCGTTGATAGTGCGCGCCCCGAGACTTCCGCCGATAACCAACAGCACGGGTTTATCGGGGTCGAACTGCACGCCGAACTCTTTTTCAAAATACTTCAATGCCGCCTCTTTGCTACCCTGCGTCAGATTCTGGCGCACAGGGTTGCCCGTGAGGATAATCTTCTCCTTGGGGAAGAAACGCTCCATTCCTTCATACGCCACACAAATCTTTGCCGCATCGTCTTTGAGCAGTTTGTTGGTAACACCGGCAAAGCCGTTCTGCTCCTGCAGCAGGATGGGTATGCCCATACGCGCCGCCACCTTCATAGCGGCTCCGCTGGCGTAGCCGCCCACGCCTACGCCCACATCGGGGCGGAACTCGCGGATGATCTTTTTCGCCTGACGCATAGAGCGCAGCAGGTCGATCACCACCGAGATGTTTTTCCACGGTTTGGAACGGTTGAACCCACGTACGGGCAGCCCGATGATACGATAGCCCGCTTGCGGCACACGCTCCATCTCCATACGCCCGAGCGCACCGACAAAGAGAATGTCGGCTTTCGGATCCAACTCACGCAAAGCGTTGGCTATACTGACAGCGGGAAAGATATGCCCGCCCGTTCCTCCGCCGGAAATAAGATACTTCATATACAAGTAACAATTAAGAATTAACAATTAACATAGCCCCTGCTCATTCTTCCTATAGCGAATTGCGTGCCGCTATACATAGTGCCTTTCGGTCTGCAAATGTACAAAAAAGAATTGATACAGGCAAATCAAACACAGCGGCGGCAGCCCAACCGCATCAAAATCAGATGACAGTCCTGAGTCAAATCATACTAAAAAATCTCTCTTTCGCCGGTTTTTACATTCTTTGCATTGATATATTCTACAAAAATATACAGATTATGCTTTACCTTTGCAGCGTGAAAGGAGAAGTATCAAAAATTAAGATGAGGAGTCAATAAGAATGTGAGGATAAA
>CAKUYO010000036.1 GCA_934716995.1 uncultured Bacteroidales bacterium | reverse complement strand
CGGGACACCGTACACCTGCAGACACATCTCGGGTGCGACTCGGTCGTTACACTCACGCTGACGGTCAACCCGTCGTATAATTTTGTACAGACAACAACCGTTTGCCAGGATACGGTAAATCCCGATTGGGAGTGGATGGATGCGAAAGGATATTCCCACGGCACCATCTCTATTGCCCAAGCGGGAGATTATTACGTTACCGACCCGTACCAAACAGGCGAAGGCTGCGATAGTATTTATGGCATTCATCTACGGGTCAATCCGATTTATCGGTTTGATTCCGTATATACGATTTGTGAGAATGAGCGTATATCATGGCAAGGCAAATGGTACAGCGGCGGACATCTCCGTTCGGAGGTGGTGGTCTCTCCGACTACGGAACCCGATGAACACACGGATGCTATTCATTATACAACAGAAGCAGGTGATATTGTGCTGCCTGCCGGCACCTACTATGATACCGCACACTACTACACGCAGGACGGGTGCGACAGCACATATTACTTGACCCTCTACGTCAAACCGACCTATGATACGATTGTAAATGTAGATATATGCGACAACAGCGGGGCATATATATTCCGTCCGAGCGACACGCACGGACATACATACAAAGACACCATCACGATTGAGCCCATCACCCGCTATCTGCCGACGAGGGCAAAAGATACCACTTTCATCACGCGTACCTATCCGCTGACCACTGCGGACGGGTGCGACTCTACGGTCTATTTGCACCTGACCGTTCATCCTACCTACGAGTTCCGCACCAATGCCGAGATCTGCTATGGTTCATATTTCGAATGGAGAGGCAAGCACTACAATTCCACAGGAATATACTTTGACAACCAACCTACACACAAATGGGGTTGCGACTCAACGTATATCCTTGAGTTATATGTAAAACCCGCCGTGATTGTTCCGCTCTACAGGAATATCTGCGACAACGAGACCTATATCCACACCGATACCCTGTGGTACACCAACGGCAGCCATAGCGAAATCAACACCCTGGTATGGAAACCGGGAATGACCATTCCTGATACCTATACCGATGTGATATTCAAGGGTGCAGACGGGTGCGACAGCATCATCTACCGCTATTTCCTGACCATCAACAAGACATACTATTCCGAGGAGGAAACCACATTCTGCTCCAATGAGGATTACTTCAGCACACAATCGAGCCACTATTGGACGGGGATACGAACCGAATACGGTATGCAGCAAAGTATGCCCGCACGGGACACCACCATTGTGGATAGTCTGACTACTATAGCGGGGTGCGACAGTATTTTTGTACTACACGCACATATCCTGCCGGCATACCGCAATGTGGAGTATGACACCATTTGCGGCAATGTGGAATGGCAATGGCGCAACCGGCATTATATGTCGTTGCCTGCAGGCGAATACACCTATTTCGACTCGCTGCAGACGCACCTCGGCTGCGACAGTATCTACGAAATGCACCTTACGGTATATCCGTCGTATCTGACCGAGACGCGCGACACGATCTGCGCCAACGACATATATATGTTCCGCGGACAGACGCTCAACCAAACAGGATTCTACTATGACAGTCTGACCACCGTCCATCTGTGCGATTCGGTATATCATCTGTATCTGACCGTATTGGACACAACGGCGCAGTTTATCACAGACACCATTTGCACGGCAGACACATTTTATCTGCACGACAAACCGATTACCGAAGCGGGATTATACAAAGACACGACCACCAATCTCTTCGGCTGCGACCACTATACGTATCTCCGCCTCACCAAGGTACCGCCTACCGTTCCCACGGCGTGGGCGGACTCGCTCTGCGCTGACGACCAAGCCTACGAACTGTCCGTTTCCTATACAGGAGAGACACCTGTTGCCTACTCGCTCTACTATGATGATTTCGGACACGCACAGGGTTTTGAAGACATCGAAGATATGCCGATAGACATCGCGCAAATACAAGGTCAGCAGTTGGTTCTCAGCGTACCTATGCCCGCCACCGGCGACCGCACACGCTACCCGCGTCCTGACCACTACCCTGTCCGATTGGTGCTGGACAATGGTCTGTGCCGTGATTTGTCGTATTGCGCCTGCGATACGGATATTGTACTCAGTTATCCGTCGTGGCTCACCGAGCAGCGGTTCCGCGATGTGATAGCCATCCTCTCGCCAAAGTACAACGGCGGCTATACGTTTGACCGGTACCAGTGGTACAAAGGCGATACGATGCTCGTCGGGGAGACCCACGAATATCTGTATATTCCGCGTAAGTTGGACGTAGATGCGTCCTACCATGTGCGCCTCACACGTACCGGCGAAACCGAATCGTATCAGACTTGTCCGATCATTGTTTTTGCAGACCCGGTAGATACCATTGCCCCCTCGATGGGCTACCTGTCGGTGGTACCGACCTACGTGGTAAAAGGGCACCCGTTGGTAAGCATCCTGTCGCGCCACGAAGGCACCTATACCGTCCATTCATCGACGGGCAGGCTGCTGGAAGAGGGCACTTTCACACCCGAAGTAACAGAAGTGATGTTGCCCGCCGTAAACGGTGTGTATGTATTCCAACTGGTTTCGGAGCAGACACCCGAAGAACCCAAACGAACCATAAAAGTGATTGTCGGTGATGAATAAACATATCTTTTTTCTACATATTCTATTCGCAGCACTATGCCTGTCAGCGGTTTCCCCAATGCAGGCGCAGACGCGTGTCTCCGCTGACGGTTCGGAAGCCAACCTGCTGGGCGGAGGCGGAAGCAACTATTCAAAAAAAGACCCAAAACGCATTGTCGGCAGGAACGGTTTGCGTACCGGGCAATACACCGGTGAGCACCACCTTATCGGAGTGTACGCCGACGGAGCATACTCAAGTTTCATCAACTCTGTGCCTGTGGCATCGTTCTCACCCGGAGGCTATGGCGCAGGCGGCGGTTTGGTGTACGAATACCAGCGCAACAATTTCATTTGCCAAATCGGATTGGGCGTGCGTATGCAGGAAGTATGGACCAACGTGTTGGATACTTCGTTTGTCAAGCACAATGTAGCGGACTCGTGGACAGGAGTACGCGACACTTTCCGCTACGACCTGCGATATGATTTCTACGGGCGGACCGACTACGCACGCAATCTCTCGTTGCGGGTACCGGTCTTGTTCGGGCAGCAGATTGTCGGTTCTTACGGTATGGGATACTACCTGTTGGGAGTGGATATGGACTATCTGCTACAAGGGACATCGCGTGTTAATCTTACGGGTACCACCACCGGTGTATATGACCGTTACCTCGGTATATTTGAGGAAATGGACAATCATGGTTTGCGCAAAGATGTACCCGTTGAACGTACAGGCAAGGAGATGCGTTTGCGTTTTGACCTGCTGGCACACGCCGAGATCGGATATGAGTGGGGCGTATTCTCTGCCGCAAGAGGATACCGGAACCGCAGTTCGCAGGATTTTCGTATCCGTATAGGCGGTTTTGCGGAATGCGGGTTGCTTTCCATTGCCCCAAATAGCCGGCAGCCTTTTGCCTTTGCCCCCGATGAAAGCAAATGGGATTTTCCTACCTATCGCTTCTCGCACGTCTTCACCACATCGGAAACGCAGGGACACACGGTGCATAATTTCTTTGCGGGACTCAAACTGACCGTTCTCTATGGTGTCAGTGCCAAAGAGAAATGTATCATCTGCGGTTCCCACTGGAACGAGCGCGATATGGGCAGTCCTTTCCGTTGACAGGGATTGTTCAAAGGCGGGCAAGGGTGCTACGTCGATGCCAAAATCGCGCAAAATTTGTGTATATAAGAAAATTGTCGTAACTTTGCAGGCTTTTTAAGTTTGAGAGGGTATAAAAAAGATTATTGCACGAATATGCAGAAAATTAGAAACATAGCGATTATCGCCCACGTTGACCACGGCAAAACCACTTTGGTCGACAAGATGTTGTACACTGCCCACCTGTTCCGCGACAACGAGCAGAAAGGCGAGTTGATATTGGATAACAACGACTTGGAGCGCGAGCGAGGTATCACTATCCTTGCCAAAAACGTCGCTATCGAATATAAGGGCTACAAGATCAATGTGATAGATACTCCGGGGCACGCCGATTTCGGCGGCGAGGTGGAGCGTGTGCTCAATATGGCGGACGGCGTTCTGCTGCTGGTGGATGCCTTCGAGGGACCGATGCCGCAGACACGTTTCGTACTGCAAAAAGCACTGGAACTCAACCTCAAACCCATCGTGGTCATCAACAAAGTGGACAAACTCAACTGCCGTCCCGACGAGGTGCAGGAGGAGGTGTTCGACCTGATGCTGAACCTCAACGCTACCGACGACCAGTTGGATTTCCAGACTATCTACGGTTCGGCAAAGAACGGCTGGATGTCCACCGACTGGCGCAAGCCGACCACCGACCTGACCGCCCTTATGGACGCTATCATCGAGTATATCCCCGCTCCCGAAGAATTGGAGGGCACACCGCAGATGCTCATTACCAGTCTCGACTACAACGCCTACGTCGGTCGTATCGCTATCGGGCGCGTACACCGCGGTACGTTGCGCGACGGTATGAACGTTACGCTTGCCAAGAAAGACGGCAAGATGGTCAAGACCAAAATCAAGGAACTCCATACTTTCCAAGGTATGGGGCACGTGAAAACCGACGAGGTCAAGAGCGGCGACATCTGTGCGCTGATCGGTATCGAGGGTTTCGAGATCGGCGACACCATCTGCGACTACGAGAACCCCGAACCGCTCAAACCGATTGCTATCGACGAGCCGACCATGTCAATGATGTTCACTATCAACGACTCGCCTTTCTTCGGCAAGGACGGCAAACTCGTTACCAGCCGCCATATACAGGAGCGTCTGAACAAGGAACTGGAGAAGAACCTTGCCCTGCGTGTGGAGCGCGGCACCACGGAGAACTCGTGGCGTGTCTTCGGACGCGGCGTGCTGCACCTCTCTGTGCTTATCGAGACTATGCGCCGCGAGGGCTATGAACTGCAAGTCGGTCAGCCGCAGGTGATTATCAAGGAGATAGACGGTGTCAAGTGCGAACCGGTCGAAGCACTGACCGTGAACACACCGGAGGAGTGCTCGGGCAAAATCATCGAGTTTGTCACGGTTCACAAGGGCGAGATGACCAAGATGGAACTCGTCAACGACCGTATCCACCTCGAGTTTACCATCCCCTCGCGCGGTATTATGGGTATGCGCACGTATGTAATGAACGTGAGCGCGGGCGAGGCGATTATGGCACACCGTTTCTTGGAATATCAGCCGTATAAGGGTGAAATGCCTACCCGCACAAACGGCTCGCTTATCGCTATGGAGGGCGGCACCGCATCGGCGTATGCGCTTGACAAACTGCAGGACCGCGGACGCTTCTTTATCGACCCGCAGGAGGAAGTCTATGCCGGTCAGGTGGTCGGCGAGAACTCCAAAGAGGGCGACATCGTCATCAACGTGGTAAAATCCAAGAACCTCACCAATATGCGTTCCAAGTCTGCCGATGACAAGGCAGTCCTCCCACCCGCTATCAAGTTCAGTCTCGAGGAAGCGCTGGAGTACATCAAAGGCGATGAATATGTAGAGGTTACGCCTCACCACATGCGCTTGCGCAAAATCATTCTCGACGAACTCGAGCGCAAACGTGCCAATCGTTAATAAAAGTTAATATCTGTCTTCTGCTAAAAGTGCACAAAACAGCATAGGATACGCATAGGATGCGCATAGGATAGGCGATTGATAGACTGTAAAAACATATTAACAGAATAAACTAAAATAAAGAGATATGCAATTCAATCAAACAGAAATCAAGGACATGCAGATGGTTCTTACGCTCACCGTTGAGCCGGCTGACTATCAAGAGGCTGTCCAGAAAGAACTGAAACAAATCCGCCAAAAGGCGAATATCCCGGGTTTCCGTCCCGGTATGGTGCCCGCAGGCTTAGTGAAGAAAATGTATGGCAAAGGTGTGCTGGCTGACGTACTGAACAAGGTGGTCGGCGAACAACTGAGCAAGTACATCGAGGACAACAAACTGCAGGTTCTCGGCGACCCGCTGCCCAACAACGAGCAGACTCCCGAGATGGATCTGGAGAACCAGGATACGTTCACTTTTGCATTCGACATCGCTGTCGCTCCCGAGTTTGATGCCAAACTCAACGGGCACAACAAACTGACGCAATACAACATCGAGGTTACCGACGAGATGGTTGACAAGCAGGTGGCTGCCTATGCTGACCGTTTCGGCGAATATACCGAGACCGGGAACTATGTTCCGGGCGACGTGCTCAAAGGCTTGATGACCGAGCAGAAAGAGGGCGGTATCGTCAAAGAGAACGCTATGCTCAGCCCCGAATATATGCAGGACAAAGAGCAGGCTAAACTCTTCGAAGGCGCAAAGAAAGGGGATGTCGTCACTTTCAACCCCATGAAAGCGTATGGCAACGAGACCGAAGTGGCTTCGATGCTGGGTCTGAAGAAAGAGGATGTCAAGGATCTGAACTCTGACTTCACTTTCGAGATTCATACTGTTTCGCACCACGCTCCTGCCGCTATCGACGGTGAGTTGTTTGCCAAGGTCTATGGCGAGAACAATATCAAAGACGAGGCGGATTTCCGTGCGCACATCAAGGCGGAGATTGAGCAGAATATGGCAGAGGACAGCAAGTACAAATTCGGTTTGGACGCCAAGGCTGCCATTATGAAGAAGATGGAGAATGTGGCATTCCCCGAGGCGTTCCTCAAACGCTGGGTACTCGCTACCAACGAGAAGATGACCGAGGAGGAACTCGACAAAGACTTCCCGAAAATGCTCGAGGAACTCAAATGGCACCTGGCTAAGGACCAACTGATGAAAGAGTTCAAGATCGACGTGCAGAAAGAGGAAGTTGAGGCGTATGCCAAAGAGGTGGCACGCATGCAGTTTATGCAGTACGGCTTGATGCACATCGATGACCAGTACCTCACGAACTACGCACAGGAGATGCTCAAGCAGGAGAACCAACTCCGCGGTATCATCGAGCGTGTAGCCGAGAACAAGATCTTTGATACCCTCAAAGGCGTAGTCAAACTCGAAGAGAAATCCATCTCCCAAGAGGACTTCGGCAAACTCTTCGCCTAAGAACAGCATATAGGTATTTTGAATACAGAAACAGACCGCCCACCCTATGGGCGGTCTGTTTCTGTTTGCCCGTAAACGCTATCGGGTAAAATAGCATAGGCAAAAAGCGGTTTTACTTGTGCATATAAGAAAAAAATCGTAACTTTGCGGGCTGGAATATATAATTTTGTAAAAACAATGAAACGCAATATCGCCATAGTGGCAGGCGGCGACAGTTCGGAACACGATGTATCGCTCAGGAGTGCGGCGGGGCTGTACTCTTTTATGGACAAAGAACGCTACAATATCACCATCGTTACCCTTCGGGGAAGCGACTGGCAGGCGGCTGTGGAGTGGAAATTGGAGAACGGGCAATGGCAGACCGTGGTTGCCGCCCCGATAGACAAGAACGACTTTTCGTTTACATACAACGGGCAGAAAACCCAACTCGAATACGCCTACATCACCATCCATGGTACACCGGGCGAAAACGGGCGTTTGCAGGGGTATCTGGATATGCTCGGTATTCCCTATTCGTGCTGCGGCGTACTGGCGGCTGCCGTAACGTTCAACAAATACACCTGCAACCACTATCTGCAGGATTTCGGTATCCGTATATCGCCGAGCATTCTCCTGCGCAAGACGATGCCGCGTCCTACCGATGAAGAGATCGTAGGCAAAATCGGTTTGCCGTGCTTTGTAAAAAGCAACGTGGGCGGATCGAGTTTCGGCTGCACCAAGGTGAAGACCGTAGAGCAGATGACACCTGCCATAGAGCGTGCTTTCCGAGAGGGCGACGAGGTGATCTGCGAAGCGTTTATGCAGGGCACGGAGATTACCTGCGGCGTCTATAAGACCAAGACCAAAGCCGTGGCGTTCCCGATCACGGAGGTGGTTACCAAGAACGAGTTTTTCGATTACGATGCCAAATACAAAGGGCAGGTGGACGAGATTACCCCCGCGCGTATTCCCGACGAGGTGCGCGACCGTGTGCAGGCTTTGACTTTGCATATATACGACATCCTCGGCTGCCACGGAATTATCCGCACGGACTATATCCTGACCGACAACTGGACGATCAACCTGCTCGAAATCAACACCACGCCCGGTATGACCGCCACATCGTTTATTCCGCAGCAGGTGCGTGCCGCAGGACTTGACATCAAAGATGTCCTGACCGACATCATAGAGAATGTATAATGTACAATTCACAATGTACAATGATTGATATTGAGAAAGCCATAGCCGCATTGGACTGGAAGCGGGAGCCGTATGGTCTATACGAGCCTATCGAATACACCCTCGCTTCGGGGGGCAAACGCCTGCGTCCGCGGTTGGTATTGCTGGCGGCGGAGATGTTCGGCGGTAAGGAAAAGGAGGTATTGCCCGCGGCGTTGGCAATAGAGGTGTTCCATAATTTTACGCTGCTGCACGATGACGTGATGGACAAGGCGGCAGTGCGCCGCGGACGACCGACGGTGCATGTGCGCTGGGACGACAATACCGCCATTCTTTCGGGCGACCAGATGGTGATTGAGGCATACAAACTGCTGGGCAATGTGCCTGCCGACCGTCTGCCGCTGACACTGCGCCTCTTCAACAAGATGGCAACGGAGATTTGCGAGGGGCAGCAGTACGATATGGAGTTCGAGACCCGCGATCAGGTGTCGATAGAGGAATATATGCACATGATCCGCCTCAAGACCTCGGTGCTGCTGGCTACGGCATTGCAGATCGGAGCGTATATCGCGGGGGCATCCGAGGCGCAGCAGCAAGCCCTGTACGAATACGGAATCAATATCGGCTTGGCGTTCCAGATACAGGACGACATACTCGATGTCTATGGCGACCCCGAGACTTTCGGCAAAGCCATCGGCGGTGATATATGCTGCAACAAAAAGACCTATATGCTCCTGACTGCGTTGCAGCGTGCGGACGATGCCACCCGTGCGGAATTGGAACGCTGGTTGCAGATACAGGACAAAACGGACGAAAAGATACGGGCGGTAACCGATATATATATGCGTACGGGTGCGCGCGAGGTGTGCGAGACGGTGATGCAACTGCATACCCACGAAGCCTTGTCGCAACTGGGCACCTTGCCGCAGAACGACGCCACGGAGCAGTTGCGCAAACTGGCGGAGAAACTTCTAATGCGTAAAGTATAACGGGCTATCCACCTTATATCCACCTTACTTTTATAAATAAAAATCGCTAAACTTTGATGCTATGCCATACAGACGACTACCCAATACAGACCAGGCGCGGTTGACAGCATTGCAGACTGCCGTGCAGCGTGCCAGCGAAGCGGACTTTACGGAACAGGTACTGAAATACAAGACGTTGAGCGAGGCGCAACGCTTCCTGATGCAGTTCGAGAATATGGTGATGCAATACCATGACAATTTCCAGTCGCGCGTGGCTGCCAACAAGAAGTACCGCCATGTAGTGCAGAATGCGCGGATGTATATCTCGCACTTTATCCAGGTGCTGAATATGTCGGTCATCCGCGGGGAGATCAAACGGGAGCAGAAAGAGTTGTACGGTTTGGATCCGAACAATCATATCGTACCTGATTTGAGCAGTGAAGAGGATCTGCTGGTGTGGGGCGAGAACATCATCAACGGGGAGCAGAAACGCACGCAGATGGGCGGTTTCCCGATATACAACCCCGCTATCAACAAGGTAAAAGTGCATTACGACATCTTCAAAGAGCACCAGATCAACCATACCATGCACAAGAAAACCACCACGCGCGTGGCGGGCGATATGGAAGAAATGCGCAAAAAGGCGGATGCACTGATTCTGGAGATTTGGAACCAGGTGGACGACTACTACAAAGACCTGCTGCCTTACGACCGCTTGTGCCATTGCAAGAACTACGGACTGATCTACTACTACCGTCCTACCGAGAAACATCTCTCGCCGGAAACCGACAAACGGTTGAAGCACGAGCAGGAGATACAGCCTACAATCCAATGGTCTCCAGAGGAGTAACAACCCCGTCAAGCGGCTGGTCGCGCCATGTCTGCGGCAGGTCGTGGTGCTTGAGTTGGAAATCGTAGGCAACGCCTACCTTGCAGGCTTGTTTGTACTTTTTGAGGAAACGGTCATAGTATCCGCCGCCGCGTCCGATACGGTGTCCTTTGCGGTCGAAGACCACGCCGGGAACGAGGATGAGGTCAATCTTGCCCGTATAGGCAGGTGTCTGCGGTTCGGGGATACGGGCATAGCCCGGCTTGAGACACGTTTCGCCCGTATAAGGGCGGATCTCCATCGCTTTGCGGTGCGTTACGGGCAGGAGCAGCGTCTTGCTGCCGTGGTATTTGTCGAGCAACGGACGCAGATCTACTTCATTGTGGATAGGGTAGTAGAGCAGTACGGTGCGGGCGTTGCGGAAGGCGGCAGACTGCTCAATTTTTCCGACAACGGTTTGAGAGTCGGCTGCGGCTTGTTTCTCGGGGTAGATACGGCGTTTCTGCTCCACGATAGTGCGCAAAGCCTGTTGTTGCTGTCGTTTGGTGCGCCATGGGAGGCGGTTCTTCAGGTCGTGTAGTTGCGATGCGAAAAGCATAGATTGCGGGTCTGATTTCGGGCATTCTGCAATGGGAATGCCAATAAAAAGCGTGCAAAATTAGTACTTTATTTGCATATTTGCAAAAATGGCACTAATTTTGCCCTAAATTACAAGTTATGAAACGTTTTTTACCCCTGATAGGGCTTATATTGATAGGATTGGTCGGGTGCAAAGACAAGACTTCCACCACCACGAAGTCGTCGGTGGCACAACTGACCGCTTTCAGTTTTACTGCAAACAGCAATTACCCCGGTTTGGCTGCCGCCTCTTTCAAGGTGGAGGAACGTCTGGATACGGGTTTGGTGCAGAATCTCGATTCTATTATGTACGGCACGCCGTTGGACTCGGTAGTGCCCAAGTTCACGTTTGCCGCCACTCCCGGTTCGGCAATCATGCAGACACCCGATACCACCATTGTTTTGGGCGGTTCGGATACGATCAACTTTGCGAAACAGCCGCTCTATCTGACGGTGAAGTCGCAGGACGGCACGAATACCAAAGTGTACGAACTCCGTGCGTATGTGCATCGGGTGGATCCCGATCTGTACCATTGGGAGCAACTCTGTCCGCAGGTGCTGACCGACAACAGCGAGCAGCGTGTGGTATCGCTCGGGGAGGAGTTTGTACTGATAAGCAATAACGGTTTCCGCACATCGGTTTGCACTTCCGCCGACGGCAAGACGTGGAGCAACTGTCAGACGCTGGCCGGACTGCCTGACGGGTGTCATGTGCGCCGTATCATCTCGGACGGCAGTATGCTCTATTATGCCGACTCGCTGACACTCTATACCTCTGCCGATGCCCTCTCGTGGACAACCGCCGATTATACCGGCAAAGGCTTCCGTATCCGCAATATGCTGATGACATGGAACGACACGGTATGGGCGATAGCGGAGGATGATCACGGACCGGTGCTGGCGAAGATGCAGGACGGTGAACTGAAAACCACTGCTTTGCGTCCGAAAAGCGACTTCCCTGTGAGCGATTTTGCAGCTGTCTGCTTCGAGAACGCTGCGGGGCGTGCACGGGCAATGGTGCTTGGCGGGCGTGCCAAGAGCGGTGCCGTACTCAACTCGCGCTGGAACATTGAGTTTTCGCCCGTAGTGGGCTATCGTATGCAGAACTTTTCCATAGACCGCCCTGCGTTTACCGATCTCACCGGCGCAAGCGTCATCTGGTACAACCACCAACTGCTGATGTTCGGCGGTGTGGATGCAGATATGCAATATCTCGGTCGGGATATCTTGGTGAGCAACGATGAGGGACTCAACTGGACGGCGGCGGACAGCACAAAGAACTGCCTGCCCGAGACCTACACCGCCCGACAGAAACAGTCGGTGCTGGTGCGCGACAATGCGATCTATGTCTTCGGCGGCGAACAGCAAGACCGGACATTCAGCGACGTCTATCGCGGCAAACTCAATTCAATCAATTGGGAAAACTAAAAACTATAAACTTCCCTACTTCTCTCAACTTTCAACTCTAAACTAATAATAAACAAAACATATACAACTATGACAATCAACGATTACAATTTCGCCGGCAAGAAGGCGATTGTTCGTGTGGACTTCAATGTGCCACTCGATGAGAACGGTAAGATTACCGATGACACCCGTATCCGCGGTGCTCTGCCTACTCTCAAACACATCCTTGAGCAAGGTGGTGCGCTCATCATTATGAGCCACATGGGCAAGCCGAAAGGCAAAGTCAATAAGAAATACAGCCTGAGCCAGATCGTGGACGCTGTCTCCGAGGCACTGGGCGTCAAGGTGCAGTTCGCACCGGATTGCGCCAAGGCAAAAGCACAGGCTGATGCCCTCAAACCGGGCGAGGTGCTGTTGCTCGAAAACCTCCGTTTCTACCCTGAAGAGGAGGGCAAACCCGTAGATATTGAGAAGGAAGATCCTGCTTACGAGGCTGCCAAGAAAGAGATGAAAGCCCGTCAGAAAGAGTTTGCAAAGACGCTGGCATCGTATGCTGACTGCTATGTAAACGACGCTTTCGGTACCGCTCACCGCAAACACGCTTCTACCGCTGTCATTGCCGACTATTTTGATGCCGACAACAAGATGCTCGGTTACCTGATGGAGAAAGAGGTGGCTGCCGTGGACAATATCCTCCACAATATCAAACACCCCTTCACCGCTATTATGGGCGGCTCGAAAGTTTCGACCAAGATCGGTATTATCGAGAACCTGATGGACAAGGTGGACAACCTGATCCTCTGCGGCGGTATGACCTATACTTTTGCCAAAGCACAGGGCGGCAAGATCGGCAATTCGATCTGCGAGGACGACAAACTCGACCTGGCACTCGACATCATTGCACAGGCGAAAGCCAAAGGTGTGAACCTCGTTCTGGGTAGCGACTGCGTAGCAGGCGACGCTTTCTCCAACGATGCACACCAGCAGATCTGTGAGGCAAACAACGTACCCGACGGCTGGGAGGGTATGGATGCCGGACCCGAGAGCCGCAAGGCGTTTGCTGCCGCTATCAAGGGCGCAAAGACCATCCTTTGGAACGGTCCTGCAGGCGTGTTTGAGTTCGATAACTTCACTGCCGGTTCGCGTGCTATCGCCGAGGCTATCGCCGAGGCTACCGACGAGGGTGCTTACTCGCTCATCGGTGGTGGCGACAGCGTGGCTTGTATCAACAAGTTCGGTCTCGCTGACCGTGTAAGTTACATTTCCACAGGTGGTGGTGCATTGCTCGAGGCTATCGAGGGCAAGGTTCTCCCCGGTGTAGCAGCCATCAAAGGCGAATAATTCGTATATAGTTGGGTGCATGTTTAGAGTTGAGCGTTTAGGCTCGGCTCTAAACTACTTACAACGCTCAACTACACTCAACTCTCAACTTTCAACACTCAACTAAACAATGGACATAGTCGGAAAAATCATTCAGGTACTGCCGGAGCAAAGCGGCACCAGCAAAACGGGCAATCCGTGGAAGGTGCAGTCGTACGTATTGGAGACACAGGAGCAGTACCCGCGTAAAGTCTGCTTTGAGATCTTCGGTGAGGATCGTATCAAGAACAACCCCTGCAAGATTGATGATGTCGTAACGGTTTCGTTTGACATCGAGTCGCGCGAGTTCAACGGTCGTTGGTACACCTCTATCCGTGCATGGCGCGTACAGCAAGGTGCTGTGGCTGCGGCTCCGCAAGGGGCGCAGATGGCGGCTCCCGCTCCTGCACCCGCTGCTCCTGCAGCCGCTCCTGCGGCGAACACGGCCTCTTTTGATGCCGTTGCAGGCAGCGACGAGAGCAGCGATCTCCCCTTCTAAACGATACTCAGAAAAGGCTGCCAGAATGATCGGGCAGCCTTTTCTTTTTTTATTCCGGTCTCTGTCAGACAAAGGTGTGGGGACGACGCGTCTCGCGTCGTTACAAGATGACCTTGCTGCCAAACACAGGTGAATGTCAGGTGGATGTCAGGTGGATAGCCTGAGGATAGCGTGTACTACCCCCGCCACTCATCGGAAAAAACGCTTGTGTGTTAATTCGTCATTCGTCATTCATAATTCATAATTCATAGTTATATAGTCGTGCGTCGTTGGATTCTTATCTCATTGCTTCTTGTCCTCCTTGCGGGAGGAGGTGTGTTGTGTGCCGTGCGCTGGCAGGCGTGGTTCGGCAATCCGCCTGAACCCCAATGGACTGCCGACACGTTGGATTGTCGTTTCTGCACTTTTGCCGCCGACAGCCTGCCCGGTTTTGTGCATACAGAAAACGGCTGGCAAGACACCCAATCGCCTGATACCTTGCAGATTCTCTTGCTCGGCGATGTGCATAACTCGCTCTCGCGTGCCAACTACGATACTCTCGCCGCCCGCAACCCGCACCTTGACTGCTATGCCCAACTCGGCGACTACCTCGAGCGCGGCTATTTCTACTATTTCCAGCAACTCTGCCACGAACTGTCGGGGTCGGTGTTCGACTCATTGCCTATCCTTAATTGTCCCGGCAACCACGAGTACCACAAAGGTCTCCACCGTACCCTCACACCCCTTTGGTACGAGGCGTTTCCGCAACCTGCCAACGGTCCTGCCGACTTTGTAGGCACTACCTACTATGTCGATTTCCCGCGCCTGCGCTTTATCGTCATTGATACCAACGGACTGCAAGCCCTCCACCATTTCACGCGCGTCAATACGTGGGTGAACCGTGTCATCAGGGAAGCGGGCGACCGCTTTGTGGTCGTAATGATGCACCACCCTGTCTTCTCCTGCGGCGCAGGGCGGCAGAATCCGATGATCTGGCTTACTTTCCGCGAACCGCTCCGCCATGCCGACCTTGTCTTTGCGGGGCACGACCACAACTACAGCCGCCGTCTGCCCTTCGTCAATACCAATGCCGCCACCAAATACTATCTCAACAAGGTCAATCCCCGCGACGAGCGTGTCTGCTCGGGGCACCGGCTCTATGAAGTGCTGGATATAGTGGCGGATACCCTTACTATGCGTACGTATTTGTTGGAGTCGGGTGTGCTCTATGACGAGGTACGTATCATCCGCCACGGCAAAGACCGTGTGGTGGAATCCGACTTTGTTACCTCCCCTGAAATCATTGATCTCCCCGAACGCTATGCCGGCAAGAATACCGCCCGCGTCCGCCGTTTCCTCAACCGCCGTACCACCCGTCTGGGCAAAGAGACTACGGCTCAAACGACAGATACCGTTTCAGCCGTTCCAAGTCCTGCTCAGTAAACTCGGGCAAGGTGCGTAATTCATCGATAGACTTCAGTTTGAAGCGGTTGCGCCGCAGTGTGTAGAGGGCTTTTGCCTGCTCGAAACGCAAGTACGGGTGGCGTTGCAGGCGTTGGATACTGCTGTGGTTCACGGGAACAGGGCGGATAGAATCGGTGCATGCCGTCAGGTGCGGCAGTACGGAATCGAAAGCAAACCGCATAAGCGTATCCCGGTCGTATTCCCGCAAACGCTCTATCTCGCGTATCTGTTCCGCCGACCAGTAGCCGCCCAACTGCTCGCGATAACGCACGATCTGTTTGGCAATGCCGCTGCCTATACCACGGATGCTTTGCAGACTCAAAGTATCCGCACTATTGAGTTCTATAATGGTATCTTTCTTCAAACTCTTATATTTCGACGGAATACTATCTCGGCGAAGAGTGTCTCTGCGGGCAAAACGCAGGGTATCAATGCAGATATACGGTTCCAAAGCGAGATACATACTGTCGGTCATTCCGTACAACCGTCTCAGGTCGCTGCTTTGGCGGTATGTACCGCCGGCGGCTCTGTATTTGAGCAGGTTGCGCACCTGCCAACGTTTCAACCCGAGTTGCAGCAACGTAGTGGAATCCGCCGTGTTCGGGTCGAAAGGACGGAGACATATATGAATAGTGTCGTAGGTGTAGCGGTAGCGTTTCTGCGCCAAACTGTCTGCTATCTGTACCATCTCCTCGGTCTGTTGCTCTGTTCTCGGGCGTTGTGGCACAAGATGGATAAATACCTCCACGGAAACAACCAGCACTAACAACACCACTGCTCCGATGGCTTGCCGGCGGCTCAAGATATGCTTTTTCTTTCTCATTGAGCAACAGAGTGAATTTCGCCGTCCTGCACACAGGTGGTCAGCACATCGCCTGCCGCTACATCGCGGACGCTGTGCACCGCCTTGCCGTTACATTTCAAGAGGCTGTAGCCCAAGCGGTAGATCCGTTCGGGCGAACAGGCGGCGATACGCTGCTCCAACAGTTCCAACTTGTGCGACTGCCGCAGAAGCAGTTGGCGGTTGGCTTGCTCCAGCCGTTGCTGCCATTCGTCTATGCGGTGCCGGCGCAGCAGTATCTGCCTGTCAGCGGTACGCAGGAGGCGTTGCTGCAGGTCGTCGATGCGGGCGGCTTGGATGTCCATCCGCTCTACCAGATATGCCGCCACGGCGGTAGGGGTCTTGAGTGCCGTGTGCGCCACCATATCCAATACGCTCACATCGCGCGTATGCCCGATACCGCTGATGACGGGCAGCGGGAACTGCGCACAATGGGCGCAGAGGTTGTATCGGTCAAAGCAACTGAGGTCGGTGCTTGCCCCGCCGCCTCGGATAATCACCACCGCATCGAAGTCCTCTTCCTGCACTGCAATCGCACCGAGGGCGGCAATGATCGATCGCTCGGCATTGTCGCCCTGCATAGTGGCGGCAAAGAGTTGCGTACTGAACGGATAGGGGGACGCATACAACTGGTCGCAGAAGTCGCCATACCCCGCCGCACCTGCTGCCGAGACCACCGCAATACGTTTCGCCAGTGTGGGCAGAGCCAACTCTTTCTGCATATCGATGATGCCCTCTTCCTGCAGCCTACGTATGGTCTCCTGCCGCTGCCGTGCCATATCGCCGAGGGTATAGCGCGGGTCGATATTGACGATATTCAGGCTCAAACCATACACGGCGTGATAGTTCACTTCCACCTCCACCAGTACCTGCATACCCGCCTGCAGACGACTGCCCGTCTCCTGCTCGAAGTATGCCTGCAACATCGTTTGCAGGTTGCTCCAGCAGGTGGCACGCTGCTTGGCAACGAGTATCTCCCGCTTGCCTTTCTCCACCAGTTCGAGATACAGGTGTCCGCCTTTCTCACCCAACGAGGCAATCTCCGCCCGCACCCAGTAGGTCTCGGGCAGTTCTACCGCCAGCGCCTCACCTATCATAGCAGACAACTCCGACAAAGTATATTCTTTCATACGATTGTATATAAATAGCAAAACAGAATCAAGCACAATGCAGTGGGCAGCAGCCACCAAAGACTGCGTTTCAACGACAAGTATCCGCCCGATATGGCGGCATAGAGCACCAGCACCATTGGCAGCGATATGCGTATTTCGTTTACCGCACCCGGCAGTTGTTCTATCCATCCTACCGAGGTATTGAGCAACCATGCCAAGCCTTTGCACCCCCACACCGCTGCGCCGCCTATATACGGCAAACCGCCTATTACCAAGACCGCCAATGCCGCTACCACCAACAGCCACGCCAAGGGGATAACCAACAGGTTGGTCAACAGAAAACAGTTGGAGCATTGCCCGAAATAGTATAGCGCAAGAGGGAGGGTGCCGAGTTGTGCCGCCAACGACACCGCCACTATATCCACTATGTATTTGGTTGTTTTGCGGAGCGGCGCAGGGGGTATCCTGTTTGTGGGCAGCAGGCGGCTGAAAGCGGGAACGAACAGCAGCAATGCCACTACGGCGGCAAAACTGAGTTGGAAACTGACGGAAAACAGGTCCAGCGGGCGCACCGCCAATATCAGAAACGCCGCTGCCGCCACGGTATTGAGCGAGAGCGACTGCCGGTAGAGCATACGCCCCGTTTCCACTAACGAGAGCATCAGCACACTCCGCACCACCGAGGGCGTCATACCCGTCATAGCCGCATACGCCCACATCGCCGCGATGATGACTGCCGACTGCCCGCACCGCCACAGCCGCTGCGTATAGAGCGGTTTGAACCGCCCTCCGAGGGTCAGAACGAGCAGCAGAACGGAGTAGATGATACCCGTATGCAAACCGCTTACGGCTAAGATATGTGCTGCGCCTGCACGCTGAAAACTACGGGTTGTCTCGCGGTCAAGGTCTTCTTTGCAGCCCAGTGTGAGTGCCGATACGGTGGCTAATTCTTTGCCCTCCAATCCGTATCGCCGATAGCGTTCCTGCAGGGCGTGCTGCCACCGCTTGGGCGAAAAACATTGCGGCACGCCATGCCCGATATACTGCCATTGGTTGCGCCATACCATACCCGTTCCCGCAATGCCCTGTCGCCGCAAATAGGTACCGTAGTCGAAACCGCCCTGCTGCCCGCCGCGTTGTATGCGGGTGCGCACCATAAGAGTATCGCCTATGGTCGGCATAGGGCGGGTGCTGTCGGGCTGCATATAGAGATACACCTTCCCCTGTGCGGGGTGTGTCGTAGAATCCACTATTGCCTGCACCTCTGCAGTATAGCGGATCGTCTTTGTCCGCCGGACGGGGTAGTCTTGTATAGTTACTAGGAATGTACGGGTGCTGTCGATATACGGTACATCCGTATCGTGCAACAAGTCAATCGGGAAACGGGTATAGTAGCAGAGCAAGATAACTGCTATCAGGGGCAGCAACAGCACCACCATCGGTCGCCCGCGAAACCACTCTTTCCAATCCCGTTCCAAACGTGTTGTTCTTTCTCCTTTGCCGCAAGCGGCAAGAAATCTAATAAAATTTTATTTCAGGCATCCTTAAATTGCCATAAATCTCATTCGCCTGCGGCGGGGACGCGGTCTATTCTCCTTTCATCAGCCGAATGGCTTTCTCAGGGTCTTTGGCATGGAAAACGGCACTGCCTGCCACCAATACATCCGCCCCCGCCTCGAAGACACCGGCAGCGTTCTTGGTGTTGATACCTCCGTCCACTTCTATCAGCGTCTCCAGTCCGCGGCGGGTAATCTCCTTCCGCACATAGCGCACACGCTCCAGCGTCTCGGGAATAAAGTTCTGCCCGCCAAAACCCGCATACACCGACATAATCAGCACCATATCCACTTTGTCCAAATAGGGCTCCAAGCGGTGCACATCTATATCAGGATTGATAGTCAGGCACGTACGCACTCCCTTGGCTTTGATCAGATCCAATATCGGCAGCGGGTCTTCCACCGCCTCGAGGTGGAAACCGACGCTGTACGCCCCCGCATCGCAAAACCGCTCCACATATTTCTCGGGGTGAACGATCATCAGATGCACATCCAGCGGTTTGGTGCAGTACTTTTTCATCGGAACCATCAGCGGAAAACCGAACGAGATATTCGGTACGAATGTCCCGTCCATCACGTCCACATGCAACCAGTCCGCTTCGCTGCGATTGATCATCTCGAGGTCTTTTCTCAGGTCGCCGAAGTCCGCCGACAACACCGAGGGTGCAATCATCTTCATATCTGTCTGTGTTTTGTAGATTGCAAAGGTAGGTATTTATTTGCACCCGTGCAAATAAATAGTCCAAAAAATAACATTTTCAGACACTCCAAAACAAGTATTTTGAAACTCGCTATCATTCAAGCAAAAGGTGGTTACCCAGCAGTTGGCACTAAGGGTCTCCTATGCCTCGTCGAAATGGGCTTGCGACATTGAAACTCGCGATGCGAGTTTGGGTCGCCGCCATTTCTCCTCTCTCCACAAAATAAATTTTGCGGAG
>CAKUYO010000035.1 GCA_934716995.1 uncultured Bacteroidales bacterium | reverse complement strand
ACAGGGTCGTTAAGCTCAGCCACGCCGATGGTAGTGCACTTGTTGTGTGAGAGTAGGTAGCCGCCACTTTTGGAGTCTTGAGAGAAAATCAGTATCTCAAGACTCCTTTTTTTGTCTCTGTACTTTTTGTCTCTGTATATGCAATCAGGTGGGAATTTTATAATGTTCTATTTTTACTTTATACATCGTTAATATGTAGTTAAAATGTTCTAAATTACAGTCGGGGGGGTAAAAATAGATAAAAGAATAGAAAAATTGATTTTTGTTTTGTAATTTAAGAAAATTATTGTACCTTTGTGCCGCAAACTTGGAGAAACGGAGTATTATTTGTGTGATAAGAAGCACGTTTCATACGTAGTATAATACTTCATATCCCCGGGGGAGCAGACATAGTATAGGCGTTTATTGACGCTCAGTTTCGACGATTTGAGATCTCGCAAGTTTCATTGTATATTCGATTCTGTGCAACGATAGATGTTCGCGGGAATATGATAAGTGTTTTCTGCCTGCCTATACGCAACGCAAACGCTCATAGTTAGGTCAGTGTTGGGCGTATGCGGCACCACAAAAAGGAGTCTATATTGTATAATTAGGCGAGTTGGCGTGGTGTGTCTTGCGGCTATAGGTGGAGTGTCGGGAGAAAGTGGTATATATTAACGTGGGCTTCGCGTTGTCGTTTCTGATATACAAGGCAATGCGAGAGCCTCAAATCGTGGAAGCGACAATGTCGGGTCCACGTTTTTTTTGTGCCTATACGTGTAGTCCTATAAACTCCTACGCACCTGCTACGCGGTGCGAGAGAAACAAAGGAAATAAAAGAAAACGTTAATTGCCGTATAATTAGCCGTTAATTCATTGCAACTTACTGGATTTGTAAACATATAATTACCCATAGAGACATACTACCCTTTTTCAGCCTGCAAAATGACCTATACGCCTAAATTAACCGTTAATTTCACATCTTATGAAACACAAAAGTGTACTACTATTTCCCTTTAGGTTGGATATAAATGCTTTTATGTGAGTAAAATATTATATTAGTGTTCAGTTATTTTTATGCCTTCAATAGCAAAAGATATGGATAAAAACATAAAGAAGTATATTAAGAATACATTACTACTATTATTATTCCCCTTAGCAACGATAGGTATTATTGGATCATTTATGATATTACATTATATAGAACTAAAAAATCTTAATAATTGTGATAGGAACATGATGGTTGATAACATAGAGGAAGCATATAGATGTTGTCGTGTTGCACAACAAATAGATGCTGTGAATTTTCATAGACATCAAGATGAAATATTATCTAAGATGGCTTTTTTAGACTCTTGTTTAGCAGTTCTTCAAGATACTCCACTACGTGGTGTGAATGTACAAGTTGCAAATGTAAGGCAAAAAGCAAATAAGCAGGCAAAAATTGTTTGTCAAGTGGAGTATGGAGAGAATGTTCGCATAGAGGAACAAGTCAATGCTAAATGGGCTAAAATTACAACAGAACAAGGGGAACAAGGGTATATCTATACAGAGAATTTGTTAGAACAGACTCGTTGGAATGGAAAGTACAAAAGACAATACGTTTATTTTGTTTATTTTATACCGCTTATATGGTTATTGGTAGGTATTGTAATTGGTGGATTTTTGGGAATAAAAGCATTTATATATTGGATGGTATTAGGTTTTATGATTGCTGTTCCGTTCTATGTTGCTCATGAATATAATCAGGCATGGGGGATTATCACAGCCGTGATAATGGCGATAATTGCATTGGTATTGTTTATATTAAGGCTGAAAGTCGCAGGGTAAGTGTACGTTGATAAATGATTGATTATATTATGAAAAAAATACTGTTTTTTTTAATTTTTGTTCTGCATAGTATAACATTACCAGCAGGAGAGTTGGGATACTATTATAAGGTTGTTTCTAATGAAGCAGTGCCAATGTTGTCATTCCCGTCTAAGCGTGCAGAGGTTCGTGGTACATTACAAAACGATGATACGATACTGCAATTAGATACAATTAATGAACAAGTGGCAAAATGCTATACACCGGAATATGGTATAGTATATGTTGCTACGCAATTTCTGCAGCCATTATCATCTCAAGAAAATGTGTCATTGCAAAAAGGTATTGCTAAATTGAACTATTGGTTGATGGATTACACAAAAACGCTGTCGCTATACGATATGGCAGATGATGATATGACAATGACCGGTGGCTACATATTTCTTTTGCTAATTATACTAATACTAACAGGTGTATTATTATATGCAAGTATTGATTGGGTGAGAAAGAGTGAGAAATTGAGAGATCAAGAAGAACTGAATTCTTGGTTCCACAAATATCCAAAAATCTTTGCTGCATTATTAAGTGGTTTGTCTATTTTAACATTAATTTTTTTATTTCATGGTGGTGCTATAAATATGTTTCTTGTAAAAGACGGACTGTCTTTTAGTAATATATTATTAACCATTTTGGCAGTTTGTTTTGCTATAGTACTGTTTTTAACGTTGTATCTATCTACAAAATTAGTATCATTTGAATTGGGTGTGTTTAAGTTGGGAAATTTGGAAAAAATTTTATTTGTAGTTGCGCTATTGCTGCCTGGTATTTTCATTGAATTAGAACCCAATTTTTTTTGGATAGTATGTTTATCTGAGATAATAATGTTTATTGTAGCCATTCTTTTTCGTATTCGGCAATGTGGAAGTATCGGTAGCGGAATATTGTATGCAGTAATGGCAGTTGCTAGTTTTTGTGCGATAGTCGCAGTCGGTTGCCAGATTTTAGTAGTGGCTATTATTGTACTTGTTTTTAGTTTTGCTTTGAAAGGTATTTCGGCTATGGAACCATTCAGTTCTGAACCTGTAAGTATGGAGTTGATGGATGAAAATGGAAATATAATAAAAGGCACGGGAGATGGATTTGATACATTCACAAGTGAAAATGGAGTAACTTACCATAGAGATATGGATAATAATTGGGTAAAATAACTTTTGATTAATAATAAAACCAACTACTATATGAGCAAGAAACGTTTCTTTTGGGCTGCTGTGCTGGCAGCAGGAATTGGTCTGACCACCACGGCGTATCAGGCACCGCCGCTCCTCCTCGTAGAGGACGAAGACGGAGTAGTGGAACAACCTGCACAAACGATTCCCGCCACGGAAAGCAACCCTGCCGACCAGCGGAAGACTGCCAAGTCTGCTCCTGCACCATCAACCGCACAGGGCGGGTTTGTGCTAATCAGTGAGGAAGAAGAGACTGCAGCGGAACTCCCCGCACAGAATAGTGCTACTGCCGCCCCATCGAAGACTGCCAAGCTTGCTTCCGTACAATCTGCCGCACAGGGCGGGTTGGTGCTAATCGATGAGGAAGAGAATACACAGGTGCAAGACGACCGCAAAGCGGAAGAAGCCCGATTGGAGCAAGAACGCATCGAAGCGGAAAAACGTGCTGAAGAAGTCCGCCTTGCTGCTGAGAAAAAAGCCAAAGCAGAGGCGGAACAGAAAGCAAAAGAGGAGGCTGCACGGATAGAAAAAGCCCGTCAGGATTCTATCAAAGCCGCCCAAGAAGAAGCCAAGCGCATTGAAAAAGCACGACAGGATTCCATTAAAGCAGCAAAAGCAGAGGCAATTCGTATCGAGAAAATACGCCAAGATTCCATTCGCGCTGCCCGTCAAGATTCTATTCAGAAGGCTCACGAGGCGGCAATCCGTGAGCAGGCTCGTCTGGATTCTATCCGTGCTGCCCAGGAGGCAGAGCGTGTCCGTATAGAAAAGGCTCGCCAGGATTCTATTCTGCGGGCTCGAGAGGAGGCTATCCGTATAGAAAAGGCTCGTCAAGATTCTATTCAGAAGGCTCAAGAGGCGGCAATTCGTGAGCAGGCTCGTCTGGACTCTATCCGTGTTGCTCGAGAGGAGGCTATCCGTATAGAAAAGGCTCGTCAGGATTCTATTCAGCAGGCTCACGAGGTGGCAATCCGTGAGCAGGCTCGTTTGGATTCTATCCGTGCAGCCAAGGAGGAGGCTATCCGCATAGAACAGGCTCGTCAGGACTCTATCCGTAATGCACAGAAAAAAGAGGACGATGAGAAGCAGACCAATGCTGCGGTGCAGGTGTATGTAGCCCCGGCGGCTTCCGCTCCTGCGCAAAATACACAATCTGACGACTTAAACAGCAAAATGCTGGATGTCATACAACGCGCCTACGAAGAGGCTATCCGCCAAGCGGCAAAAGCCGATTCAATACAGCAGGTACAGCGTAAGCAGGAAGAGGAACTGAAAAAACAGAAAGAGCAACAAGCCGCGCTGGAAGCCCAAAAGCAGAAAGAAAAGGAAGAAGAGGCAGCCGCGCAGGCAGCAGCCGTAGCCGCACAAGCCGCTGCACAGCAGCAGGAGGCTGCCAATGCGCCTGCGGAGAAAGAGACGGTCTTTACGCGCTACTACAAGCACAGCGGGCGCAATATGCTGTCGATACTCAGTGTGGGCTATTCCACCTATTTCCAAGTCGGTTCGGCGGTGGCAGCCGGCGCATCGCCCACGGGGGACGCTTTCAGACGCCATCTGCTGAACGTGGAACTGTTCGAGTGGCGTGCCAAGTGTTTCGGTATGCAGATGTTCAACTTCGAGATGGGGCTCAATACGCCGTTTGTCTCCGAGGAGAACCCCGAGCAGAACCGCTATCTCTTCGAGCGCGGCGGCTATTATCTTGATGAGCGTGTGGAGGCAACGGCGAAAACGATGTGGTTTGCCTACAAACCCGCCGTCAAGTTCTATATCCCTTGTACCAAGTGGCTTGCCATAGAGTTGTACGGCGGTGCGGAAGTGGATCTGACCAAGATGTGGAGCAAGATCAACAGCACCTACTATACGGGCTATCACAACGAGACCAACCAAGACGGTCTGCGTATCCCCGAGCAGAACTTCTTTGTGAGTGCGTATGGCGGTGCAGGTTTTATGCTGACCGCCGTGCCGCAGGTGCCGCTTGAGATAAAAGCCGAGTACCGCCACCCCGTAAAGGGCAATACGGCACTTGTGCCGCAAGGCGTATATATATCGGCACAACTGCACTTGGCAAGCCCGATAAAGAAATAACCATCAACCAATCATCCATAAAACAATTAACCAATGAAACAGATTCATTCCCTATTGTGCGGGGTGGCGATGACTACGGCTGCCCTGTTGCTTACCGCCTGCGGCGGCAGTTCACGCATGACAAAGTCCACCTCGTCGCGTATGGAGTTGGCGCACACGGTGCGCCTTATCCCCTCGCAAGCCGCTTTGGTGGTGTCGCCCGAGCGCGTAACGGCCACGATACAGTCATACGAGTTGGAGTCGCTGGACGCCGAGCAGGCACGCCAGACCGTGGTGGCGAAAGCGTTGGCAACGGTGGACGGCGATGTGCTGCTGGCACCCCGTTTCACCTCCGAGAAAACGCCCGACGGCAAGATCAGTTCTCTCACCGTGGTGGGCTATGCGGCTACCGTCAGTTCGTTCCGCCCTATAACGGAAGCCGATGTGGAAATACCGGATTCGCTGGTTTATAAGCAGCACCCGATGCATGATGCGTCCTACAACACGATGACGGTAGCGGATGTGGAATATGCGGGCAAGGCTTCGGTGTCGCTTACCGCAACCGAACTGACGGGCAAGAATGAGGAGACGGCTCTACGCTATGCCAAAGAGAAACTGCTCCGTCAGGAGAAAGCGGACGCATTGTTCGGTTCGCACTATACCCTGTCGCTCAACAACGGTATCCTGACGGCTTTCACGCTGACGGCTTTCCCCGGCAAGTACGCCAACTACCGCCAAACGACCCTGCGTGAGTTGGAGATTATCAAACCGGGTACCAAACCGCAGGTGATGTACCAGACCGTAGCGGCGGACATCACGCCGGTGGCTGCACGCGTACAGATGAAATTCGGTACCAACAATGCGCCGATGACCCAAGACGAGTTGAAAGAGATGGCACGTGCGGCAGCATTGCAGAAATACAATGCCGATTTCCTGCTCAACGAGACGTTCTATTTTGATTATCAGGACAAAATCATCACCCACGTTACTATCTGCGGTACCCCTGCCGTATATGCGAACTTCCGTCCGTTGCAGAAAGACGAAGTGGCGGATATAGAGTTGGTTCCCGTCGAGGGCGATGTACAGATAGTGAAGCAGAAGAGCCTGTTGGACAGCATTATGGGAATCTTCAAGAAGAAATAACCGCAGGCAGGCAGAGAATGGACGGGGCTATGACCACCTCTATCGGCATACAATACTGATTAAAGGCATTCACACAACCAACCAACGTATAGTCCGCCTGTAGAAAAACAGAACATTCTCTGCCTGCTTTGCTTTGGGCAACAGGTGGGCAACAGCCTGCTATCCACCCGACATCCTCCCGACATCCACCTTATGGATGCCTATACCAGGAAAACACACTCATCTTGATTTTACTACTAAAGAAAAATGAAACATTGTCTGACCCTATTCTCCGTACTGCTTCTGTCGGCGGGTACGTTTGCTTTTGAGTACAACGGACTGAATTTCCGCAAAGTGAACGAAACCGAAGTGGCGGTTACCAAGGGCGATTATTCGGCTGCGGTCAATATCCCCGCCATTGCTTTCGACGAACAGAACGTGGCGTATTTTGTAACGTATATCGACGACTATGCTTTCTACGATGCGCCTATATTCAGCGTGTCGGGCGGCAGTTCGGTGCAGTATATCGGTGCATACGCATTCTACCATACCAGCGTGGCTTCCATCCCCGATTTTACCGCCGTCTTGGAGGTCGGCGACTATGCCTTTGCGCACACGCTGCTCACCACCCTCACGGCGAACCATTTCCCCTTGGCAAACAAGTTCGGTATTCACGCATTTGCCGACTGCCCGTTCCTTGTCGAAGCCACCCTGCCTGCCACGTTGATTCATCTGGGGGAGGGCGCATTTTACAACGACATCGATTTGGATAATGTGCGGGTGCTGACCACGTTCCTGAAATATATCCCCTCCGAGTGCTTTTATAACTGCGAGGATCTGCGCTCGTTCCATATTATGTCCTGTGTGGACTATATCTATTCGCGGGCGTTCTACGGCTGTTATTCGCTGGACGAAATCAGTATTCCAGACGGCGTGAAAGAGGTGCAGTATGGGGCATTCGGCAACTGCGGACAACTGCGGCAGGTGTATATCAACGGGGCAGGCACGAAGATGGATGCCGGAGCGTTTGCGGGTTCGGGCAATATCCGCACGATACGCCTCTACTACAATGCCAACACGGTTGCGCCGAACCAACTCTTTGCCGACTCCAAGGACGTCATCTCGCAGGTGGAACTGCATACGGGCAGCGACCGCATCGGAACGAAAAACTATAGCGGAAAAGGTGCGTTCCAGGATTTTACAGCGCTGACCACGATAGACATCCGCGAGGGCGTGCAGTTTGTCGGTTATTCCGCTTTTCAGGGGTGTAAAAAACTGAAAGAGGTACACCTCCCGAACAGTATCAAGTATATTTCAGACAATGCATTTTGTGATTGTCCCAAACTGAAGACCGTCAATATCCCCGCCTCGGCGGACAGCATCGGGCGGTATGCATTCCAGAATGACAGCGCATTGGTCGGTATCGAACTGCCCGACGGACTGAAATACATCGGGTTGCAGGCGTTTATGAACAGCGGACTGCGCACCGTATATGTCCCCGAAAAGGTGGAGGAAATCAATTGTTTCCAAGGCTGTTGGCAGTTGCAGGAAGTGGATATTCCGGGCAAAGATACCAAAATTTATGCTTTCGTAACTGGTTCTTCGGCATTCTCCAAATGCGAGAATATACGCAAGGTATCTCTTTGCTATACCGACAAGACACCCGCTTTCGGTATGATTTTCCCAAGCAGCCGCAACAGCATTCGCGAAATCGAACTCTACCATGGCAGTACCACCGTCGGACAACGCACGGAGTATGCGGACTATTTCGGCTGCTCGGGGCTGACGGCGTTGGAGAAAATCACCATTCCGTCCGGGGTTACCACCATCGGCAACAGGGCTTTTGCACGTTGTACATCGCTCAAACAGGTAACCCTCCCCTCTACCATTGAATACATCTCGTACGAGGCGTTTCGGGATTGCAAGAACCTGCAACGTATCAACCTGCCGAGCCGCATCGATACCATCGGCAACTATGCCTTTGAAAATACGGGTTTGGAAGCGGTCGTGTTGCCGAAGCGCATGAAATATCTTGGCTCGTATGCTTTCCGCAATTGCGGCAAACTGCAAACCGCCGCCCTGCCCGAGGCGTTGGATAACAACGGCGGTTATCTGTTTTATCAAGATACCTTGCTCCAAACCGTTACCATCCCCGCCGCTTTCCCCTTGTCGAAAGGTACGTTCTATGGTTGTACCGGTTTGCAAAGCATTGTCAATGAAGCGACTGCGCCGCAAAGCATAGAATGGGAGACGCTGGCGTATATCGACTATTCTACACCGCTCTATGTGCCGCAAGGGAGCGGCAGTACCTATCGTGCGGCATATATGTGGAAAAACTTTAACATCATTGATGATACCGAGTGCTACACCGTAGAAACGGAGAGCGAGGACGAAACCGAGGGCTATGTCTCGGGCGCGGGCTCGTACCCCGAAGGTACGACTGTCGTCATCGAGGCGGTGCCGAATGAGGGCTACGAGTTCGAACATTGGGACGACGGCAGTACCGAGAACCCGCGTACCGTAACCGTGCAGAGCGGCAGCACCTATCGGGCTTCGTTCCGCCACGCCACGGTTGTGCGCCCCGCCACGATAGAGGGGCTCCGCATAGAAAACGGACGCATTGTCTATGAGGGCAGCCTGCGTATCTACGACCTCCTCGGACGCGACGTTACCGCCGCCAACGGCACTCTCCGCGGCATATACATCGCCGTTACCGCCCGCGCTTCCGCCAAAGTTTGGGTACCATAATGGGAAAAAGTCTCCGTTAATTGCCGTTAATTGACCATTAATTCCTGTTGGGCTGTTTGTGGTGCGTGCTGACTTTATGCAAAAAAATGCATATACGGCTAACGTGCAGCCACAAACGTGGGCGTAGCAAACCACTTACGCAAAGCCATTAACATTTGCGTAGCAAATCATAAACACAGAGTAGTAATATGAAACGAATCAACTTATTTCTTTTTGCAGTATTTTGTGCTCTGGGCATACAGGCACAGGAGCAGGGTATAGTGCGCTATGTGCGCGAGGGCGGTACGGGCAAAGGCACCTCGTGGGAGGATGCCATGGGCAGTATCCAGCGTGCCGTCAGTGCCGTAGCGGCTTTCGGGCGCGGCGAGGTGCGCGTAGCAGGCGGCAAGTACCCTGAGATGGTGAAGATTATGGGCTCGGACATACGCCTGATAGGCAGTATTGACCCCGCCACCGACGAACAATCCGTCAAAACAAACCTCTCGCGCATACAGATTATGAACCAGCCGTGCGGTATCTATGTCGCTTATTCCAAGCGCAATATCGTGGTGGACGGCTTTGCCGTGGTGCGCGGCGGGGCGGACAAACCGTTTGACTACGACTCCGACATCAGTATGGCAAGCGGCGGTATCAGTATCCATTCTGCGGGAACTATCATCCGCAACTGCAGCGTCATAGGCTACAAAACAGGCGAGTGGGGGATAGATATGGATGTGCCGCGCGTTACGTTGGAAAACTGCAGCGTCAGCGGCTGCAACTCGGGTATCAAAACCTACGGCGAGTGCGAACTCCGCAGGGTGGTTGTCAGCGGCAACGACCAGTACGGTATCTCTGCCAACAACTGCACCCTGACCGGCTGCACCGTGGAGACCAACGGCACGTGCGGTATATGGATGGAGGACTGCCGCCTCTACCAATGTATCATTCGCAACAACTACCCGCGCGACCGCTATGCCGATGGCGGCGGGGTGGTCATCACGGGCGGCGACCGCAATATCCTGCACGGTTGCCTCATATACAACAACACCGCCACCCGCGGTGCGGGTGTGCTGACCAACACCAAGTGCTATATCGAGTCGTGCGTCATTGCCAACAATCTTTCCACAAGCGGCTATGCGGGCGTGGATATGCAGTACAACAACGCCGACCTGTATATAGCCGGCAGTATCATCTGGAACAACCGCACGCAGGGGCGGAATACGGCGGTGAATATGCAGGACGCCAACCTCAAAGCCCACGGCTGTGCCATCGAGGGCGGCACGCTCGTGCCGGAACTGGACGAGATAAACGGCGTGATCGATCTCTCGGCAAAGAATATCGACCCTGCCAAACCCTGCCCGCGCTTCAGGAAAGTGGCGGCTATCGTCGGAGCCGTGGTGAACGACAAAGAGAAACAGAAACAGGTCTTGCAGCAGGATTTCCGTCTTACCGCCGGTTCGGCTTGTATAGGTACGGGGCAACTCATTCCCGAGAAATACACCCCTTATCTCGAAATCGACCGTTCCGCCCTCTTGGACGGCACCCCCTCCGCCCCGCTCAATATGGGTGCCTATGCTAACGTGGCTGAATAAAAGATATAGGCATACTAACCGTTAAATGTAACATCTATAATGAAACTTTTTACTCCCTTAATGAGTTATAAGAAAATTCTACTAACCCTCATTATTATTTTTTCGCAGTTGAGTTGTTACTTGTATGCGCAGAATTCGGCAAAGCAATTCACATATAAAGGAATTCAGTATGAGATAGATTCTGTACATACGGAACTCGTTACTCTAAAAAAAGTCCAAAAGTCTCCGAAAGACATTTTGGTAATACCTCATTTAGTGTACAATAGAGGGCGTTCTTATGTGGTGGACAGTATTGATTCATATGCTTTTTGTCCGTTAGAAGTAACTACTCTGCGGATAGACAGCGTCCGCAGTATCGGCACCTATGCCTTGGATGCAGGCGCAAAGATTGATTCGCTGTATTTGGGTACGGGAGTGGAGTTTTTCAATGATCAATGGGGAAGATACAATTGTGTAGCCCCACGATATATCAACTTTGCCAACCCGAATATACAAACTAATTGTAGGGAGATTTGGCCAGAATGGTATAGTGTTGTATGGAAGGGTGAAGTTATATCTTGGAAAGATTTCTGCTATGAGACGAATGCTGAATTACGACAATGGTATCATAATGAAAAAGTAACGAAAATAAAGGATATAACAGGTTGGATAGTTTCGCCTATATTATTTGTATTGCTAATAATCCTTTTCGGTAAACCGAATTGGTTAGGCGGTATTTTCTGTCCGTCCCGTTTCTTTGCAAAGGATGAGACTGTTAAGAAAGGACTGATATTGGTGGCAGTCAATGTGCTTGTAGGGTGTATATTGCTCATTCCCGTTGCTGCAATATCGCCCCTGTTGCAGAATTGTACCTGCGTTATTCTGCTACCTGTTTTTCCGATGCTTTTTGTGCTGAACGGCTTACGGAATTTGCGTTTTTACACTAGAAGTTTTGATAAGAGTCTTCCAGTAGATACCACATTGCATATTTCATCATCTATACCATGCGCTATACCGATGCACGGAGGAAAGAAAGCAACGACAGGCTTGACAATTTGTAACTATATAGGCGAAACTGTATCTGTGGTAATTATGCTGGGGTATGCCTTGTTGGTTTATATGTTAGGCGATGATATGGATCTCGGACACCTATTGGTGGCACCTTATGATTGGTTGAACGGCAAATGGTTCGCAGATAGTACAGACCAATATAGCGTATTGTTTTTATTGTTCTATACGTGGGTAACAACCGGATTGTTAAGTTTGGCTTTGCGTATGCTTTGTACTATACCTCGTCTGCGTGTGGTGGGGAATTTCGCTACAGAAATGTTTGTGACCATATTGCTGTTCTTCTATATTCGCACCTGTTGGATGGAGATTGTACCTGATTTTGCAAGTTTCAAGGGAATTTTAACGTGTATTCTTTATCTCTGTTTTGTCGGTGCATGGTTCTTGCTTTCTCCTATAGGTTCTTTGGTGTCAGAATCTTGTCCGCGTTGTTGGGGCATATTATCCACAGACGAAGAAAAAGGTTTGCATTGCGCTAATTGTGGTTGCGCCCCTGAACGTTCCAAACGTTCAGTGTTTGGTAGTGAATTGAGAAAGTTAGGAATGAAATTGCCGTTTGTAATGGGAAAAGGGATGGCTAAAGGTTTATTTGAAACTCCTCCTGAAAGCAAGCAGGAGAAGCAACCTGTCCCTCAAAATGAAGAAGATGGAGAAGAAGAGATGGTGGATCAGGACGGTAATAAAATATCGGGAACATTCAATTGGTCGAAGACTGAATTTACTACCGATGATGGGGTTGAGTATGAAAGAGATACTTTTGGAAAAGGTTTCCATCTTAAATGAATAGAGTTGCGAGTGTAACAAAATAGCGCAATAGTAATAGCCCTGTTGCTTATTTGAATAACTTAAAATATATTTATCTAAAAGCGCAGTGTATGTTGCACTGCAAGACAGTTTTGCGGTTTTGTTTTTTATTTTCTTTATTTCTTTCATTTCTCTCGCACCGCGTAGCAGGTGCGTAGGACATCTTTTGTTTATTTTTCTTGCCGCTTGTGGCATAGGAGACATTGGTGCCAACTCATAGGTAAACGCCCAATCCCGATAGAATGAGCCCTTCACTCGGCTGATAGCGGCGCACAATACCATTGTGTGCAACCGACATCCCACTCCGTGTTGCTCGCGGGAGCCCTGTCGCACGCGCCACGGTCAGCCGCTAACAGACTTTTCTACTTTGCTATGACAGAAAAAGCAGAAAAATGCAGCGGATATTTGCATAGTCCAAAAAAAAGCAGTACTTTTGCAGTCGCTTTTGCGGAATGTGGTCTTCTATATGCCGCAAGCGGATTTCGATGATGACGGTGTCCAATGGTATAAAGGCTATTACGTCAGATTTTGGTTCTGAAGATCCTGGTTCGATTCCGGGTTGGACAACAAGAGGAAGAGCCCGCAAGGCTCTTTTTTTAAGCCCGCAAGGGCAAGTGTGATGGGATACGGGCAGCCTCACAAGACATATCGCGCAAGCCGTATGTAATCCTACTGCCCCATATTGAGTAACACAAACAAAACACAATGAAAACGTTTGAATTGACCGGTACTCCCCGTTCGGAGTTCGGTAAGAAAGCCGCTAAGGCGCTTCGCGCAGAAAACCTCGTTCCTTGCAACATCTATGGCGTAGGCGAAAACCTGACTTTTACCGTGGCTGCTGCTGATGTTCGTCAGTTGATCTACACGCCTGACACATTGATCGTACTGCTCACCGTAGGTGATGTAAAACGCACCGCTGTGGTAAAAGAGATGCAGTTCCACCCGCTGAGCGGCAATGTAATGCACATTGATTTCCTCGCTGTAGATGAGAATAAGCCTGTAACCGTTGAGATCCCTATCCAACTGACCGGTCACGCAGCAGGTGTGAAAGCCGGTGGTAAACTGGCGCTGAATATGCGCAAGATGAAGGTGAACGGTATCTATACCCGGTTCCCCGACCGCGTGGTTATCGACGTTACCGAGTTGGGCTTGGGCAAGAAGATTGCCGTAGGCGATGTGCACATCGAGGGTCTGACAATGATGAACCCGAAAGATGCTTGCGTTGCAGAGGTGAAAGCAACTCGTCAGAGCGCTGCTGCAGCACAATAATCCGGACGGAACGGACACACAAAAGAGCGGAGAGCAGTGGCTTTTCCGCTCTTTTTGCTTTAATAACGACGTTAATTATCGTGTAATTAGTCGTTAATTCTTTTTGAAAACATATAATTAACCATATAATTAAGCCATTAATTGTTGTGGTTGGTTAATTCGTTTATCGGGTGGGAATTTACAAATTTACACACTTACAAATTTACACATTCAATAATGAAATACTTGATTGTCGGGTTGGGCAATATAGGCGATGAATACGCGGGGACGCGCCACAATATAGGTTTCCGTATGATTGATGCCTTTGCCGATACGGTGAATGCCGCGTGGGAGGACAAACGCTACGGAATGGTGGCGAAATGCCGTGTGAAGAATGCGGAGATGGTGCTGCTTAAGCCCTCTACGTATATGAACCTGAGCGGGAATGCCGTGCGCTACTGGCTCGGGCAGGAAAAGATACCCGTGGAGAATATGCTCGTGCTGGTGGACGACCTGAACCTGCCTTTCGGTTCTATCCGTATTCGCAAGCAGGGCTCCAACGGCGGGCATAACGGTCTGGGCAATATCCAGTCGGTCCTCGGAACGGAGAACTATGCGCGGGTGCGGTTCGGTATAGGCAACAACTTCAGCCGCGGTGCACAGTGCAACTTTGTGCTGGGCAAGTGGACAGACGAGGAAGAACAGCAGATGCCCGACCGTATGAAAGTGGTCTGCGACATCATTCCTTGCTTCTGCCTGCAAGGTATCGACCGCACCATGAACCTCTATAACGGGAAATAAGGGAAATAAGGGAAATAAACATATGATTATCCATAAATTGACCATTAATCTCAGTAATGAAAAATTAATGGCTTTATTATATGGTTAATTATATGTTCCTTATAAAATAATTAACGTCTAATTACACGCCAATTAACGTTCTGAATATGGCTCGGTTTTGGAAACATCCGTGGGTGGTGGCAGCGTGTAACCTGCTGCTTGTGATGGCGATTTATTCGCTGTCGCGGTGGTTTTTCTATGCCGTCAATACCGATATGTACCCCGCTGTGTCGGCGGCGCACCTGTGGGAGATGCTCCGCGGCGGTGTGCGGTTCGACCTCACGGCGGTGCTGTACCTCAATTCGGTCTATATCCTGCTGATGCTCCTGCCGTTGCCCGCCCGCTGGCGCAACAACCGGCATTATCAGCGCACGGCGCAATGGTTCTATTGGGTGCCCAACGCCATCGGTATCGCCGTGAACTGTGCGGATATGGTCTATGTGCGGTTCACCGACCGCCGCACCACCTGCACGTTCTTCTCGGAGTTCCAACACGACAGCAACCTCGCTTCAATCTTCTTCCAAGCCGTGGCGCAGTATTGGTATGTAACGCTGTTTGCCATAGCTATGCTGGCGTTGCTCATCGGGCTCTCGCAGCGCAAAGCGTATATCGAGGAGGGACGCAGAGGGTGGTATTACAGCAGGGAAACCGCTATTTTGCTGGTCTCGGCATATTTTTGTGTGATCGGTATCCGGGGCGGTTTCGGCAGTTACACCCGTCCGATCACCATCTCCAACGCCCTGCAGTACACCAACACCCCGCAGGAGACGGCTATTATATTGAATACGCCGTTCTCGCTGATGAAATCGCTTGAGAACGAGACCTACGTCAATCCTCATTACTACGCGGACGAGGTACTCGGAAACGTGATGACGCCCGTACACAGGGCGGATACCACGGCACAGGCGCAGCCGCTCAATGTGGTCGTGCTGATACTGGAATCGTTCTCCAAAGAGTATATCGGTTTTTACAACCATGACCTTGACGGCGGTACTTATGCGGGTTATACCCCGTTTCTGGACTCGCTGCTCTCGCAGAGCATAACCTACCGGTATTCGTTTGCCTCCGGGCGCAAGTCGATAGACGCCATGCCCTCGGTGCTGTCCTCTATACCGATGTTGATAGAGCCGTATATCGTTACGCCCTATTCCACCAATGCGGTGTCGTCGCTGGCGGACTGCCTCGGGCGGAAGGGCTATACTACGGCGTTCTTTCACGGTGCACCCAACGGCAGTATGGGCTTTCAGGCGTATGCCCGCTCGGCGGGGTTCGGCGCCTATTATGGTATGGACGAGTACGACGGCGAGGAGGCTTTCGACGGTACGTGGGCGATATGGGACGAGGAGTTTTTGCAGTACTATGCCCGCACGATGAGCCGTATGCAGGAGCCGTTTATGACGGCGGTCTTTACGGCTTCAAGTCATCATCCTTTCCGTGTGCCTGCCCGTTATGAGGGCGTGTTCCCGCAGGGGGCGCTGCCTATTCACCAATGTATCGGCTATTCCGACCACGCCTTGCGCGAGTTCTTTGCCTATGCCCGTACGCAGCCGTGGTTCGACCATACGCTGTTTGTACTGACTGCCGACCATACCAACCAACTCACGCACCCCGAATATACCAATGCCAAAGGGCTTTTCGAGGTGCCGATAGCGTTCTATCGCCCCTGTATAACGGGTGAAATACGGACGCAAACGGCTGTCAGCCAGACGGATATAATGCCCTCGGTATTGTCCTTTCTCGGTTATGATAAACCCTATTTTGCTTTCGGTGAGGACGCACTGACGCAAACCAAGCCGCACCCGTATGCGGTATGTTACAACAATCCTGTGTATCAGATCCTGTCCGACAGTCTGCTGGTGCAGTTCGACGGGCAGTCGCTTACGGCGGTGTACGACTATCGCAGTGACCGTCTCTTGCAGCACAACCTGTTGCCCGCAGCGGAGCAGACCGCCGAGGTACAGACTATGCTCGCCTATCTCAAAGCCTACATTCAGCAATATATCTCCCGCATGGTGGAGAACCGGCTGACCGTAGGAGGGGAAGAACGTTAATTATCGTGTAATCAGACGTTAATTAACGTCAGTTCGATATAATTTGAAAGATGAAATTTTATGGTTAATTTGTGGTAATACGGCGAAGCCGTCCGTTCAAAAAAGCCCCGATGATGCAGATATAGTCCATTCAATGGCAACTCGTCTTTGTTATCTGTCGTGGTTTATACTATTGTCTGTTGTTTAATAGTTGTTGTCAGTTGTTGACCGACAAAGTCCCTTTTTCGTTATGTTGAACTGATGTCAGTTATATGGATAATTTGTGGTAATTATATGTCTAAAAAAGGATTATGGAAGTAAGAGTCGATAAATACCTGTTCGCTATGCGTATCTACAAGACGCGCACCATCGCTGCGGACGCTTGCAAGAAAGGGCGCGTTACGATGGGCGGCACGCAACTCAAACCCTCCCGCACGTTCCATGCGGGCGATGTGTTCTCGGTGCGCAAAGGACCTGTTACCTACACCTACCGCATCAAGCAGTTGGCGGAGAACCGTCTCGGCGCGAAACTCGTGCCCGATTATCTGCAGGACATCACCGCCCCTGACCAACTCGAACTGCTCGAACTGGCACGCCTCGCGGGGCAGACAGGGCGCGACCGCGGTACGGGACGCCCCACCAAGAAAGACCGCCGCGAGATAGAGATGTTTATGAGCGACGACTATTTGGATGACCTTGATTTGGATGACGACGATGAAGAATAAGAAAGACAACATTGCCGAATATATCCTCTATCTGTGGCAAATGGAGGACTACCTGCGGGCTTTTCCCGCACAGGCGGATGCCACACCCGAGTTGCGCGAACTGGGCGAGATGATGCACCGTGAGGGGGTGGTGGAGAAAGGGCATATCCAGTTGGCAAAGAACGCTCTCTCCGAGTTGGAAGAACTGCATCTGCTCCTGCTCGATAAGGAAGCCGCCTATCGGGCGGCGGTGCTGCAACTGACCCCCTCGCTGACAATCTTCAAATCGAAGACCGACCGCCCCGCGATGTCCGATGTCGAGGCGTGTCTGGTCTTTCTCTACCGGATTATGCTCCTCCATCTGCAGCACAAGCCCGTCTCTGCTGATACCGAGGCGGTGCAGCAGCAGGTTACCCGTCTGCTCCGGTACCTCAGCCGCACCTACCGAGACACCCGCGATGCCGAATTGGAAGAAAATAACGTGTAATTAACCACGAATTATCCATATAATTTATCCCCTGTCTGTAGTATCGGAGAATTAATGGTTTAATTATATGGTTGATTATATGTTCTTTACAAAATAATTAACGTCTAATTACACGATAATTAACGTTTTACATATCCCGATTTAATGGAACTTTAATGGGCATTAATGGAGAAAAGAGAAAACTTTAACGGAGGCAACCTATGACAACCAAAGACCGTTTTTCCCATATCTTGTCGTGGTTTGCGGAGAATATGCCTGTGGCGGAGTCGGAACTCCGCTACGACAATCCCTTTCAGTTGCTTGTGGCGGTGATGCTCTCGGCGCAGTGCACCGACAAGCGGGTCAATATGGTTACGCCCGCCCTCTTTGCCGCCTATCCGACCCCCGAGGCGATGGCGCAGGCTACCGCGGAAGAAATCCTGCACTATGTCCGTTCCGTCAGTTACCCCAACGCCAAGGCGGCACATCTGGTTGGTATGGCGCAGCGGCTCTGTGCGGTATATGACGGGCAGGTGCCTGATAACATCAACGACCTGCAGACCCTCCCCGGCGTGGGGCGCAAGACGGCGAATGTGGTCTGTGCCGTTATTTGGAACCAACCCACTATGGCGGTCGATACCCATATCTTCCGCGTCTCAGAGCGACTCGGACTGACCACCGGCAGCAAGTCGCCGCGCCAAACCGAAGACCAACTGGTCAAATACATCCCAGCCGCCGTCATTCCCAAGGCGCACCACTGGCTGCTTCTCCACGGGCGCTATGTCTGCCAAGCCCGCACACCGCATTGCGACCGCTGCGGGCTTGCCCCTTATTGCCGCTACTTTGCCGCAGAGGAAGTAAGATGTCAATAAAAACAATTAACATCTGATTAACGATCAAATGAGTACTTAATGAGTATCAATAACTTATGTTATATTTACAAAGTTGTTGCAAGGTTTTTGCAAGGTTATGTTTGGCTGTGCTGACTATCTACAAGCCGCTCCAAACGTGCGATGCGTGCTTCCAATTGTTCCTGTTTGACGCTGTCATTGCTATCTAATAGTACATCTCCGTTCCCGCGCAGCAGAAACTCCGCGGAAACGTTGGGACACAATTTTGCCACGGCAAGAACGACACGGATGTCCAAATTGAAATGTCCGTTGAGTTGGTTGGTAACTGTAGGTTGGTGCATTCCTGCCTCCTTGGCTATCTGCATAATGGTAAGCCTGTTTATTTGCTTGGCTTGTTTTACTCGTGCTAACAGTTCCAAAGAAGCGGGAGTAAGTGCCGTGTTAGTCTTTGTCGCCAAATGCGGGCGGCTACTTTCAGTTTGGTGCATTGGTTACATTTGATTACAAAAATTCTGCACTTTATCGGAGTTGTATGTATCTTCAAGCATACTATAGAATGTATCCGTCATTCGATTTAGGAGTTCCGTATGAAAATCATACATCCCACTATAACTGCCACGGTATATACATTCTCCGTATTCAATTACGAGCAGGTCGCTACTGCTAAACTTATCGCATTCATCCTCTAATATATCCGAGATATAGTTTGGCAGGCACGGATTGATTTCATTGGCGGCATAGCCCAAATGGCATATCGAAACGGATAGTACCTCGAAGAATGTAAAGCCCGCACCGACAGCGTCATCATTTCCTCCTAACTCCGGTGCTAACTCTTTATTCATACGTGCGATAGCACGCTGGCACGCACACTCAAATAGGTCATCGCAAATGTCACTGCACTCACGTTCAAACATAGAGATTGTATCTCGCAGTTTTTTATTTTCCTTATTATCACCATTGTTGTCTATATTCACGCTATCTATTGGTTTCTGTTCATCCAACTCACATCCCATTCCATACAATATTTGTTGTAAGCGATAGGTTGCATACATTTCCCCACAGACACAATCCGTATGCACCGTAAACGAACCATCATTTATGATGTGCAGGGTCACATTCAGTGGATTATAGCAGTATGGGCAAGTTGTAGGCATACGCTGTATTACTTGTTTCAATGTGAGTTCAATAGGATGTGGCATATTATTTTAGCATAATGTTTTTATAATTTTGTATGCTAATGCGTACAATGCACATAGGAAACCTATTCCTCCATAAATGGTGTGCCATATCTGTTTATTTCTAATCGCCTCAATAGTAAAATTGAAAAGTCCCCAAGTAAACATTATCCATACTACATAAGCACATACCATTAATATATAATACACAACGTTCATAGATATTGCGATAAAAAGCGTATTATTTTTTTCGTATGTATGCAATTATCCAATACAATGCTATTGCAATACTGTGGCTATAGGCAATACAATAAAGTAGAACTTTGCAACCTTTATATTATCGTCTGTATTATGTCCAAAATCTATATAGTCAACACATATTCTAAACAACAATAAGTAGTAAGCAATACAGAATAGGGCTGATAAGATTGCCTTGTAGTGTGATTTAAGCCACTTTTTCATATACTTATTGCTTGAGCAGTAATTGGTACAATTTTTCCTTGTCGGCTTTGAGTTCGGCGATTTGCTGTTTTAGTTCCGCAAGGTCGGAGTTGGTTATTGTCTGCGTGCCAATCGAACCGATGTTGGTATTATGGTGTCCTCTGTTGGAGTTGTCGATATTGATTTCCATTGGCTTGTTGGTGATGAGCATATCGCCAGTACCACGAAGCAACCACTCGGCGGAGAGGTCGGGACGATAGGCAAGCAAAGCCTCTATGGTCGCAACCCCCATCTTTGAGTTTCCGTTAATCTGTTCATAAACTGTCCTTTCATTCATACTGCAAAATTTTGCAATAGCATAAGCACTAATGTTGCAGGCTTTCATTGCCGTCAGTGCTCTTTCTTTCACATCTTTCTCTGCCATAATCCTTATTTTTAACCCAATTATAAATGGCTATACATACCCATTAAACCACAAAAACTGCGTTATTGTTATTTTTTTCCTGAAAAAATTTATAGGAATAAAATAATTACACTACCTTTGCACCGTCATTTGGTAAAGTTATACAGAAAGCGTACCCGAAACGGCTACCAGCGGAAGCGTCTGCGGTTACAAGTATAACTTACAAAGTTATAGCGTAGAATTTCCATTATATAGTGTGTTTGCAAGAAATTCGCTGCAAAGGTACGTAAAAAATATAACTTTACCAAATGTATTTTAATAGTAAAGTATCAAAAACAAATAAGTATGGAAAAATTTCTGATTAGGAAGCGGCTGCTTTCGATGTTTGAGGGCGAGGAGCGAATACTGCCTGCAAGCAAGATGAAGTACCAGAACGTCAAGGCTTCGACAAGCCAGATGAAAACACTCGGATATGGAGAGTGGAAAGTAAGCAAGAAACGCTTGGGCGATTATACACGGATAATACGTATCAAATAGCACGACTATGACAGCACAGCAATGTATCGACGAATTGGAGCGTTGGGCGAGGTGTCCGATGTTATCGGAAAACAGAGAACGCAATCCATTCATAGAAGCACATCTGAACGGCGTAACGGACGCAAAGAATTTCGTAATGTACGTTATCCAGCAATACAAAGATATACTCAAGGAGGACTGACAATGAAAAGCAGAAAACGCATAGCGTTGATAGACCTGTTCCGAGTAGTGTTTATGTGGTTGTTCACAATACTGACTATCGGGTACACGGTAGGTACGTATGCGCAATGTACGGGGTTCGCAGGTTGGCAGGTGGTATTAGCCGCACTCCCGATAACTATCGGACTGACGGCATTCAGTATCACACGAGAGGTGTTGCGCGGCAACAAGTAATGCTATCCACCTTATATCCTCCTTACATCCACCTTACACAAGCGCAACCTATAACTATCCTATAACCATCCTATAACAAAATCAAAGATTATGAACGAGCCAATGAGATATGATGCAAAAGCCATTATGCAGCAGTTAGCCAAAGAGGCACTCGAATACGCACAGCCTATTTACGGCTGTTATAACATCGGTGCAGGCACACATTGCGACGGACACGCAGGGTTTGACCCATGCGACGACTACGAGTACTGCTGCGGCTTTGAGTTGAGCAACCAGTACATCACAGTGGACGGCATAGAGTTTTGCGTATCGGCAACGTGGGACGGAGAGAACGCACCTGTATTATCTTCGGCAACGCTGGAGATATGCAGAGAGGCAGAGAACTTGCAAATGACCGGAGACGAGTTCGAGCAGTTGTGCGCAGAGTTGCACATAGCAGCCGAAAAGGTATTCGAGTGCGATTGTAGCAGTTATTATCCCGAAATTATTTTCTAACCTTTGACAAGAACAATGGACAACATCAAAATACGCCCCCTGCGTGCGGACGAGATAGACGTGCGTATCGGACAAGAGAAAAAGGAAAACAACGTACCCGTGGCAGCCTCGTT
>CAKUYO010000034.1 GCA_934716995.1 uncultured Bacteroidales bacterium | reverse complement strand
GGTTGTGCACCACAATCTTAGAGAACTCGCGGAGACCCGTACCTGCAGGAATCAAGTGACCGCAGATAACGTTCTCCTTCATACCCTCGAGGTAGTCCACCTTGCCTTGGACAGCCGCCTCGTTGAGCACCTTGGTGGTCTCCTGGAAGGAAGCGGCAGACATAAAGGACTTGGTACCGAGAGCCGCACGCGTGATACCTTGCAGGATCTGCTTAGCCGTAGCGCAGGTTGCCTCACGTGCCTCAACGAGTTTCTTGTCGCGACGACGCAGACTGGAATTCTCGTCGTGGAGACGGCGCGGGGTAACGATCTGACCGGCATGGAGCACTTCGCTGTCGCCTGCGTCGGTAACCACTTTCTTGCCCCAAATACGGTCGTTCTCGTCCATAAAGTCCATCTTATCAACCATCTGTCCCTCAAGGAAGCGGGTATCACCGGCATCGAGGATCTCGACCTTGCGCATCATCTGGCGGACGATGATCTCGAAGTGCTTGTCATTGATCTCCACACCCTGCATACGATAGACAGACTGTGCCTCGTTGACGATATAGTCCTGCACGGCGGTAGGACCCTGGATAGCGAGGATGTCGTCGGGCGTGATAGCACCATCGGAGAGAGGTACACCGGCACGCACATAGTCGCCCTCCTGCACAAGGATCTGCTTGGACAGCGGCACAAGGTATGCTTTCTGCTCGCCGAGTTTGGATGTAACGAAGAGTTCGCGGTTACCACGTTTGATCTTACCAAAGGAAACCTCGCCATCAATTTCCGCCACGATAGCCGGATTGGACGGGTTACGCGCCTCGAAGAGTTCGGTAACACGGGGAAGACCACCGGTGATATCGCCTGCGGACCCCATAACACGCGCCATAGTGAACAACAGGTCGCCCGCTTTCACCTCTGCGCCATCGGCGTGAACGAGGCTCGCCTTGACAGGCAGGTTGTAGGTACGGAGCACATTGCCCGCAGCATCAAGGATATGTGCGGAAGGCATCTTGGTCTTGTCCTTGGTATCGGTAATGGACACCTCTTTCTTACCCGTCTGCTCATCGACTTCGGTCTGGGCGGTTACGCCCTCGATAACATCTTCGTACTGGATACGACCGTCCTGCTCGATAACGAGAGACGCCTTGTAGGGATCCCACTCGCAGATGACGGTACCCTTGTCGTATTTCTGACCGGGGGTAACGAACAACTTGGAAGCGTAGGGGATATTGAAGGTAGTGAGTACGACACCCGTTTTCTCGTCTTTGAGGTGCATCTCGTTGAGACGGCTGACCACGATGACATCCCCCGCTTCGGTAGTGATGGTACGGAGGTCTTCGATCTCGATGACACCCTCACGCGGGATAGCGTAGGTGTTCTGGGTAGCCGCATTGCCGGCGACACCACCCGAGTGGAAGGTACGGAGGGTCAACTGAGTACCCGGTTCACCGATAGCCTGTGCGGCGATGACACCGACCGCCTCACCTTTCTGCACCATCTTACGCGAAGCCAGGTTACGACCATAGCACTTGGCGCAGACACCATGTTTGGACTCGCAGGTAAGTACGGAACGGATCTCGACCTCCTCGATACCGGCAGCCTCGATAGCCTCGCAAGCCGCCTCACGGATCTCCTCGCCTGCGGCAACGATAAGGTTACCGTCCAGATCGTGGATGTCGTGGACGCTGACCCGACCGAGGATACGCTGGGTGAGAGTAGCGACAACGACGTCGTTCTGCTTGATAGCGCGAGCGGTAAGACCACGGAGCGTACCACAGTCCTCCTCGTTGATGATGACATCATGCGATACATCGACCAGACGACGGGTCAGATAACCGGCATCGGCAGTCTTCAGCGCAGTATCAGCAAGACCCTTACGCGCACCGTGGGTAGAGATAAAGTACTCCAGCACGGACATACCCTCCTTGAAGTTAGCGAGGACAGGGTTCTCAATAGTCTGACGAGAGTCGGTGGAACCCGCTTTCTGCGGTTTTGCCATAAGTCCACGGACACCCGCCAACTGCTTAATCTGCTGTTTGTTACCACGGGCACCCGAATCCATCATCATATATACGGAGTTGAAGCCTTGGTCTGCCTCCTGCATGTGTTTCATCAGGATGTCGGTAACCTCGGTATCGACTTTGTTCCATGCTGCGATGACGTTGTTGTAACGCTCGTCGTCGCCCATCTCACCGAAGTTGTACATCTCGGTGATGTTCTCGACCTCCTGCTGACCGCGGGCGATGATACCTGCTTTCTCCTCAGGAATAAGGATATCGTTGAGGTTGAAAGACAGACCGCCACGGAAAGCCTTGTAGTAGCCAAGGTTTTTGATGTCGTCCAGGAACTGGGCAGTACGTGCCACACCGCAGGTCTTGATGACCTTGGAGATGATAGACTTGACGGCACCTTTCTTCATTACCACGTTCTGGAAACCGACTGCCGCAGGAACGTACCGGTTGACCATAACACGCCCCGGAGTGGTCTCAATAATATGGTTGACATACTCGCCATCGACGATGTCGTTGATACGTACTTTGACCTTGGCATGGATATCCACACGTCCCTCGTTGAGAGCGACGGTGCACTCCTCGGGCGAATAGAACGTAAGTCCCTCACCTTTGACACCGGAACGCTCTTTGGTGATATAGTAAAGACCGAGAATCATATCCTGCGAAGGTACGGTAATAGGATTACCGTTAGCAGGATCAAGGATATTGTGCGAACCGAGCATCAAGAGTTGCGCCTCCAAGATGGCTTCGTTGGACAACGGCAAATGGACAGCCATCTGGTCGCCATCGAAGTCGGCGTTGAAGCCGGCACAAGCAAGCGGGTGCAACTGGATAGCCTTACCCTCGATCATCTTCGGCTGGAAAGCCAAGATACCATGACGGTGCAGGGTCGGCGCACGGTTGAGCAGGACGGGGTGTCCCTCCATAACGTGCTCCAAGATCTCGTAGATAACCGGTTCACGGCGGTCGATAATCTTTTTAGCCGATTTAACGGTTTTGACGATACCACGCTCGATGAGTTTGCGGATAATAAACGGTTTGTAGAGTTCGGCCGCCATCTCTTTAGGCAGACCGCACTCGTGCATCTTCAACTCAGGACCCACGACGATAACCGAACGGGCAGAATAGTCCACACGTTTACCGAGCAAGTTCTGACGGAAACGCCCCTGTTTACCCTTGAGCGAATCGGAAAGCGACTTCAAAGGACGGTTTGCTTCCGATTTGATAGCCGTGGTCTTACGCGAGTTGTCGAAAAGCGAATCGACAGCCTCCTGAAGCATACGTTTCTCGTTACGGAGAATGACATCCGGTGCTTTGATCTCGATAAGACGTTTGAGGCGGTTGTTACGAATGATAACACGGCGATAGAGGTCGTTGAGGTCGGAAGTAGCGAAACGACCACCATCCAGCGGCACAAGCGGACGCAACTCCGGAGGCGTAACAGGGATAACCTGCAGAATCATCCACTCGGGACGGTTCTTGCCCTTGGAAGCGCGGAACGACTCAACGACTTGCAGACGCTTCAGCGCCTCCTGCTTACGCTGGACGGAGGTGGAAGTACTTGCCTGGTCACGGAGTTGGTAACTCAACGTATCAAGGTCGATATTGCAAAGCAGATCATAGATAGCGTCAGCACCCATCTTGGCGATGAACTTGTCGGGATCGCTGTCGTCCAAAGTATCATTGTTCTCGGGAAGGATATCCAGGATCTGTGCGTATTGTTCCTCATCAAGGAGCATACGGTCCTCGATAGGCAGACGGTTCTTGTCGTCTTTGTTTTTCTCACCGATCTCCTGACCAGCCAAAGCACCTGCCTTAACGACGATATACTTCTCATAGTAGATGATGGAATCCAACTTTTTGGTGGGGATACCCAACAACGCAGCCATCTTGCTCGGCAGCGAACGGAGATACCAAATATGAGCCACAGGAACAACCAACTTGATATGTCCCATACGCTCACGACGCACTTTCTTCTCGGTAACCTCGACACCGCAACGCTCGCAGACGATACCCTTGTAGCGGATACGTTTGTACTTACCGCAATGGCACTCATAGTCCTTGGTAGGACCGAAGATGCGCTCGCAGAACAGACCGTCGCGTTCCGGTTTGTAGGTACGGTAGTTGATGGTTTCGGGCTTGAGCACCTCACCGCTGGAGAGTTGCATAATCTCGTCGGGCGAAGCCAAACCAATTGAAATCTTGGTGAAACCGTTTTTCTTATTATCTTGTTTAAAAGCCATAATCGTGATAAATTATTCCATTGTGATTGAAAGTGCCAAACCTTGCAACTCGTGCAGGAGGACGTTGAGCGACTCGGGAAGCCCCGGTGTCGGGAACGGCTCGCCCTTAACGATTGCCTCGTAGGTACGCGCACGACCGGTAACATCATCCGACTTAACGGTAAGGATCTCCTGGAGGGTATGAGCAGCACCGTGTGCCTCCAATGCCCAAACCTCCATCTCACCGAAACGCTGACCACCGAACTGTGCTTTACCACCGAGAGGCTGTTGCGTAATAAGACTGTACGGACCGATAGAACGTGCGTGCATCTTGTCGTCAACCATGTGTCCTAACTTCATAAAGTAGGTAACACCGACGGTAGCCATCTGGTCGAACGGTTCGCCGGATTCACCATCATAGAGTTGCGTCTTACCTGCACGTGGCAGACCTGCCTTGTCCGTCCACTCGTCGAGTTGCTCCAACGAACAACCGTCGAAGATCGGTGTAGAGAACTTAACGCCAAGTTCCTGACCCGCCCAACCGAGAACAGCCTCGAAGATCTGACCGATGTTCATACGAGAAGGCACACCCATCGGGTTGAGGACAATATCCACCGGCGTTCCGTCTGCGAGGAACGGCATATCCTCCATACGGACAATCTTGCTGACGATACCCTTGTTACCGTGACGACCTGCCATCTTATCACCGACGCGGATCTTACGGCTCTTGGCAATATAAACCTTTGCCATCTGGATGATACCATTGGGCAGTTCGTCGCCGATAGTAAGGTTGAACTTGCGACGTTTGAGGTCGGCATCCATCTCCTTATACTTGGCGATATAGTTCATAATACATTGTGCCGCCAAAGCGTTCTTATGCTCATCGGAAGTCCATCCTTCGAGCATAACCGACTGGAAGTCAAGCATACCGAGACGCTCTTTGGTGAAACGCTGCCCCTTGGAGATGAGTTCGGTACCGACCGTATCTTTAACGGAGATTGCCGTCTTATTCTCCAAGATCTTCACCAGTTTGCCAATAAGCAACTCACGCAGTGCCTCCGCTTTCTCATTGAATTCAGCATCCATCTTGGCAATAGCATCCTTGTCCTCCATCTTTGCCTTACGGTCTTTGATGGCACGGGTATAGAGTTTCTTGCCCACAATAACGCCCTCCAACGAAGGACTTGCCTTAAGCGAAGCATCCTTGACATCGCCTGCTTTGTCACCAAAGATCGCCTTCAGAAGTTTCTCCTCGGGAGAGGGGTCGGTCTCGCCCTTCGGCGTAATCTTACCGACAATGATGTCCCCCGGCTGGATATGGGCACCGATACGAATGATACCGTTCTCGTCCAAATCCTTGGTAGCATCCTCACTGACATTGGGGATGTCGGCTGTGAACTCCTCCATACCGCGTTTGGTCTCGCGCACCTCAAGGAGTTGCTCCACCACGTGAACAGAAGTGTACATGTCCTCACGCACGATACGCTCGCTCAACACGATAGCATCCTCGTAGTTGTAACCTTTCCAAGGAATGTATGCCACCTTGAGGTTCTTACCGAGTGCCAACTCGCCGCCTTGGGTAGCATAACCCTCGGTAAGGATTTGCCCTTTCTCCACGCGGTCGCCCTTGCGGACAATCGGGTGAAGATCAATAGTGGTATTCTGGTTGGTCTTTTCAAATTTCGGCAGTTTATATTCTTTCTCGGCAGGCTCAAACGAGATAAACTCCTCCTCTTCGGTACGATCGTACTGAATACGGATCACATCGGCATCCACGTAGGTAACCAGACCTGCACCCTCCGCCTCTATCTGTGTGCGGCTATCCTTGACAAGTTGTTCCTCAATACCGGTACCTACAATAGGTGCTTCACTGGTAATCAAAGGTACTGCCTGACGCATCATGTTCGAACCCATCAACGCACGGTGGGCATCATCATGCTCCAAGAACGGAATAAGGGCGGCAGCCACAGAAGCAATCTGACAAGGTGCCACATCCATCAAGTCCACCTGGTTGGGCTCGACTACAGGGAAATCGGCACCGAGACGCGATTTAACCTTGTTGCGGACAAACTTACCATTCTCATCCAACGGGGCGTTACCCTGCGCAACGATTTTTTCTTCCTCGTCTTCTGCACTGAAATACTGAATATGGCTGTTATCCAAATCAACCACGCCGTTCTCTGCCTTACGATACGGGGTCTCAATGAAACCGAGATCGTTGATCTTGGCATAGATACAGAGCGAGGAGATAAGACCGATGTTCGGTCCCTCAGGGGTCTCGATAGGACAGAGACGACCATAGTGGGTGTAGTGAACATCTCGCACCTCGAAACCGGCACGATCACGGCTCAAACCACCGGGACCGAGGGCAGACATACGACGCTTGTGGGTAATCTCGGCAAGCGGGTTCTGCTGATCCATAAACTGGCTCAATGCATTGGTACCAAAATAGGAATTGATAATCGAAGAAATCGATTTTGCATTGATAAGGTCAGTCGGAGTGAATACCTCATTATCGCGCACATTCATACGCTCACGCACGGTGCGCGCCATACGTGCCAGACCGACGCCAAACTGGTTGTAGAGTTGTTCACCAACTGTACGAACACGACGATTCGAGAGGTGGTCGATGTCGTCCACCTCGGCATTGGAGTTGATCAGTTCAACCAGATATTTGATAATCTCAATGATGTCCTCTTTGGTAAGCACACGAACATCATCGGGGATAGACATATTCAACTTGCGGTTGATACGATAACGACCAACCTCGCCAAGATCATAACGCTTCTGCGAGAAGAACAAGTTCTGAATCATCTCGCGAGCCGTAGCATCATCGGCAGGTTCTGCATTACGCAACTGACGATAGATGTAAAGAACAGCCTCTTTCTCGGTCTTGGCAGGGTCTTTCTGCAAAGTATTAAAGATAATAGAGTAGTCGCTCTCACGGTTCTCGTTCTTATGGAGAAGCACCGATTTGCTCCCCGACTCCATAATGATATCAATGACATCAGGAGTAAGTTCCGTCTCACGCTCAACGACAATCTCATTACGCTCGATAGACGAAACCTCGCCCGTATCCTCATCTACGAAATCCTCCAAGGTAGGTTTCATCACATAACCGGCAAGACGACGCCCGATGCAAGCCTCGAGGGCAGCACGATTACATTTTACCTCTTCTGCCAAATCAAAGCAACTGAGGATGTCTTTGTCGGACTCGAAGCCGATAGCACGGAGCAAAGTGGTAACCGGTAATTTCTTCTTACGATCAATGTAAGCATACATTACCTTGTTGATATCGGTAGCGAACTCAATCCATGAACCACGGAACGGGATGATACGTGCGGAATAAAGTTTTGTGCCATTAGAGTGCATGGATGTGCCGAAGAACACGCCCGGCGAACGGTGCAACTGACTAACGACGACACGCTCGGCACCATTGATGACGAACGTACCTTTGGGAGTCATATAAGGGATAGTACCCAGATAAACATCCGAAACCACAGTATCGAAATCCTCATGATCGGGATCCTCACAACTCAAGCGGAGTTTTGCCTTAAGGGGTACACAATAGGTCAAGCCACGCTTGATGCACTCCTCAATAGAGTAACGGGGAGGATCAATGCTATAATCCAAGAATGCAAGCGTAAAGGAGTTTCGGGTATCCTGAATAGGGAAATTCTCCTGGAACACCTTGTACAAGCCTTCGTTACGACGTTGTTCCGGAGTGGAATCCATTTGGAAGAAGTCGTGGAAAGACTTTAACTGAATCTCCAAGAAGTCAGGAAAGGGCATCTGCTTTTGCACACGCGAAAAGTTGACCCTTGGTTGTTTTGTAGTTGTAGCCATTAATTTTAGGATGGTTAGTTGTTAGAGCAGGGAATAAACTGCTGGTAATGAATTATTTAGAACTAAATAGATGGTTTTGTGATTTATATTTATTTTACTAAAACCGCGCAATAATTACCAGATATTCAGTTATTTTCACAATCTACTGTATTTAGAGAAAAAGGTTTAGACCCCTTTTCAGGGTCTAAACCTATTGCCACGGAGTGGTGGTTTATTACTTGAGTTCTACCTCAGCACCAACCTCTTCGAGAGCCTTCTTGAGAGCCTCTGCGCTTGCTTTGTCAAGACCTTCCTTAACGGTAGCCGGAGCAGCGTCTACGATGTCTTTAGCCTCTTTCAGGCCAAGACCGGTTTGCTCTTTTACGGTCTTAACAACCTGAAGTTTCTGAGCACCTGCGCTCTTCAGAACTACGTCGAACGAAGTTTTCTCCTCAGCGGCTGCCTCAGCGCCACCTGCTGCGGGAGCAGCAACTGCAACTGCAGCGGCTGCAGGTTCGATACCATACTCGTCTTTGAGGATTTGAGCGAGTTCGTTTACTTCTTTAACCGTAAGGTTAACCAATTGTTCAGCAAAAGCTTTAAGATCTGCCATTGTCGTATTATTTTTAGAAATTATTTTTTAAGTTAAATTGTTTGTTGTTTTTGCCGATTACTCAGCGCGTTCTCCCAAAGTTGTAAGGACTCCGTGGAGTGTATTTGCACCGCTCTGGAGAGCAGAGATAACGTTCTTAGCAGGCGATTGCAAGAGTGCAACGAGGTCGCCGATAAGTTCGTTCTTCGATTTGATTGCAGAGAGGAACTCCAAGTTCTGCGCACCAACATAGACGCTTTCCTCAACGAAAGCCGCCTTGAGTTGCGGTTTAGCCTCACCGGTTTTGTCGCCTTTGGTAAACTCTTTAATAAGTTTAGCCGGTGCGTTGCCCGTGTTGCAGAGCATCAGAGCGGTATTGCCTTTGAGCGATTCGAAGATCTGGGCGTCGATGCCCTTTGCTTCGAGTGCTTTGTGGAGCAATGTATTCTTTGCAACGATCAGTTTGATATCGTTCTTGAAGCATGCACGACGGAGGTCGCTGGTTTTCTGAGCATTCAATCCTTCGATATTGGTGATATAGAAGTGTTGATACTCACCCAGTTGCTCTTGGAGTGCAGCGATAATCGCATTTTTATCTTCCTTTTTCATTGTTTCAGTGTGTTAGTTGTGATTAACCGATTGATTTGGGATCAATCTTGATACCCTGACTCATTGTGCTGGAAAGATAAATGCTCTTGATGTAATCACCTTTGGATACTGCGGGTTTGAGTTTGATGATAGTCTCGATAAACTCGTTTGCGTTTTGCGCAATTGCCTCAGCAGAGAAGGATACCTTACCAATCGAAGTGTGTACAATACCGAATTTGTCCACTTTGAAATCGATCTTACCTTGTTTAACCTCCTTAACAGCCTTAGCGACATCCATAGTTACCGTACCGCTTTTGGGGTTAGGCATAAGACCACGAGGACCAAGGACACGACCGAGCGCACCAATCTTACCCATGATTTGCGGCATAGTAATGATTACATCGACATCCGTCCATCCGGCTTTAATTTTGTCGATATACTCATCCAAACCAACATAGTCGGCACCTGCTTCTTTAGCAGCGGCTTCCTGGTCAGGAGTACAGAGTGCAAGAACCCGAACCGTTTTGCCCGTTCCGTTAGGGAGAGAAACCACGCCACGAACCATTTGGTTGGCTTTACGCGGGTCAACGCCCAAACGAACATCGATATCTACGCTTGCATCGAACTTAGTGGTAGTGATCTCTTTTACGAGAGCCGCTGCCTCAGCCACGGTGTAGAGCTTACCTGCTTCAATCTTCTCAGCAGCAAGCTTTTGATTTTTTGTCAATTTTGCCATAATAGTGATTGAAGTTTAATTATTTAACGGTAATACCCATACTACGAGCAGTTCCTTTTACCATAGACTCAGCGCTCTCAACGGTAAAGCAGTTGAGGTCAACCATCTTATCGGCAGCGATTTGACGGCATTGCTCTTCTGTGATAGAAGCCACTTTGTTACGGTTAGGTTGAGCCGAACCGCTTTTGATTTTAGCAGCCTCGAGGAGTTGAATAGCAACCGGAGGAGTCTTAACGATAAACTCGAACGACTTGTCGGTGTAAACAGTAATGATTACAGGCAACACCTTGCCTGCCTTGTCCTGAGTTCTGGCATTGAATTGTTTACAAAACTCCATGATGTTCACACCCTTGGAACCCAGTGCAGGTCCAACCGGAGGTGCAGGATTGGCAGCGCCACCCTTGATTTGGAGTTTGATAAAACCAGCAATTTCTTTAGCCATAATTGTTTAGTTTTACGTTGTTAATAGTTTTTGGCCTGATAGCGGATACGCGAAATATCCTCGGCCGGTTGATTAAATTGAAACTATCGAGTAGTAACTAACGACTCGTAACAGGAAGTCTCCTACTCTTTTTCCACCTGGTTGAAACCGAGTTCCAGAGGGGTCTGGCGGTCAAAGATAGTAACAACCACTTTGAGTTTGTGCTTGTCTTGTGATACCTCTTGAATGACACCGTTGAAACCGTTGAACGGTCCGTCGATGACTTTCACTTTCTCGCCTACGAGATAGGTCTCCTCAAGTTGCAATTCCTCTTCCGCCTCGGCCACATTACCCACAATACGATTGATTTCGGACTGGGGAACAGGAGCAGGTTTGACGGACGAGCCGTCGTTGCTCATAAAACCGAGTACGTTGGGGATGTTGCGGAGAAGAGGATAACTCTCGTCGCAAAGGTAACATTCTACCAAAACATAGCCCGGCAACAGATTGCGCTCCTTGATGGTGCGTTTTCCGCCACGCAGCGCCACTACTTTCTCGGTAGGAATCAAGACTTGAGACACATACTCCTTAAAAAGCGATGAGGTAACCAAGGCACTCTCGATATACTCCTTTACCTTGTTTTCCTTACCGCTGATTGCGCGGAGTACATACCATTTGAATTTGCTGTCAGCCATAGTGTCTAATATACCATTTTACAATTTGACAAATTAGAACAGACCGTAGACAAATGTCATAACAGACTCAAAGCACCAGTCCATAAGCCATACGATGAGTGCCAAAATAATGGAAGCGATCAGCACTACCACCGCACTTTGAGCCAACTCTTTGCGAGTAGGCCAACTCACTTTGTGAACCAGTTCGTTGTACGATTCCTTGATATTTTCTACAAGTTTCATATAAGTGGTTTCTTTTTTCGATATTATCTATCTTTCACGGCAACAATCCGACTCCAACGAACAGCCGAAGTCAGATTGGAAGCCTATGTAAAGTTTGTAACAGCACGGAAGGCAGGAATCGAACCCACATTAACGGTTTTGGAGACCGCTCTCCTACCATTGGAGGACTTCCGTTTCGTCGGAGTGTGCTACGCGACCGAAATTCGCTATGCGAATTTTACGCTCCGCAACTCCTCCTCTCAAAATTATCAATCTCCGCTACGCTTCGATTGCTAATTTTGTCTTTTCCGACTTGTGTCGGAGTATTTCTCTCCCTCGGGTAGCAAGGGCAAAAGCCCTATGCTACCAATTGAGAGAAATATAAGGATTGATATTAGTCAATCAGTTTGGTAATCTGACCCGAACCTACGGTACGACCACCCTCACGGATAGCAAAACGCAGACCCTCGGAGCAAGCAACCGGGTAGATCAACTTAACCTGAATCTCGAGGTTATCGCCCGGCATTACCATCTCAGTTCCTTCGGGGAGAGTAATCTCACCGGTAACGTCCATAGTACGGATGTAGAACTGAGGACGATAGTGGTTGTGGAACGGAGTATGACGACCACCTTCCTCTTTCTTCAAGATATAAACCGAAGCCTTGAACTCGCTGTAAGGTTTAACAACACCCGGGTGAGTGAGCACCATACCACGACGAACCTCGTCTTTGTCAATACCACGGAGAAGAAGACCAACGTTATCACCTGCTTCACCTTCATCAAGAAGTTTGCGGAACATTTCAACACCGGTAACAACCGATTTCTTGCCCTCTGCACCAAGACCGATCAACTGAACCTCGTCACCTACTTTAACGACACCTGTCTCGATACGACCGGTAGCAACCGTACCACGACCGGTAATAGAGAAGACGTCCTCAACAGGCATAAGGAACGGTTTGTCGATAGCACGAACAGGAAGTTGGATCCAATTGTCAACAGCATCCATCAACTCGAGTACTTTTGCTACCCATTTCGGGTCACCGTTCAATGCACCAAGCGCAGAACCGCGGATGATAGGAGTATTGTCGCCATCGAAATCGTAGAACGAAAGAAGTTCACGCATCTCCATCTCAACGAGGTCGAGCATTTCGGGATCGTCAACCATATCGCACTTGTTCATAAACACAACCAAGCGGGGAACGTTCACCTGACGAGCGAGCAGGATGTGCTCACGGGTCTGAGGCATAGGACCGTCGGTTGCAGCAACTACGATGATTGCGCCATCCATCTGGGCAGCACCGGTAACCATGTTCTTTACATAGTCAGCGTGCCCCGGGCAGTCTACGTGAGCGTAGTGGCGGTTAGCAGTCTCGTACTCAATGTGTGCGGTGTTGATAGTAATACCACGCTCTTTCTCTTCGGGTGCATTATCAATCTGGTCGAAAGATTTAACATCCTCAGAACCGAAGCCAGCCTCGTGAAGAACCTTGGAGATAGCAGCGGTAAGAGTAGTTTTTCCGTGGTCAACGTGACCGATAGTACCGATGTTAACGTGCGGTTTCGAGCGGTCAAATTTCTCTTTTGCCATAGTAGTAAATTAATTTATTAACGTTAATAATAAGTTATTATCAAATCGTTTGTTTTTGCACAAAGAAAAGAAGGTATAATCCTTCTATTCTTTACGCGTGCAAACTTACGTTTGCAATGGAGCTGATGGCGGGAGTTGAACCCGCGACCTCATCCTTACCAAGGATGCGCTCTACCACTGAGCTACATTAGCAACAAAAATCTTTTGGAGCGGAAAACGGGACTCAAACCCGCGACCCCCAGCTTGGAAGGCTAGTGCTCTATCGACTGAGCTATTTCCGCGAAATCCGAAACGAGGTTTCGTTTCCGCGCGAGGTCTTGTGTCTGCGTCGAACTGCGAAAGCCCCGAAAGACTCGTGCAAGATTTCCGCAACGCAATTCTTCGCACTTATTAAGGTTGTGGGTGCGGATGGATTCGAACCACCGAAGCTGAAAAGCAGCAGATTTACAGTCTGCCCCATTTGGCCACTCTGGAACACACCCAAAACTAATTATGAATTAAGAATTATGAATTAAGAATTAAACTTATTCATTCCCCTCTTCACATCTTTTTCAAAGAACTTTTTGAGCCTCTAGTCGGACTCGAACCAACGACCGCTGGATTACAAATCTAGTGCTCTACCAACTGAGCTATAGAGGCGTTTTGCTTTCCAACTTACGCTGTATTTCTGCGTTACGGGATTGCCACTTTATCTGTTTCAAACCCTGTTCGGCGGAAAAGCGGTGCAAAGGTACTGCTTTTTTCGGATATACCAAAATAATTGTGCAAAAAAAATGCAAAAAACGCATTTTTATATCTCTACGCGCGCGTATGCGAAACATAAATAAATAGTGAACATCCGGTACAGCGACACCCCACTGCACATTGTTTGCGGGAATTCAGCAATACACGCGGCACGATCAACCAACCAATACAAGATACCAAGGCGGCGGATAGTGGTGCGTGCTGCGCATAAAGCGGTGCTTTGCGCCACAACACGCCGAAAGGCAATTACCCAGAAGTTGGCACCAAGGGTCTCCTATGCCGCAAGCGGCAAGAAAAATAGAAGAAAATCGACAAAAGATGTCCTACGCACTCGCTATGCGGTGCGAGAGAAATTAAAGAAATAAAGGAAACTTAAAAACAAAACCAGCAAAACCTTTCTTGCGGCACGACACGCGCCGCGCTTTCTTTTAGACAAAAAAAGACCAACAACTAATCAAAAATTATCCAAAAAATATGCATAGTATGCAATCTGAATAATGCATACTATGCATAAAAGTACCGCTTAAAAGCCGCCTATCCACAGCACTCATTGCCGTCTCGTTGCCGTAATTTCTATTATGGGAGTTATGCACCATTTCCATCCAAAAGATGAATATGCTGCATAAAAAAGCAAATTCTTTCTACGTCCTTTCTACGTCTTTTCTACGTAATCGCTATACAGAGGTACAAGAATGCATAAACTGAATATCCAGACCGCGTTTTGCAAAGTACGGTTTGCAAAACAGATATTTACACCAATAAAATAATACTTTGTATTGCATAGTTCTAAATTTTACAGTACTTTTGCAGCGTAAAACAAAATATATAAACTATACAACCCTAAAAAACACAGACGTATGAAAAAGATGATGATTATTATGGCAAGTGTATTGCTGAGTTTGAATGCTTGTGCTGACCGTGCGCAAGTAGGTTCGTTCACCAACCTGCCCCAAGCGGCACAGTCTTTTGTAGAGACGTATTTTGCGAAAGCCGACATTGCGGTAATCCTGTATGAGCGGGAAGGGCTGCATAACGAGTATGAGGTGCGCCTGAACAACGGGACCAAGATCGAATTTGACTATCAGGGGACCTTGGAGAAAGTGGATTGCCAGACGCGCCCCGTACCGACCGGTATCGTACCTGCATCGATTGTACAATATGTGGAGACTAATCACCCGACGATGTTTATTGTAGAATACAGCATTGACCGCCGCAAGCAGAGTGTGGAACTCAACACCGAGATGGAGATTGAGTTCGACAAAGCGGGCAATTTCCTACGCTATGACTGGTAAACTTAACGTGAGTTCGATATAAAACTCCTTTGCCGCAAAGCGGCAAGAAATCTAAGTAAATCTTTGTTTTTACATCCATAAATTGCCATTAATCTTATTCGCCTACGGCGGAGAAATATGCCAACTATGCTATATCGAATTGACATTAAAATAAAACTACAAAAAATATGAATGACAAGAAACTGACCCGCTCCAACAACAAAATGCTGGGCGGAGTATGTGCCGGACTGGCAGAGTATTTTGGCATTGATGCCACCCTCGTACGTGTGATCTATGCGGTGCTGAGTTGTTTCTGCGCAGGCTTCCCGGGAATCATTCTCTACATTATCCTGCTGATTGTTATGCCCCAAGCGGAATGGTAAGACTATGGTAGAGAATATCAAAAGCCAGATGCGCAAGGGAATACTGGAATACTGTATCCTGACGATCATCAGCCGCCGCGAGGCATACGCTTCCGACATTCTTGATGTGCTGAAAGCGGCAGACCTGATTGTAGTGGAGGGTACGCTCTATCCGCTCCTGACGCGTATGAAGAACAACGGACTGCTTGCTTACCACTGGGAGGAGTCCACCGGCGGGCCACCGCGCAAGTACTACCAGTTGACCGACGAGGGGCGCAGCCTGTTGGAAGAACTGAGCCGCGAATGGCAGGCTATCAGCCAATCAATCAGTACAATAACAACAGAAAGCATAGAACCTATAAACGAAACACAACAATGAAAGAGACACGAACCATCAACCTGAACGGTATGATTTTTCATATCGACAACGATGCTTATATCACCCTTTCGGGCTACTTGCAGGACATCGAGTTGCGCCTGCCGACGGACGAGAAGAAGGATGTTATGACAGACATAGAAGCGCGTATTGCCGAACTGCTGCAATCGGCACTTTTTGCCAAAAACCAGCAGGTGGTGAATATGGATATGGTAAAGTCGGTACAGCAGCGTATCGGTGCGCCGTCTGACTTCGGCGAGAACAAACGTCCGAAAGTGAAACACCAGAGCAACAACCAAGGTTGCGGGCGTGCATTCGGCATCGCGCTAACTATCTTTTTGATTATCTGCGCATTGCCTATGCTGTTTATATTCGGTATGGTGGTCTTTGCCTTGCTAATGGGCTTGTTCGGCGCAAGCGTAGGTATCGCTTCCGCCATTCCGATGGTGGGTTTCGACCTCTTCGGCAGCGGGTGGCTCACGGGCTTGGCTGTGGTATGCCTGCTACTGGCTGTCGGTCTGCCTATTGCGATGATTATCACCCCGATAGTAACGTATATGCGTACCCGCCGCGGACCGAAAGCACGTTTCTGGTGGATAACCGTTATTCTGTGGGTGCTGTCGCTGGCAGGATTGGGCGTGCTGGCTTCACAGGCGGTAAGCAACCAAGGCGGCATTGTTTCTTTCGTACAGACTATGCAGGCACTGGACGATGATGATATGGACTTTGACGACGATGATGCCGTTATGCAGGCGGAGCAACGTGCCGTAGAACCATTCACGGCTATCAGTGTCAAAGGCTGTGCGGTGGTGCGTCTGCAACAATCGGCAGATTACCAACTCTCTTTGCGGAGCAACTCGTTGAGTGATGTCTCGACCGAGGTGCGTGACGGAGTACTATATGTAGAGGTAAGCAACAACCGCTACACCAAAGCCAAGATGACCATTTCAGCGCCGTCTCTGTCGGCTCTCTACACAGCGGGAGCATGCAAGATTGATTGCGACAGTCCGTTTGCCACAGACAGTCTCCTGCTCGATCTCTCCGGGGCAGCGCAAGCCGACCTCAACCTACAGGTAAAGCGGCTCACCGTGGACAGCAAGGGGGCAAGCGAATTGGACTTGAGCGGACAGGCAGAAACGGCGGATATACGTCTGAGCGGCGCGGGCGAGATTGATGCCGAGAACTTCGTGGTGCAAGATATGCATATCAACTGTGCAGGTGCCAGCAAAGCCGAACTGAACGTACAGCGCAACCTCTGGGCACAAGCCGCCGGGGCAAGCAAGATCACCTACGAGGGCAACCCCGCTATCAAACAAAGTATGGCAGTAGGCGGCAGCGTAATAAAAAGGGACTGAGAATAGTTTGAGAAACTCCTATGCCGCAGGCAAGAAAATGGAATAAAATTAAACAAGATGTCCTACGCACTCGCTACGCGGTGCGAGAGAAATTAAAGAAATAAAAGAAACAAAGACTTGGTGCCAACTCATAGGTAAACACCAGTAAATCCCTTTTGGGGCATCCATAAATTTTATGCGCTTACGGCGAAATTTCTTTATAAACAGAATATCGAACATTATGAAGAACAGACTTTTGATTTTGGTTGCCCTGTTGGCAATGGTGTTGCCGCTCGTGGCAGGCAACAAGAAAAACTACCCGCTAGAGACGCGCGACCTGCCGACATTCAATAGTATGCGTGTGTCGTGTGCAGTGGAAGTAGATCTGCATATCGGCAAGACACAATCGGTAGTGGTGGAAAGCGATGTGCTACCCTATGTAAAAACCGATGTGCAAGGAAACACGCTGATTGTCCGCGTGGACACCAAGAAACGCTACGACAAAGCCAAACTGCACATCACCATTCCCGAACTGCAAGCGTTGGAACTGAGCGGGGCAAGCGAATTGAAGTGCAAAGATATGAATGTAACCGACGTATGTACGATTGATGTATCGGGAGCATCCGAGGTGGATATGCACCTGAAAGCAATAGAACTGAAAGTAACGGCAAGCGGTGCTTCCGAAGTGGATTTGAAAGGGTCTGCCGACACCGCCTTTTTCGACCTGAGCGGTTCCTCGGACGCAGATGCAGACGACTTGGTCGCCCAATCGGTAGAAGCGGAATTATCGGGCGCAAGCGACTTGTCGGTGTATGCACAGCAGAGTCTGACGGTGAAGGCATCAGGGGCATCCGACATTAAATACAAAGGCAGCCCCATACTGAAAACAAGAATCTCGGGTGCCTCACGAGTGGTGAATAAATAGCCTTTGCACCGAGGTTGCAGAAAGAGAGTGTTTAATAAGTCTAAGAGACATCGAAAAACAAACAAGTCTTCCGACTTGACCGCGGACGAGGCGTCCGCGTCCCCGACCATACTGTATAATTTTACGGGAAAGAGGCTGCCTATACTTGATAGACAGCCTCTTTTATTTCTCTAACGCGCAACGCCCTCTGACAGGTTGTGCAGGGCGTGCGGGGCGTTGTCGGTCAGTTGGTGCAAGGTGTCGCAGTGCGCCATCTCGGGACATTCGCCGCAATGGGCGACGCTACGCTGCAAGGCACATTGGCGGATAGGACAGAGGTGGTCGCAATAGGGTGTCTTGACGCCGTCCACACGGGGCACCCCGTACAGTTGATGTCTTCGGGGCGTATATTTGTGTGGTTGAGTGCGCTCCATTCTTGTGCCACGCGGGTGCGAAGGGCAGTGTCGTTATGCAGAGTGGCGGTACGTACCTCACAGGAGGCGCAATCGAGACCGCAAAAAGCAATAAGTGGGTTCATAGAATCACAAAAATTAAAACCAAAACAAGTAAAACTTACAAAACTTGGCGTGCGCAACATGCACACGCTGTGAGCAAAAAGAACATATAATTATCCACGAATCAGTTCTCCGTTAATTACCGTTAATTTATCGTTAATGCATTGATGAACATATAATTACCGCGTAATTAACCATAAATTCTGACTCCGTTAATGACCACAATTACTCCATTTGGCGGCTTTTTGTTACTCCATTTGACGTAAAACTTTTACCGCATTTGGCAAAATGGTCAGATTAGCAACCATACCATATATGCACATAACAGACTGCGTTACTGGCATTGGTCGGGCGGTACGCAGTTACTCGTGAATGATATCAACGAATTGACTACGAATTGCATTGGGTATGGTTCTCCAGTAATCACCATAAAAAATAGACCGCTAATCAGGCTCTCTATTACCATAATAGGATATGCACTAAAATCTATCAGTGATGGAAAACTTTTTTGTAAGTTTCTGTGTAGATATATTTTACCTATATGCTTGTATATAGAGAATAACAAGAGAGACTACCCAATCAGTAGCCCCTCTTGTTGTGAATTGTGCATTGTTTGCATATTTACTCAATCTATACGTCCGTGGTGGTGTAGGTCTTGCCGTTGCGGAAGACTTTGCGGGAAGCAGTGGTGTCATCGGCGGATACGCTATTCACAGTTGTAGCGGGGGATTGTGTGTACTGCGCCTCACGGGTGAGGTCGTCAGTGGCGGTGAACAGATAGGGATTATGTGGTGGAAAAGATATCTACTGACTACTTGGTGAGGAGTTGCTGTATCTGTTTGGCATCGGAGCGGGCGAAACCGTTGGCGACGGTTACCTGTCCGCCGTTGGTCTCGATGATGATGTCCGCAAAGAGCAAGCCCGCCTTGAGCGAGACACTGCCGATACTGCTGCGCTGGATAACCGTGGTGGCATAGCCGATGAGACGTGCCTTATAGAACATAACTTTCTCGTCGTCTATCTCCAACTTGTCTGGAAAGACCACGTTGCCGCCTGTGATATGGCTGGCGGAAAATTGGTAGGTCATAGGACTATCTGATGTGATTTCTATTTATTGACTAGGAATGGTGTCTTTGTGATGATATCTCAGGGCATCGTTGCCTAATCTTCGATGCCCTGAGTTATTGTGTTTGTATAAGAAAAATTTGTCTTGTATATTGATGAATTACGCTTTAATTTAATTGTTCAAATTTAAACACTGATTGAATTGTATATCCTCTAGATTTAGCTCCAAATTGCTGTTTAATAGCATCTTCAAGTTCATATACCTGAACAATTTTATCTCTCGTTTTGATAATGAACTTTGTACCGGGTTTAATAGAGGTACCATTCTGCAGATGGACAATCTGCGTAGCAGTGACTAACCATTCGTGATTCATAAGATTTGATTTTATTTGTTACGCCTACTCTGTTATGGGATTTTCGGCTTGCTCCGTTTGAGTTTATTATTCGATGTCTTTTACCAAGCGTACCGGCAACAGCCCGCTATTTGCCATCCAGTCACAGATATATGCGGGTGTGGCGGCACCGCTATATTCGGTACTTATGTACAAGGCACGTGCTTGGCGTATCTGCGGAAACACTTTGTTTAACCCCTCTAATTCGGGTTCTGTTGCTTCCATTGATGCCGACCAATAGGCAATGGCATTCCCTTTTGCCCATGTTGCGCCTGCATTGCAATCTTCCCATCGAGTTGCGGGGAGAAAGACTGCACCAAAGGACTCCAACGCCGCCCATTCTTCGAGGGTAAGGTAGTACTTATTGCATGCCGTACTGCTTGTGTCCGGTATCCACGAATAGAATTTCGTCCACTTTGCGGGTTCCCAATCATCGGGCAGCAGGACAATACCTTTAACATCGCCGTTTGCGGTGATAATGGTGCTTTTGAAGGACTTCCCGTAGCGTTCCCTCCCTGTAAACAGGTATCTCCATTCCTCTTCCGTCAAAACGCGCCACGGATAGTTTTCTGTCACGGGCAGGCTCGTAATAGAGAATGGGAATAAATCTGTCCACTCCGAATAATTCTTGTATTCGGCTCTGTTCAAATCAGTATTTGCACAAATATCGTATTGGTGTTCTGCAAATCTCAACTCAAGATTATTTGCTGGTAGGCATTGCAAGTTTCCTACGGAGAATACCACTTGTTTTCCGTGTGCCACCGAAAATGGGTACGGCTGAAATGAACCAGTGTTAGGTTCTGAATTTTGTGTTGTCATAGTCTGTACTATTATTGATTACAATACGGCATTACCACTGCGAATATAAGTCTTCACCTATTTGTTGCCCATCAAGGTAGAGTATTTCCGATGTCGGAGTACTATCGAAACCATCAAGAGTATCTTTATATTCCATTTCTTTCCCATCGTAAGTAGCCTCTTTATAACCATCAATAGTTAATAATGACGGGTCAAATTCTACACCACTATCCACAACTATCTCAAACCAAGCAATCATTTGCCACTTTTCAATTTTACAAAGTGCTCCGTAATCCTCCGGCGAAACAGGTTCTGTATGTACATTCACTTCTCTGACATCAACCTCATCCGTCAAATTCTCATAATCATAAAAATCCCAATCCTCACTCCATTGTGTATCAGCAGGGACTTTTGCAACATGTATAGTTTGAACCTCATTTAGACGTTCTTCCGTTCTGCCGAAGTCAAGAAAGCCGTAACCCAATTCGTCGCCTTTTTCTATACATTCCTCAATCGAACCTTCGAACCCTTCTTTCTCGAGTTGTGATAACAAATTGTCAATATCTCCATCACATCTAATAACATCCAATAGTCCTTCCACTCCTACAAAGAATTTCGTTTTCTTTCCATTTTTGGTAACAATAGACTTAAGGCGATTACCGATTTGATCTAAAGCCTCGCTGTTGGCGATTTTCTCTTTTACGGAAACACCGACCTGCTCGGCTTGGTCTGCTAATTGCGATACGCCCGATTTGACTTTCTTGCTCCCCTCTGTGGCAATCTTCATCAGTTCATCCAACGTCGCCTGCGTTGCGTTCTTTTCTTCTTTGCCGTCGATAACGTTCATCATCTTTTGGATGACATCATCGCTTAGTTCGTTTTTCCGAATGAACTCAATGAGTTCTTCTTTAGTTGTTTTTGCCATAGTATTTGTATTTTGTTTGTTATTGTTTCGCGTTACACTAATTGGAAGAGTTGTTTGAATTGCGGAAGTCGGGACATTTGGCTTTTGCCTGCTGTCCAAACATTGACGGAACTCCTGTTTTTAGAATGAGCAGGTAGTAGTCCTTTGAGCAGTTTGCCCGCTGTCCAAATGTACCAATCCACCTCACGGTAAGTGAGCGATGTGAGGTCATACTGCTGCATAAAGGTGGTGTAAATGTCCTGGTAGAAAACATAATCGTTTCTCATCCGATTTCGTATTTGTGAAATAGATAAGCCTGTGATTGCAGGACTGGTGAGATGCTTGCTTTTTATGGCTGCTACGAAGAAATCTGCCACTATATTGTCGTAAATAGGATAGGATGCGGGGTTGTGGCAGGCGCAATACTTGGTAGCAAAGGAATAGTTGGTGTGCCCAAGAATAATGGTAGCAATATCATTATTGGGTTTGGTATTGTCCTTGACAAGAGTCGGGTCTCCGTTTTGCAGACGTTTGTCTATATCGGGAATGTTGATAATGCCCTTTGCCATCGTCAGAATGGAAAAGATATTCGTGCTGTAGTAGCGGTTCAACGTGTCAGCCTTGAGATAAACCTCTTCAAGCATTGTGTTGGCAGAATATTGGCGGCAAAGCATATCCAGGATTTTCCACTTGAGTTCATAGACACCCATACCCGGATAAGTACGGAAGTTTGTCAGTACGTTGTTTGCTTCGTTGAGCAAAGAGATTGTTGTTGCCATAGTATTTATGTTTTTAGTTTGTATTCGTTTGGTTTGTTGGGGGGGCTACTCTTGTGCATTAGCGAGGCATAGACATAAATAAAGCGTGAACTTTTCTCGTTTGTTGAGTATTTGGTTTCTAAAGGATTAAACTGGACGACCTTATCTTTCCAAATATCTACGGAAAAAGCCCACGCGTGAACGTGAGCATTCGGCTTTTTCCTTGGAAAGATATAGTTCTAAAAAGTGTCCAGTTTTTTAGAAACCAAGTATTAGAGCAAAACGCTTTATATAATATGTCGGTGCATCGCCTTACCGATGCGCGATTATGCCATAGGCGGAGTTGGTTTTAGTTGGTTGATATTTTATCGTTTACGGCTGCAAAGATATATATATTTAAGCAAATATGCAAGAGGTGTTGGCAATTTGAGGCGTATGGGTCATTTTGTAGGCTGGAAAGTGGGTAGTATGTCTCTATGGGTCATTTTGCAGGCTGGAAAAATGGTGGTATAAATTGCCCCTAAAAATCTCTCTGTT
>CAKUYO010000033.1 GCA_934716995.1 uncultured Bacteroidales bacterium | reverse complement strand
AACAGAGAGATTTTTAGTGGCAATTTATACCACTATTTTTCCAGCCTGCAAAATGACCCATAGAGACATACTACCCATTTTTCAGCCTGCAATTTGACCCATACGCCTAAATTTGTAACAGATGGGGGGCTGCATAGATGAAAAAATAGTTGTAATAAGGTTGTATATATGCAAAAAAAGCAGTAATTTTGCCGCAAGAAAGGAGATATACGTATGGAGACAGGTCAAGTGCAAACTACTTTTAGGATAACTTTACCCAATGCAGATGCACGTTTTTTGAAACGTCTTTCTGAGAATATGGGGTGGCAGGTGGTACGTATGCAGGCTGCTACGGATCAGTTGGTTCGTAAAGAGGAAATGACTGAAACTGAGTTTAGAACAAAGTTAGCACATTCCAAACAGCAATTCGAGACGGGACATATTGTCGCAATGCAGCCTGGTGAAACGGCAGACAAATTTATCCAACGTTTGCTATGTACACAATAGTGTTTACGCAAGAGGCGCAACAGGATGTTATCGCATTGCGTAGTCGCTCGCCGCAAGCCTTGCGCAAACTTACCAAGTTGTTAGATGAATTACGTGAACATCCGCGTACCGGTACCGGGCAAGTGGAGCAACTTAGATATTTTGATACAGAAACCTGGTCACGTCGTTTGGATCGTGAGCACCGCCTTGTGTACGAGATTCATGAAACGGAAATTGTGGTGTTGGTTTTATCTGCGTTTGGACACTATAAGAAATAAAAGTAATTTTGTTAAGATTTCATTGTGTATGAAAAACACAGGTGGATGTCAAGTGGATAACTTGTGGATGGCTATCTTACATCTGGTGAAAATCGCGTGCCAATCCGCCTTCTCCCGTCTCTTTGTATAGCGAAGGCAAGTCATGTCCCGTCTGTTTCATTACTTCGACCACTTTGTCGAATGATACACGGTGGCTGCCGTCGGTGAACGAAGAATAGAGGTTCGCATCCAAGGCGCGTGCGGCGGCGTAGGCATTGCGCTCGATACAGGGTATCTGTACCAGTCCGCAGACAGGGTCGCAGGTCATACCCAAGTGGTGCTCCAACCCCATCTCGGCGGCGTATTCAATCTGTGCCACCGACCCGCCGAACAGTTGGGTGGCGGCAGCGGAAGCCATCGCACAAGCCACTCCTACTTCGCCCTGGCAGCCCACTTCCGCCCCCGAGATAGAGGCGTTGCGCTTGACGATATCGCCTACCAAACCCGCCGTTGCCAATGCATGCAGGATACGTTTCTCGCTGAAATTGCGGCTTTTCCAGAGGTGATACAGCACGCCCGGCATCACGCCGCACGAACCGCAAGTAGGTGCCGTAACAATCTTTCCGCCACCGGCATTCTCTTCCGCTACCGCCAAAGCATACGCGAAGACCAAGCCGCGGCTGCGGATATTGTCTTTGTAGCCGCTCGCCTTTACATAGTACATATTCGCTTTTCGGCGCAGGTGCAACGGTCCGGGCAGCACGCCCTCGGCATCCAAACCGCGCTCTACCGCCTCCACCATAGTACGCCAAACGGTTCGCAAATAGTCCCATATCTCTTTGCCTTCGCAATCCTCCACATACTCCCAATAGCCTTTGCCCTCGAACTCGCAGTAGTGCATAATATCGAGCAGAGTATACATATCGTAGATATCGGGTGTGTTGGGTTCGGTATAATCAGGGGCACCCAATGCACCGCCGCCCACGCTGTATATCAGCCATTTGCCCGTCTCTTTGCCGTCCGCATCGTATGCACGGAACTCCATTCCGTTTGGGTGGAAATCAAGGAAGGTATGCGGTTCCCATAGTATTTGGATGCCGGGTATGGTGTCCATAATCGCCATGTCGGTCATGTGCCCGTGTCCGGTAGCCGCCAGTGAGCCGTAGAGCGTAACCTCATAGCGGGCAGCGTCAGGATGCTTGGCATAGAATATCTCCGCCGCTTTGCGCGGTCCCATAGTATGGCTGCTCGATGGTCCGTACCCGATACGATATATTTCCCGAATCGATTTCACAAATTTACAAACTTACAAATTTACACATTTACAAATCGGAAATGGTAATCTTTGCCGTACAGGCGTTTTCGCCGGCTTCGTTCTTTTGGATATACTGCACGCCGTCAGGCATAATGAGGTAATGTGTATTGAGCGGCAGCCCCATTTTGACTTCGCGCTGGTAGTTGATGTCAAGGCGCACACGCTTGCCAGCCCAGTCGGGGCGGTAGGCATTGAGCATTGTCTCCAGATATTTGCACGAGTTGCAATGGCGGTTGTAGTCCACATCGGAGTACTGCACGATATGCGGCACTACGCCCGTCGGTTCGGTGATCGGCATGATACGTGCGGGGCGTGCCATCTCCAGTACCTCGCCGTCTACGTTACTGGTGAAGACCTCGCGGTCGAACACATTGACGATCTCGCGTTTCTCGAGGCTCAGCACCGCCCATTGGCTTTTGCATATACCTATAAGGCGCAGTTCACCGTCCGCCTGCTTGAGGTAGAGACGGAAATTACGCGTGGAGATCATGTGCGCATTCTGCTCAATCCATGTCTCGAAAACCATTGTCTCGCCGTGCGTGGGAAAATAGGTCATCTCCACCGACAGGCGTGTCAGAATCCATGTCAGTCTCTCCGGATAAAGGTATTTGATACCGAACCCGAGTTCGTCTGCTACGCGCCCTGCCGTCTCTAACAGGTAGTTTTCCAATACATACAACCGCAACCGGCGGTTGAAATCCACTTCCTGATACTTTATTTCGTATTCGTATTGATACTTCATAATATCAATTTGTAAATTTGTAAATGAGTAAATTTGTAAATTGGTAGATGTGCAAATTCCATTTACAAATTTACACATTTACAAATTTACAAATTCATTTATTTCAGCCACTTGTCCAGCCAGTCAAAGAAAGTGCGTTGCCAGAGAATGCCGTTTTGCGGTTGGAGCACCCAGTGGTTCTCGTCGGGGAAGACGAGCAACTCGGCGGGGATACCGCGCATCTTGGCTGCGTCAAAAGCCGCCATAGCCTGATTGGCAAGGATACGGTAGTCTTTCTCACCGTGAATGCAGAGAATAGGTGTGTCCCATTTATCTACAAAGCGGTGCGGCGAGTTGGCAAATGTGCGCTGTGCCACGGCATTGTCTTTGTCCCAGTATGCGCCGCCCATATCCCAGTTGGCAAACCATTTCTCCTCGGTCTCGAGGTACTGCATCTCCATATTGAAGATGCCGTCGTGGGCGATAAACGCTTTGAAACGGTGGTCATGATGTCCGGCTATCCAATAGACGCTATAGCCGCCGAACGATGCCCCGACGCACCCGAGACGGTCTTTGTCCGCATTGGGCGAATGGGCTACAAACTCGTCTATGGCGGTGAAATAATCGCGCATACATTGTCCGCCGTAGTCGCCGCTGATCTCCTCGTTCCACTCCTTGCCGAAACCCGGCAAGCCGCGGCGGTTGGGCGCAACGACTATATAATCGTTGGCAGCCATCATCATAAAGTTCCAGCGGAAACTCCAGAACTGGCTGACGGGCGATTGCGGACCGCCCTCGCAGTAGAGCAGGGTGGGGTATTTCTTGTTCGGGTCGAAATGCGGCGGGTAGATGATCCATGTGAGCATCTGTTTGCCGTCGGTAGTCGTCTGCCAGCGCGGCTCCACACGTCCCATCTCTATTTGGTCATAGATATTTTTGTTCTCGAAGGTCAGTTGGTTCAATTCGCATTGTGCATTGTCCATTGTGAATTGATATATCTCGTTTGCCTCGCGCATCGAGTGGCGCAGGCAGATATAGGTGTTACCGATGTTTCCGCAGGGCTCGTAGTCGTACTGCCCATCGGGTGTCAGTTGGCTGATTGTGCATTGTGCATTGTTCATTGTGCATTGATACACCCGCTCCGTAGCGTGCCAAACGGCATTGAAAACGATGGTGCTGTCGTCTTTCCAGTAGTACGAATCCACATTGGTATCCAATCCGCGGCTGGCAAAGATTTTCTCTCCGGTGGTGCGGTTCATAATGAAAAGGCGGTTCTCGTCGCTCTCGTATCCGTCGCGCTCCATACTCTGCCAGGCAATATATTGCCCGTCGGGCGAATAAGCGGGATTGGTATCATAGCCTTTGTTGTCCTCGGTAATGTCTTTGTGTGTACGTGCACACACATCATAGATGTATATATCCGAGTTGGTCGAGAGAGCATAGTCAAGCCCTGTTTTTTTGCGGCAGGTGTAGGCAATCTCCGTGCCGTCGGGACTCCACGCCCATTGCTCCACGCCCCCGAAAGGCTTCATCGGGCTTTCATAAGGGGTGCCTTCTAATAGGTTGATAATGTTTGTTACTTTCAGTTGCTTGTCCACTAAATTTTCTTCGTCCAATTGCGCAAGAAACGGTTGCGGAGCACTCTCTGTCCACTCGTCCCAGTGCTTGTACATCAGGTCTGTTACCACACGCCCGGTGGCTTTGTCCAAATCCGGATAGCGGTCGGCTGTGGTCTCTATGGTTTTTACCTGTGCCGCAAGCAGTATCTGCGAGTTGTCTGGCGAGAGCAGAAAACCCTCAATATCTTTGTCGAAACCTGTCAGGCAGATGTTTTCGGTGCGTTGCCCCGCACGGCGCACGTGGAAATAGAGTTTGCCGCCCTTCAGATAGGCGAGTTGTCCCTCTTTGGTCCAAGCGGGAGACGAACCGACGAACTCGTCTTCTTGCTCCAACAGACCGTTTTTCAGGTTGCATATACGTATCCATGTCGTGGAGCGGTTTTCGGGTACGCTATAGTAACTGACGGTGTAGGCAATGCGCTGATTGTCTGCGTCTATAGCCACATTGCCGATACGTCCCATTGCCCATAGTGCTTCGGGGGTGAGGCGCCCGCCTTCAATGGTAATTTGCGGTTTGTCAATCGGTTCTTTCTCCTGTGCGGTATCTTTTGCGCATGATGCCGCCAACAAGGCAATTCCTGCCATAAGCCATACTTTTAGTTTCATACTTCGTTTCATAAAATTGCCTGCAAAGATACAAAAATATCCGCACCTGTGCAAATCCCTATACTTTCGCAACCGCAAAATACTCTCCCAAAATATGCGGTTTATGCAATTTACATACCTTGGTATAGCAATTACGTAGAAAAGACGTAGAAAGGACGTAGAAAGAATAGGCTCTTTTATACAGTTTATGCACCATATATGGTGCATAAACTGTATAAATATCGTTTTGAGGTTGTCCCGCTTTTGTGCAGACAACAATAGGTGTTGACAGGTGATTTCCGCCGGACTACACTTGTTTCAATGATAGTTGGATGCGGTTGCGGGCGTGGTCGATGGCGATGACGCGCACGCGGACGTGCTGGTGGAGACTGACCACATCGGCGGGATTGCTGATGCGGCGGTCTGCCATCTCGGAGATATGTATAAGTCCGTCTTTGTGAATGCCCAAATCGACAAAAGCCCCGAAATTGGAGATGTTGGTTACAATGCCGGGCAGTACCATCCCCGTTTGCAAGTCGTCAATAGTGTGCACCGAGTTGTCGAAATGAAATTCCTCTATCTCCGTGCGGGGATCGCGCGAAGGCTTTTCCAATTCGTGCAGAATATCGGTGAGGGTAGGGAGACCTACCTCCGGTGAGATATACTTTTGCGGGTTGATCTGTTTGCGCAAATCGGCGTTGTGCATCAGGTCGCTTACCGTGCAACCGAGGTCGTGCGCCATCTGCTCCACCAGGCGGTAACGCTCGGGGTGTACCGCCGAGTTGTCAAGCGGGGTATCGGAGTCCGTAACGCGCAGGAAACCTGCTGCCTGCTCAAAAGTCTTGGTGCCCATCTTGGGCACCTGTAGCAATGCTTTGCGGTTGGGAAATGCGCCGTGTTCGGCTCGATAGTCCACAATGTTTTGTGCCAACGTGGGTCCGAGACCTGAGATATAGGTCAGCAGGTGGCGGCTGGCGGTGTTCACATCTACTCCCACGTGGTTCACCACGCTCTCTACCGTCTGTTGCAGACTCTCTTTCAGGCGCGTCTGGTCCACGTCGTGCTGGTATTGCCCTACGCCGATGGATTTCGGGTCAATCTTCACCAGTTCTGCCAGCGGGTCCATCAGGCGGCGTCCGATACTTACCGCCCCGCGTACGGTAACATCCTCATCCGGAAACTCCTCGCGCCCCAACTTGCTTGCCGAATAGACCGATGCACCGTTTTCGCTCACTACGAATACTTGCGGACGCTCTTCCTGTGGCACTTGCTTGAGGGCTAATTGCGTCATCTGTTCTGCCTCACGGCTTGCCGTACCATTGCCGATGGCAACGGCTTCGATATGGTGTTTCTGAATGAGTTTTGCCAGTATGGCGGTCGATTCCATATTGTGGACATATACCACGCTGTGCATCACAAGGTCGCCCTGCGGGGTGAGAACCACCAACTTGCAGCCCGTGCGGAAGCCGGGGTCGAGTGCCAGTACACGCTTTTGACCCAGGGGGGAGTCAAGGAGCAACTGGCGCAGGTTGTCGGCAAAGACGCGTATCGCCTCGGTGTCGGCTTTCTCTTTTGAGAGAGCGGCGTACTCGGTTTCGATAGACGGTTTGAGCAGACGTTTGTAACTGTCTTCCATTGCCAATTCCACTTGATAAGCCGCATCGTTGCGTGCATGGAGGAACAGGTTTGCCAGTTTGTCGAGACACTTCTCCCGGTCGGGCGATATATCCACGCGGATAACCCCTTCTTTCTCGGCACGGCGTATGGCTAACAGCCGATGCGACGAGATACGTCTGAGCGGTTCGCTCACAGCGAAATAGTCTTTGTAGTTCTGCGCCTCGGGGGAATCGGCTTTGGTCTTTACTGCTTTGGTCGTCAGTATGGCGGTGTAACCGAACTCGCGGCGCACGGCGTTGCGGGCACGCTCGTCCTCGGAAATCCATTGGGCGATGATATCGCGTGCACCCTGCAGCGCATCGTCGCCGGAGGGTACTTCCTTATTGATATAAGGCATTGCCAAACTATGCACATTCCCGTTCTTTTGCGCCATCAGTTGTTTTGCCAGCAGCTCCAGACCGCGCTCGACGGCAATGTCTGCACGGGTCTTGCGGTGCGGTTTGTAGGGCAGGTAGATATCCTCCAATTCCGTTGCGTCCCACGATGTTTCAATGCGTTGGCGCAGTTCGGGTGTCAGTTTGCCTTGTTCCTCAATGGTATTGAGAATGGTCTGCTTGCGGTCGGATAGGTCTTGCAGACGGGCGTATTCGGCTTGTATGGCACCTATCTGTACTTCGTCGAGCGACCCCGTTTTCTCTTTGCGGTAGCGTGCAATGAAAGGAATCGTCGCTTTCTCGTCAAGGAGGGCAATAGTGGCTGCCACCTGCTTTTCGCTAATGGAGAGAACAGGCGATATGAGTTGTGCAAAATTCATTGTGATGTATGATTTTAGGAAACGACTATGCTGAAACGTGTTTGCAGGTCGTGGCGTAGTTGGGCGGGATTTTGGAAATGAATGGTATGGAATCCTAATGCTTGAGCGGGTACTAAATTCGGCAGATTGTCATCGGTAAAGATCGACTCTGTCGGGGTTATGCCGTATCGCTCCATAAGAATTCGGAATATGCGTGGATCCGGCTTGGCTATTTTCTCTTCGCCGGAGACGACAATACCGTCCAACAGGCTGAAAACGGGATACTTGGAACCTACCCGGCAGAAGGTCTCTGCTGACCAGTTGGTGAGTCCGTAGAGGCGGTAGCCGTTGTTGCGGAGAGTCGCCACCAATTCCTGCATTGCGGGTATTTGTTCGCCCATCATCTGCATCCAGTCGGTTTGATACGCACGAATGGCGGCTTCCTGCTCGGGGTATTCGGCAATTTTCTCTGCAATACATTCAGCGAAAGGTCTGCCTGCGTCCATTTGGGTATTCCATTCGCCGGTACAGATGTTTTGCAAGAACCAATCGGCACGCTCCCTGCTGCCGAAATATCGGTCGTACAGATAGTGCGGATTCCAATCAACCAATACTCCGCCAAAGTCAAAGACGATATTTTTGATAGCAGCCATTTAGATATTTTTGATAGCGGTCATATTATTTGTTATGTGGAATGCGGACGTATTCGGCAAAGGTGTAGATATAGGGATTGTCCTTGTCGGCGGGGTGCTCTTCGGCAGTCTGCAGGAGCCATTCGTCGGAACGGATTTCGGGGAAGAACGTGTCGGCATCGGGCCAACTATGGTGGATATGGGTGATATAGAGTTTTTCGGCAAAGGGCAGCATCTGCCGGTAGATACTGCCGCCGCCAATCACAAACGCTTCTTCCACCTCGCGTACCATACCCAATGCCTCTTCTATAGAGTGTGCCACCTCGGCTCCTTCGAAGACTGCGTCCTGCTTGCCCGTGATGACTATATTTTGCCGCTTGGGCAGGGGGCGTTTGGGGAGAGAAAGATATGTGGAAGAACCCATAATGACCGACGAACCGAGGGTAATCTCCTTAAAATGGCGCAGGTCGTTGGGCAAATGGCACAACAGGTTGCCCTGTTTGCCGATGGCATTCTCCTCAGAGATGGCAGCGATGATGGAAAGCATAGTATAGGGGGAGTTTTGTTTCTATAAGATCTATAAATTCTAGAAGAACTAGATATTCTAGAAATTCTAGATTTTTAGGGTTAGTAAATTATACGCTGACTACGCCGGCGATGTGAGGGTGCGGGTCGTAGCCCTCAAGGGTGAAATCCTCGTAGTGGAAACCGAACAGGTCTTTTACTTCGGGATTGATGATCATATGGGGTAGGGGACGCGGTTCGCGGGTGAGTTGCAGGCGCACCTGATCAAGATGGTTGAGGTAGATATGTGCATCGCCCAAGGTATGCACGAAATCGCCCGCTTTCAAGCCTGTAACCTGCGCCATCATTTGGAGCAAAAGGGCATACGAAGCAATGTTGAACGGTACACCAAGGAAAATATCCGCCGAACGCTGGTAGAGTTGGAGTGACAAACGCCCGTCGGCAACATAGAACTGAAAAAGCGAATGGCAGGGCGGTAATGCCATCTTGTCCACTTCGGCTACATTCCATGCACTCACAATCATACGGCGGCTGTCGGGATTGGTCTTGATCTGGTTGAGTACGTTGGATATCTGGTCAATCGTACCGCCGTTGTAGTCCGGCCAACTGCGCCATTGGTGCCCATAGACAGGACCGAGTTCGCCGTTCTCGTCCGCCCACTCGTTCCATATACGCACGCCGTGTTCCTGCAAATAATGCACATTGGTGTCGCCCTGCAGGAACCAGAGCAGTTCGTAGATAATGGATTTGAGGTGTAGTTTCTTTGTGGTCAGGAGCGGGAAACCGTTTTCGAGATTAAAACGCATCTGGTGACCAAACACCGAGATGGTGCCTGTTCCTGTACGGTCGTGTTTCTCAACTCCCTCGTTGAGCACACGGCGACATAAATCCAAGTATTGTTGCATAATTGTAAATATGGGACTAATAGGGCTAATAAGGCTAATAAGTCTAATAAGCCTGATAAGTCTAATAAAGTTTGTAGGTTGTGCGGAGGACTTTGAACTCGGTGCGGCGGTTGATCTGGTTGCAGATTTCCTGTTGGTCGGCAGGGAGGGAGAGGATGAATGTTTCGTCCAGCGTCTGCTCCTGCGGAATAAAGGGATACCGGTTGTGGAGGGCTTGGTCTGCCACCACGGGTTTCTGCTTGCCATAGCCGACGGGGGTCAGGCGTTCCGCCTCGATGCCGTTTTGTATCAGGTAGTTGCATACAGACTGTGCACGCTTTTCGGACAGATTGACATTGAAAACCGAATCGCCTTTCATATCGGTATGCGCCGAGAGTTCGATGGTGATGTTCGGGTTGTCCTTGAGCAGTTTGACCAGCGACTGCAATCCCTGCTCGGAAGCGGGCGTCAAATCCCATTTGCCGAACTCATAGAATATATTGTCCATCGTAACGGGCTTGCTGACAGGGGCAAGGGAGAAGTTCTGCTCGTAGGTTTTGCTGTCGGTCAGATTGAGTGTGTTGAAACTCTCGCGTGCGTTGAGGTAGCCGCGGGCGGTAGCCAGCATCACATAGCGGGTATCTTTCTTGATTTTTATCTTGTAGGTACCATTGCGGTGAACTTGCAGGCGGGTGTTGGTGCCGTCATCGCCTACCAAGCGCAATGCCGCATCGGAGACAGGTTCGCCCCGGTTATCCGTAACCAACCCACTGACGAGAAACTCCATCTCGGGGAGGACAAAACGGTAGATTTGGTCAATGCCCTTTTTCTGACCGCGGTTGGACGAGAAGAAACCGTTTTGCGAGTTTCCTTCGAAAGTGATACCGAAATCGTCGCCGTTGGAGTTGAAAGGGGCTCCCATATTGTATATAGTCCACGCAATGGAGTCGCTGTGCAAAGTGGTATCACGCTCGGCTTTGAAGATGTCGAGTCCGCCGTATCCGGGGTGTCCCGTGGAGGAAAAATAGAGCGTCCCGTCCGGGTGGATACAGGGATACATCTCGTCGCCCGGCGTATTGACAGAGGGACCCATATTCTGCACATTGACCCAGTCGGAGCCGTCCAATTCCGCCATATAGAGGTCTTTGCCGCCGAAACCGCCCGGAGCATCGGATACGAAATAGAGTGTGTCGCCCGTAGGGCAGAGCGAAGGGTGTCCGACGGTGATACTGCTGTCGTTGAACAGTTTGACTTCCTGCGGTTCGCCCCATTCGCCGCTGGCACGCGACGAAGTGTATATTTTTGCCCCGAGGTCCTGTCCGTTGATAGGTTTGGAGTAGGTAAAATACATTGTGCGCCCGTCTGCCGAAAAACAGCAGACGCCCATTTCGGCACTGCCTGCCGACTTGCCGCCTGTGGAGTCGTTGTCTTGTTCGGTCTGTTCAGCCTGCTCGCCATACAGCCCCTCGGCAAGGGCGATGTCCTCCCACTGCCCTGCGGCGTTCTTGCGGGTGGAGTAGAGACGGAAAGTCTGCGCACCGGTTACCGGACTGGGGCGTTGCAGTTTTTTCTTGCCGCTGCTTTTGCCCTCCTGGCGGTTGCTCGTAAACATCAGTGCATCCGCATTTTCGCCCACAAAAGCAGGGGCAAAATTGCTGCTGCGCTTGGCGTTGAACTCTTTGGCAAGCGACACCTTGTAGCGGCTCGGCTGCTTGCGCCAGCCGTCCACTTGTCCGCAGGCATAATGCCCCGCACGGGCTACGTAATCCTGCGGGTGTGCTTCGAGATAGATGAGATAATTTTTGTCCGCGTCGCGGTATTTGCCCTGATATTGAAGGGCTTGCGCATAACGCAGATAGACGACAGAGTCCTGGTAGCGGTTGCGAATGGCATTCTGGTAGGCGTTGGTTGCCTTGGGATTGTTGAGAATACGATAACATTCGCCTTGGTAGAACGCCACGTGGGCGCGCAAGGCACGTTCTTTTTTCGGTGAGAGACGCCCGTAGCATTGCTTGTAGAGGTCGGCGGCATCGTAGTATTCGCCGATAGCATATTTCTTGTCTGCCCGCTTGATACGTGTCTTGATACTACACGACGAAAGCACCCCGATGAGGAGTGCCAACACCATATATATATAGGTTCGTCTGCGATACATTCTGTAATGTTAATCTTTTATAAAAACAAGCACCTGCCAACCTCCTGCTATCCACAGGTTATCCTCAGCACATCCTCCTTACTTTTCTCCTTTGTCGAAGGCTTTGTTTTACTTATTGTTTTTAATAAAACGAATCTTACTTTTTAATGAAATTTTAGTTGCTTTTAATGGAGAAAAATACCGCGGGCGAGGGCGCCGCGTCCCTGGCGGAAGTCAGACGAGTTCGTGGATGACGAGACCGCTGCGCAGTTTGGGTTCGAACCATGTGGTCTTGGGCGGCATGATGTTGCCCGAGTCGGCAATGTCGATAATCTGCTGCATGGTAACGGGGTAGAGGGCAAGCGCCATCTTCATTTCGCCCGAATCAACGCGGCGTTTCAGTTCGCCGAGACCGCGGATACCGCCTACGAAATCGATACGTTTGTCGGTACGCAAGTCTTTGATACCGAGAATCTTATCAAGTATGAGGTTGCTCGAAATCGTTACATCCAGAACGCCTATCGGATCCTGGTCGTTGTAACGTCCCGGTTTGGCAGTCAGGCTGTACCATTCGCCCGACAGGTAGAGCGAGAAATTGTGCAGGCGTTGCGGTTTGTAGATCTCTTTGCCCTTTTTCTCCACCTCGAAGTCGGCTCGCAATGCCTCCAAAAACTGCTCGTCGGTCAGTCCGTTGAGGTCGCGTACAAGGCGGTTGTAGTCGATGATATTCAGTTGGTTATCAGGAAAACAAACGGCAAGGAAATAGTTGTACTCTTCGTTGCCCGTATGGTGCGGATTTTGCAGTTTCTTCTCATTGCCCACCAAGGCTGCCGCTGCGGAACGGTGGTGTCCGTCGGCAATATACATTGACGGAATCTCTTTGAATATCTGCGTAATACGTTCTATTGTGGCAGGATCATTGATTACCCAAAACGTATGACGGAAGCCCTCTGGAGCCGCTACAAAATCGTATTCGGGTTCGCCCGAGGTAACGGAAGCGATGATTTGGTCGAGGTCGTCACGGTGCGGGTAGGCAAAGAATACCGGTTCGATATTGGCGTTATTCACGCGCACATGTTTCATACGGTCTTCCTCTTTGTCCTTGCGGGTCAGTTCGTGCTTTTTGATACGCCCCTCCATATAGTCTTCCACCCATGCTGCCACTACCAAGCCATACTGGGTGCGCCCGTTCATCGTCTGTGCATAGACATAGTATTTGTCCTGCGGATCCTGCACCAGCCAGCCTTTTTCGCGGAACTCGCGGAAATGCTCCACGGCACTGGTATATACCTTCGGGTCGTGCTCATCCGTGCCCGGCGCAAAATTGATCTCGGGTTTGATGATGTGGTAGAGCGACATAGGGTTGCCCTCCGCCTCACGGCGTGCCTCCTCCGAATTGAGCACATCGTAGGGGCGACTGCTTACTTTCTCAACGAGTGTTTGGGGCGGACGGATGCCGCGGAATGGTTTGATAATCATAGTGGTATGTTGTTAGAGGTTAGATGACAGATGTTAGAAGTTAGACCGCCTTTGACTGTTAGAAGTTAGACCGCCTTCGGCTGTTAGAAGTTAGACCGCTTCGCTGTTAGAGGGCGGATTATTTGCGTTCGGCATTCATAGAGCATGTGCCGTTGAAGATGGCGTTAGGCTCGACAATCAGTGTGCCGGTACCCACTTCGCCTTTGATATTTCCGGAAGCACGCAACGCGAGTGTATGCTCGACATGAATCTTGCCGTCCAACTTACCCATAATCTCCGCATTCTGGCAGGTTACGGTGCCTTTGAGGCTGCCTTGCTCGCCGATAACGACCTTCCCCGTACATTGCAAATCGCCTTCAACGGTACCGTCGATACGGACATCCGAGTCCGCAATGATGGTGCCGATAATCTTACTTCCTGCTGTCAGCGCATTGTATAGAGTGCCGCTTTGTTGTTGTGTTGTAGCCATAGTGTATTGTTTTTCAGTAGTAAAAAAAATAACCAGGGACAATGCCCATAATTAACACGCAAAAGTACTGAAAAAAAATTGTACGCACAAGCATACACGCTTATATAGATAAGGAAAGGAACTTTTTTCATTCAAAAACACGCAAAATGCGGTTCCTGTTTTTGTATTTCCAATTTTATTTGTACCTTTGTACACTCAATAGTATGTATCTATGAAAGAAATACTCATTGTAACAGCCTTGGTCGGTGTGGCGTTTGCGCTACTATGCGTGCGTATCATCCTTAAGAAGAACGGGCGTTTCTCAAGCCAGCACATCAGCGAAAACAAACGTATGCGCGAGCGGGGAATCCATTGTGCCACCTCGCAAGACTACGAGGCACGCAGAGCCGGACAGAAGAAAATAAATGTAAAAAACATATAGACTTATGAACAAAACACAAATCGTAGTAGATGCTATTCTGGCAGTAGCCGTAATTGCCTTGTTTGCACTCTTTTTCACGCAGAAACCCGCCAAGACAGCGGTTTCTGCTGAGGTTGCTCCCGTAGCAGAGGGCAATCTGCCCATTGCATACCTCAATCTCGACTCGGTACTGACGCAGTATCAGTTCGCAATCGAGGCTTCGGACAAACTGATGACCAAACAGGAGGACGCCCGCTTGAAACTCAACACCAAAGCCCGTACGCTGCAAAGCGAAATGGCTGATTTTCAGCGCAAACTGGAGAACGGGGCATTTATGAGCCGCGACCGTGCCGAGCAGAAACAGCAGGATTTGATAAAAAAACAGAACGACTTGCAGGAACTGGAGGCCAAACTGACCAACGATATTATGGTAGAGAACCAGAAACTGAATATGCAGTTGGCGGACACGATCAACAACTTCCTGCGTGAGTTCAATGCCGATGGTCGCTACCAGATGATTTTTGCCAATGCAGGCAAAGACAATATCCTCCAAGCCGCAGACGGGTATGACATCACCGCGGAGGTGGTAGAGGCTCTCAATGCACGCTACAACAAGAAGAAATAAGCCCGATTGATTGGTGGCTTGGCAGTGCATTAGCGGTGGTTGAGCCACTTTTACCAGTCAATGAACTGCTATATACATAGGTTGCACAATAGTACACTTCGCCTGATAGGGAGTGTATTGTTGTGCTTTTTTGTGTGCCGGTACGCTCAGGCACAGGCAATTCCTGTTCCGATGCAGTACACCGAAGTGTATGACTATTTGGACGAATTGATTACGGACGGGGTCATTACGCACCAGACGGCGGTGCGCCCCTACACGCGCAAGCAGGTGGCGGATATGCTGGTGGAGGCACAACAGGCGGATAGTCTGCTCGACAAACGGCAGAAGAAGGAACTGACTTTTTATCTGAACGTATTCGCACTTGAAAGGGATACCATCTCCAATAATTTTGTGCAATATACCGACCGGCGCACGTTTAACCTGTCGCTTGCCAATCCGCAGTTTTCGTATCTGACAAAGAACAAACTATTCAAGATGTCGATAGAGCCGATCCTCGGAATGGATTTGTACGGATCGAAGAAAGGACTGATTATCAAGCGTTGGTGGGGGGCGGATTTGAAGATGGATATTGCGCACCATGTAAGTATATGGGGATCGCTGCGCGATATATCGTATAATGGTACGGCAGCATTGAGCGACAAGTATTTCGCTGGTGACGATGCCAAGATTGACGGGGCGAAAATAACGAAACCGGGCTATCTGAACAACTTCGCCGGAGTGCAGTATAAAGAGGCGAACTACGGTGGCGATTTCTCGGACTCGAAAGGCGGAATATCGCTTTATTCGTGGTGGGGCAGTATTGCTTTGCAGCGGGAGAATATCCGTTGGGGCGAAAGTTACCACTGCTCGAACATCCTATCGGGACGCAATCCGGCAGTGCCGATGCTTTCGCTGCAACTCACGCCTTGCCGCTGGTTCCAATTCGACTATTTCCATGCATGGCTTGTATCGAATGTGGTGGATTCAACCAACTACTATGTGGAGAACACCACCACGGGCGGTACATACAAACACCACCGCCCTGCCAACAAGTTTATGGCGGCGAATATGTTTACTTTTACGCCGATCAAATATGTCTCTTTCTCGTTAGGTAATTCGATTGTCTATGCCGAACGGAATGTACAGGCGGCGTATTTCATTCCCATTGCTTTCTATAAATCGCTCGACCACCTGCTGACCAAAGGGTTGAAGAACGTGGAGAACCAGAATTCGCAGTTGTTCGGGTCGCTGTCGGTACGACCGTGGGATCATATCCAACTATACACTTCGATCTATGTGGACGAGTTCAAGTTGTCGCGGCTGAAGAAATCCAATCCGGAGAACAATCTTGTTTCCTATTTGGTGGGGTTCAACTGGTCGGGATGGCCGCTGAAGGGGCTGAGTATGAAAGGGGAGTTTATGCGCTCGTATATAGCGTGCTACACCCATTCGATCAATGTGCTGACATGGGCAAGCAACGGATATAACATGGGGCATTATATGGGCGACAACGCACAGTCGATATACGTGGAGTTGGCGTATCGTCCGATACGCGGTATGCGCTTGAAACTCAGTTACACCAACGATACGAAATACAACTCATACGCTTATCTGCGCGGAGGAGGAAAAGACGGCGGTATCAGTCAGACTATTGCCCAAAAGCCTTTTGACAAGGCTATTTATCGCAATGATGAAGTGGCATTGGATGGCATCTATGAGGTGCACCCGAATATGTACTTGCGTGTAAATCTTACGTACAACCATGCGCGGGGATATGACAACCTCGAGCAGACGATTGTCAGTGAGGACGCTGGGGAGAAATGCACGGCGCAGTATTACCTGAACAAGTTCTGCCCCGTGTATTACCAAGGGCGGAATTTTACTGCTATGGTAGGTTTCTCCTTTGGGTTCTAAGGGGAGAGCGATAGGGCTAATAAGTCCAATAAGTCTAATAAGTCCAATGAGCCTAATAAGTCCAATGGGGCTAATAGGTAATCAGCCAATCCAATAGACTTTTTCCGTGGCGCGGGTGAGGGCTGTGTAGAGCCAGCGGATGTATTCGCGGCGTTCTTGAGGGTTGCTCATCCGTTCTTCGTCCCGGGCTATATTTCCAGTGTCAATATAAACGTGTTTCCATTGTCCGCCCTGTGCCTTGTGGCAGGTAACGGCATACGCAAAACGCACTTGCAAGGCATTGTAATAGGGAGATTCGTACACTTTCTTGAGCATTTCTTTGCGGTTGCGTATCTCGGGATAATCTTCGGCAATACGGTTGAACAGCGTCTGTTGGAGCGAGTAGTTCTGTTCGGGCGTGTCGGTGGTGATGGTATCAAGCCACAGCAGGGCATCAATCTCCCAGTCGTAGTCCACCGAGCGGAGCGAGGCTTCGGCAAAAAGGAAACCGTACATCTCGTGTTGGTTGCGCAGGCGCACCACTTCGAGCGTGTCGCCGTTGGCGAGAAAAGGCAGGTCATCGTAGTCCTGTGTCCAGAAGTAGTTGTTCTTGCTGACCATCAGCCGGTCGCCCGATGAGACGGCATCTTCTTTCCACAGGATACGGGCGCGCACGCCTTGGTTGTAGAGATTGGTGCGCTTGTTGCTGCGCGTGATGATGAGCGTGTCTTCGTCGCCTGCTTCGCGGTAACTATGCTCCAAAGTCTCGACAATATTGGTGCCTTGCAGGTTGATGACATCATCGGCAAAAACGGGTTGCAGATCTTCCAATGTGGTGCAGGGCAGGTCTTGCAGCAGGTTGCGCAGGCGGGTGGCATTGTCGAGAATACCCGAGTCGAGCGCCTGGCGTGCCACTTGCGTGAGACTGAATGTGCTGACATTCAGTCCGTAGCCGCGTATGAAATCCGCATCGAGTGCAGGACTTGCCTGTGAGCCGACAGGAGGTAACTGGGCATCATCGCCCAAGAGAAGCAGACTGCAACCGTCGCCCGAATAGACATAGCGGACGAGATCGTCCAAGAGACTGCCCGTACCAAAAGCAGGATTGCCCGTTTGGGCAGATACGGTTTGGCGGGAGGCGGAAATCATAGATGCTTCGTCCACTATAAACAGAGTATGCTTGTGCAGGTTGGCGGCGAGAGAAAAACTGTCTGCGCCCAATTGTTTCTGGCGGTAGATAAACTTATGGATGGTGTAGGCAGGGCGTCCCGAGTACTTGGCTATCACTTTGGCTGCACGTCCCGTAGGGGCTAACAGCACGCAAGGTTGGCGCAGTTTCCCGAGGGCACGTACCAAGGCACTGACCACACTGGTCTTACCTGTACCCGCATAGCCGCGAAGGATAAAGGCTTTCTGCGGGTCGGTAGAAACGAGAAACTGCCCGAGCAGATCGAACAAAGCCCCTTTCTCTTCGTTAGGAACAAAGGGCAATTCGGCTTTGATACGCGAAATGATGAAGTCTGTCAGCACTTTTTTGATAAAAGATTTGTGTATATGAAATAAATGTATTACCTTTGCAGTCCAATCGTGTATTCGTTTCAGCACGTTGGTAATTTTGTTAGTAATTAGGGTAAGTCCTACACGACCAGCTCCCTCTGAATTCCCCCAGGTCTTGACCGAAGCAAGGGTAGGAGGTTGTAGCGGTGCGATGTAGTTCGCTTACCCTTTTTGCTGTCCGTTTATCAAGGAACGGTTTCTATTTTTCTTCCCAATAAATCATACGTTTGTCCGTCAATAATGATGTGTATCTCATTATTGACGAGTGTCTTATACGCTTTGGACGTACTTTGTACGCAGGGAAGGGCGGTTGTACCCGTATATGCCGCCCAGGCATCGGGTATGCCGTAGCCATAGTTGTTGTCGGGCGATGTGTATCGGTTGGCAGAACGGATGATACGGCTACGGATCTGCATAGCATTTTCATCAGGGAGAGCCGACCAGAGCGAAGCCGCCATACCGGCGATGAGCGGGCAGGCGAAACTGGTGCCGTTGCCATAGAAAGGCGAAGTGCGGTCGGGGTGGAGCAGGCAGGTGCCGGAACCTACAGCGCATACATCGGGTTTGGTGCGCCCGTCGCTACTCGGTCCGCGCGAAGAAAAGGCGGCGATGCTGCCTTGCGGCGTAACGGCTCCTACTGCGAGAATACTATCCGCATCGGCGGGAACATCGATGTAATACCACGGTTGGTTTCCCTCGTTTCCCGCTGCCACACAGACGAGCATCCCCTTGCGGGCAGCGATGGTGGCGGCGCGAGAACAGCGGGTGGTTGAGCCGTCCATATCGGAGTAGGTGAGGTTCCAACGGGCATTGTCGAACTCGTAGTAGCCCAGCGAGACGGAGAAAACATTCACTCCGAGGCTGTCTGCTTTTTCGAGAGCGGCAATGAGGTTGTCCATCTCTTTGGGACTCTCGGTATCGTTTTCCTCGGAGCGCATAAGGTAGTAATCCGCACGTGTGGCAGAGCCGTAGAAGTTGTCGGTTTTGCCCGCAATGACACTTAGGCACTCTGTACCGTGTTCGCCTGTAGGGCTGAAAAAGCCGTAGGTATCGTCGGTCAGGTCAAAATGTCCGAGTTGGCGGGTTTGGTCTAAAAAAGAGGCAGTGTTGGCGTTATAGAAACCGCCGTCGCATATAGCCATCAAGATACCTTGTCCCTCGAAACCCGCATTGTGGAGCGGGGACAGATTGTACAGGTCAATCTGCTCTTGTGCCATACCATAGTCAATCTGTGGTTGCTTGCGCCGCCGGATAAGGGCATTGGCTTGTGTATTGTCGCGTGTCATCTCTACGGAGCGGACAAAACGGCAGGCGGAAACCCGTTGTGCGGTCTCGGTGTCCATTTCAACGGTTGCTCCGTTGAACCAACGGGAGGTGTGGCAGATGGTAGCGCCAAGCCGCTGAATACTATCGAGATAGAGTGGTGAAACAGTGTAATCGAGCGAGTCGGTAGGGATGTGCCAGCGGGTACGTTGCTCTTGCGCCCGCTCCGAAAAAGGGACAGGTGCAGAACCCGCTTTGTCGGTAAAACTGACAAAGTAAACACTCAAAAATATGGAAAGCAGGGTATGAAACATAAGCGGAACGGATATGCAATAAAAATGCATAAATAATGAATATAGTGCATAAAAAAGAGGCTTATCCTATCTATAAAAGGGCGTTTACCCAGGAGTTGACACCAAGTCATTGATATCCTTGATGGTGTACGCTCTACCGTTCCGGACCACCGTCCTGAACAATCCGGTTTGCAGTGCCTCTTTAACTGTTTGCCACTGCTGCAGTACAGTTTGTTTTCTTAGTTGTTCACGCTCCCTGAATTTTTTGAGAGCATCATATTCCCGGATATCCCGATAGCAACATCTTCCTTTAGTCAGATAACCAACCAGCGCACCAAACATTTCTTGATACGACCGTTCCCGATGGTTCCATTTGAACGTAAACAAATTCAAATACAACTGCAAGTACTTGTCTTTGCAATGGATATGAGCACGTATAAACGTGTGCAAATGCGAAAACACTCCCTCTATCGCATTGGATGACAGACCATTTTCAGTCTTGTATTGTTTCTTTGAATGGCTATTGACCTCCAATGGCGCACTCCAGTCGTTATACAACTTCGAATCGTCTGATACACAAACGGTAACATCTTCTGTATGTTGCGCAAAACTTTGTTTTATATCATTACTGTCAAAGCATGATGGCATTTGTTCAAGAAAGATGTGCTGCGTGTCATTTCCTCCATAAACAGGGCATTTGCAAATATCCATACCCAATGCCGCTTCCGTCCGGTTAAAATGCTCCTGTTCCGGTAGAATGATGGCATTTTCCTTGAGTATGGCACGTTTCTTCCTGTAGTGTTTATTGCGCCACCTTCCTCCCATATACACCTCGTCCATCGCTATCTTTCCGGATAACTTAACATCCTGTTTTGTAGCCATTTGCATACGTTTGATGAAAAAGTATGCTGTGTCATAGTTTACATTCAAATACGAAGATAATGCCACTGCCGAGCAGGAACGGGTTACAAGGAGAAAAAATATCCCTTTCAGTATTGTCTTCATTGCTAATTTGGTGTTTTGGAATGCCGTACCGACGAGTGAAGAGTATCGTTTGTTACAATGACCGCATTTGTAACGCCCGTTGGCACAATGATATTGCTTGTCAAGACTATGGCAATAGGGACAAACAGGTTTGCCGTCTTTCCATCGGTAGCGGAGCCAAAATTCATCCGCATGGTTGTCTATATACTCAACCAATGATTTACTTAAACGCTTTGTTTTCAATGACTTTATGGTCTTTGATTAGACTATAAAGTTACTGCTTTTTTCTGATATATGCAAATATAATAAGCACATAATCAATATGTTATATCAAAAAAACGTACCATATATCATCCCACATCATACGTATAGGAAAACTTGGTGTCAACTCCTGGGTAAACGCCTATAAAAGCCCATTCTTTCTACGTCCTTTCTACGTCCTTTCTACGTCTTTTCTACGTAAATGATACTACAAAGTATATACATTGCATATACTGCATAATTTATGCATAATTAATTTTTCATTTTTCTTATTTTATCAGAATTAGCCTGCCCATGTGGAGCGGTCGAGGGAGCGGTAGCCGATGGCTTCGAGGAGATGGCGTGCGGAGATGTTTTCTTCCCCAGCCAGATCGGCAATGGTGCGGGCGACCTTGAGAATACGGTCGTAGGCGCGGGCGGACAATCCGAGACGGTTCATAGAGTAGGAAAGGAGATTGTCGCCCTCGGCATCAATGGGGCAGTATCGGCGTAGCATTTGCGGGGTCATCTGTGCATTGCAATGGACGGCAGTACCGGCAAAACGCTGCTGCTGAATACGGCGCGCCGCTACGACCCTCTGACGGATAGCGGCAGACGACTCACCCGGTTGGAGTGTGCGGAGTTGGTCGTAGGGGACGGCTTGAATCTCGCATTGGATGTCAATACGGTCGAGCAACGGTCCCGAGACACGGCTCAAGTATCTATGTACCTGCGCGGGCGTGCACGTACACGGGTGCGCGGGGTTATTTTCTCCATAATGCCCGCACGGGCAGGGGTTCATAGCCGCCACAAGCATAAACGAGGCGGGGTATTCGACCGACATCTTGCTGCGTGCCACCGTGATCTTGCGGTCTTCGAGCGGCTGGCGCATCACCTCGAGGGCGGTACGTTTGTACTCGGGGAGTTCGTCCAAGAACAATACTCCGTTGTGAGCCAGACTGATTTCGCCCGGTTGCGGATTGCTTCCTCCCCCAACGAGTGCCACATCGGTGATGGTATGGTGCGGGCTGCGGAACGGACGGCGCACGATAAGCGACTCGGTATTGCCCATACGGCGGTTGAGCAAGCCTGCCACGGAGTGTATCTTGGTGGTTTCGAGGGCTTCTTCGAGCGTGAGTGGTGGAAGGATAGAGGGCAGACGTTTTGCCATCATGGACTTGCCCGCACCCGGAGGACCGACCATCAGCATATTATGTCCGCCGGCCGCCGCCACCTCCATAGCCCGGCGCACGTTCTCCTGCCCGCGCACATCGGCGAAATCGAGATCGGTAGAAAAGGCTTCCTCACGGAAGAGCATGTCGGTATCCACGCGGACAGGATCAAACTGCTGCTCGCTATTGAGAAACCGCGCCACATCGAGAATAGTCTCCATGCCATAGACCTCCAAACCGTCCACTACAGCCGCCTCGCAGGCGTTGGAAGCGGGGAGTATCAGTCCGCGAAACCCCTCTTGGCGTGCGCAAAGGGCGATGGGTAATGCCCCGCGAATGGGTTGCAGAGAACCGTCAAGACTCAGTTCGCCCATCAACATAAACTTATCCAACAGGGCGGATTTCACTTTCTCCTCGCCCGCCAGAATACCGATAGCAAGCGGAAGATCATAGGCGGCACCTTCCTTCTTGATGTCGGCGGGTGCCATATTGATGGTAAAAGCCCGCTTGGGCGACTCGTAACCGTTCACATTGAGAGCCGCAAGAATGCGCTCGTGCGACTCTTTGACGGCATTATCGGGCAACCCGACGAGGGTAAAATCGAATCCCGGCACAGCATGTACTTCTATCGTTACCAAGACAGCATCTATGCCGACAGGTGCTGCACCGTATGTCTTAATCAGCATTATTTATGGGAAGTTATTTGCGTTGAATCGTTTTGTAGTTTAGCGGTTTTCTTTGCCTCTTTAGCGGCTTGCCGCTCGGCTTTGCGCTGCTCGCGCTCAACTTTGCGTTGCAGCAAGTCCTCTTTGGTCGGCCAGTTGAAATCGTGTTTCCAAATGAAGCCGACTCCCTGGATAGTGTTAGCCTGGCGGAGGGAGTATTTGTCCACAGTGTGGGTGTAGGCTTTGAGACGCAGTTTGCCGTCCTCGGTGAGCATTACCTCCGCATCGAGATCGCCGAAGAAGGGCTGGTTGGCGATGTCGTTGTAGCGGTATCCCACGTTGCCATTGATAACGAGACGATCCACAGGCTGCAACTGGAACTGTGCTTCGTATTCCTGTGAGGCGTCTGCGCCTTCGCCGTCGGTACGGATATTCACTCCCATCGTAAAGACATTAGTCAGTTTGCTCAGCCATGAGTTGATCTGCCCCGTGATGGTGGACGAAAGCAGCGAATAGGTGTCGTTGAGCCCCGAATATTGCGAACCGGACATATATTCGGGAGTAAAGAACCGTCCGAAGACAAGCAGATATACCACCTGACGCATCAGCATCTCGTCGGTGTTGATGATGGACTGCACCTGGCTTTGTATGGCTTCGTCAGACAATGGCAGTT
>CAKUYO010000032.1 GCA_934716995.1 uncultured Bacteroidales bacterium | reverse complement strand
AGGATAGGCGATAAGGGGCGGGTAGAAATTGAACGACGGAATAAGCACCGTATCCACACCGAAGACCTTACCCTCGTACACCAGCCAACGGAACCATAGAAAGCAAAGCCACACCACCTCGGAGGAGATGATGTCGGCTATCAGATAAGTGATTTGCTGGCGGCGGTGGGGTGTCATTTGCGGATGATTTGTATCTCGTTGCCGGAACCCAGTTTGATGATACTGCTGGGGCGTTTCTCGGTTTCGTCATTGCGGCGGTAGCGGCAGACATAGTCGGCAGCGTCGAGGACGGCCTGCGATATCTGGCGGAAATTCTTCGCCGTAGGTTCACCGCTGATGTTCGCCGAAGTGGAGACAATGGGTCGGTGCAGTTGCTCGCAGAGGGCGCGGGAGAAAGGCTCCTGCGTGATACGGATACCGATACTGCCGTCGTCGGCAATGAGGTTCGGAGCGAGGTTCTTGGCACCGGGGTAGATGATGGTCATAGGACGGGGCTGCTCCCCCGCCTCACGGTCGGGAGCGGAACACTCCAGCAGATCCCATGCGGCATCGGGGACATGCTCCACATATCCTTGCAGTTTGCCCGCACCGTCCAGCAGGACCAGCATCGACTTGGTATCCTCGCGGTGTTTGAGGGCATAGACCTTGCGCACCGCTTCCTCGTTGGTGGCATCGCAGCCGATGCCCCAGACGGTGTCGGTAGGATAGACGATGACTCCGCCCGCCCGCAGGACACGCACCGCCTCCTGCAGGTCTTCTCTGTCGTAACGCTCTGCCATAGAATCAGCCTTTTGCAAGTTCGGCACGGAGGGCATCGACCATAGCGGTGTACTCGGCGTCGGATAGATAGACCTTACCGGGGTTCATTTGGAAAGTGCCGCCGTAGTCCGGACCGTCCACGTACTTGGGCGCGAGGTGGAAATGGAGGTGGCTGAGTTTGTCGGAGAAAGCACCGTAGTTGATTTTCTCGGGGCGGAAGAGCGTCTGCATGGCGCGGGTAACCTGTGCCACATCCGCCATAAAGGCATTGCGCTCGTCGTCGGACAACTCGTTGAGGTCGTTGACATGGCGGTCATACGCCACGAGGCAACGCCCGTGGTAGGTCTGCTCCCTGAAGAGGAACGCACGCGAGACGCGCAGGTGCGCAATCTCTATCATCAGGTCTTTCTGCGTCTGATTGTTCTGGCAATACAGACAATCTTTGGGGTCGGAATACATATTCAATTATGAATTATGAATGAAGAATTATGAATTATTTGTCTATGCCATCGGCGACGGCGGTGCGGACGGCATCAATAGCCGCAGCGGGGTCATCTTTTGGAAAACCGGAAAGGTCGATGGGTTTGCCGACGTGCATGTGGATCGGGTACCACGTAACGGTTTTGGCATTACGGTTCATCACCTCATAGCAGCCGCTCAGAGAGATAGGTATAACGGGCAGATTAAGGTCGAGCGCAATCTGGAACGCACCGCGCTTGAAGCGTCCCAACTGCCCGTCCCGAGAGCGTGTTCCCTCGGGGAAGATGACGGTGGAGACACCGTCTTTGAGTTGTTTCTCGATCTCGGAAAGGCTCTCTACGGAAGCACGGGCGTTCTTGCGATCGACAAAGATATGCCCCGCCGCCTTGCAGGCAAGCCCCACGAAAGGCACCTTGCGCAACTCGGCTTTCATCAGCCATTTGAAGACAACCGGCAGCCAGCCGTAGATAACGAAGACATCGAACATCGACTGGTGGTTGCTGACAAAGACATACGACTGACCGGGACGGATATTCTCCAAGCCCGTCACCCGTACGGGCAGGAACATCAGATAGCAGAAAGAGCGCGACCAGAACGCCTGCTCGGCGTGTACGAAACGGGAGTTGCGCCACGGGCAGAGCAGCATTGTAAACAGGGCGGTAAAGATGGTCAGCACTATCAAAACCGGTATCGCGACAAGATACTGATAGACAATATACAGGACACGTTTCATATCAGTTGTTGTATTTCATCATAAAACCACGGTAAAGGGCGCAGATACGGCGTATCTCGTCCCATGTCTCCTCGGACAGTTTGGTACCGACAATCTCCACCACACGCCCGGCGGCAATAGTCCCTATTTCGCCGCAACGGCGGATGTCGAAGCCGTCGCTCAAAGCATGGAGGAAACCGCCTGCGTAGAGGTCGCCCGCACCGGTGGAGTCGGTGCAACTGGTAGTGATGGCACCGATATGGTAACGCTGGCTGCCCTGCTGCACATAGGAGCCGCGTTTGCCCACCTTGACGACGGCGATGTCGCACTGCTCGGCAATCTTCGCCACCGACTCCTCGGGATTGAGATGGGTGTAGGCAAAGGATTCGTCCTCGTTGGCAAAGACGATGTCCACGTACTGGCGGATCAATTCTTTTAGGAATAGATGGTTCTCGTTGACCACGTTGTAACTCGCCAGATCGAGGGAAACCATACAGCCCGACTCCTTCGCCAGACGGATGGCTTTCTCGATGAGGGCATGGTTCTGGACGAGGTAGCCCTCGATATGGAAGATGTCGTAGCCGAGAAAGGCTTCCTTCTGGATATCATCGGCCTGCATCTCGGACGCCGCACCGAGGTAAGTGGCAAACGTGCGTTCACCGTCGGGGGTGATGAGAACGATACTGCAACCGGACATCTCTTTGTCGGAGGTAAGGAGAATGGGCTTGACGTTGTTTTTGAGCATATCCTCGCGGTAGAAGTCGCCCACTTCGTCGTTGCCGATTTTGCCGATAAAAGCGGCTTTTCCGCCGAGGGCGGCGATAGTGTTGATGGCATTGCTGGCACTACCGCCTGCGACCATGTGTTTGCGTACGGACGCAAAGCGCATCTGGATCTGTTCCGCCTGCTCCATGGAGATCAGGTTCATACTCCCCTTTGGGAAGCCTAATTCGCGCAGGTCGTCTTCGGAGACCTGGAGGAGCATATCGGTAAGAGCGTTACCCAAGCCCAGTACTTTTTTCATTGTTTTGTGGCGTTTTCTGTGTGGTGAACTGAAAATTTTTGCAAAGGTACGCATTTTTTTTGGAAAAAACTTTGGTATATCAAAAAAAAGCAGTAATTTTGCACCCGCTTTCGAGAAAGAATGTGTCTTGAGGGCGGGAAAATATGCTTCCTTAGCTCAGTCGGTTAGAGCATCTGACTGTTAATCAGGGGGTCCTAGGTTCAAGTCCTAGAGGGAGCGCAAGAGTGATGACAGAAATGTGCATCACTCTTTTTTTATACAAAAAACGGCAGGGGCTTTCGTAATTCGTTTTTTTGTTGTAACTTTGCGCAATTTTAGAGTATTATGGGTTGGCAGGTGAGTTTATTAAGAATATCCTTTGCCCTTGCGGGCAAGAAATCCAAGTAAATCTTTTTGCCTTACATCCATAAATTGCCATAAATCTTATTCGCCTACGGCGGGGAATTTGTTATAGGATGCGCATAGGATAGGCTTAGGATAGACTATGCAGGAACAGGGAAACCACAGGGTAAGAGCATAGAGAAGTGAACAATGTTAATATAGTTATCCACCCGACATCCTCCTGACATCCACCTGACTTTGATATAGAAAGTATAGAAAGATAGAACGATAGAATAATAGAAATATAGAACGAAATGGGATTATTTTCTTTTACGCAAGAGTTGGCGATTGACCTGGGAACGGCCAATACGCTGATTATGTGCGGCGACAAAGTGGTAGTGAACGAGCCGTCGGTAGTGGCTATCAGTACGGTGGACAACAAGTGTGTGGCAGTAGGGCGGAAAGCACAACAGATGATCGGCCGCGGGGGAATGATGGTGAAGACGATCCGACCGCTGAAAGAGGGTGTGATAGCCGATTTCTACGCATGCGAGATGATGATACGCGGGATGATACGCATGATACCGAAACAGACACGCCTGTTCACACCGAGTATCCGTATGGTGGTAGGTATTCCGTCGGGTTGCACCGAGGTGGAGATACGTGCCGTACGCGACAGTTCGGAGCATGCAGGCGGACGCGATGTATATATGATCTTCGAGCCTATGGCAGCGGCTATCGGTATCGGTATCGATGTGGAGAGCCCGACCGGTTGTATGATCGTGGATATAGGCGGCGGTACGACGGAGATTGCCGTTATCTCGCTGGGCGGCATCGTCAGCAACCGGAGTATCAAGGTGGCAGGCGACGACTTCAACCAGGACATCATCGAATATATGAGCCGTATGCACAACCTGAAGATTGACGAACCGACGGCGGAGCGTATCAAGATACAGGTAGGTTCGGCACTGCCCGAACTGGACGACGCGCCGGAAGATTATGTAGTGATCGGTCCGAACAAGGTAACGGCACTGCCTATGTCGGTGCCCGTGGGCTATCAGGAGATTGCACACTGCTTGGAGAAGAGTATATCGAAGATAGAGAGTGCTATCCTGCAAGCGCTGGAGGCTACCCCGCCCGAGTTGTACGCCGACATCGTAAAGAACGGTATCTATCTGGCGGGCGGCGGTGCACTGCTGCACGGCTTGGCCAAACGACTGACCGACAAGATCACGATTCAGTTCCACGTAGCCGACGACCCGCTGCTGGCAGTGGCACGCGGAACGGGTATCGCCCTGAAAAACGTAGATCATTTCGGATTCCTTATCCGCTAACAGGCGGAACGAGTAGGCATGCACAACCTGCTTAAGTTCATATTACGATACAGCAACTTCCTGGTATTCATACTATTGGAAGTTGTTGCTTTTTTGCTGATAGTGCAAAACAACCTGTACCCCCAGAGCAGCGTGCTTAGCACGGCGAACCGCGTGGTGGCGTGGAACTACAAGGTGGTGAGCGACATAACGGGCTATTTCGGTCTGCGGACGCAGAATGCGGAACTGGCAGAAGAGAATATGCGGCTCCGCAACCGTCTGAACGAGTTGGAGAACCTGCAAGAGAACGTACAGACGGACTCGGTGTACCGGTTTGCGCAATACGACGTACGTTATCTGTCCGCCAAGGTGGTGCAGATGACCACCACGCAGCAGCACAACTATATGACTATCAACCGCGGCGAGCGCGACGGGGTGCGGACAGGTATGGGCGTGCGCAACCAAGACGGCGTAGTGGGTATCGTGCGGACGGTGGGGGGCAAGTACTCGGTGGTGCTGCCGATTATCAACACGCACACGAACCTGAGTTGCCGCTTTGCGAAAAACGACTATGTCGGCACACTCGTATGGGACGGGCGCGACCCGCGTTTTGCGCAACTGTCCGACGTGGCGACCCATATACAGGTGAACCGCGGCGACACGATTGTAACCAGCGGACTGAGTCCGATCTTCCCTGCGGATATTCCCGTCGGTACCGTGGAAGACGCCGAGTTGGGCGAGGGGGATTCGTACTACACGATACGTGTGCGGCTGGCTACGAACTTCCGCCGGCTGAAATATGTGGAAGTGATAGAAAACGACGATTTGGACGAGATAGAGACCCTGACGAATGGTTTGGATTAAGCAAACAGGACGTTTCCTGCTGCTGCTCTTGCTGCAGGTGCTGCTGATTAACAATCTGCAGTTTCTCGGTGTGTGCCATCCGTACATCTACATCTTCAGTCTGCTGGTTATGCCGATTACCCTGCCGCGGTGGGCGGATATGCTGATCGGCGGCGTGGCGGGGCTGATACTGGATATGTTCTGCAACTCGCTGGGCGTGCATATAGCGGCGTGTATCATGCTGATGTACGTGCGCCCGTACCTGATAGGCGCGTACGTAAGCGACCGAGAGCGGCTGACGGACGAGATAGACGTGCGCAGCATAGGTGTGGTCAATTTCGTCAAATATACGATTCTGCTTGTGCTTCTGCACCATACGATGGTATTCTTCCTGACCGCGTGGAGCGTGCAGCATTTCTGGTTCACGCTGTTGGAGGTGGTGGTCAGTTCGATTGTCAGTATCCTGCTCATTATAGGGGCTGATTTGCTCAGAAACAGATGATCAACGACAAGTACTATAAGCGTCGGTTTGTCATCAGCGGTATTGCCGTAGCGATAGTGCTGGTGTATATCATCCGTCTGTTTGCACTGCAGATAGTGGACACCTCCACCAACGAGCAGGCCGACAGCAACGCCCTCGTGCGCCAGACGATTTACCCGTCGCGGGGACTGATATACGACCGCAACGGGGAGTTGCTGGTTTTCAACCAGCCTATTTACGAGGTAACGCTCATCATGCGCGAGATGCGCAACGGTTTCGACACGGCGGCGTTCTGCCACTCGCTGCACATCGACCGCGAAGAATTCGACACACGCCTTACCGACCTGAAAGACCGCAAGAAAAACCGCGGTTATTCCCCGTTTACGCCGCAGGTGTTTATGAGCCAGTTGAAGAAAGAGGACATTGCCACGCTGCAGGAGTCGTCTTTTCTGTATCCCGGTATGTATATCCGCAAACGGACGCTACGCGACTACACCTACAACGCCGCCGCACACGTGCTTGGCAGCGTGGGGGAGGTGAACCAGAACGACATCGACAGAGACCCGTACTATTCGCGCGGGGACTATTCGGGGCGCGATGGAATCGAACAAACTTACGAGTCAGACCTGCGCGGGGAGAAAGGCGTGGAGGTACTGATGCGCGACTCGCGCGGACGTATCCAGGGCAGTTACCACAACGGCGAACTGGACCACCCCGCACAAGCGGGCAAAGACCTGACGCTGACATTGGATATCCGGTTGCAGATGCTGGCGGAGGAACTGCTGCGGAACAAGATCGGCAGCGTGGTAGCGATAGAGCCCGCGACGGGCGAGATTTTAGCCCTGGCATCAAGCCCTACGTGGAATCCGAAAGTGCTGGTAGGCAAAGAGCGTTCCGCAAACTACAACGCATTGCTGAACGACAAATCGAAGCCGCTGCTGAACCGTGCCACGCAGGCGGCTTACCCGCCCGGATCAACATTCAAGACCGTGCAGGCATTGGTGTGCCTGCAGGAAGGGGCGATCACACCCAATACACTGTATCCGTGCAGCGGTCCCGGTTCGACGCCTATCAAGTGTACCCACCACCACGGCAGTCCCGTGGCGTTGGTGAAAGCCATAGAGCAGAGTTGCAACCCGTATTTCTGGGCGGCTTTCCGCGATATGCTGCAGATGGACGGCTACGGCAAAGAGAACGAGGATTTCCGCAACCGCTACCAACTATGGCGGGACGACATGATGCAGTTCGGTTTCGGGCAGACCTTTGAGCATACCGACATCGGCGGGCAATCGAAAGGCAATGTGCCTTCTGTCAAGTTCTTTGACCGCTACTACGGCAAGACAGGCTGGAAAGCCATCACGATACGCTCGCTGAGTATCGGTCAGGGCGAGTTGTTGGTTACGCCGCTACAGTTAGCGAACCAAGCCGCAGCGATTGCGAACGAAGGCTATTTTATCACGCCGCACCTGAACCGCAACGACTCGATGCGGGCGGACAAGCATATCCTGCCGATAGAGAAAAGACATTTCGAGGTAGTGAAAGAGGGTATGCACCATGTGATGGTCTATGGAACGGGACGGCACTACCCGATTGAGGGCGTAGAGACATGCGGCAAGACCGGTACGGCACAGAACCCGCACGGCAAAGACCATGCCATATTCATCGGTTTTGCACCGATGGACAACCCGCAGATAGCGGTGGCGGTGATTGTGGAGAACGCGGGTTTCGGCGCCACATGGGCGGCACCTGTTGCCAGTCTGATGATGGAACAATACATCACCGGCGGGATCAAGCACACCGACCTGAAGAAACGAATATCCAATGCAGTACTGACAAAATGAGAGCCTCGAGAAGCGGTAACATATTGCACAATTTGGACTGGGCGACCATCGGCATGTTTCTGGCGCTGGTTGTCTTCGGCTGGCTGAATATCTACGGGGCGAGTTACACGTTTGACCAAACGAGCATTTTCGATTTCGGCAACCGTGCGGGCAAGCAGTTTGTATGGATATTGGGCTCGCTTGTGCTGGGCGGCGTGCTGCTGCTGGTGGACTATAAGACGTACGACATACTGGCATATATACTATACGGTCTGATGCTGCTGTTGCTGCTGGCAACGCCTTTTCTGGCGCACGACATCAAGGGCTCGCTCTCGTGGCTGACCATCGGTCCGGTGAGCCTGCAGCCCGCCGAGTTTGCCAAGTGTATAACGGCTTTGGCGGTAGCCAAATATATGGGTCGCTACGGCTACCAGGTACGCACATGGCGCGATCTGGTGGTGCCGTTTGCACTGATAGGTATCCCCGTATTCATCATTATGGTACTGCAGAAAGAGACAGGTTCCGCCCTTGTCTTCGCCGCTTTTCTGCTGGTTTTCTACCGGCAGGGAATGAGCGGATACGTGCTGTGGTGCGGTGTGGCTGCCGTGGTGCTGTTTATCCTCAGTATTCGTTTCGGCAGCGTGCCGCTTCCTTATGGCACGGGTAATGTTGGGATATTGTCGTGTATGCTGCTGATTTGCGCGATAGAGATATTCTTCCTGCGCAAAGAAAACCGCTTCAAATGGGAACCGCCGGTACTGGTAGGAAGTGTTGCCGTTGTATTCGGCATTGGTGCGTTGCTCAATATATGGATTCCAGTGAATTTCAACTGGTTGTCGGTGGGCGTGGCAGCATTGCTGACGATCTACACCGTCGCGGTAAGCGTGTATCTGCGCCACTACCGTCTGCTGCTTGTGGCGCTGTTTACGGTATGCTGTATCGGGTTCACGCATGCGTGCGATTTTGTGTTTACCAAGGTGCTGCAACCGCACCAGCGCGTGCGTATCGAGGTGCTGTTCGGCATGAAAGAAGACCCGACAGGAGCGGGCTATAACGTCAACCAGGCACGTATCGCCATCGGTTCGGGCGGTTTTCTTGGCAAGGGTTACCTGAAAGGCACGCAGACCAAACTGCAATTCGTGCCCGAACAGGATACCGACTTCATCTTCTGCACCGTGGGCGAGGAATGGGGTTTTGTCGGGTCGGTGGGCGTACTGCTGTTGTATCTCTGCTTTATCCTGCGGCTGATCTTTCTGGCAGAGCGCCAGCGCGATACGTTCAGCCAGATCTACGGCTATGCGGTGGCGTCTATCTTCCTCTTGCACCTCACAATCAACATCGGTATGGTGCTCGGTCTGCTGCCTGTGATCGGTATTCCGCTACCGTTCTTCAGTTACGGCGGCAGTTCGCTATGGGGCTTCACCATACTGCTGTTTATATTCCTCCGTCTGGACGTGGCACGCGTAGAAAAACTACGATGAATACGCTTGTTTTACGCTCTCTGCTGTCGCTTTTCTATCCGCATTGCTGCGCGATGTGCGGCTGCCTGCTGGAAGACGAAAGCACCACTCTGTGCCCCGACTGCATACAGCACCTGCCACGCACGGAGCAATGCGCCCTGCGGGGCAATATGACGGAGGAACTGTTCAGCGATTTGCCCCGCTTTCAACGGGCTGCTGCGTTCCTTTTCTTCGACAAAGGTGCCGACATACAGCACGTAATTCACAAGATGAAATTCCACGAGCAGCCGCGCATTGCCTACGACCTTGCCCGCGAAGCCGCCTACGACTTTATGCAGGCGGATTTCTTCGATGACATCGACCTGATCATTCCCATCCCGTTGCACCCGCGCCGTCTGCGGGAACGCGGCTACAACCAGTCGGAATGGATTGCCCGTGCGCTGAGTGAAGCCACAGGTATTCCCGTGGATACCACCCACGTGCGCCGTATCCGCAACAACCCGCAGCAGGCGCTCCAGAAAGCCAAAGACCGCGCCGCCAATGTAGAGGGCGTTTTTGCAGTCAATCACCCCGAGGAACTCTACCGCAAGCACATACTGATCGTGGACGACCTGATCACCACGGGCAGCACTGTCCGCGCCTGCATAAAGGCTCTGCGCCCGTGCCGCGGGGCGAAGTTTAGCGTCTTTGCCCTCGGAAAAGCACGCTGACTATTGCGTATATCGCAATTTTGCTGTAAATTTGCGCCCAAAATATAATGTTAAGGGAATGACCCGTAAATATGATTTTCTCATTATCGGCGGCGGAGTTGCCGGTATGAGTTTCGCGCTGAAAGTGGCGCGTACACAGAAGTACAAGATTGCGCTTTGCTGCAAGACCACGCTCGACGAAGCCAATACCGCAAAGGCACAAGGCGGTATCGCCTCGGTTACCAACCTGCTGGTAGATGATTTCGAGAAACATATCCACGATACCATGGTGGCGGGCGACTGGTTGAGCGACCCCGCTGCGGTAGAGCAGGTGGTGCGCAACGCTCCCCGTCAGATACAGGAACTCGTCAACTGGGGCGTCAATTTCGACAAGAACGCCGAGGGCGGCTTCGACCTTCACCGCGAGGGCGGACACTCCGAGTTCCGTATTCTCCACCACGCCGACGACACGGGCGCGGAGATACAGCGCGGACTGATGGAAGCCGTGCGCCACAATCCCTTTATAGACGTACTGGAAAACCATTTTGCGGTGGAGATCATTACGCAGCACCACCTTGGTATGCGTGTTACACGCCGTACGCCCGACATTGAGTGCTACGGGGCGTATATCCTCAATCCCGAGACAGGAAAGATTGATACCTACCTCAGCCGTATTACCCTGATGGCTACGGGCGGAACGGGCGCTGTCTATGCCACCACCACCAACCCAAATATCGCTACCGGAGACGGTATCGCTATGGTTTACCGCGCCAAAGGGAAAGTGCAGGATATGGAGTTTGTCCAGTTTCACCCGACGGCTCTCTTCCACCCCGGTGAGACCCACCCCGCCTACCTCATTACCGAGGCGATGCGCGGTTACGGAGGTGTGCTCCGTCTGCCCAACGGCGAGGAGTTTATGCAGAAATACGACCCGCGTCTATCGTTGGCTCCGCGCGATATTGTAGCCCGCGCCATCGACAACGAGATGAAGATTCACGGTCTCGACCATGTCTGCCTCGATGTTACCCACAAGGACCCCGAGGAGACCAGACACCATTTCCCGAATATCTACGCCAAGTGCCTGAGCATAGGTATCGATATCACCAAGCAGTATATCCCCGTTGCACCATGCGCCCACTATATGTGCGGCGGTATCAAGGTGAACCTCGACGGCGAGTCGTCTATCCACCGTCTCTATGCCGTGGGTGAATGTTCGTGTACAGGCTTGCACGGCGGCAACCGTCTGGCAAGCAACTCGCTCATCGAGGCGGTCGTTTACGCCGATGCAGCGGCACGCCACAGCCTCAGCATAATAGAAAACTACGGCTTCAACGAGCAAGTGCCCGACTGGAACGACGAAGGTACCCTTTCCAACGAGGAGCGCGTCCTCATTGCACAGGACGTCAAAGAGGTCGGGCAGGTGATGTCCACCTACGTGGGTATCGTGCGCTCCAACCTCCGTCTGCGCCGTGCATGGGAGCGTCTCGACCTGCTCTATGAGGAGACCGAAGACCTGTTCAAGCGTGTGAAAGCCACGCGCGACATCTGCGAACTGCGCAATATGATCAATGTCGGCTATCTCATTACCCGCCAGGCTATCGAGCGCAAAGAGAGCCGCGGTCTGCACTATAATATCGACTATCCGAAGACGACCTCCACTCCCCCGCAAGAAGTCTGGTAATGAAAGCAGTCTCCCTACATAGCATCGTCCCCGTGCGGGCGGAAGCGTCCGAAACAAGCGAGCAGACGACCCAGATGCTCTTCGGTGAGATATGCACCGTCGAGGAGCAAAAACCCCGTTGGATGCGGGTGAAATTGGCTATCGACGGGCAAACGGGATGGGTGGATGCGAAGATGATTGCCATCCTATCTGCCGACGAATACAAGTCCTATTCCGCAGCCCTCAAGACGGCTGCGTATGTGGCTTTTCCGATGGCATATGCCGTCAGCGAGAACAACGGACAAACTATCCCGCTTACCGCAGGCACACGGCTTACCAACTACCACGACGGGCATTTCGAAGTGCTGGGTGTCGGTTTCCGTATTGACTCCGGTATGGTGATAGAAAAGCCGTTGGAGATGACGCAGCAGAACCTGCTCCAAACCGTGCGTTTCTTTCTCAATGTCCCCTACCTATGGGGCGGCAAGAACGCACTCGGTATGGACTGCTCAGGTTTTACACAGACCATTCTTTCCCTTTTCGGGCATACGCTCCTGCGCAACGCCTCCGAGCAAGCCACGCAAGGACGGTTGATAAGCCGCCTTTCCTCGGTCAAAGCGGGCGATTTGGCGTTTTTCTGCCACTATGAAGAGACTGCCCCGCAAACCGGCACAACAGAACAAAAAGTAACCCACGTAGGTATTCTCATTGATCAGGAGCGTATCATTCATTGTTCGGGTCGTGTTAAAATAGAGAAAATAGACACAACGGGTATCTTCTCCGTGGAGCAATCCGATTCCGCACACCCCGACGGGCAGTACACCCACCGTCTTCTCTCTATCCGCCGTTTGTAAACGGAGAACGGATTTAGTAAAAAATGGTTGCTTTACCGGTTCGGTCAGGCAACCTTTTTTGTATATTATGCAAGAAATATACATATTATGCAAATACGTGCTTCGTACTACCGATTACGTAGAAAAGACGTAGAAAGGACGTAGAAAAAAAGGGTGTTTGAATAGAGAATAAGCAGCCTTTTTATACAGATTATGCACTTTTTATGCATTGGAATGTATCTGTTGTCCGCAATGTTTGTCTAATATAATTTTATAAATTAGACCTTAAATTTGCATAAACAAAAAAGATGTTGTATCTTTGTACATCGTTGGTTCTATTACTTATGAATTGCCGTTTTTTGCGTTATATACATCACCTTAGCCTGTCAGTTTGTTTGCTTGGAGCCGTTTTTGGTGCCCATAGTTGCACTTCTTTTCGAGAGGCACACTCTACAATAGCCTACGTTGACAGTTTGGATGCACAGGGGTGTTTCTTTACAGATACCGCCGCATTGAACGGAGTTATTTCCACTCTCGACAACCCGCTCGGACGTACTTTTGAACGCACCACACTCGCTAATGCCTACTACTACCTCGGGCGTGTCTATGACGACAGTCTCGATTGTGTACGCGAGGCAGCCGATTGCTACATTGCCTGCGACCAACTACAGGCTGACGACAATTTCCACCGCGGCAGAGCCAATACCTGTATGGCATATATCTGTATGCGCCAGCGGGCTGACGACATCGCACTGGTCTATTGCCGGCGTGCCGCCGACCTGCTCAGCAATACCCGGTACGATTGGTTTTATGCCCACAGTCTGCTCAATATGTGCAGTACGCTCCTCGAACTGAACCGCCCGGCAGAAGCCGACAGTGTCTGGCATCTCGCCGCGGCTTTTGCTTTGGACAGTGCCTATCTCGGCAGGATTGTCGGCTTGCGTGGTGTCTGCCTCTATGCCCAACACCGCTACGACTCGGCTCTTGTCTATTTGGAACGCGCTTTCCACTACCCTATCTATGAGGGACAACGCTGCTTCTACAATACACAGCGGATGCTCATACACAATGCGCAAAACCATACGGATTCTGCGCTTTATTATGCCCTTTATGTAGCGGAACACTCCTCCAACCCTTCCTATTTGGAACAAGCCTATAGCACCATTATCCGGCAAGCCAGGGCTAACAATGATGCCGCGACATCAAACAGGTTTAGTGATCTCGATGCAGACAACACCCATATTCTCCGTGAGAATGAAGCACACTATGCCGTAGCCATCGATGCTCTCAAACGGTACATCGATTCCCCCTACCCTTTCCTGCCATGGCAGATCGCCATCGCTGTTTTGGTAGTATTGGCGGTTTTCTTCTGGGCAGTCAGTATGATCCTCCACAAAAAACAGAAACTGAGTATCGAGCATAAAGACAAAGTCATTGAAGCACAGGAGCAGCAACTGCAACGCCGGGAAAAAGAACACAAACAGGAAATCAACCAGATTACACGTGCCAGAGCCGATGCAGCGAGCCTCTCCGCCCACAAGATGAGCGAGTTTTTGTCAGGAGTCAACCGGTTGCATAATCTATACGACGTTCCGCGAAAAGAATGGAATACCAACTATCTCCTGTTCAAACGCGATACACAAGTGCCTTTTGCCTATCTTGTAGGGCAGTTGGAACAGTTAGAACTGTCCAAAAAGGAAATCAGGTTCTGTGTTTATACCATTCTCTACAAAGGTATTTCTGCCGCACAAATGGCGGCATACCTATATTACTCCACTTCCGGTATCCGCACATTCAAACAACGCGTCGCCCACAAATTGGGTACTACAGCACCGGCACTGTACGACACTCTTCTCTGTATGGCAATGGCGGAAAACAAGTAGCAAAAAACGGTTTCTCCGCCTGTCTATATTTGTCTATATGTTTCAAAATTGCTACGACGCTGTATTTTGTGCACATAGAATATAGTAATACGTTGATAATCAGCATTTTACCCCCCCCCTATTTGTGCACGTACTTTTCTTGCCTGTTTCGCTTTTTTGTTATACCTTTGCACTCGGAAAAAGGTTAATAACAGAGAGGTTAAAATGCCTTGTCATTATAGCGTAATTCCATTTCGAGCCGATATGCTGTAGGCGTTGCCGGAGGGTCAGCATGGCAAAACTACACATATCAGGCTCGTTTGGAACAAATCAGTCAAGTTAAATCCAAGCAATAGAGGCAAGTCGATGTTCGTTCCGACTTGCCTCTATTGCTTTTTTCTATGAGGAATAAAAAAGGTTGCCCGATCTTCATCAAGCAACCAGTTGTTCTATTATTCTATTGTTCTATCTTTCTATTGTTCTATTGTTCTATCCTTCTCTATCGCCTCTGCAATCGAATTGGCTATCTCTGCCATCTCATCGGCAGGCAGGCTCAGTTTGGGATTGGTAAAGAGCATATCTTTCTCCGAGTTGAGCGGTACCAAATGGATATGTACGTGGTTTACCTCCATACCCAGCACCGCTACACCCACACGCTTGCAGCCTGTAACCTCCTGTATGCCATTTGCCACTTTCTTGGCAAAAAGCATCAAGCCCGCCAAGGTCTCATCGTCCAAGTCGAAGATATAGTCTGCTTCGGGTTCGGGCAACTTTGGGATAACCAATGTGTGCCCTTTCACCAGCGGATTGATGTCCAAGAATGCATAGTAACGCTCGTCCTCTGCTACCTTGTAACTCGGGATTTCGCCATTGATAATCTTTGTGAAGATAGTCATACTCGTTCCTGTTATGGTTAATACTATCCGATCAGACAGAGATTAGAGACTGATTTCCAGTATCTCAAACTCCATTGTCCCTGCAGGTACCTGCACTTGCACCGTGTCGCCTACTTTTTTACCGAGCAGACCTTTGGCGATAGGTGTGGTAACGGCTATCTTGCCCTCCATAATGTTGGCTTCGCCCTCGGTTACGAGTTGATATACTTTCTCGGCACCCGTCTTCTTTACACGCACGCGCACTTTGGTAAGTATCTGTACTTCATCGGTTTTCAACTGACTTTGGTCGATGATACGTGCGTCCATTATTTTCCCTTTGAGCATAGCAATCTTGCTCTCCAGAACACCTTGCTCCTCTTTGGCTGCATCGTATTCAGCATTTTCACTCAAGTCGCCTTTGTCGCGCGCTTCTGCAATAGCAGCGATTACGCGAGGACGCTCCGTACTCTCCAGAAAGCGGAGTTCATCCTTTAGTTTTTGCAGACCTTCTGCGGTCATGTATGTTACTGCCATATTCTTAATGTATTTATATTTCTCTATATTATTCTATTTTTCTATTCTTCTATCATTCTTTTTAATCGTACTTGCGTTGCAATATCTCGCTTGCAATAAACGCTTTGCGTGCCTCTTGCGGGTCGGTCAGATCCGGTATCAGGCTGTCTTGTTTCTCTTCTTCGCTTTTCATACAAAAAAAGGCTCGGATAACTCCGAGACTTACATATTAAAAGGTTAATACTATTGTTTTCCTATGTTTCTCTGTTTCAATATTCAAAGTATAGGTTTTGTAAAAAACAATAGGAAACTTCACAGCCTCCTATTGCCATTAAACCTAAACCTTAACTATGAAAATTTTATTTGTTTTCGACTGCAAAGGTACGACCTTTTTTTTATACGTGCAAATTTTTTAACTAAAAATGCTGTATTTCGCTATTTTTCTACAATTTTTCCACGCAAAGTGGCAGCACTTGCCTCCAGAATAGTAACATTTACCAATTCCCCGATATGTCTGCCTTCGCGCGGGAAGACCACCGTTTTGTATTGCGAAGTGCGTCCGTACATATCCTCGCGGCTCCGTTTGGAGAAACCTTCCACAAGCACTTCCACCGTCTTGCCTATTTCGCAGCGGTTGCTTGCCAAAGAAAGTTCGTTCTGGAGGGCAATAATCTCGTTCAGACGGCGTACTTTCTCTTCCTCGGATATATTGTCAGGCAGGTGTTTCTGTGCATACGTCCCCGGACGCTCGCTGTATTTGAACATAAACGCCGTATCAAAGCCCACCTCACGCATCAGGCTGAGCGTCTCTGCGTGGTCCTTGAGGGTCTCGTCGTGGAAACCGCAGAACACGTCTGTGCCGATAGCGGCATCGGGCAGAATACGGCGGATAGCGGCAATACGGTCGAGATACCACTCGCGCGTATATTTGCGGTTCATCAGTTTGAGTATCTTGTTCGAACCGCTCTGCACGGGCAAATGAATAAAACGGCAAAGGTTCTTATGACGTGCAATGGTCTCAAGCGTCTTATCCGACATATCTTTCGGGTGGCTGGTCGTGAAGCGGATACGCATTTCGGGTACAGCGTCAGCCACTATCTCAAGCAGGTCTGCAAAGTCCACCGTCTCACCGTTTTCCCGTTGAAAGCGGTAGGAATTGACATTCTGACCAAGGAGCGTAACCTCCTTATAACCCTTCTGCCACAGGTCGCGCACCTCGTTGAGAATACTCTCTACATCACGGCTTCGCTCACGCCCGCGGGTGTATGGTACCACACAATAGGAGCAGAAATTGTTGCACCCGCGCATAATACTGACAAATCCGCTGATGGTTTTGCCGATGCGGGCAGGCAGCACTTCGCGGTAGGTCTCCGTCTTGCTCAGTTCCACATTCATGGCTTTCTGCCCCATCTCGCATTGTGCCAGCAGGTTCGGTATATCCATATACGCGTCGGGGCCTGCTACAAAATCCACCCCATATTTGTCTATCAAGTCTTCACCCATACGCTCTGCCATACAGCCGATGACACCGAGCGTTACTTTGCGTCCGCCTTGCACTACCGCCGACAGGCTCTGTACCTTGCGCGATTTCAGTTCCTTGAGGCGTGATACCACTTTCTGCTCGGCATTATCACGAATGGAACAGGTATTGAGCAGAATGATGTCGGCATCTTCCCATTGGTCGGTCATCTCGGCATCAGCCGTCTGCATAATGGCAGCAACCACCTCGCTATCTGCCACGTTCATTTGGCAGCCATAGGTCTCTATATAGAATTTTTTTGTCATAATCAATGTATTTTCATCAATAAAACGCAAAATAATTTGCACATTTCATTTTTTAGCAGTACCTTTGCACCCGCTTTTGAGAAATCAGAGCATCGGGATGTGGCGCAGTCCGGTAGCGCAACGGTCTGGGGGACCGGAGGTCGCAAGTTCGAATCTTGTCATCCCGACAAAAAGAGAGTCAAATGACTCTCTTTTTTGTTTCCCTGCACCTTCTATATATCCTTCTGCCCTGGTTTGTAATGCGGGAGGTTCTGTTCCGTCAGCGGCACGAGTTCCACGTGCAGTTCTCGGAGCAGTTGTGTCAGTTCGGCGTTCTGAGCGACCAAACCTATCCACCATTCCGCCTCGTCCATACTCTCGAACCCGCTGACACGCAAGGCGCAGCCGGTACCCAGAACTGGCATTTTCTGCATATCAAAGTCGCGTATCAGGAACTGGGAGAAGTTGAATAATGCCACTTCGTATTGCAAATGGTTGAGTACCTGCTCGTCTGCCATGGGCAATACCAGCAGTACCACGCTCGGCACATTCCGTTCGTCGGAGAAAACAGGTACAGAATCGGTCTGCCCGGCATCGGCTTGTGCGGTCTGCTCGCGCAGGCTGCTGAGACTGCTTGATACATCGCCTTTTTGGCTCTCCATTCCCTGCCCCATCATTGCCAGCATATCCTTTGCCATCGCCCCGAGTTCACTCTCAGGGTAACGGCTTACCATATCCTGCAGTTCACCCACAAACGCCTGTTGCCCGTCGGTGCGTGCCACAGCCACGGCATTAAGGAACAGGAAACGCGGCAACAACGGAGAGAGAGGGTAATTCTGCTCGGCATAAAGTTTATTCTTCTTAACGGCAGCAAAATCGCTCTTGGTATAAGCCGTATAAGTGGCTTCATAGACCGAATCCTGCTCTACCGCCTGATGACGGAGCCGCTCAAAATAGTCTGGTTGCGATACGATATACGCCTGCTTGGTGCCGGAATACCATTCGATGATCTGCTTGCGGTAATAGTCCTGCGCATCGTTGTCCTCATGGCGCAGGGCATTGAGATAGTACATATAGTACAGATCCAGCAAGTCTCTGTGATGCGGGAAACGGCGGCACAGTTCGGCAAAGGTCTCGTCGGCAAGGGGCTGGTCGTCCATCTTATCCTGATAGGTATAGACCATATTGACGAGTGCAGTGCGTATCAGGCTGTCAGACAGAGCCAAATCGGCTTCAGTACGCGGTATCTGCTGCAGATAATACTCGGGCTTGTGGGTATCGGTCTCGGGTATATTCTTGCGTACGGAGGTACTGTCCCCCAGTATGGTAGAATCGTTTATTTCCTCGTTTTCATCGGTGTTCTCCGTATCCTGGAATAGCGTGGAGACCGTCTTGCTACGACGGCGCCAGTTATCCTCCAACGGGCGGTTTCCCCATTGCTTGACGAACTCCTGTTTGCCAGAGCGGAGCAACTGCGCATTATAAAAATACCAGTCGCCCTTCTGTCCGCCCCCGCCCAGCATATTGGAGGTGTTTACACTCTGCAAACCGGTGTTGTTCTCCGCTTCGCGGGCTGCCAAGGCTTCCTGCTCGGCGGCTTCCTGTTCGGCTTTGAGCAAGTCGGCGATGAGTTGCTCTATGACACGGCGCTGCTCCTGCCCAGTCATCTTGCCAAGGCGTTGCAGCGAGTCCTGCAGTTGCACCGTGTTGTATTCCTGTATCAGTTCGTCCAGTACCTCGGAGCGTTTCTGCACGCGGGAAAAATGCTCATTCCCGGGGGTAAGGATAGTAACCGCCTCGCGGTAGCACGGTTGGGCATCGGTGTAATCACGACGGTCATAATACAAATCCCCCATACGCACCAAGACTGCGGCTTTCTGCAAACCCGCCTGAGTGGCGTTGTCAACGGCGAGGCGGTAATGCTCCAATGCTTTCGCCGTATCGCCCGACGAGAGGTGGATATTACCCATTGCACCGTATATTTGGTCGAGTTGGTCTTTGTACTTGCTCTGCCGTGCCATTTGGCGCAACTGTTTGAGAGAGGACTTGCCGCTCAGCTGGGCGATATGTACACGCGCATTGAACTCCATCCCGGTAGGCGGGGCAAGGCGTATCACTTTCTTGTAGGCTTCTATCGCCTCCCGTTTGTTGCCTTCCAACTCATAGAGTTGCCCGAGCACATACTCAAACCGCGGACGATAGACCTTGCGTTTCTCATAGGGTATTGCAATCTTTACAAAGGGAATAGCGGCGTGGTATTGCTTGGTTTTGAGCAATATATCCGCGCTGACCGCCGAATAGAGGCGTGCATGCTTCTTGTCGAGGGCATCGATCTGCACCTTATGGAGCATATCCTCCGCCTCGTAGAGCCACCCCAGTTCGCCGTAGGCGCGTGCTGTCCATAGTTGGCAGCGTGCCACCATATCGGGATCGGTGCTGTAATGGCGGCTGATATAGGTAAACGTACCGACAGAACCGAGGAAATCCCCTTTGTGGAACTCGGCTTCGCCGAGACGGAGCCACGCCTCACCCATCTGGTTGTTGAATTCCTCCTGCTGCAACCACAGTTTGTATTTCGGGTCATTGCGCTTCTTGGGGTCGGGTTTGGGTTTCGCCTTGATAGAATGCAGTTTGATACACTTGCGGCACTTCTCGATGGTCTTGTCCATCTGCGAAGTTGCCGCCTCGGCTGCCTGATGATTGCTGACAGGATAGAGGTTGAGAATGGCGGAGTAGTCGTCCTCGTTGGCATCACGAATGGCTTTCAGTCCCTCCTCGTAGGCGGTGTTGCCATTGTACATGATGTTGTATTTCACCTTGGTCTGGTGAAAAGAACGGGTGGCGGGTGTATTCTTCTGCGTAGAGCAAGCAGAGAGCAACAGGGCAAGCGCAAGACCTGCCACACCGGCTCCGTATCTATATATTCCCCGCGGATTCATCGTCAGTTACAGCCCTTTTACGTGCGACGGTGCCGCGATAAATTCTTTGAGATAGAACGGTTCATAGTACGCCACATCGGCACCCTTGTAGCCATCCGACAGCATACGCTCGGCAAGCAGCCCCATATATTTTGCTTCAGGGACGATGCCTGCAATATAGTGCAGAGAGGGCGCATCAAGCACCTCCTGGCATTTGGCAGCGCCATCACCGAAGTAGTACACGTCTTTTCCCGTATCAAGCAGCCATTGCGGAGTCTCCACCACGCGGGCTTCGACTTCACAGGCAGCGTGCAACTCCTCATCGTAGAGGGCGGTATAAACCTCCATACGGCGGGCATCCAGCATCGGGCAAAGCAAAGCATCGGGCGACAGGTGTTCGCCGTGTTGTGCCACGCCACTCGCTGCAAGCACTTGCAGAGTAGGAACAGGGACAAGGGGGATATCCAAGCCATAGCACAACCCTTTGGCAGTGCTGGTACCTATACGCAGCCCCGTGTAACTACCCGGCCCCGCCGAGAGTGCGACACACTCGATTTCCAACCCCTTGGCATGCACCTCTTTGAGCAGTTCGTCAACAAAGACAGGCAGGAGCCGGGCGTGGTTGCCCTCTTCCTTACTGATACGCTCCGCAACCGGTACGCCGCCGATGGTAACGGCTGCGCTGCACACGTGTGTACTCGTTTCTATACAAAGGATAGTCATATATTTGTCTTCTGCGGGGCAGGCTGACATCCCCTGCCCTATGAGCCTGCAAAGTTACGCTTTTTTTCTGATATATACAAAGGGTAATGCTTTTCCTGCGAAGCGGCAATGCGTTTATTCGTCTTTCGGCGCTTGGGATTGGAGCGAACGGAGGATGACGGCGCGTGTATAGTTCCAGAGAGAGCCGTACTGTTTGCGCTTGCCGGTACGAGGATCGAAAGGTGCGTCGGCATCGGGTGTCTGCTGCTGCGCCAGGAAACGCTTTTCCCATTTGGCACGCGTAATGGGGTTATTGAGTTGTTCGGTGGTAAGCCGGCAGGCTGTGCGAAAGCGGTTGATTTTCTCTAATTCAGCCCCTTGCGGCGGGTTGTTCTTCCAGTTGCGCGGTTTAGTGATGACATACGCCTCTTGGACACATTCACCTATTACATTGCCGTTATGATTGCGTGTGGTTTTGCGCCGGTAGATGATGCCCGAGTTTTTGGTAAGTTTGCCATGGATGGATTCAAACGGGACTTCTAATTTTACAGTTGCCATAGTGTTTTTATATTATTAAATTAGATTTATATATAGTATTATTTATTAAATTATATATTACTTATTTTGTGTGTAGTAACTCGCTATAATACAAGCAAAAACAGCCTAATCACATACGAATCACATACGAATGACATACAGATAACATAGACCTATCAGTAAGAAGTATAAGAGAAATTACACAAGAACTATACCAAAGATTATTAACAATACGCAAAAGATAAGGAATAAAATAAAAGGTTACTTTACCTTGTCTTGCGGCGCAACACGCGCCGCAAGACAGCACTTGGTGCCAACTGCCGGGTAGACGCAGTTTTTATATCCCCGGTATTTGTTATATTTTGCATTATAGCCTTTTTGATGGGAATTGCTTATATTGAAAACAAAAAAGCACAAAAATAACAGGGACTACTATTTGCAAGGAACTAACAGACATCTTACAGGTTGCTATGGTCATTTGCTGCAAAATTACTGACATTTTGTATATCGGCACAATTTTTGTGCGACCGAGAATGTAATGCACAATGCACAATGCACAATGCACAATGCACAATGCACAATGCACAATGCGCAATGCACACAGATTACCAATTAGGGCTAAGAAGAAAAACATAAAAGAAACCTAAAGGAGGATTGATTGTCATGAAAACGAATGTAACTTCTACTGTTATTACCCCCCGCGAGACGCGCTCGATACAGAAACACCTGAGCGAAATATGCAACAAGAAATATGATGTACTGAGCATAGACGAGGAAGTGGAACTCGCCACCCGCAGCCGCAACGGCGACCTGAAAGCGCGTAACGAGTTGGTGGAGCACAATATGCGTCTGGCTATCACGATAGCCAAACTATACCAGAACCAAGGCGTGGAGTTGGAAGACCTGATTGTGGCTGCCGAGATGGGACTGATAGCCGCAGCGGAGCAGTTTGACCCGACGGTGGGCGTAAAATTCATTTCGTACGCCTGCCACCATATCCGGCGCGAGATAACCGACACGCTGACGCGCGATGCGAGGACGATACGGTTGCCACAGAACGTGGTAACAAAGACACGACTGCTGAAACGGGCGATTGTGCATTACCAGATGGAGAATAACGCCATACCGACCGACGAAGAGTTGGCGAAAGAGTTGGATATGGACATAGACGAAGTGCACAACCTGCGCAGCCAGACGCCAGGGGCTATATCGATGGATACGCCCTTAGGCGACGAGTCAAACGACACGATAGGCAGTATGCTGACCAGCGAACTGGCACCGACGGATGCGGGCTTGATAGACGAATCGATGAAGACGGCACTAAAGACCGCGCTTGAGAGTCTGCCGGAACGGGATGCTGAAGTGGTGCGCCGCAGTTTCGGACTGAACGGCGAGGAAGAGAGCATTGACCAGATAGCCGTTGATATGGGGCTGAGCCGGGAACGAATACGGCAAATACGGGAGATTGCGCTGCGCAAGATACGTTCCACCTACGGGGAGCAGTTGCTGTCGTATCGGGCGTAGGTGGTTTCCTTGTATCCGCTAATGGGCGGTTTCCCCCATAAATACCCATTATAATGAACGGTTTTTTATTCTCCATTAATTGCCATTAAAAGACCGTTAAAAAGGCATTATCGGGTAGATTTGGGCTCCGTTAATTATTTCTTTGGGAACATATAATTAACCATTAATTTAACCATTAATTGGGTTCAATGGGGGTTCTATTTAATTCATTATTGGGGATTTGAAACAAAACGGACAAAACCTATCTTGCGGGGCAACACGCCCCGCATTTTTTGTGTTCAAATACACGAAAAATCAAACCAACATTGTCAAAAAAGCGCAGGGCGTATTGCCCTGCGCAAAAAGGTTTTGTGTGGTTTGACCTATGTGCTTTGTTAGTTTTGGTTTGCCTTGTCTTTGAGGACGTTGAAGCGCTTGGAGTACATAAAGA
>CAKUYO010000031.1 GCA_934716995.1 uncultured Bacteroidales bacterium | reverse complement strand
TCTTTTGCCAATTTTCTTCCATTTTTCTTGCCGCTTGCGGCATAGGAGACATTAGTGCCAACTGCTGGGTAACCACCCTTTCCCGATAGGAAGAACTCCCCACCCTCTCTCGGGAGAAGGCAGGGAGTATCCGTTTAGCGGACTACCGCTTTGGCATATTCGTCGTTCACATTCACAATATATGCGCCCTGCGGAAGCGTGGCAGCAAAGGTCGTCTCGCCGGTAGCAGCCGTCAGTACCTGCTCGCCCGTAAGCGAATAGATGGCAATTTCGCTGTTGCCGCTCAGGCGGTTCAATGTCATCACGCCGTTCTCTACGCTCACAAAGAACGAAGCAGTATGTGCGTTTTGGATTCCCATACCCCCGCGGGAGAGTTGGATACCGCGTGTCAGAGGCCAACCGTTGCCTTTCAGCAGTTTGATCTTGTTCGGATAGTCGGCATAGAGTTCTATACCCTCCACCTTGGTCTGGTCGAGTTCCACTTCTTCATCACTCACCCAAACGGTTACATCGCTGAACAACTCGTCATTTACATACACATAGTTTTTCGAACCTGCAGTAACTTCACCGTCTATATTATCACAGCGGAAGAACCATGTCAGGTCATAGTAGCCGTCCTGACTCACATAGATCGAATCAAAGACAATCGAACTCGGATCGGCAAAGTAGAAATCAAGCCACTCGCCGCTTGCCGTAATCTTCACTCTGTCCCCTTCTACATTGGTGTAGATATATGCGCCGCCGTCTTTCTCCCATGTGTTGGTCAATTCGGTGCAGCGTGCATCGTACATATGGGTCAGATACCAGTCTTCGGATGTAGCCTGTGCCATGGTCGGGCAGTCGCCGCCCGTACCGCCGTCGTTCCAGTGAGCGTAGAGCGTAAACTGCTCATCGTCCTTGTCCCATGCCTTGAAACTCGAACCGTCCATTGCATAGTACTGACCGCCGCCCTCAATCTCGGTGAAATAACCCTCGAAGACATATCCGTCGCGGGTAGGCAGTGTGATTTCCGGCATAGCCTCGCCCTGCGTAGCCACAACGCTCTCCGTACCGCCCACGCCGCCTTGCTTGTCAAAGGTGATGGTGGTGGTAACCACTTGGGTTATTTTCTCCAACTGAATACTGTAGAAACTTGGCCACGAATCAGATTTACCGAACTTAATGGTATTCAACCCCTCTTTCAGGGTTACTTTCATTCTTGCAGGGCTGACACCATCCAGATTGGTTTTGGTGGTGTCCTCATTGACAATCAAATCGATGCCACCTTTATTCCTGTAATTGACAATCAGCGTATAATCGCCTTCCGCACTCAGGTTGATATTGTCAAAGATAGCACGGCTTATACCGTCCCAGTGGAAATCCGACCAGCCGTCACCGGTCAGTTTGATCAGTCCGTCCGCATTGGCTTTTACGTTCTCATCGTGTGCGAGCGTGTCTTTCAGTGCAGTGCATTGGAAATAATAGGGATTGCTCAAATAGTAGTCTGCTGCTTGAGCGGTGGCAGCATCGGGACATTCAATGGTCTGTGCGTTTACGCTCATCCCGCTCAGCAACAACGCTGCCGCAAAAGAAAAGAAGAAACTCTTTTTCATGGTGAATAGTAATTTGTAGTTAGCAAGGCTTTATCTGTCCCGCATAGCCGCAGCCTCTATCAACGGCTTTGCAGTGCAACCAAACATTGTGCATTATGCATTGTGCATTGCACATCAAGTGTGTTTGCGCTGCAAAATTATGCCTTATTTTGCAACCGCATAAACAGAATACAATCAAAGAAAACAAAAAATGTTGCATACTCGCAAGTATGCAACATTTTTGTACAAAATTGATACTAAAATTCAACACCCGTTTTCATTAGCCGGACAATGGTATTCGGTATAAGAATGGGTAAAATTATGTAGTTAGCCATTTCCATACCGGTATAATGTGTATGGTATGCCCATCATATTGGATTTCATCTTCTTGATTATCGGTTAGTATCAGTCCTTCATTAAAACGGAAAAATGCCATTGCCTGCTTCAGACCGCCCAACTCGCGTGCCTCGTTGTCGGCATTCAGTTCGAGACACAACTGCACAACTGCCATAGGCTGATTACGCCTGCACAATACAAAATCACACTCTTTCCGTTCCTCCTCAAAATAAAACACTTCATATCCACGCCGTTTCAAAGCCAAATATACCACATTCTCCAACTTATGCCCTTTGTCCTGTGAAAACGAAGGTGTCAATACACTGTGCAGCCCGGTATCAATACAATACATTTTCTTGGGGTTAACCAGTTGCGCCCTGTACGAGTACGAGAATTTCGACACCAACTGAATGATATACGTATTCTCCAAATAAGCCAGATAATCCACCACCGTATTGCCTGTTTTCACACCAATGGCATCCACCAATCGCGCTGCCGATACGCGGTTGCCGATGTTGGCTATCACAAACAGCAGCAAATTCTTGATGGGTTTTTCGTCACGGATATTGTAGCGCACAAGAATGTCGCGGTACAAGATGTCGTTTGCCAACTCATTGAGCAGGCGTTCGTCCTGCCAGCGTATATACGCAGGAAAACCACCCGTTACCAAGTAATCGCCGAATGTCTCGGCGGACACCCGTACTCCTTTAAGTCCACAGTACTCCGTGTACGAAAAAGGATACAGTACGCTGTCCACATGCCTGCCCGTGAGGTGCGTACCCAACTCGCGGCTCAGCAGCGAGGCATTGCTGCCCGTGATAACCACCTTATACCCCTCTTGCAGTTTCTGATTGATATACATCTCCCAGCCGGTCACAACCTGTATCTCGTCAAAGAACAGATGCCTGCACCCTTTCTCGGCAATGATAGCATCCAAACGGCGGAAGTCTTCCATTTGAAATCCATACAGACGCGGCACATCGAAATTTAACAGCAATGAATCATCCGGATAACGTGCCATCAGTTGCTCCACCAACGTGCTTTTCCCGCAGCGACGAACGCCTGTAATAATAGTAGCCACCGGAGAACCGTCCGTCTTGATGGATGACAATGCCTCGCGTGGGAAACTTACATCATGTGTTATGCGTGCCTGTTGCGCCTGCAGAACATCCTCTAAATCATTCTTGTAAATCATAACTGATTATTTGCGTATTTGCACTTATTTAATATGCGTAATACCGTTACGCAACCCTGCGTATCATTATTACGCACTGCAAAGATACTGCAAATAAATCACTTATGCAAATTCTTACTGTTGATTTATGTCTTCCTCGCTTTGTCCACGGTTGTCTTTGGGAGCGATGCCGAAGAAGTCTTTGTAGCACTTGGCGAAGTAGGACGAAGAAGTGAATCCTACCGAATAGGCGATCTCCGAGACCGACAAATCGGTCTGGCGCAACATCTGTTTGGCTTTCTGCAGACGTATCTGGCGTAGCAGATCCACCGGCGTTACACCCGTCATTGCTTTTACCTTGCGGAACAACTGCGCACGGCTTATACCCAACTCGCTGCTCAGCATCTCTATGGAAAAGTCGGGATTGTTCAGATGTTTGTCAATCAGTTCTTGCAGGTGCTCCATAAACTTTTCATTCCTGCTCTGCACGGCTTGTACCCGGCTCAGTTCGGCTGAGATCTTATCCAACTGCTGTTGCTGCTTTGCCAGTGCCACCGCATTCTCGGTGCGTTCCTTGTGCACCCGCAGGCGGTAACGGAACATCATCACCACCACTCCCGTCAGCAACGCCAGCAGCACAAGGCAGCAAGTAAGCACCAGATTGGTATTTTTCAGCATATCCGCCTCGCCCCACAGACCGTCCATACGCATCTGCATCGTCTTGATGACCTTGCCCTCGTTGTTGATTTCCTCCGACATACGCATCATCAGCCGCTTGGAGGACTGGTCAACCAGTACAGGCTGCAGGAACACGTCACGCGTATAGGGTTTGCCGTGCAATATGTCGCACGCCGTCTGCACCAGCAGATCGCCGCGGCTCACGTTGGTAATCGAGGCCTCTATCTTGCCTTCCAGTATCGCCTCTACCCCGCTTCCCTGTCCGCTCAAGGCATCCACACCCAATATATGAAAATTCCGGTCGGGGAAACAGGACTTACCCGCGTCGTATGCGCCAAACGCCATAATATCGCTTTGCGCCACGATCACATCTATATCCGGCAGACTGTGCAGCAGCGAGTCCACCTGCCGCCGGGCTTCATCATACTGCCATACACATTTCGCCACGGCGGCAATCTCCACCTCGGGATGGTTCTGTATATAGGTGTGCAGACCGTTGTACCGCTCGTCCACAGCGGGCGAACCCATGGTACCGACCACCTCTATCGCCCGCAGCGGGTGTCCCGCCGTACAGCCTGCCTTGCGGGCGTGCTCCTCCAGATACTCGCCCATCATACGCCCTGCCGCACGGTTGTCCGTACCGACATACGCCGTATAAGTGTCCACCTTGGGATTGTGCGAATTGATTACCACCGGTACACCCTGTTCGGCGGCATAATCCAGCGCTCCCGCCACATACGCAGGGTCGCCCGTACCGATGATGAGCAGGTCTGCGCCCTTGTCAACCAATGTCTTTATCTGCTCTCCCTGCAACGCATAGTCTCCGCAGGCATTGCTTATACGCAGACGAACCTCGGGGTGCAACACCGCCTCCTGCTCTATTTCGTCAAGCATCTTGTTGTGCCACACGTCATCGAAATCGATGCTCACACCCACAACAAACGTCTCGGCTTTATGCCGGCTGCAACCACAGAATATAGCGGCAGCAACCGTTCCTGCAACAAACAGCACACCATATAAGATATGTTTTCGTACCGACCTATTGCAAAATAGTTTCATCATATTGCAACAAAAATAGTATTATTCATAGTATAAATCGGCGCAAAGATACGCCTTTTTCGGCATACCGCCAAATAAAAATGACCGCTTGGCATATACTTTTTAATTTCCGGCACCTACCGTAAACCTTTGATAACAAATACATAAAAAGCGGGAATACTTCTCATGAAGATATTCCTGCCTTAGACCAATACCAAAATCAAAACCTAATTAATGCAATCTTTTCAACATCCAATACTTTTAACTAACTAAATACACGGCAAAAGTACAACTTATTTCCGACTTTCGGGGTGATTATGCTCTCAAAGTGCGCCAAAAATGTTGCAATACCAAGCGGATGCAACATTTTTGTACGTGGTTGATACGATACAATGCCACCCGGCTGACCTTTGCAGGTCAGCCGGGTGGCATTAAGATTGGAAGCAAGGTTTCTGAGACCTTAGTCGTTGATCAGGTTATGACCGGTCATCTCGGCAGGTTGTTGCAAACCGAGAATGTGGCAGAGCGACGGGGCGACATCGGCGAGAATACCATTCTCCACGCGGGCATTCACGTGATTGTTGCTTACATAGACAAACGGCACGGGGTTGAGCGAATGGGCGGTATTGGGTGTACCGTCGGCGTTGATCTCGTGGTCGCAGTTTCCATGGTCGGCAATGATGATGATCTCGTAGTCGTTTTTCAGCGCAGCGGTAACCACCTTGTCCACACAAGTATCGATGGTCTCAACGGCTTTCTGCACAGCCGCATAAACACCCGTATGCCCTACCATGTCGCCGTTGGCGAAGTTGAGGGTGATATAGTCGTATTTCCTGGTATCAAGGGCGTTGCAGAGCGCGGTCGTAACCTCGGGTGCCGACATCTCGGGTTTGAGGTCGTAGGTAGCCACTTTCGGACTCGGGATAAGGATACGCTCCTCGCCCGGATACTCCGACTCGCGGCCGCCGTTGAAGAAGAACGTCACGTGGGCGAACTTCTCGGTTTCGGCAATACGCAACTGCTTCATACCCGCTTTGGATACAATCTCGCCCAACGTGTTGTGCACGTTCTCTTTGGGGAACAGCACATGCAAACCCTTGAACGACGAGTCGTAAGGGGTCATGCAGTAGTAGTGCAGGTTCGGAATGGTATGCATACCCTGCTCGGGCATATCCTGCTGGGTGAGAACGACAGTAATCTCTTTGGCGCGGTCGTTGCGGTAGTTGAAGAAAATCACCACATCGCCTTCCTCAATGGTTGCCAGCGGTTTGCCGTTGCGCACGTGTACGATCGGTTTGATAAACTCGTCCGTAACCCCCTCGTTGTAACTCTCCTGTACGGCAGCGTGCATATCTTCACTCTCGTGTCCGATACCGTTGACAAGGCAGTCGTACGCCACACGTATACGCTCCCATCGTTTGTCACGGTCCATGGCGTAGAAACGCCCCTGGATAGAGGCAATCTCGCCGCAAGTCTCGGCAAGGTGTGCCTGGAGTTGGTCGATAAAGCCGAGTCCCGACTTGGGGTCGGTATCACGCCCGTCCATAAAGCAGTGGACAAACGTGCGCCCGTCGAGCCCGTACTCTTTGGCGATCTTGGTGAGATAGAAGAGGTGGTCGAACGACGAGTGGACGCCGCCCGTGGAAGTCAGACCCATAATGTGCAGTTTCCTGCCGCTCTCTTTGGCGGTCTGGAAAGCACTGATCACTTCCGGATTTTTCATAATTGAACCGTCCTTGCAGGCACGGTTGATCTTTACCAGGTCCTGATATACTACACGCCCTGCACCGATATTGAGGTGCCCTACTTCGGAGTTGCCCATCTGTCCGTCGGGCAGACCTACGTTCTCGCCACTGGCTTGCAGTTGGCTGTGCGGATATTTCGCCAGCAGGGCGTCCCAATGGGGCGTGGGGGTGGAATAAATAACATCGGCTTTGGTGTGGTCTCCGATTCCCCAGCCGTCGAGAATCATCAGTAATGCTTTACTCATATTTGTATGTATTTAATTATCGTTGTAAAGAACCTCCTTTGCCGCAAGCGGCAAGAAATCCAAATAAATCGTTATCCTTTACATCCATAAATTGCCTTAAATCTTACCGCCTACGGCGTTAAGAAAATAACTGCTGCAAAAGTACCGTTTTTTTGGCAATTATGCAAAAAGAAAATACATAATGTACAATGCATAATGCATAATAAGAAGAGCCTATCCACCCGTCATCCACCGGACATCCACCCGACTTTTCCATATACAAATACAATGCATTGTTTGTATATTTCCCCTATGGTTTCCCTGTCCTTACCCTTAGGTTAGGTTGGGAATTATACACAAAAACACAAAAAACGTGCCTTATTTTTGGCTATGTCAAATTTTTGTTGTATCTTTGCACCCGCTTTCGTGAGAAAGTAGTAATGGTGTACATATGTTGATTCCGCTACGGCGGATGGCGGGATAGCTCAGCTGGTTAGAGCGCATGATTCATAATCATGAGGTCCCCGGTTCAATCCCGGGTCCCGCTACACGGAAACGCTTGATACAATGTATCAGGCGTTTTTTGTATGCATATTATTTGCGGTATTGCCGATTTTGCAGTATCTTTGCAATCCTATCTGACCTATTATATATTTATATGAAGAAAACCGGTTTATTCCTTTTCAGCCTCCTGCCGCTCCTGCTATTCGCAGAGACAATGCCTGCAGGCTACTACGACCGCATCGACGGTACACACGATGCCGAACTAAAAACCACCCTCAAAACCATTATCCGCAAGCACACAGTCATTCCGTATGGCAGCGGAAAGGGACGTACATGGGAGGTATTCTACTATGCCGACCGCGATGAAAACGGCTACTGCGAGGATATGTACTGCGATGATTGGAAGAAACTCGACACCCCTGGAGATGTTGCAAGCGGCTGCAACATAGAGCACTCGTTTGCCAAGTCGTGGTGGGGCGGTGCGGAGAACGACGCCTACAAAGACTGTTACCACCTCAATCCGTCCAACTCGCAAGCCAACTCCTCGCGCAGCAATTATCCGTTAGGCGTTCCTACCAAGAATATCAAGTCGGGTACAGGGTCGCTGCGGGTAGGCAAGATATACCACGACTCCCTGAAAACGGATTTCTGGGTCTTTGAACCCAAAGACGAGTACAAGGGCGATTTCGCCCGCGCCTATTTCTATATGGCTACCTGCTACGGGCGCGACATCAACGGCAATCCCGACGCCGTATGCAGCAAATACAGCGGTTGGCGGTTGGACAACAAGGATGTAGGGTCGCGCTTTGCCATGCAGAACGACAATTACCTTGAGTTCCAGCCATGGGAGATAAAGGTACTGCTCCAATGGCACCGCCAGGATCCCGTGAGCAAGAAGGAACTGAAGCGTATGGATGCGGTGAGCAGCTTTCAGCACAACCGCAATCCGTTTATCGAATATCCCTGCCTGGCGGAGTATATATGGGGCAACCGCAAGGGGCAGAGCGTAGTACTCGCCGACCTGAAGAATACCTACGATGCCGATTATCTCGACCTGCCCGCAGACAGGAAATCGGGCTGCCCGTGCGAGACTGAGACCGGCATAGAGGCTGCGGAAGAACAGAGCGTTCCCGCCCGCAAAGTGCTGCGCAACGGTGTGATCATCATCGAGCGGGACGGCGTATGGTATAACCTGTTAGGCAACCCTATCGCTTTATGAAAACATTAGTACTTACAGGCGGTTCGTCGGGAATCGGACGGGCTACATGCCTGCTTTTTGCCGAGCGCGGCTGGCAGGTGTTCGAACTGAGCCGCCACGGGCAGAGCGAATCCCATATCACCCATATCCCGTGCGATGTATGCGACGAAACGAGCGTGCGCAACGCCGTCGCCGAAGTGCTGCGGCAGACCGACCACATTGATGTGCTGATCGCCAATGCAGGTTTCGGCATCTCGGGTGCGGTGGAGTTCACCGCTATGGCTGATGCCAAAAAGCAGTTCGATGTCAATTTCTTCGGAGCGGTGTCAGTGGTACAGGCAGTGTTGCCGACACTGCGCAAACAACGCAGCGGACGGATCATCTTCACCGGCAGTGTAGCCGCCGTGCTGAGTATTCCCTACCAGAGTTTCTATTCCGCCTGCAAGGCGGCAATCAACGCTTTGGCGTTGGCATTGCAAAACGAGGTGCGGGCATACGGTATCTCGGTGAGCGTACTGATGCCGGGCGATGTGTCCACGGGTTTCACCGCCGCGCGGGAGAAAAGCGAAGAGGGGGCTGCGGTCTATCCGCATATCCATTCAGCCGTACGGTCAATGGAGAAAGACGAGCGCACGGGTATGCCGCCCGAGGCGATGGCACGCGATTTCTACCGTATCGCCACGTGCCGCTGCCCGCGCCCGCAATACACCGGCGGGGCGTTGTACCGTTTCTTCTTTGTGCTGAACTGGCTGCTGCCCAAACGATTAGTCAATTGGATAATCGGAAAAATGTATGCTTGACAACCGGCCTCATATACGTATCGTCTCCCCGTCGGGGGCGATAGAACCCACCTATATAGATGACGCGCGCGCACGCCTGCGCGAGTGGGGCTTTGCGGTGTCGGAAGGACACTATGCCCGCAGCAAGGCGGGACGCTTTGCCGGGACGGACGAGGAACGTCTTGCCGACCTGCACGAAGCAATGCAGGACCCGTCAGTGGATATGGTGCTCTGTTCGCGCGGAGGATACGGCTTGCAACGGATCATCGACCGTGTGGGGGTGGTAAGCAAACCTGTTATCGGTTTCTCCGACATCACCTGTCTGCACGCATTGGCGTTTCAGCAAAATATGCCCACGCTCCACGCCCCGATGTGCAAACATATAGCCACGTGGGAGACAGATTGTGCTTCTATGCAACTGCTGCGCCGCACCCTGCAGCCCGCGCAAGCGGGCGATGCACCGGCTTACAGCCTGCCGCCCCACCCGCTCAACCGCATAGGAAAAATACGTTCCACCCTCATCGGCGGCAACTTGAGCGTCCTCTACGGCTTACAGGGAACCCCCTGCGGACTGACGGTGCTGCCGGCGGAACGGGAGGACAAACCCGTGCTGTTTATCGAAGACATCGCCGAGCGACATTATCACATCGACCGTATGATGAACAACCTGCGCCTGTCGAGCGTATTCGACCGCATTGGCGGACTGGTGGTAGGGCAATTCACCGACTGCTACGACGACCCCGCTATGGGCTGCTCCGTAATGCAGACTGTCCGCGAGGCGGTCGAGGACTACAATTTCCCTGTCCTGTTCGGTTTTCCTGCCGGACATGGCGATTGCAACTACCCGCTTTGGTTCGGAGGCAGATGCATCCTCGACGTACAGGCGGACGGAGCCGTTCTGGCAACCGCTTTGCCGCAACAAGAGACATAACGATTGGACATTAATTCCTTTTTGGAAACATATAATTGACCATATAATTAAACCATTAATTCACAGGGATAACATTAATGGCTAATTAATGGCTAAATTATATGTTTTATTCCGAATTACATTATTTTTTATCCCTAAAATTTGCACATATCAAAAAAAAGCCGTACCTTTGCAAACGATTTCCGAAACAGCCCTCGGGCGGAAGGAAATAGATGGCGCGGAGTAGAGCAGTGGTAGCTCGTCAGGCTCATAACCTGAAGGCCGGTGGTTCGATCCCATCCTCCGCAACAAAAGACACCAATATAATACATAATATAAGATTTTGATTGAATATAGCCCACTGCGAAGCGGGCTATATTCTTTTTAAGACGGCTTCTGTTTTTGATTTGCACAAACCGATTTTTCTTCGTAACTTTGCGCGCTCGTTTGAAAGAAACAAAATTTAGTATTAAAAACAGAACAATATATGACTATGGAGCATACAACATCTACCGGTGAGCAGGCACCGCGCAAACAAGCCGTGCGTGTTCAGACTTCTATTCTTAATCGTGCGGAGAAGAAAGCACTTGTCTGGTTGGCCAAGCGTCAGCCGCGTTGGGTTACGAGCGATATGCTGACCATTGTCGGCGTGATCGGTGCGGTTCTGACCGGTCTCGGCTTTGCACTTACCATACTCAGCCCTGCCTATCTCTGGCTGGCATCTGCGGGGCTGGTTATCAACTGGTATGGCGACTCGCTGGACGGTACGCTTGCCCGTGTACGCGATACGCAACGTCCGTTGTACGGCTACTATCTGGACCACAATACCGATATGCTTTGCCAGTTGGCGGTATTTTTCGGGGTGGGATTGTCTCCTTGGATGCACCTGTCGGTGGCTATGCTGGTAATGGTGGCATACTTGATGCTGGAGGTGTATGTGGCGATTAATGCCCATTTGAAAAGCGAATTCAAACTGACCTATGCCAAGATGGGACCTACCGAACTGCGCCTTGCCATTATTCTGGTCAATGCCGTTATATTCTTCTGCCCCGCGTTGCAGGCCATCGCTACCCCGCTGACGCTCTTTGGGAAGGAGATCGTTTTGCATGTGCTTGATTATGTAGGTATTGTATTGTTCGTGGTAATGTTTTTGATGTATCTGGTCAGTTTCATCAAGGATGCCCGCTACTTTGCCAAGTTAGACCCGCTCAAAAAGCACAACTAAGCGGTCATGAGTGGCAAAGCAGTCCTGCTCAACTATATTAAGTTTGCCGTATCCACTTTATGTGGTACTGCGGTGGATATGTTATTGTTGTGGGTGTGTTCCCACTACTTGTTCACCGATTATTTCGGGCAGTACCTGCTGTCCCCGTCCATTTCGTTTGAGGGTGCGGTACTGACCAATTATGTGGTGGCGTGTCATTTTGTATGGCACAACCGTGTTTCGGGTGAGTCTCTGAAATATAAAGTCTTCCGTTTCTTCGGATACAACGTATCCTGTCTGAGCGGCTTTGCCGTCAAAATGGGCTTTCTGCTGTTGTTGCAACGCCTGTTTGCATGGGATGTGTTGATATGCAATATCGTGGCATTGGTATTCTCCGGTATATTCAACTTTGTGCTTCAGGAGTTTGTGGTGTTCCGCGCCAAGACGCGCTGCCCGTCTGAAAACAAGGAATGAAGTTCTCGCGTTATATACTTGCGTGGCTCTTGCTGGCGTGCAGTGCGACAGCATGGGCGGATGCCATATCGGGGCGCGTATCCGACTCCGAGACGGGGGAGGCGCTGCCTTTTGTGCAGATCTACTACGAGGGATCCGCAGTAGGTACCACGTCTGACTTGGACGGCAATTTCTCGATAGCACTTCTGCCGCAATACAAGGCACTCGCGTTCCAGATGATGGGCTATAAGCCCGTTTCCATTCCCACCGGCAAGTTGAAGGAACAGATGGAAATAATCCTGCACCCTGATGCCTACCTGTTGCAGGATGTGGTAGTCAAGTCCTCCAAGGAGAAACGCAAATACCGCCGCAAAGAGAATCCCGCCGTGGAACTCATTCGCAAGGTGATTGCCAACAAGGACAGCGCCAATATACGCGGCGGGGAACCGTATAAGGTGCAAGCCTATGAGAAACTCACCCTTGCGGTGGACAGTTTCAATTTCGATTTCAACAAGAGCAAGTTCTGGAAGCAGTTCCTCTTTATGCAGAACTACATAGATACCTCTATGTTTGATTCGGCACCCGTGCTGACCATTGATTTGCGCGAAGAGTTGTCCGACCTGTATAAGAAAGGAAAAGGTTCGTCGTTGGGCAAGACATACATCAAGGCACAGCGTGTACAGGGCTTGGAAGAAGTGATGCGGATGGAAAGCCTGACAGCCGACCTGGAGGCAATGTTCAAAGAGGTGGATATCTATCAGGACAATATCGCCGTTATGCAGAACCGCTTCGTCAGCCCGCTGTCCTCCTCGTTGGCAGTATCTTATTACCAATACTACATCCAGGATACGCTGATGATGGACGGAGTGGAGTGTATCGACTTGGCGTTTGTGCCGGAAAACAGCGAGAGTTACAGTTTTACCGGACACCTCTATATAGTCAACGACAGTACGTACAAGTTGAAGAGTTATACCATGGCGGTACCGAAACGTATCAATCTCAACTTTGTCAGCGATTTCTCTATCCGTCAGTCGTACACGCAACTGATGGACGGCACGTGGATACCCTGGAAACAGGACTTGTTTGCCAAGTTCTATGTCCTTACCAAGAAACGCCAACTGTATGCCCATCAGGCGCGTATTTATAGCGACTATGTAGTCGGACAAGAGGCGGACAAGTCGGTATTCGGCAGAATGTCGGGCAATGTGATGATCTCCGACAGCGTGCATAAATACAAGCGGGACGATTGGAAAGAAATGCGTCCCGAGCCGCTGACCGCCAAAGAATCGGTGATGGACAGTCTGGTGACGGAGTTGCGCCGCGTACCGGTTTTTACCGGATTGGTGCGGACGGTCGAGACCTGCTTCTCCGGATATATATCCACGGCATCAAACCCCGCCCAAAGCAAGATTGACATCGGTCCCGTTTTCAACACCATCCATTACAATCCGCTGGAGGGGGTGAGGTTGCGTGTAGGTTGCCTTTCCACGGCGAATCTCCACCCCCATTTCTTCTTTTATACGTATGCCGCCTTCGGGTGCAAAGACCTACGTCCCAAGTACAATGCCACGTTCATCTATTCTTTCAACAAAAAGAAATACCATCCCTATGAACCGGTGCGCCACGCACTGTATCTGTCGGGGCAATATGATGTGGAGGTGCCGGGGCAGATTTACAGCATGCTCGACCGCGACCACCTTTTTATGTCTTCTTTCCTGATGCCCAATACGCCCTTACGGCAGTTCCAGTATGTTCATACCGCCAAACTCCGCTACCAGAAAGAGTGGCCGAACAAGTTCAGCATACAGGCGTGGGCGCAGTATCAGAACAACGAGGCGGCAGGGACGCTGTCCTATCAGCGTATCACCGGCATACAGCCGGACGGCTCTTATACCGCAATACCCGTGAAGACATTCAACGATTATCAGGTCGGGGTGGAATTGCGCTATGCGCCGGGCGATTTCGCCAGTTGCAACCGGATAGGCAAGGAGGCGTTCTTCAATATGGAGCGCGATGCGCCTGTTATCTCGTTGAGCCACCAATTCGGTTATACCGACGACCGCTTTTTCTACAACTATACCGCCTTTACGGCAGAGAAACGCTTCTGGTTGTCCTCTTTCGGGCATATTGATCTGCGCTTGCAGGGGGGTATAGAATGGAACAAGGTGCCTTTCACCAAGTTGTATGTACCCAGTAGCAACCAGTCTTTTCTGCTGGCGCTCAACTCGTTCAACCTGATGCAGCCGATGGAATTTCTGTTCGACAAGTACGTGTCATTGTATGCCACCTACTACCTGAAAGGCTGGATACTCAACCGCATTCCCGGTATCAACCGCCTGCAACTCCGTGAAGTGATTTCGTTCAGTGGCATCTACGGCGGTGTGAGCAAACGCAATAACCCGCTGTTGCTCAACGAGTATGCACATACCGATACCGAAGCCGCTCCCTCCTTCCCCGCCACCAAATACGAGAACCTCTATGTCTTTCCCGAGACAAGCCGCGTCCTGGGGAACTGGCCTTATATGGAGATGACAGTCGGATTGGAAAACATATTCAAACTCATTCGTATAGACTATGTGCGCCGTCTTACCTATACCGAAGGACTGACCGGCTGGCAGAAAAACAGCATCCGCCTTACATTCCGTTTCACCTTGTAGATTTGCAGGGATGATTTTTTTTTAGTATCTTTGCAGGCACTTTCCGAAAACAGACAGGGACAGAAAACATAGGAGAGTTACGGAAAGGCGTAAAAAGACAAATCAAGCAAAACTGCAATGGACATACTGAAAACACCTATCGAAGGCCTTGTGGTTATCGAACCGCAAGTATTTCGCGACGCACGCGGCTATTTTGTAGAGACCTACAACGAACAACGCTACCGCGAGGCAGGGATCGATGCGGCATTCGTGCAGGACAACCAGTCCTGTTCGTCGTATGGCGTGGTACGTGGGCTGCATTTCCAGCGTCCGCCTTATACACAGGCGAAATTGGTGAGTTGTATGGTGGGCAAAGTATTGGATGTGGCGGTCGATCTGCGCAAAGACAGCCCTACCTACGGGCAGTGGTACTCCGTGGAGTTGTCGGCGGACAACCACCGTCAGTTCTTTATCCCGCGCGGGTTCGCACACGGTTTTTCGGTATTGAGCGAGACTGCGGTTTTTACGTATAAGTGCGACAATCTTTACCATCCCGAGACGGACGGCGGATTGCTGCTTTCCGACCCGGATTTGAATATCGACTGGCAAGTCCCTGCAGAGGCGCGTATCCTGAGCGACAAAGACAAGAAACACCCCCTGCTCAAAGACTTGAACAATCCCTTTTAGTCAATGCGTAATGCGTAATGAAAAGCAGAGTATAGCAAAATTGAACATTTCTTGTATATAGAAAAGTAAGGTGGATGTAAGGAGGATGCGCTTAGGATGCGCATAGGATAGAAAGACTTTCCTGCTCCGAAAAATAGAACATACCCTGCAATTAATTCATAATTCATAATTCATAATTCGTCATTCATAATTCATAATTAAAATGAATATCCTTATCACCGGTGCGAACGGTCAGTTGGGCAACGAAATGCGGAACCTGTCTGCACAGCACCCCGATCACACATATTTCTTCACGGACGTAGCCGAGTTGGACATCACCAACCGCGAAGCCGTGCATACGTTTGTACGGGACAATGCCATTGATCTAATTGTAAACTGTGCCGCCTACACCAATGTGGACAAGGCGGAGGAAGACGAACCGACAGCACGCCTCATCAATGCCGAGGCGGTGGCAAACTTGGCGAGTGCCGGTGCCAAAGTGATACACGTCAGTACCGACTATGTCTTCTCAGGCGAGGGCTGGATACCCTGCAGGGAGGGCGACCCCGTAGCACCGCGTACCGCCTACGGACGCACCAAATACGAAGGTGAGCAACGGCTGCTGTCGCTATGCCCCGAGGCTATCATCTTCCGCACCGCGTGGCTCTATTCTCCCTATGGCAACAATTTCGTCAAGACAATGATCCGCCTCGGCTTGGAACGGGATGATCTGGGGGTCGTGTTCGACCAGATAGGCACCCCCACCTGTGCTGCCGACCTCGCCGCCGCTATTTTTGCCGCTATCGAAGCCCCCGAATGGTATGCCGGTATCTATCATTTCACCGATGAGGGCGTCTGCTCGTGGTTCGACTTTACGGTCGAGATACACCGTCTCTACAACCAACTGACCGACGGGCAGAAGATCGCCTGCCGCGTGCGTCCGATTCTGTCGTCGGAGTACCGCTACAAGACTCCGCGTCCACACTACAGCGTGCTGGACAAGGCAAAAGTAAAACAAACTTTCGGCATCGAGATTCCCTATTGGACGGACTCGCTGCGGGATTGTATTGCCAAACTGTTACGATAAAATGGCTGATTTCGATTTACGCATACCCTTGGACTTCCTGTCCGAGTTGTCGCTGCACAACGACCGCGATTGGTTCCACGCCCACAAGGATTGGTACACAGAGAGTTACACACAATTCGTGCGCTTTACGGAGGCGTACCTCGCAGGACTGACTGGAATAGACCCTACTCTTGCGGGGCTGCAGCCGAAAGATTGTATCTGGCGTATCTATCGCGATGTGCGTTTCTCGGCGGACAAACGCCCCTACAAAGAGTGGTTCGGCGTATTCCCTGCGGCGCACGGAGGCAAGAAATCCATGCACGGCGGGTATTACGTGCATATCCAGCCCGGACATTGTATGTTCGCTGCGGGGATATGGTGTCCGTCGCCCGAGTTGCTGAAGACCCTGCGCAAAGAGATTGAGGCAAACTACGACGAGATAGAGGATATTATGGCAGCACCGGAATACAAGCGGTACTTCACCGATTTTGATACCGATGATATGCTCAAGAAAGTGCCGCAGGGCTTTGACCCCGCTTTTGTGCATGCTGATTGGCTCAAACGCAAGTCGTTCACGTTCAGCACACCGCTCACCGACAAGCAAGTCTGCTCGCCCGACTTTTTGGAGCATGTATTAGACATCGCCTCCGCCGCCAAACCGCTCAACGACTTCCTCAACTACACCTTTGAGCAGTACGGCGAGTTTCCCTCCCGTTGCAGCAGATAAATAAAATATAAATATGCTGTTCATTGCGCATTATGCATTACGCATTGTGCATTGAAAAGCGGCCTTGTAGTTCAATGGATAGAATACGGGTTTCCTAAACCTTAGATCCGAGTTCGATTCTCGGCAGGGCTACAAAGAAATGCTATAACATTACTAATCATCAGTAAGTTATAGCATTTCTTTTATTTTGTATTGCCGACATTATGACGACTTATGCCGTATAGGGCAAGATTTGAGCCGCTTTTTATGGATTTGGCTATGGCTTGTCTGGGTGTATTGTTGCACTCCTGTTCAGCATAGGCGTATTGCCTATTTCATAGATTGTATATAGTGCCAAATCTTGCCGTCGGGAGCGTCTTCGTCGCAGAATGCCCACGTAACAGCGTCCTCAATGAGTGCCGCCTCGTAGTTGTTCGGGTCGCGCTGTTTGTAGTTACGACCGAGGTCGTGCCACCACATATGGACTGCCACATAAGCGTCCCAGTAGTTGTCCTTGTCGTGCATTCGTCCTCGGAACGGTTCAACAGCGGCTTTCACCTCATCGATGGTCCACCGCTCTCCGTAACGCTTCGAGCCATCGGGAGCGGTATGGTACATCTCGGCGACTGCCTTGGTGGCAAACGTTTTGTCGAAATGTGCGCCGTGTTCCTCCTCGTGCTTCTCCATACAATAGCGGTTGTACAGGTCGGGGTTGTTCTCCTGTACCCACGCAAGAATAGTCTCTATCGCTTTCATAGGGCTATGCGTAGGTTGTGGTTACTGTTACCTCGGTAGCGACCTCGTAGCGGTTTGCCGTGAGGCAAGCCACATCGGACAAGTAGCCGTACGACAGTCCCTGTACGAGGGAGATAGTCGGGGCGGCGGTGGCTGCCGAGTTGGAGAATATGAGCGTAGTGTACTCGGTGAATGACTGTGAGAGCGTGCTGCACCCGTTGCGCCCTTTCGGCACGTAGGTGATAGTGCCAGTGGCTTTGATACGCACAAAGGTGGTCGTGCCGCTCGTGTAGGTCTTATCCACGGAGTAAGTAACGTTGACGGTGGGTTGTATGCTTTGGTTGGTGCATACCGACTTGCAGAGCCGTTGATTGACGATACCTGCGAACTCCTGCACGGCTGCGCCTGTGGCGGCTGCAATAGCCGTGGTGCTGATTGAATTGAGCGTAATCATAGTTTAGTCCTCTTTTACTTGATATAGCTGTGCAGGTAACGGGAGATTGAGTTCGAGCAGTCGGCGCAAGCGTTGCAGGTCGTCCCTGTCGAACTTGACATTGCCGTCCAAAATCTCCAACGAGCCGTTTTCGATAGCCGTATCCACGAGACCGAAAGCAAAGGCGGGTATCTGGTCGTCTGCTATGTTGCCCATTGCGTTGCGCAGCGCAGGTTCGATAAAGGTCTGTGCCACGCTTGGTATAAATGGCGACAACTCCGATGTAATACTCCAGTCGGGACGCACCCACCCCGTCGATTTGATTTTGCTCTCTATGTTGGCAAGGAACGGTATCTTGTCTATCTTGGACGCGGCAATGGTAGCCACGAGGGGTTGCAGCCACTTGGCGACAACCGCCGAAAGTATCTCCACGTTACTGTGCATAGCCGTCGTTGTTAGTTGTTACCGCAACCGCACCCCGTGTCGCATACCTTGTTGGACGGGATGACCGAGGTGGTGATGTTGTTCAACACTTGCTGCATAGCAGCGATTTGTGCCGCTGTGCTGGACAGTCCCTGCGTTGCCTTGGCATTGAATACGGCTTGTTCTTTCTCTGCCAACAAGCGTGCTTCACGCTCGGCGGTGATCAGACTCGTGTATTCCTTTTGCATAGCGTCGAAGCGGGCGCGGTCTTGTTCCCGCTTGGTGTCCTCGTAGCGGTAGAGTTCGAGGATTTGCTGGGTGGTGTTCTTCTCACTTGCGAGGAGGGCTTTGTCCATCTCCAACGAGGCAATCTGCTTGTTGGCTTCCGCCTGCTGCTGGCTGACATAGTCCTGTCGGTTGCCGCCGAACAGACCCAGTCCGCCTCCGTTGTTACCGAGACCGAGAAAACTTGCAAGCCCGAGCGAACCTGCTACCGTGTTGTACGTTCCCTGCCCTGCGCCTGTTACGCTGTGGGTGTTTCCGTTTGCATCTTTGATTTCCATACTGAATGAATTTAGCAGAATTGTGGCGTCTTGTACCTTTCGCCATTGGCGTGTATTGCAATCACGGTGCAAAGGTACGGACGATTGTCGGAACGGACAAAAAGAAAGCAACGCACTTTGTTGGTGGTTGCTTATAGGTTAGTTGGTGGTTGGTTACAGGTTTTGCAGGTAGTCCTCGCAGCGTGCGCTCAATTCGCGTGTGGCGAGGCGGTAGCAGGCGGAGGTGGCATAGAACGCGGGGTGTGCGTCGTTAAGTATCTTGCAGACGGCTTGCGTTGTCCGTCCGAACTTGATGGCAATGGTGCTGTGGGTGTAACCCAGCAGGTGAATTTGGTTCACAATGATAGTGCGCGTCATCTGCACGTTCTCATGCTTGTCTTTGCCGAGAATGATGTCCCGTGTGAGCGGTGTGCCGTGGCTATCCATATTGCAGCACTCGATACCGAGGTCAATGATAGCGTCCAAAAGCGATTGTTTCTTGTTGGTTATTGTTGCAGGGTTAAGTAGTTGGTTATCTCTCGGCGGAACTCCTCCAGCGTTCTGCATACCACCACCTTGTTTCCAAACGCTTGGAGGCGGGGGATAATCTCCTTCTGGTGTTCCGACAGCCTGCCCGCCTTGCCGTTCTTCATTTCGATATACAGGGCGTGGTAGCCGTTCCTGCCCACGGGTATGCACAGGTCGGGTATGCCGTGGCACACGCCCTCGGCGACCAACTTGCGGGCAGTCGTCTTGGTCGTATAGGCTCCGTTGGGTATCGCATAGCAGAGTACATCACGATAGGCGGCACGCAGCCAACGCAGGCACTCCACCTGCAAGGCGTGTTCGGTGGGAGCGGCTTTCCCGCCGTTCTTCTTCTCCCAAAGGGTATGCAACTCGTCTATCGTCATTATGCTTTGTAGTTGTCTATTGCCTGCCGCCTGTTGCCGTATGAGGTGTAGGATACGTGTATCCATTTCGCCCCTGCTTTGTTGGTCTCGTAGAGCAGTTGGTCGAAGACGCCGTGGTCGAGGATAATCTTGTACAGGCGTTTGAGGTTCTTTATTCCACGTACTTGCAAGTCGGCTGCCTCGCCACGCTGGTGCTGGCTCGTAGGTTTGCCGCCAACGGCTTGGTTGAGTGCGGGGCAACGGTAGCCGCTGGTTACATATATAGGCGCACCGAAAGCCACGCGGGCGGGTTCGAGGACATTGCGGCACAACGCACGCAGGTTAGACACCACCTCCACCGGGGGCGTGTTGTCGATATGATTGCGGTCTGCCGTCTCGCTGCGGACAAACTCGGTCAATGTAAAATGCTCGGTCAGGTTCATTGCTAATTATGAATGACGAATTATGAATTAGGAATGGGCTATCCACCCGTCATCCACAGGACATCCACCCGTGTTTTATCAGTCTTTGTCGGTTATGATGTACCATATACCCATACAGAGCAGCCCCACCGCAAGAATGGGAGCGGCTATCACTTGTCGGGCGATGTACGATATTTTGCGCAGGGTCTTTCTCATTGTTGCGGGGTTTGGGCTTCCACCTCTATGCCGTCGTGGTTGTACAAGTGGGGCGGACGGCGGTTTTTGCAGCCGTTGATGGTGCAGCGGTACCAGTTCAGTTTCTGCACCTCCAACTTGAGGTTGTTGATGGTGTTGCGGTCGGTGTGCTGCTCCTTGTAGAGTTTGTCCACTTTGTCCGACAGGGCTTTGCGCTCCTCCTCGCTCTCCTCGTAGAGCCGCTTCCACTCGTCCGCCTGGCTGTGCACCACCTCCACCTTTTTGAGTTGGCGGTTCGTCTTGATGTAGAGCAGGCTGCCACCGCCCAGTGCACCCATCAGCGCACACACCGCAGAGACTATGATGTTAATCCATTCCATATTGTTATAATTTTTCGATTTTGCTTGTGGTAAGGGCATACAAAAAGCGACTACTCATTGAGAATAGTCGCTTTAATTGTGGCGATTTCGCCTTAATTAGAATACCCTGTTTATCCCTGTGGCTTTTTCGTAAATTGTCTGTACACAACAACAGCACCTATCAATCCACAAACTCCGAATATAGAACCATATACATCTTTGCCTAAATATACAAAGAGTGCACATAGTAAAATAAACACAAAAATCAAACACAAAATAAATACCAAAACAATTCTGTCCGTGTTCAGGGCTTTATTCATCAATTTTATTTTGTCATCCTCCGTCTTATGACGGTGCTCCTGCTCTTTCTTCGTCTGCTCCAGAAGCCAACCGACAATAGCAGGGTCAACCTCTTTATATGCAGCAAATTCAGCGGGAGCAGGCAGTAGGGAGTCATCCGATGCTATCGTTTGTTCGATAGCCATATCACCACCGTTCTTTGCTATACGTTGCTGTTTTACTTGCTTGCTCATAGTGGTCTCCTTTCCATTACTGCTCGCAAATCATTGCCAACTTTGCGTACATCATTACGCATATTCTCTACATCGTTGTTTCCTATATGCAGGACTACACGACCATCGTGCAAAGTAAAGCCTAAATCTTTACCGCACTCAAATAAAATCAATCTTGAATTTCCCATATACATATAGTTTTGATAAGTTATATTTCGATACAGAAATACCCGCAAACCATATTTGTAAGTTGTGCGAGTATTCTGTATCTTTCCATTTTTGAGTGTTCTCCTTACCAATATCGGACAGCACTTTACTCTAAGTATAGAGGTCATCATTTTTATATGACGCTGCAAAAGTACGATATTTTCTCCGAATATGCAAGGAATACTTTTATTTTGGTAAAGTTTTTTTTACTCCACAGGACGATTTCCAAAATGTAAATTGTCGGTGTTTAAGTGGTCAAAATCGACCACTTTGCGACTATTCTCAATACGTCAAAGACCGCTTTTGTCTTGTGCCGAGTGCGGGCTATCAACTCCGCACGGGCTGTAAAGCCAACGGGACTAACCGCCAAGGGCTGCCAGCGATGGCGACTATTTTTCTATTCCTCCTCGTAGTCTTGGCAGGCGGGGTTGTGCGGGGTACGGCGGATATTGCGATACCAGCACAGATGTGCGTCTGCTCCGAAACGGCTGCACTCTCCGCAGCGGGGTTGTCTCTTTTGCATAAGGTTTACTTTTTTAGATATACTCGTATCAGTATGCGGATTGCCGTGGCGGCAAGCAGCAGTACCACCAATACCCAGAATGCCAGCGACACGCCTTTGTAGTAAGCGGGGACAACACGCTCTACCCGCACCGTCTCCTTCTCTTGGTCGCAGTAGATAGTGTCGTGCCGCTCTACAATCTTGTCCCGCCAACGTATCGACCAACGCTCACGCCACACCGTGTCGCCCTTGGCGTGGATATAGATACTGTCCTTTTCGTAGGTCTGTATCGTGTCGTGCCGGTAGCGGGTTACTATGCTGTCCCGATACTCAACACTCGGCAGGCACTCGCACGTCTTGCAACCACGCAGCACCCACGACAACAGCAGGAGTATTGCCACTCCTATCACCGCACGCAATATCTTTATCGTGTTAGTCTTCATACTACTTATTCATTATTCTCTTTCACCTCTTCAAATGCCAGCACCCTTGTCTCATAGGGGTCTGCGGCATCGGGGTATTTGTCCTCAAAGAGGTAATAAGTTTGACCGTAATAATATGATTGGTTTGTCTGATTCATAATATCAAACTGCACAATATACTCCGTTTGATTGGTCGTGCTGTCAGTCGTTTCTGATACTATCGTAGCACCGTTTATAACCTGCAACTCCCCATTGGTGCAAACAACCCGCTGCCTGTTGTCATACGCAAAATATCTCTCAGATACAACGGTTATGTAAAAAGACGCATTCGGACTGACTACTATCCTGCACTTTATCAGCAGAGTTGTAACGTAGTTCTTGTGAACGGATTTGCTTGCTTTCCAATCTATGTGGTTTAAGGGCGATTCTACACCAAAAGTACCACGTCCGTTCTGCCACAGAGTGTTATTCCCGCTGTCACACAGCAGCACTTTGTGCGTAGCGTAGTTGTCCCGAGTCTGTTGCAGCCCGAAAGTCGGTGTATGTATCTTGCACAACTGCGGGTATTCATACAAATTCTCGTCTTTTACTATTTGGGCTATCTTCTCATAGTAAGCCGCCTTGTCGGAGATGACCGTTCCGTCCTCGAAATGCACCTCTACCTGTGCGGCTTTGATAGACCAACTGTTGATGCCTGCGTTTACCCAATCTTTTGAATACTTTTGTTGCCTGTTGATGGAGGCATTGACTTTGACGACACCGTCCGTTTCCAATGCCAAATCGCCGGTGGTGGTATCAAAAGTATAGCCGGTGAGGTCATAGTCGCCTGTTGATTTCCACAATTGGTATTGTTTAATCGCACGCGTAAAGCCGTCTATGCCGCCGATTTTTGTGAAGACCTTGTTGCTATAACAAAAGAACGTACTTAACTTGGGGCTATTGCTCACGTCAAGCGAGGATAGTTGGTTGTTGTAGCAGGACAGCGTAACCAGTGCAGGGTTCTTGCTCACGTCAAGCGAGGATAGTTGGTTGTTGTAGCAGTACAGCGTAACCAGTGCAGGGTTCTTGCTCACGTCAAGCGAGGATAGTTGGTTGTTGTAGCAGTACAGCGTAAC
>CAKUYO010000030.1 GCA_934716995.1 uncultured Bacteroidales bacterium | reverse complement strand
CAAAGAACAAAATGACCCTAATGGGCAATTATTTATTGATTTTTAATATGTTTCAATTTTAATGGGACACTAATGATTTGGAGATAAACATAAAAAGCAATTCCTATATCTCATAATACCAATTACGTAGAAAAGACGTAGAAAGGACGTAGAAAGAATTGGTGCTTAGGCAGTGGATAAGCCGCTTTTTTATACACTCTATGCACTATATATGTTGCATAAAGTGTATAGATGTTGTTTTGAGATAGTGAATATGCCCGTTTATTACGAAAATCAAGAGAAAAACATGCTGTTTTGACACAAAAAGAGATGATTTATTATGATTTGGCGGAATATTCGGAAATTTATTTGTATATTTGCAGCGCAAAACAAAAAAGACTATGAGCGTAGAAGCAAAGAATATCCCGCTACTGGACTGCCCCGTGGACTACCTGATAGGGGATGCCAGCGGCAAGATTATGAACGAATACGGGCGTTTTCCGTGCAAAATCAAGTGCGGAGTGTATGCGTTTATTGTGCGCGGCACGGCACGGGCTACGATCAACATCACACAGTATTCATTCCGCGAAGGCGATGCGCTGCTGCTGGAGCCCGGCAGTTTCCTGCTGATACACGAGTTCTCGGACGATGCGCTGGTCTATTATATCCTGTTCTCGTCGTCTTTCCTCGACAAGAACACATTCAACAACCGCATGTCGCTGACAGCATTGCAGTTGCGTTCACCGATAGTACACGTAACCGAAGAACAGGGGGAGGTGTTGAAGAATATGGCATTGCTGCTGATGCAGGCAAGCAATACGCGCCCGTCGATGCTCAACTCGGAGCGTATGGTACATATCTTCAACCTGTTGCAATCAAGTTACGCCTCGTATGCCCGTTCGCAGGACGAATATATCGTGCGTCCGACCGACCGCAAGACGGAGATCTATCAGGACTATTGCCAGATGGTGCTGAAGCACTACCAGGAATGGCACCACGTCCGGCAGTATGCAGAGGCTATGCGCATCACCCTGCCCCACCTATGCTCAACGGTAAAGAGCGTGAGCGACCGCACGGCAGGCGATATTATCACCGACGCCATACTCACCGACGCCAAGGCGCAACTGAAAATCACCACCTTGCCTATCAAGGAGATAGCCATCTCGCTCGGATTCGACAACGTGGCGTTCTTCAACCGTTTCTTCAAGTCGCACGTAGGCGTAACTCCGAAAGCATACAGGAACAGTTGACCGGGGGTAAGATTGCCTACGCCGCAAGCGGGCGAGAGAAATTAAGGAAATAAAAGAAAGAGTCCCCCTTAATAAACAAGAAACAAAAAAGAGGTTGCCCATATTGTTCGGCAACCTCTTTTCTTGGTGGATATATTATATGTACCTTATTTCTCCAAATTGAATTTCTTGGGAAAATTGAAATGGTACACCAGTTTCACACCCGCGTCGATGTAACCCAACTTGGTGGCATACGCCTCGGTGGCGGAAGTGGTGAGCGTTACCTTGGCAGGCATACCGTCTGCCGTAGGGGCTTCCACGTTCATAATATGTCCGTCGCTTGTTCTGTCCTCATAGAGACTGCGCGGACAATAGTTCAGCACGGCACCCAAGCCAAGCGAGTTGCCGGACGACAGCGTCCACTCGTAGCCCAACTCCACATTGAGCATCACATTGAGCGACCATTGGTTGGCACTCTTGCCTTTGTGGGTAAGTTGGTTGTCCTCCAAACGTCCTGTAAAGACGGTGTTCGGGATGGTAACTTGGTTGTTGTCCGAACTGAGATTGAGGAACGTAGCCGTCAGGTCGGGGTCGGAGATAGTGCGGTTGAACGGTGTATAGACAGGGAGCATAAAACGCACGCCCGCATTGAAGAACAAACCGTTGTCGCACACCAGAGCGAACATAACGGGCAGTTCCACCTGCAGTTGGAGGTCGGTCTCACGCACCGCATCCGCCTTGAGGGTATAGAGGATGTCCGCCACCGTCTGCGTCTCGTCGAACGCACTGCCTGCACGCACACCGCCCTGCGAATAGCCGAAACTCAAGCCCGTAAGAATACCCAAATCCACGCTGCGACCGAACTTCGTCCAATAGTAGGCATACTGCAGATCCAACATCGCATCGAAACCGCCTTTGGCATTGATCATATCGGTGGTAGTAGGCAGGAAATTGGCATATCCGCCGTGTACACCGATACTGAAACGATGGTAGTTGCTCTTTGCCGGCTGGTGGGTTATCGTGTATGACGGTTCGGCAGTAACTTCCGTAACCGTTGCCTTGGCAGGAGTGGCAGTTGGGGAACCGGCAGGCTGATCCTGCCGTATTTCCTCTGTATTCTCTGTCTGCGCCGGGGCAGGCACTACCTCTGTGGCAGGCTGATCCTCAGGTTGCTGCTCCGCGACCGTACTCTCGGAGGGGATATTCTCCTCAGGAGCGGGTTCGGAAGCAGGCGTTTGCACCGGTGTATCTTGGGGCTGTGCAGGAACCGGCACGGAGCCGTCCTCACGCGGGGTAGCCCCCTTGAGGATAACGCCCTCGGGCATTACCCACGACATAATGCCCCCGAGCAACAGTCCCTCAGGGGCACGGCGTGTACCCACCTGCAGAATTTGGTGAGGCACCTTATAGACCCATTGGCTGATACGTTCTCCCGTCAGATAGCGGGTATAATGGCTGTCCAGCATAACCGTATCCCCTTTCTGCCAGCGGAAAGGCACCGTAGCGGCTTTATCCGCAGCGGCATTATCTTGTGCGGGAAGGGGCAAGACCATAGCGACCAGCAAAACGGCGGTCAGCAATACAAATGTATAATTCGTTTTCATCATTCAGTCCTCCTCCTTATTTAACCACATAACGTAATGTCTGATCCTGTGCGGCATTGCTGACCCGTACCAAATAGTAGCCCGGTTGGTCGGCAGCACGGAGTGCGAACTGCCCTGCGTGGGTGGTATAAGTAGCCAACAGGGTACCCATAGGCGAATAGACGCAAATGGTCGTCTCCTCATCGGCATTGATATTCAGCACCCACAACTGCTCGGACGGGCGCACCGATGTAGGACGCAGCACAGGTGCCACCGCTTGCGACGTCCCCTGCACGCGATAGAACGCACGGGCTATATCCATACAACCGCTTTCGGTATCCGCCATGGCGCGGAGAAGTACGTAGTAGTTGCCCGCTTCCACTTCTGCCGTACCGTCGCCGTTCATATAGTAGAAACCTGTACCGAGAACCTCGGTCTCCCCCTCGCGGTACCACTCCACATCCTGCTCGTTCACTTTCACATTCGTCCAGCCAAGGGCAGGTTCTATCTTTTGGAAATTGAGCAGCAGCAAATGGTTGCTGTACGGATTGACAATGGCACTGTCTATATGGTCGAAAGCAGGTGTATTGAGATATGACTTGCCATTGACTGCCAAACGGAGCGTTGCCACGCTGTCGCAACCTGCAACGTTGGTGGTAGTGTACGAGGTATCACCCACTGCCTCCAGACCATTCCACAAGTAAGGAAGTTCTTCAGCACAGAGCGTAACCGTCTCCTCGCCCGTAGTAGGATGATTGACAACCAAATGCAGCATAATGACGCTGTCGCAACCTGCAACGTTGGCGGTAGTGTATGTGGTATCACCTATTGCCTCCAAGCCGTGCCACAGGTAGGGAAGGTCGGCTGCACAGACAACGGCGGTGGTATCACCCGTAGTAGGCTGATTGACGGTCAGCACCAAGGTACCGATACTGTCGCAACCCGAAACGGTAGGGATAGTGTCGTAATACGTGCCTGCCGACTTGTACCAACTGCCGAAGAACTCTACCGAGTCGCCCGCACAGATAGCAGCGGGGATTGTTACACGCTGCGTATCGCAAGCCGCCTCATAGACACGCAGGCTGAGCGTTACCACCGAGTCGCAACCCAAAGCGTTGGTCAGGCTGTCCGTGTAGGTACTCACACCCAAGGCGGTCGCCTCTATGGTTTGGCAGCCGAACAGGTAGGTACCACCCAAGACAATGCTATCGCTGACAGCAACAGAAGAAGGCGCACCGATAGTAAGATGGAGGGTAGTGGTAGAACCATCCCCCATATCTACATCGTAGTTGCCCGACTCATTGTATATTTGGCACCCGATGAGGTAGTTGGTCGGCTGGCAGAACGTGGCGTAGATGTCGCCCGCGTAAAGCCACTGCGGCACACACAGCCACCCCGCTACCACGAGGAACAGGCGCCATTGTACGAAATGCCGTTTCATAAGGCGAGGTTTATTGTACACCAATAGTCAGTGTCTTGCCGTTTGCCACGAAAGTATAATGCCCTTTGGCAAGGTCGGCGAGGTTGAATTCCTGATAGAGACGGTTGGTAATTGTCAGCGTCTTTACCTCCACGCCGTTCTCGTCGGAGAGCACAATCGCCGCATCGGCATCCGCCGGGTAATTGGAGATTTGCAAATAGCCGTTGCGGTAGCAGATCTCGTACTCGGTAGGCAGAGGGGCAGAGGGGGCAACGATGACAAAACGATTTTCCACCATCTTTTGATCAACGACATCTCCTACACGACTACTAACTTGGTCTGCATCTATGCTAAAACGATACGTTGTACTTGGCAGCATAGCAAACTCTTTATTGGTTTTTGTATCACGCAACCATAATACATCGCCGGTTTGATCAGAAAAAGTCAAAGTATAATCCGTACTTTGATTGGTATAGAACGACAATTTAGTCCCCCAAAAATCTGCTGTACATGCCGTTGTCATATTGCCATACGGCATTGCTGCAAAAAGAGTTACGTTTGGGTAACCTTGTACCAACAGAGGCATTTCATCACGATCCAATGTCGTAGCACTATACTTTGTATCCTGTGTTAATGATACAGCATGGCTTCGGTCATTGCTGACTGCAGTGAGTGTAACCTTTACTTTATTTTGGGAGTATGCGCTTGCGCTCAAGCACAAGAGCAATGCTAAAAAAATACTATTGTGTTTCATAACTACGAAATTCTTGTTGTAGGTCCTATGCCGCAAGCGGCAAGAAATCTAAATAAATCTTTGATTTTTACATCCATAAATTGCCATAAATCTTATTGCCTACGGCGGCAAAGTGAGACAATTTGATTATAGAACGGACGTTAAGTAAATTTATCATCAATTATTACCACGGCGAAGACGGCGCACCACCATTACTACCCTCACTTTCACCGGGCACTACTATCACGGAGCCACTTAAAATACAAGATGTCTCTACTTGCATACGCTCCGTAATAGGAGCAAGATACTTCTTTTTCATATTATAATTATTCATCACTAATACAAATGATAATACACCATCTCTTCATTTCCAATTTGGGAGATGAAGAGATGGTGCGTTTATTTTTACTTTACAACTTTCTTTCCATTAACGATATATACACCGGCGGGGAGTGTCTCGAATATCTCCGTCTCACCGAGATATTGTCCCATAACAGTATAAATACCTGTCGCTTGAGTAGCCACAACGTTATCTGTACCTGTTGTCACCTCCGAGCGATCCACTATACGGAAGCGTGTAGATGTGGTATTCGCATCGGCGGTAAATGTATAGGTATTACCTGCAGACATTTCAATAACAGCACCGGTTTTCAAATCTTGGATAGCGTATATCTCACCTTCCACATTGTCAAACGACAAAGTGTAATTACTGCGTCCGTTGGTACGAATAGTCAACTCTATTCCCAACAAGTCTTCTGTACCTAATGTAGAATAATTTCCCTGTTCCGTTGTGGCATAGATATTTACATTAGCAGAGCCTTCGTTCATAATCTTTGCCAAAGAGGTAGTACCATTCTTGTACAACCGTACAGCATCCCAACGCTCATTGTCTGCTGTCAGCACCACTTTAACACCGGTATTCTCATCACTTGCCACTACTACACGTTTAGGAGCAGATGCCGTTGTGTTGGCAGATGCCAGGACTGCATTCCAAACCGCTTTCTCGTAATTGAGCGCAATTTGCGTATTATTCACATTACTGCATAAGAAGAAACACTCGTGTGCGCCTATTGTGCTGAAATCTTTAGCAAATACTGCATTCTTTAGTCCATCACGCGTAATATCTTCATATTGACCATCAAAATACGTTTTCCCGGCAAGAGTGCATTTATCAGATATATACACCTTAATACCTGTCTGTACCTCACTATTCTTGTAATGCTCTATTTGGTTCAGAATCTCATATACATCCAACGGAGCAGACCAACTGTTGCCAAACAAATGGTAACCTCTATTTGCCATCGTAAGTGTAACATCCGTATTACCGTTCAAGTTACCCGTGAATGTATAGGTCGGATTCTTTACCGTTGTCTCTACCGACTCGTGTACTGTGATGTGGTATCCCTTGAACGGAGTACCAAACTCGGAAGCCGCTTGCCAACCGTTATTCCAATCGTTCAATGTCAAAGTACCCTTCGGAGAAAAATCCATACTTGCTTTGGTTACCGGCAACGCAATGTTCTTCCATATATATTTATAAGTTGCATTACCTGCCGCATAGTCGTCTTTCACCTCACGGATAGTGGTTTTTATCTCATTAGTGGAAGGCACTTGGGTTTTTACCGTCTCTACAGCAGGCGAGATTGCCAAGGCACCGCCGTCTTTGATGAGGAGTTGGGCAGCAGAGGTGATACCCGAGAGACCGCCGTTGCCGACGATAAGGGTGGCACCGCTCTCGATAGTGATGACTTTTCCGCTATTGACGGTAATGCCCAAGGCTTGTGCCTGAACACCCGAGGGGATAGTAACATCGGCAGCAATGACCACAGGAGTAGCCGCAGTAGCAATGGTATTATTCGACCAGTTGGCAGCCGTGTTCCAGTTGCCGGCGGTGGTGAAAGTAACGGCAGTCTGTTTCTCGCCGATAGCATACGGATACGTTGCCTTGGTAGCCTCGTCGGTATTGTCCACTACCACTTTGCCATCGGCTACATAGGCAGCAGGCGAGAGATTGTAGATACCACCGTTGAGCGTAACCTTTTGGTTGGCTGACCAGACGATGTTTTTGCTGGTGGAGAAGACTTGTGCGTCGTTTACCACTACGCTTACTTTGTCGATAGCCTCCTGCGGGTTGTTCTGCGGGTTGGCTTGGTAGATAGGCGTATAGGCTTTGAGCGAACCGCCGTCAATAATCACCGAGACAGGCAGTTTGGTACTATGCTGGCAAACAGCAATAGCGCACGCCTGCGAGGTGGAACCATTACCATTAAACTGGTCGTCAGCAGGAGCAGTCATAGTAGCCTCAATCGAACCGCCGGTCATAGTAAACTCGCCGGCACGCAATTCAAAGCCACACGTATCGGCTACCATTTTACCCGCAAAATTCCACTTCGCATAGCCTGCAGCATAGGCACCAATACCCTTTTCGATGGTAATCTCTGCCTTTTCGCCAATGTTGAGAACAGGCGCATTGGTAGTGGACGATAGTGCACCATTGACATAGAAACCATGGCACCATTTATTGTTGGCTTTGGCGTCCATTTTGCCATTAAAGTTCACTACGATACCGCCACAAGGGGCATTTTGAAGCATCAGTATGTACTTATTTACATACTTGTCATTGGTTAGCGTAACTCCCTCTCCGATGGTTAGACGAGTATAGTTTGGTTCTGTAGCATGTCCCGTCAACGAAATAGAGTAATGCGACAAACATACAATTTTACCTGTTCCCGAAACAGTTAAACCACCATGCGTAAGCACAAGATTATTCTTGGTAGCAGGAATGGTCCATGTCTTTCCATTCAAGTTAATGTAAGAGTCCTTTCCGTCACTAATTGTACAACCCTTACTATAATCCTTCCACAGAATAACAGGAGTGGCTTCCGTACATACTTTCAGCGCATCAGTAATGTTAGTATATTTTACTCCATCCACCTCAAAATAATATGCTGTTAGTGTATTGACAACATATTTCTGTTTCGTTGCATCCAAAGCCCAACCACGATAGCCTGTTGCGATATTATCCTTGATAAGGCTATTGTACTGCTGCGCTGTGTATGTACCGGCAGAAACCGTAAGAGTCCCGGTATTAACCAGCGTGCTTGCCGTAAAATCACCCGCTGAATGAGGGGTACCACCTATGTTCAAAGTACCGCTATTGGTAAGGCTCTTGCAAGTAGTACCATCGCTATATATAGCGGCAGTGCCGTTGTTGGTAAACTCACCATTAGGACAAGCCTCGGAGATATTCAGCGTACCATTATTGGTAAACTTGCCACTAAACTCATTATTCACCAAAACCGTACCATTGTTGACAATAGTATAAGCCGTATTAACATCCTTGACACTCAATCTGATATTTGCTTCTGCGGGGATAGTGAACGTATTGGTTGTGAACAGCATCACCGTTGCTTTGCCATCTGTATACTTCTTCAATTCATTTACATCCGTAAAGCCTTCCTCGTTAATGGTAAACAACGGCTCTCCTGCTTCCAGCACATAGTAGCCGTCAGATTGCTTTGTAAAATGGTAACCGCTCTTGGCATATTGGGAAGACGGACAAGGTATGAAACTACCGCCTTCGATACCACCAGTTGCGGTCTTAACCGAATTCTTTCCCTCGAATTTACCGCTATTGATTGTAATAGTCATATTAGTGCCTTGCGTCACAGCACGAACATTTGCACTTGTGGAGTTTGTCGGGGCTTTATATTCACCGCCAACTATTGTAACATTGCTTTTATTGTTAGTACCTCCTGCTATATTCAGACCATATATGGTTGTAGCGTACGTACTCCATTTCTTGTTAGAGTATTTATCATACTGCACAGGGACATTGCTCATATCAATGGTGCAATTATTAAATACTACATCATTGTCTGCGTCTATTTTGGCAATATGCACGCCTTCGACTTGCGATGCCAACAATTTAGTTGCTGTACACCCCTCATAACGAATGGTATTGTTATCAAACTTCTCCAAACGAACAGAAGCAGAAGCACAATCCAAATACAACGCATAAGCCGCATTGTTCTTTGTAAGGAGGGTACTGTTGGATATCGAAACATTCCCTTTTTTTATGTGTATAACCTTTGCATTCATACCATTGGGTTTATAGGTGCTTGCTGCCTGCACATCGAATGCAAGCGTGGCATTCTCAATGGTGAAACTTTCTGCAGTTCCTTTTGAGTCTGCATAGACAATACCATTCGTAGGAAGCCCCGACATATTAGTAAGCAGGAAACTAAGTTTACCCGCCTTGGTATCGTCTTTGATGGTCAGCGAGCCACCCGAAATGGTAATGGCACTGATTTTAGAACCATCAGAACCATCAGAACCATCAACATTCCACGTCAGTGTCTTGCCGTTGAGGTCAAGGGTAGAAGCCTTGGCGATAGTGGCGGTAGCCGTAGCCGTATAGTCGCAGTTATCCGACAACTGCAACGTACCACCATCGGTCGTCCATGCGGCGATGGCGGAAGCGATGTCGGTGTAGTCGGTTGTGCCGACTTTGGCGACGTTATTTGCCCACAGGGTTGTGCTTAACAAGAGTGTGGCAACAAAAAAAGAATAAAAACGTTTCATATAAACTATAGAATTTAATTTTTAGTTTCAAAACAGACTATTGGTAACATCAATTATCCACGAATTAACCACTAATGTTTCCTTTAGAGGACGTTAATTATCGTGATTTCGATATAAAACTCCTTTGCCGCAAAGCGGCAAGAAATCCAAGTAAATTTGTGCTTTTGCAGCCATAAATTGCTATAAATCTTATTCGCCTACGGCGGCAAAGTATGCCATTATGCTTATATCGAACTGACGTTAATTATCGTGTAATCAGACGTTAATTTCTTTTATCACATATAATCAGCCATATAATTGACCGTTGATTTTACAACTTCAATCATACGGAACCGACATAATTTAACACTTTCAGCCGTTAAATCGTGCAAAATTACGCCCAATTTGCGGGAAATGCAATAGGGGGGGGTAAAATAAATATACAGAAACAGAATAATAGAATACAGAAAATGTATTATAGTTGATAAAATGTATAAAAATACAATAATACACAGAACAATAATGAACACGATAACGTTAATTATCGTGTAATTGGACGTTAATTATTTTTTTAGGGAACATATAATTAGCCATTAATTGACCATTAATTAACCATTAATTAGAACGAGGCTGCCTTTGGGAGAGGCAGCCTCGTATTTTTTGGGGGGTAGGCGATAGGGGGTCTATCGTATATAGAGGATATAGTATATAGTTTCTATTTTTCCTGTTATTTCCGGTTAGCGGGTGGAGAAACGGAAGAAGGTGGTGGAACGGTACTCCTCGCCGGGGCGGAGAGTAGCTGAGGGCCAAGAGGGGTGGTTGGGAGTGTCGGGATAGTGCTGGGTCTCGAGGCAGACAGCATGGCGGAAGCCATAGACCTCACCCCGTTTGCCGGTAATGGTGCCGTCCAGAAAATTACCCGAATAGACCTGAATACCCGGTTCGGTAGTCAGTACATCGAGCGCAATACCCGTAGCAGGGCAGTAGAGCGTGGCGGCATGGGTATAGGCGGCATAGATGTCCGTGCCGGAAGCCTCCTCTCCGGGGCAAACCGTGCCGCAGCGGCGGGGATTGAGCACCCAGTTGTGGTCGTAGCCGTGTCCGTTACGGAGTTGGATATCATCGGCGTTGATGTCCTGTCCGATAGGTTTGGGCGCAGACCAGAAATCAAAGGGCGAACCTGCGGGAATGTCCACTATCTCGCCGGTAGTCATAAACGTGCTATCGACGGGCGTCATACGGGAGGCATTGAGCCAAAGGGTATGGGAGAGGATGTCGTTGTTGCCGTTGCCCGAGAGGTTGAAATAGGAGTGGTTGGTCATATTGATGACCGTGGGGGCATCGGTGGTGGCAGAATAGTCCATACGGAGGGTGTTGTCGTCGGAAAGGGTGTAGGTGCAAGACGCTACGACATTGCCGGGGAAACCGTTGTCTCCGTCAGGGGAGTGGAGCGTAAGGCGGAGGGTATGGGCGTCAGGTTGCTCTGCCGAATAGACCTGATACTGCCAGCCCGTGGGTCCGCCGTGGAGGGTATGACCATAGTTGTTAGTGAGGAGGCAGTAGGTCGTGCCGTCGATAGTGATCCGTCCGTGGTCGATACGGTTGGCATAGCGTCCGATACATGCGCCAAAGTCGGTAGGGATGGTCTGATAGTCGCGGAGAGAGTCGAAACCGAGTACCACATCCTGCATGGTGCCGTTGCGGTCGGGCACAAGGAGCGAGACGATACGTCCGCCGAAATTGGTGATACACACCTCCATACCGTTGGCATTGGTGAGGGTATAGAGAGCAGTGGGGGTATTGCTCTTGCAGGAAGACAAGAAGAATACGAGGAGGACTACAAGGACTCCCCCCTGCCCCCTCTTCGGAGAGGGGGTGATAAGATTGGAATAGTGTTTTTTCATATTTGCATTGTTTTTGTTAGCGGTGGTGGGTGGCGCGTGCAACAGGACTCCCGCAAGCAACGCGCAGTGGGATGTCGGTTGCGCGCACAATGGTATTGTGCGCCACTGTCCGCCGAAGGCTTATTCTATCGGGATTGACGGCTGAATCACATACGAATCACATACGAATCACATACAAATCACATACAAATCACATATACTTGCTACACACCGCCTATATGAGTGTGCGGGCTTGCCAAGCCCGCAACGGAGACACACAGAAAAAGCAGCAATACGGGGCATACGGGATTGATTACTCGAGCATAGAGATGACATATTGGTTGACCGCACGGACAGAGTCGGGGTTGACCTTGAGGAGACGGCGGTCGTAGGTAAGGAGACCGTTGACTTCGCCCTCGACATCGGAGGTCTGGGTATAGACTGCCGCCGAGAAACCTTGCGGGACAAAGGCTGCCAGTTGGCGTGCATAGCGGGTATATTCCGCCGTTACCTCACCGGTGGTGGTGAACTTGATATATCCCCAGTTGCGGTTCCTGCCCCAGAGGTGCCCTTGGATCGGCAGACCTATACCACCATACTCGCCGAGCACATTGACACGGTCAGGGTCGTAGAGATACATAGCGGGCGCAGGATAGTTGTGGAGGTCGAGTATATCACCGCAGCGGCGGAAATTACCGCCGCTGGCGCAGTTGACGAGGCGCGAGGGGTCGTATTTCGCCGTCCATTGGGTAACGGTTTCGGTGTCGAACTGCCCCCATGCCTCGTTGAAGGGTACCCACACAACGACGCAGGGATAGGACATACAGAAATCCATGATGTCCTGCCATTCGCGGTAGTAGTCCGCTACGGACTCGGCGGTACGGGGTTGGTCGGTGCCGCCCTCGTAGGAGTGCTGCGCCCACCGGTTGCCGCCCACGTCGCCACTCGGCATATCCTGCCAAACGAGCATACCGAGACGGTCGCAATGGTAGTACCAGCGTGCGGGCTCCACCTTGACATGCTTGCGGATCATATTGAAACCGAGTTGCTTGGTGGTTTCGATGTCGAAGATAAGTGCCGAATCGGCGGGGGCGGTATAGAGCCCGTCCGGCCACCATCCCTGGTCGAGAGGTCCGTACTGGAAGAGCGGTTTGCCATTGAGGGTCATACGCCAGATGCCGTGTGCGTCCCGGGTCTTGCCGATACTGCGCATAGCGGTGTAGGAAACCACTTGGTCGATGGTCTTGCCGTTATGGGCAAGAGAGATACGGAGGTCGTAGAGGAAAGGCGAATCGGGTGACCAGAGACGGGGCTGAGCCACAGGAAGCGACACCTCTTCGCCCGCAGCGACAGTAGCCTCGGCAACGACTTTGCCGTCGGCAAGAAGGGTGACAGTGAGAGGGTCTTTTGCCGACAGGTCGGACGTGCTGACGGTGGTGCGGATGACGTTTGCAGCAAGGTCAGGAATGGTTCTGACAGCCGTGATATGGTTTGCAGGGACGGGTTCGAGCCAGACGGTTTGCCATATACCCGAGACAGAGGTGTACCATATACCGTTGGGGTCAGCCACCTGCTTGCCACGCGGCTGGTAGCCACGGTCGGAAGGGTCGATAACAGCCACTTCGAGGGTCTGCTCACCGGTGCCGTCGAGGTATGGGGTGATGTCGATAGAGAAAGGCGTGTAACCGCCCGTATGAGAGCCGGCAAACGTACCATTGACATAGACATCGGTTTTCCAATCAACCGCCCCGAAATGGAGGACGATGTTCTGACCGTGCCAATCGCGCGGGACGGTGAATGTACGGTGGTACCAGAGTGCGTGGCGGTAGGGGAGGGTCTTGCCTACGCCCGAGAGAGAAGACTCGAGGCAGAAAGGTACGAGTATATCACCGTCCCAGACGCGCGGAAGCGGGTCGCAGTCCTCGCGGATGGCATACTGCCACAAGCCGTTGAGGTTCTGCCAACGGTCGCGGACGAGTTGCGGACGCGGGTACTCGGGGAGGACAGCATCTGGATTGATTTGATCGCCCCAAACGGTAGAGATGTTGTCGCCTGCGGGGCGGTAGGTACGTTTGACGACCGGTGTACCCGACGGTTTGGGCAAAGCGGTATCGGTAGGCAATGGTTCGCCGAAACGGGGGAAACCATCGTCGCCCCATGTGAAACGCTGCATACGGGGCGTGCGGGTGTCGCCCATACCGGCGGGATCGGTTTCGTGGGAACGTGCGTGGTAGAGGATATACCACTCGGTGCCGTCGGGCGAGGGAAAGAAACTGTTATGCCCCGTACCATAGACACCCGCTTCGGGTTTCTGGCGGAAGACGGGTTCGGCACTCTTCTTCCACGAAGCGGGGTCGAGAAGGTCGGCATCGGTGCGGGCGGTAAGCAGACCGAGGGCATAGTAGGGTGTCCAGCAGCCGCTTGCCGAATAGGCGATATGGATATAGCGTCCGTCGGGCGAGGGAAGAGGCTGAGGTCCCTCGTTGACATAGATCGTATAAGAGGGCGTGAAACCGTTCTCGTTGACCCAATGGCGTTCCCATTCGAGTTCGGGTTTGGAGATGACGACCCGTTCGGACGCAAGTGTCCACGGGTTCTCCATACGGGCGATATAGATACACTGGGTCTCGGTGCTGACACGGCGCGTCTGCCACCCCGACCAAACCATATAGAGTCCGCCGTTGTTCTCGAAGACGGAACCGTCAATAGCCCAGTTGTTGCCTGGGTCGGTGGAGATACGCCCTTTCATCACAAACTCGCCCTCGAAAGGGTCTTCGTTGGGGTTCTCAAGGACATAGAGTTGGTGGTTGTCGGTGTTGCCGTCGTCGGCTGCATAATAGACATACCATTTGCCGTTGATACGATGTATCTCGGGTGCCCAGAGGTCGAACATATTAGCCGAGTCGGTGGGTGTCCAGATAGTCTTGCAGGGGGCATTGCGGACATCGGTGATGTCGGGCGTTACCCACAAGCGGAGACAGTTCTGGACGGTGTGCATATAATAGTAGTTGCCGTTGTAGAAGAGCGCCCACGGGTCGGGACCGCACTTAGGGAACAGCGGGTTCTGGTAGAGTGCCTGCGGCTGCTTGGCACAGCCTGCGAGCACGAGGAACAAGCAGAACGAGACGAGATGCATCGTTAAGGAAAGGAAACGTTTCATTATTGCGTTTGTTAGATCTCCTACGCACACGCTACGCGGTGCGAGAGAAATGAAAGAAATAAAAGAAATTTCAAGAACGTTAATTATTTTCTCAGGAACATATAATTAACCATTAATTAGCCATATAATTTTTTAGACAACTATGGTCAAAAATTATTCAAATAGGCATTATCGAGTCCGGTTTGGGACGGACGGCTTGCGCCGTATTATCACGAATTAACCATAAATAAACAAAACCGGCAAAACCTGTCTTGCGGGACAACATGTCCCGCGCTTGGAATGATCGGGTTATTTGGTTACGTAGGGGACGTTATCGACACGGTAAAGGTCGGAGAGGAGGTAATAGCCCGAAGCGACATAGGTGGCATCCAACTCGACGGCTACGCGGAAATAGAGGTAGTCGCGGTAGTTGTTGACATAGTAGGTGGCATCGCGGTACTTGGACAGATCGACCCGCATACTGACCGTAACCTCATCCGTAACCTTGAGCGGGCGCGAGGCTTTAGAGAGCGTGGTGGCAGAGTTGACATGCCGGTTGATACCGACATAGGTAAACACGCGCGTAACCATCGGGAGTGTCTCGGGGAGACGCTCGTCGGGGTTGCGGCGGATACGCACCGTTACTTTCAGTTCCGTGGACTCCTCGTTGAGCGGGTCGAAACCGACCGAGTCGATGAGGTAATAGGGGATAACCTCAAAATCACGCTCGGCATTGCCCGTGAGGGTCATAGGGATGGTATCATAGCCGAGACCGGCACCGAGAGAGTGGAAATCGACGAACCGGAAAGGATACTGGCGGTTGTCGAGGGTGAGATAGTAGTCGCCCGCAAAGAGCAGTTGGGCAAACGTGCCGTCCTCGTTGATACGGACAGAGGTGCCCCCGTCGTTTTTGCCGAAGCCTTTCTGTACCGCCTTGAGAACAGACTTGTTGCCATCGAAGACATAGGGTTTGCCCCGGTAGGTAATATGCCCCGTGAAACGGCACTCGGGACCGTCGTAGTTGTCGTATTCGCAGGCGGAGAACAATGCTGCAATACAGAGTATCAGAAAAATATAGTACTTTTTCATTGTTGTAAGATTTATTGTTTCCTATGCCGCAAGCGGCAAGAAAAATTAAAGAAATAACAGAACGTTTATCAGCGTGTGATCAGGCGTTAATTATTTTCTATGGAACATCTAATTAATAAACAAAACCGGCAAAACCTTTCTTGCGGGACAACATGTCCCGCGCCTGTTTGCTTTTTTCTCGTCTCCACATTGTCCTATCTTGTTAGTGGTTGGGGTTGGTAACGATAAGCGGGTTGCCGTCGTCTTTCGGGTAGGTGGCGTAGTACATGGTATTGTCGAATTTGATCGGGTCGTTGGCAATACCGAGGGCACCACGATGCTCGATGAGGACGCGGCGGAAGAGCCATTTGCCGTCACGCTCGTCGCCCGGCGCATAGACGCGGTATGGCCACAGACCGTAGGTCATCGCCTGCTCGTTGGAGGTGTTGTACTCCCATACCTCGTCGGCGGTACGCCAGCGTTTGAGGTCGTTGTAGCGGTGGTCTTCGAAAGCCAGTTCGACACGGCGCTCGTTCTTGATACGGTCGAGGTCCAACTCGGAAGCCGTAAGGCAGAAAGCATCGCCCCCTGCACGCCGGCGGACCTGATTAACCAAAGCAAGGGCAGTTTCCGCCATATTGAGACCGTTGTACTCGGCGATGCCGTCCTCGTTGAGGTAGTAAGCCGCCTCGGCAGCGTTGAGGAGCACCTCGCCATAGCGGAAGACGATATAGGGAACCGTACTGCTGCCCGTAGTCTCGGAACCGCTTGTCTCGTCCACATACTTGCGCAGAAGCAAGCCCGAATGGCTGACATAGTTGCTCGTGATATGCGGACCTTCCGCACCCGTAATAGGTTGGTTCTCATAGAAATTGAGGTTGGTGGAGTTGTCCACATCCTCCATAGTAGGTGCCATCTTGAATGTCCAGCCGCTGCCGTTGGGTATAGCCAGACCGGCACGCAGATCGACTGCCGCACCGCGGAAAGACGACCCGGGGTAGATGACCGTAGCGGCAAGGCGCGGGTCGCGACCGGCAAAGAACTCCTCGGGACTATCGAAGAGACGGTACGAGTTGTTGGAAGAGGTTACGCCCGTGAGTGTCTCGGCTTTGTTCGCCCCGTTGTAGGGGTTGAACGGCTCGAGGGTATGGGTAGCCGCCATCTCATAGCAGTCAAGCAGGTTGGCAACAGGATTGACGCAACTGCCGCTCTTGGTATCGGGACGCAGGCTGCGCGGAACCGTCCAGTAGGTGAAGTAGTTGGTAAAATTGGTGCCGTCGTAAGCAATCTCGAAGATAACCTCGGAGTTGTTCTTTGCATGGAAGAGGTCGCCATAATCGGGCGCCAGGGAATAGACGCCCATAGACTGCAGCGACTGATACGCATCGATACACTGCTTGAGATAGCCATCGGCTTTCTCGCGGGGGATGCCTGTTTCCAAACCGCTGAGTACGAGACCTTTGGCAGCACTCTTGTCATAGTTGTAGGCGATAGTACCCGCATAGAGGGCGGCACGGCATTTGAGCGCAAGTGCGCTACCCATCGTGGCACGCGTGGTGGTGCCTGCGGCAGCGAGGTTCAGGTCAGTGGCAATAGAATCGAGTTCGCCGAGAATGAAATCATAGATTTCGTACTCTTTGTTACGCGGTTTGGCAAGCGATTTGGTATCGGTGGTATATTCCTGTACCTCGGTGAGCAGCGGCACGCCGCCCATACGCGAAACCAGTACAAAATAGGTGTAGGCACGCATATAACGCGCCTCGGCAAGGAAATAGCACCGGTGGTCAGCGGAGACATCGGGTCCGACCACGGTCTGCAAGCAACGGATATGCTTGTTCAGATCGCGGACGAGCGTATAGTCGTAGTACTGGCGATAGTCTGCATTCTTGTTGCCGATGTTCGCCCAATAGGCGGAGTTGTTGATTGCCTCGTCCCACGAACAGAGGTCGTAGGTCTCGTTGTCCTGCGTAAACGACTGCTCGTAGCGCAGACGGCTGTAGAGGTTGGCGGACACGCTGTTGATAGTAGCCACCGACGAATAGGTCTGCTGCTCGCTCAGCGAGGTGGAGTCGGAGGGCGAGAGCCAGTTGTCGCAAGCCGCAAGCGCCACCGCAAAAGCCGAGAGGATAATATATCTTGCTTTCATTGTTGTAGTCTTTTTCATTGTGCATTGATTAGAATCCAAGGTTGAAACCGATAGTGAAGACGCGGCTCTGCGGGTAGTCGATACCGTTGGCGTAAGCGATTTCGGGGTCAACGCCGTAATCCTCGAGCGAGTCGAAGCAGAACAGGTTGGTACCCTCGAAATAGATACGAGCCTTCTGTATCTTGGCTTTCTCCGTCCAGCGTTTGGGGAACGTATAGCCGAGAACGAGGTTGCGCAGACGGATATAGTTCACATTGCGGGTATAGAAATCGTTTTCACCGCGTGCGGACGGGTGCTTGGCACTCACGGCGGGGAACTTGCCCGGAACCCACGGCGAAGTGGGGTCGAGGATATCCTCGTGGTGCCAACTGTCGAGTGCGGTGGAAGCATAACCTGCCATCTCGCGGCTGCAAGCCCATTTCATATACCAGTCAGGTACGTATGTATTCATCGAAGCCCCCGCAAAATCCATAGCAAAATCAATACCCTTCCACTCGAGTCCGAAATTAAGACCGAAACTGAGGATAGGCTGTTTGATCCCCGAGGCATCGTTCCAAGCGTACATAACAGACGAATAGCCGAGCGGGCGTTTGTCAAACTCGTCGATTACGCCGTCGCCGTTCACGTCCTTGAAGATCAGGTCGCCCGGCTGGAGGGTGGTATTGTTGGCACCGTCGATGATAACAGGATAGTTATCAATTTCCTCCTGGGTCTGGAAAACGCCTATGGTCTCCCATTGCCAAACCTGGTTGTTCTCCACATTTGACCAGCGGTCGGACTTGCTGTTGCGATAGCGGTCCCATGCGTTGTAGAATTTCTCACCTGCACGCACGCCGTTGCGCTGGCGTGCGATGGTGATATTTCCGCCTACGGAGTATTTGAAGTTGCCCACTTTGTCCTGCCATTTGATAAAACCGTCGCCGCCGATATGCTTGTCGGAGTTGAGGTTCTCTGCCAGCGGACTCAGACCGGATTCCTGCGGGAAGACAAGATCGTCGGGTTGCGCTGCTATACCGCTGCGATGGCGGATAAAGAAGTCGAACTCTGCGGTCAGGCGGTTGTTGAAGAAACCGAGGTCGATACCCACATCGGTCAGGCTGGTAGTCATCCACGAAATCCGGGTATTGGGCGTACCCTTGTAGGCTGTACCGATAAGCGCACCGTTGGTATTGCCGAGCAACGGGTCGGCGGTGGTAAAGTACGAACCCGAATTGTAGGTATAGCCGTCCAGGTAGGCAAAATCGGGATAGAGCGAGCCCACATTGTCATCACCCATCTGACCGTAGGAAGCACGGATCTTGAAGTTGCTCCACCAGTCATTGATACGGCTGTCCTGCCACCACGCTTCCTCCGACATGCGCCATGCGCCGCTCACAGAGGGGAAGAAGCCCCAGCGTTTGCCCTTGGCGAATTTCCAACTACCGTCGTAGCGGCCTGCGAAATCAATGATATAGCGTTGTTTGTAGTCGTAGCCTGCACGGAAGATGACGCTGGCGGTGGTCTGCGTGGTTGATACCTCCGTTACCTTGTTGTTCTCGCTGGTAGTGATGAGGTCTATGTAGGGGTTGTCCACCGGGTTCTGCGAGTTGTAGATCGAGTTGTATTTGCGCCGGTAGAACTCGAAACCGACGGTCGCCGACACATGGTGTCCGGAGAAAGTGTTGTCGTAACTGACAAGTGCCTGCCCCGTGATGTCGTTGGTTGTCGCGCGGGTGCGCTCCATCCATGTATCGGTCTTGGCATACGCCACGTTGTAGGTCTTGCTGGCGGGATCATACGAGTATTCCTGCCATGCCTTCTCCAGGTTGTTGATGTCCTGCCCGTTGTAGAAATAGGAGAACAGCGCACGCGCGGACAAGCCCTGCAGCGGTGTTTGCCAGTCAAGGGTGAAATTGGTCTGGAAAGTAGTGTTACGCTTGTGGTACTCGCCCGCATTGTCTATGGTATAAGACGCCGGGTTGTGTGCACCGTCGTAACCCGCTATATAATTGACATACTGCTCGTTGTCGTTGGCATACGGGCGGTAGATCGGCAGCATGCCTATGACAGACAACTTGCGTGCCTCGTAGTCGTCGCTGCCCGGCAGACCGGGGTTGATGGTATTGTCTATCTTGCCGGAGATCTGCGTACCGAACTTGAGGTTGTCGGTGATATTCACATCCACATTGGTTTGCAGATTGGTACGGTTGAACGTATAGTCCTGGAATACCGCCTCCTGCCCCACGTGGCTCAGCGATGCATAGTAGGTTACTTTCTCCGTACCGCCCGACAGGTTGGCATTGGCATAGTACTGCGGAGCGGCGGAACGCACATAGTTGTGATACCAGTCGTAGCCGCGGTAGTCCTCGCCCGTCTCGGGGTTGTAGTAACCCGTTTTCCATTTCTCCAACTCGGCACGTGCCTGCTCGGTGGTAACCGCCAGTGTACCGCTGTTCACATCGCGCATATAGTTGGCATATACCCAGTCGTACGCCGAGAGCAGTTCCGGATATTCCGTCCACTGCTGCCAGCCCATATAGGCATTGAAATTCACCTCCATCTTCCGGTTAGCCTTGCCTTTCTTGGTGGTAACGAGTACGACACCGTTCGCTGCTTTCACACCATAGATGGCCGCAGCACCGTCCTTGAGCACCGACACGTTTTCTATATCGCTGATGTCCAAATTGTTGAACGCCGACTCGTCTTTGATAACCCCGTCGATCACATAGAGCGGAGTGCCGAGGTTACGCACCTGGATACTGGCTGCCGCACCCGGTACGCCGCTGCTCTGGCGCGAGGTGATACCTGCCATCTTGCCTACCAGCGCACCCGAAGTGGTGGTACTGGTGGAACGGACGATGTCTTCCGCCTGCACGGTGGTTACCGCCGAAGCGATACCGCCTTTGCGTTTCTGACCGTAGCCTACCACCACCACCTCGTCAAGCAGTTTGTTGTCGGCGGTCATCTCCACCTTGGCGAGGTTCTTGCTGTCTGCCGGCAGTTCGACACTCTGATAGCCCACGTAGGAAAAATGCAGTCTGGCTTTCTTGGTATCGGCTGACTGCAGTTGCAGCACAAACGCACCGTCAAGGTCGGTAATGGTACCGTTGGATGTGCCCTTCTCTACCACACTCACGCCTATCAGCGGTTCGCCGTCGCTGTCCGTTACCGTACCGCGCACCTCTTGTGCCGACACGGCAACCCACGACAGACACCACGCGAAAAGCAGTACGGTTATCTTTCTCAGTTGTTTCATAGTATTAGTATTGATTATTTGACAATCACACGTTGCGTATTTTCACCCCCGTCGTGGCGTATCACCATAGTGTAAACCCCGCTCGGAAAGCCCATCTTCACATCAGCGCTGCCTTCTTTATCACACCGGTAGGCTAACTCGCCTGCCATAGTGTATATACTCAGCGTATATGCCACATCGGGCATCTCTATATGCAGGTTGCTGCCCGAATCGATAGGATTGGGGTAAGCGACTTCCGTATCGGTGCGCACATCGTCGTTGGCAAGGATGGTCTGTCCGTAGTCGGACGACTGGTAGAGCGAGTAGCGGGCAGCCATCTCCTGACGCTTCTCCCAACTCATTTTCTCCACCTCCTCCATATCGGGTGTGCCGAAAGCGTCTTTGAAGCGGAACATCGGGTCGAGGTGCCCGGCATAGTTCCAGTTGAGCGTCGTGGCTACACCGCCCACACGGCGGGGGATCATCACTTGGAACGCCTCCAACTGCAAGCCTTTCGGCTGCCCCGGATAGAGACTCTCGTCCCAGTTCATCGACTGTTTGCTGTTGTGCGCCGACAGGCGTGCCATCTTCAGGTAATGATCATTCCCTGTAAGCAGATACAGACGGTAGTAGGCAAACGAGGTCCATGCAAACCCCAGGTCGGCAGCCGAGTGCCCGATAGCAATCAGATGCTGCCCCACGATACTGCGGTCGCGCGGGAAAATAGGATTATCCTCGGTGCGGTCGTCTTCTACGGGTATCTCGTAACTATAGACCCATGTCTCGGTATAGGTGGCCGCCTGCTCCGCAGCGTCTAACCACTTCCGGTCTTTGGTCAGGTCGTAGAGCGACAGGAAGCCCACCATAGCCATATAGCCCGACTCGCTGTCAATCACCTGCGGGTTGTCCACCACGCAAGCGCAATAGTGGTATTTCTTATGTACGAACAGATAGCAATAGTCGCCCGCTTTGAGTGCCGCCTCTTTGTAGCGATCGTCGCCCGTGGCGATATACAGTTCCGCCAAGTAGCGCAACGCCGAAGTGGTGGTCAGCCCGTTGGCTAACTTGACAGGGTGTTGGTTGTTTTGTATCTTGTTGCGGTTCCAACTGAATGCCAGACTGCCGTTGGCGTTTTGCGCACTGAGCAGCCAGTCACCGAATTTCTTGCACGAAGCAATCCAGTTGTCATGCTGCTCGCCGCTCTTCGTACCGTAGCACCATGCGCTCAGCAGCCCTTCCATACCGCCCGTCATAACACGCAATATACTCTCATAGTTGCGCCAGCCGCCGTTCCCGCCGTTCCCATTCGGGTCATACCACGTACTCGGCATACCGATAGGCGACAGACAGTTGTCTGCCCAGAAGTCGAGTACCGCCTCACCCTTGTGGCGGGTGTCGCTCTGCTTGTTCTCTATGCCGTAGCGGTACAGGTAGTAGCCCGACGACACCTGCATACCCACAAAACCCATCTGATAGTCAATACCTTTCGGCTTGAAATCGGTCAGGCTTACCTCGAAAGGCCAACCCGGTTTGTCGTATGTACCGCCGTCTTCGCGGCTCGGCACGTAGTAGGTCAGCAGGCTCTCTATCAAACCTTCGTAGCAAGCCTGCAAATCCACATTATATACCTTCGGATTATAGAGGTTGAACACCTCGTTCCACGATTGTTTTGCCGCCTCGGCGTAGGTGTCGGTATGCGATATGCTCACAAACACCGAATAACTGTGCTTCACGCCCGTGTCCACAGGATGGAAACGGTTGCCCTTGCCCGACTTGGTCGATTTGGTGGTTCCCGGATAAAGCACCTCCTGGTAAGTAAGATTGTTGGCGGTATCGCGCCACAGACCGCAGGAGCCGAACTGATAACCCGCATTATAGGAATCCCCGTTGGCATCCGCCACCACCGTACGGCACTCCGAATCCTGATGAGCCAGTGTGATGGTTGTACCCGTACTTTTGCTGCGCGACATCACAAACGGCAGCGGCGTACGGTCGTCCCTGTACAGAAACCATACATCGCCGTCCTGCGGCAGAGTTGTCGGAGTGTTACAAGCCGCATCGAAATAGCCCTTGTACAACACACCGGGAACCAGATAGTCGTTGTCGGTGAACTTCTTATTGTCGGTGGTCTCTATGCCGAAAGCCGAGAGGAAATAGTTGTCGCCGCTCTTTTTGCTCACCACCTGTACATCGCGCCGGAGCGAAATCTGCCCTGCGGCGGGCGAAGTGTAGGTATCGGTTACGCGGAACTCAGACCCGCGCCCCGACTTCAGGTCTGCCACACACGTGAACGTCCCCCGGTTTTCGCTCACCGTGGTGTAATAGCCTGCCACAGGCTTGCCTTGTACCTCCAAATAGGCGGGTTTGCCTGCCTCGATAAACGGCAGGTCGGTGCCGTTGTAGGTCAAGCTGGTTCGGTAGCCCTCAGCCACCTTGGTGAAAGTCAGTTCCACATCGCCGGCAGCCAGGTTCAGGTCAGCCGCCTGCACGCCGACGGTGAGGAACAAAGACAAAAGAACAGTGCAATATCTCATATCTCTTTTGTTTTACAATTCGTTTACAACACCCTTGCTTCCGTATAGCAACATCGGGTGATTATCGGGTGATTATCGGGTGATTAACGGGTTATTATCGGGTTATTATCGGGTTGTTCCCAAGAGGATGCCGAGTGGCTCGGCGGCGTTTACCCAGGAGTTGACACCAAGTGTCTGTATGACTATGAGCGCGGCGCGTGTTGCGCCGCAAGACAAGGT
>CAKUYO010000029.1 GCA_934716995.1 uncultured Bacteroidales bacterium | reverse complement strand
GGCTACTCAACATTTTCTGTACGCGTGATATATCCATAGTTACATAGTATATAGATCCTTATCTTACTGTTCTATTTTTTCTATCTTATGCAAAGATAGTGCAAGTGAATGGAATAACAAAACAAAACACGCAGTTTTTGTTTTTTATTCCTGAGTGCAGCCTACTTTGTTTTGCCTTTGGCTATTACACATCGCTTGCCAATGACATTTCTTTCGCATATAAAACATAGACCAAGATAACACTACACATTAAACACTAAACATAAGATACTGATTTCTTGCGGATTACGCATTTCATTTGGTGTTTTTGTGGCATTTCGTTTGATATTTTTGTGGCATTTCGTTTGGTGTTTTTGTGGCATTTCGTTTGGTGTTTTTGCGGCATTTCGTTTGGTATTTTTGTGGTATTGAGTACCATTTACAGCATCAATCACATAAATAGGGAAACACTTTTTACGCAAAATCGTTTCGCCCGTAAAACACTTTTTGACCAAAATCGTTTCACCCATAAAACTCTTTTTGACTAAAATCGTTTCGCACACAAAACGATTTTTATGTTTTTTGTTTGATTAATATAAAAATAATGCCTATATTTGCAAAAAAATGAGGAATTATGGATACATTAATCACAAGGTGTCGTAGACTAATCTCTGTTACAAAGACAGATTTCGTTCGCGATATAGCTAATCGTATTAATTGGGATTGTCATCTTATATCTATCCGCGGTGCTCGCGGTGTGGGAAAAACCACGCTCATGCTTCAATATCTCAAGCTTCATGACATTGACTACAAAAGCAAACTTTATGTTAGCTTAGACAGTAATTATTTTACTCGACATTCTTTATTGGACTTCGTAGAGAAATTCTATCAACAAGGAGGTAAGCACCTGTTCTTGGACGAAGTACACAAATATCCAGGATGGAGCAATGAGATTAAGGAAATCTATGACAGTTATCCTGATTTGAAATTGGTAATTAGTGGCAGTTCGCTCATCGACATTCTAAATGCCGATGCCGACCTTTCACGTCGTTGCATTCCTTATGAGATGCAAGGATTGTCGTATCGTGAATATCTTGCCATGGCTCACAAAATAGACCTTCCTATTATCACACTCGAAGAACTTCTCACTTCGCCAGAATCGTTGTGCGAGAATATTAATAATCAATGTCGCCCTTTGGCATACTTCGAAGAATATCTAAAACAGGGTTATTATCCATTTATCCTTGAAGGAGAGCAGGAATACCCTATTCGCATCGAAAATGTTATCAATTTCATTCTTGAGGTAGAATTGCCTCAACTATGCAATGTAGACATCAGTAATATCAGAAAGATTAGGAGTCTTCTTACGATTTTAGCCTCTAAGGTGCCTCTGCAGGTCGACATGACAAAGATTTCGGCTGCTGCGGGCATTGCTCGCACCACCCTACTTTCTTATCTCCAGATACTTCATCGTGCACGATTGATGAATCTTCTGTATTCTGGTGAAGAATCTGTGAAAAAGATGCAAAAGCCAGACAAAATATATCTTGAGAATCCAAATATGATTGATGTATTGTCGCTCACAGGTGGTAATATCGGTACCATTCGTGAAGTTTTTGTGGTGAATCAACTATCATACCAGCACAAGGTTGAATATACCAAAGCTGGCGACCTTTTAGTTGACAAAAAATACACTATCGAGATTGGTGGCAAAAGCAAGGATGGAAAACAAATTGCAAATATACATGATTCATATATTGCTGCAGATAATATCGAATATCCATCAGGAAATAAGATTCCACTTTGGGCTTTTGGTTTTATATACTAAAAAATGGAAATAGTGACACTAAAAAAAGGGGGCTAAAAAAGTATTACGTGATACTTGCCCAAGTATCACGTGATACTTTGCAAAGTAATACGTGATACTTGGGCAAGTATCATATGGTAGTCGAAAAAGCTTAGTTATCAACTGTCGACTGTATGCTATTGGTGCCTCTAATGGTTAGACGAATTCTGTATGATCTTCCAGCCACAAAGTCTCTGGTGTTTTCAATCAATGTTGGCGCAGAAACAAACTCTTCACCCTTTTTGTTCACCAATGTCACTCTTACGTAATAATGGTTGTCTGCCGTAGGCACAGGCACTAAGATTCCTTGACCTATAAATTTCGACCATGCTGCAGGAACCCAATACGCCAAAGGAGTAGTTTCGTCATTATCTTTATGAGTGAAAAGACTTGTTATACCATCAGCATCATCTTCAGTCTTTAGCTCATAGCTATTGTTCATATCTGGTGTGAAAGAGATTGCTCCATTGTTGCTTGAGTTTTCTCTATCTGCAATAACCAAGTTTACCCCAGAAGGCACATTAAGCACCTCAATCTTCTTAACTCCAGAGTTCAAGGCATCCACAGTACCATTATTACCATAGCTTCCTGCTGCAATTTGGAATTTAAGTCGCATAAACTTATGTTTAAAGCTCATAGCAGGGATTTCATATTTATGCAGTCTTTGCTCAAAATATTCTCTGCTATATGCTTTCGGATCTGTCGATGAAGCCTCGCCGTAGATTACATCTTGTGTACCATCCAAAGGTATTGTAGCAGTAATCTTTGTCGATGAATAGCTAATATTTTCGTCAGCCACTCTTGGATAATAACCATAGAATGCATATTTATGCCAACTACCTGAAGGATACCAACGAGCGTTGTCGTCATCCCATGTCAGATTAGTCTTTTCGTTATTTTTATCTATCTTTGCATTAATCTGCACATTGTTTACCCATACAGAGTATTTAAAGCCATCACTACCTTTATTCCAATCGATTGTGATAGTTGATGGATTTATATAGTCGGTAGCCAAACAGAACACACTCATTCCGTTAGCATTAAAAAGTCCATTTTCGTCAGAAGTGATACTTGCTTTAGTAGTTTTGCTGCCAGTAGACAATTGTATCTTTACATCACTATCAGTTACTTCTCGGCTCCATTGGGCTGGAGTAATTCTCTCTATCAAATCATCGTCTGAAGAGCAAGAAACCATAAGTATCGCCCACACCAATGTTAATGGAGCATAAAGTATTTTCATCATAATTCTACCGTTTGTTTTTAGTACGCACTTCTATTATTTTGCAAATTTAAAGTGTTATTTGCAAAACGCGCTATTTTTATAGCACTTTATAAGTCTATTTAAACTTTGTTAACTTATATCACATTATGTCGCACACGGACATTAAACACTAAACATTAAACACTAAACATTAAACACTAAAGTGACCCCGATGGGATTCAAACCCATGACCTTCAGAACCGGAATCTGACACTCTATTCAGCTAAGCTACGGGGCCATAATAAATAATGTAGATGCAAAAGTAAACAATTAATCTGAATAAACAAAATGTGGGACTAAGGATTTTCTCCTTAGCCCCACATTATTATATATATATAGGTATACGATTAGTTTTTCACCACCTTCTGTGATTTACCATTCTTCTTAATAATATAAATACCCTTAGGCAAGTTGTCGATATTGTTGGCAATCTTAACACCATTCATATTGTATACCCCTTCTGAGTAAGAGATACCAGCAACGGTAACACCCTTGATACCTGTCGATTCGCTACCCTCTGCATCAGCCATTACTATATATCCCACACGTGCTGTGAAAGGAGCTGTAGAAGAAACCTTTCCATTATCAGGATCGGTATCGTCTATCTGCAAGCGTACACGGGTAGAATAATCGCCAGCGCCTGTTGCGCCCTGACGCAATACTGCAAGAACAGGAGTATCCATAGTCTGCAACTGTGTGAAGAATACTGGGTTGGCAAGCTTTGAATTATCGCCATAGTAAACGGCTGTTGTAGAAGCAGCATTCTTGAAAGTGATAGTGGTGTCTCTAACAGTTACGATATGTCCGTTGCCATCCAAAACCTGTCCGCGCTCCATAGCAAGATAAGAAACTTGGCAATCGCGGAAGCCTGTAAGGCCAACAGCCTGACGCATCAACTTAATCTTGAAGCCTTTGTTGGTAACGTCGAACACACGAGCTGAAACAGGATAAACATTCGTTGCAGTACCATAAGTATGTGGCGAAGCCAAGACTACAGGCACATCCTTGAAAGGCTTTGCAAAAGTGATAACGGCTGTATCCTGACCTGCGTTAGAACTACCCACAGCGAGTCGCTTTGTGGTGAGACCCGACTCATAGCCGAGGGTGCCGATGGTGCCATTACCTGGCTTTACAGCCATAAAATTATATGTTTCAGAAACCTTCATCTCTGCATCTGCAGTCGTTCCTGCTGTCCATGACAAGAGGTCGATACCCAACACGCTGTTCTTTGCTCCCGACACACCCGTTACTGTAGAAAGATGTTCTATCAGCGAAGCCTTTGAATTCTTGTTGGTAACAGAGCTAAACAATACTGCAGGTTTCTCTTCGAAGTTGCCAGAGAGATAGCCTACCACCTTGTTTTTATCAACAACAGTCATGCTACCATACTGCATATCGCCATTACCAACCTTTGTCGCTACCGACATCGAGTAATTATCCTCACCAGAGAAACGCTCCTTGTTGAGATAGTCGACAGTGCGCACACGATAGAGGTATTTTCCACCATCTACAAGGGTGTCGGTATAAGCATAGTTAGCCTTGGTGTCTTGCAAATCGATGTTGGCAATGGTTGTCCAAGCGCCATTATCGATTTTGCGCTGTAGTTCCATAGTCTTATTGAATTCGCCATTAGGCTCCGACCATGAAAGCTTATATGTTCGCTTTGCAGAATTGAAAGTTCCCTTCAATCCTGATGGTGCGCCCATGCGTGGTCCCTTTGGCACATACTTGTTGTATTCGCTCTTGTAGCCTACGCCTGTTTCCATAGTGGCATAATATTCGCCTGTTGGAGTAAGGGCGCCATCGTTGTAGATCTTAGAATACCATTGTTCGCTATTCCAATAGAAGTAGCGCTCTACATATCCCCAGCTATTCAATTTATCAAGGATGCGCTTAACTACTACAGCATTTTGTGAAACTCGATATGAGTCGTCCCAGCCGCTGGTAAAGACTCCATTTTTATTCCATGATGCTCCCCATACCCATTCGGAAATCCACAATGGGCGGTTGCCATAGTTGGAATACCAGCTACTGAGGTTGTTGAATGAACCTTCTGGCCAATAGCAGTGAACATCCATAATGTCGCAACGCCATCCGCGTGCGTCGATAGAGTCGATAAACTCTCGAAGCCAACCAAGGCTACCATCGTGGGAAGATGGCGAGCAGAGGCGCTTGCCTGTTGCCATAAGGTTTTCCCAGTTTGCCAATACTGTTTCTACGCTCTGTGGACGATCGTCGGCAGAGTTGCCAGGCTCGTTGTTAGTCTTCATCATTGGCGAATACTGCTGTTTACCGCAATCTGCTGCAGAAGGCCAGTCTTCGTAGATATGGTTGGCAACAGCCTCGCGGTCGATACCCATGTCACGACCTGTGCCCCAGTCGTAGCATGACTGAGTGTTAAGGGCTGCGTTAGATTCATTTCCTGTGTCGCTTGCCAATCCTGCCTTGCTACAGTCGTTCCATTTGAAGATACGATATGAGCTAACTCTGTTAGCCATAAGAGAAGGAAGATTCATCTCTAAGTCAGCCTTGTCGGCAATGAAGCATCGGCTATATCCATATCCCTTTTTGCCAGTAGCGAAAGTCACCATATATCCACGTTTGAGTTTGAAACTCTGTATGCGGTTGTTGAGTTTAGCATCTGTAAGGGTATTCATAAATCCGCCTGTATTCTCAAGTCCGAAGTCGTTTACTGATTCGCCCTTGAAATCAGGCTCAGAATAAACTGTCAGCGGCTTTATGTCGGCAGCATAAGGCATGATGATAGCACCACGGTTGTAGATTTTCACCTGGCAGTTTACACCATTTTTTGCAGCTTCGCCATTGATGGTAACGAAACCAAGCTGCTTGAGAGCCAACGAAGGTTTCAGCTTGTCGAACACGAGCACGGCATGATCGGTATTTTTGATGTTTACCGAACCTGATGTCGTGAATGGTGTGTCGGAAGTAATGTGGTAGTCAACGTCGTCGCTAAGGGTTACTGCTTCTGCAACCTGCGATACTGTTTTCACCGTATTGTCGGCAAAGGCTGTCGACAACGACGTAAAAAGAGATAATGTAAGTACAGTTAGATTTTTCATTCTATTTTAGGTTTATAATGTATATTATAAGAATAGTTAGGTTTTAAATAAATAAAAGCTTATCTGCTTGCAAAGGTAATATATTCATCCGAATTACACAATATTAATACATACATTTTTAACTTTTATCATTCAGCTATCATAAAACACGCATATTATTTCCCAAATTGTCACAAACTAAAAGAATTAACTATCATTTTGCAAAATAAAACACCAAAAACGCTTGCATATCAATAATAAATGATTACCTTTGCAAGCAAATTACAAACACAGACATTAAAAATATGAGCAACATTATTAAACCTAATGGTTACAAACCCCTGCTCGACAGATGTCAGACCGAGCAGGGCATAAAGAAGATAAAGGACTTCTTCCAACAAAACCTTTCGACAGAGCTTAGATTGCAACGTGTCACGGCTCCGCTGTTCGTGATGAAGGGTCTGGGTATCAACGACGACCTGAATGGCGTGGAGCGTGCGGTGACGTTCCCGATAAAAGACCTTGGCGACGCTAAGGCTGAGGTGGTACACTCATTGGCGAAATGGAAACGACTGACTTTGGCTGAATACAAGGTTAAGCCGGGATATGGTATTTATACGGATATGAATGCCATCAGAGCTGACGAGGAGCTGGACAACCTGCACTCGCTATATGTGGACCAATGGGACTGGGAGGCTGTTATAAACAAGCAGGATCGCACGATAGCTTTCTTGGAGGATGTGGTGAAGCGCATTTATGCTGCCATTCGCCGCACGGAGTATCTGACGTGCGAGACATTCCCTGTGTTGAAGCCTTTCTTGCCTCGAAGCATCCATTTTATTCATGCTGAGGATTTGCTGCAGATGTATCCCGACCTTAGTGCGAAGGAGCGCGAGGATGCTATCTGCAAGAAGTATGGTGCCGTGTTCTTGGAGGGTATTGGCGGAAAGCTGTCGAATGGCGAGAAGCACGACGGCAGAGCTCCCGACTATGATGATTGGAACACGATTGCCGAGAATGGCAAGCGTGGACTGAATGGCGATATATTGATTTGGTATCCGGTGCTTGGTCGCTCCTTTGAGCTTAGCTCTATGGGTATTCGTGTGGACAAGGAGAGCTTGTTGGCTCAGCTGAAGATTGAGGGTAAGGAGGATAGAGAAAAGCTCTATTTCCACCAGCAGTTGCTGAACGACAAGTTGCCATTGAGCATCGGTGGCGGTATTGGCCAGAGCCGATTGTGCATGGTGATGCTGCAGAAAGCGCATATCGGTGAGATTCAGGCGAGCATCTGGCCTGAGGATATGAGAAAAGAATGCATGGAACTGGGAATGCCGCTTATATAAAAGGGGCCTCTCCCCCTCCTTGGGGGTGAGGCTTTACCCCATTTCCAGATGTAGGGATTCGATGAGGCGCTTGACGCCTGAGTTTGTTTTGATGAGTTCGGCAAGTACTTCGCGCTTGCTTAGTATGGCTTTCACCTCTTCTGCTTTAGCCAAACGGACGGTAAGGGTGAGGTTGCCGTTGCCGAGTTCTTTGGCTAAGGTAGCACGGATGCGACCTTTTATCTGTTGCACATCACTTAGCAACACCTCGTTTTCTACAACCACTTCCACATTTGGGAAGTCGAGGAGTTTAGGTTGTATGTTTTTCATTCTGCTTGCTAACGCCCTCATTTGCTGAGGCATGCGGTTGCACATCATCATCCATTGCAACTGCAAATCATCTTCAGAGAATTGCCTGTTTGCCGTGGTGTCGGTGATGATTTCCTCCTCCTTCTCCACTGTCTGTTTCTTTCCCATATTGCGGAGAGTGGAGAATGTGATGCCGAGAGAGCTGAGCTTGAGCTTTGGCTGCGAAGCCAGAGGTTGGGCTGAGGATGGCAGAGACTGGGCTGAGGATGGCTGAGCGGAATGGGCAATGGAGGGTTGCTGTTGGGTCGTAGAACGTCGCGACACAACAGTATTATCGGCGGCAGCCACCTGCGAAGCTGCTTGTTGCCGATTGGCCATTATTTTCTTGAACAGGGTTTTTAGTCGCTTAGGGCTACGCCCCGAGCTGGCTCCTTCGTCGGCAGGCTGAGTGAGCTGGCAGACCTCTATAAGCGTCAACTCAACGAGCAGTCGCTTGTTTGAGCTCTGCTTGTAGTTGACATCGCATTGGTTGAGAATCTTTAGCGCATTATAAAGGAAAGGGGTGGCGCATTTCTGTGCCTGCTGCTCGAATTTCTGTCGTTGCGTGTCGCTTGTTTCGAGGAGCTTGAGGGTTTCGGGATTCTTTGCCATGAGCACATTTCGGATATGGCTTGCAAGACCCGATACGAGGTTGGCTGCGTCGAAACCCTTTGCCAACACGCTATCCAAGAGCAACATCACTTCCGACACCTTGTTTTCCAAGGCGTAGTCTACGATATTGAAATAGTTGTCGGCATCGAGCACGTTGAGGTCTTCGATGACTTTCTGATAGGTGATATTGCCCTGGCAGAAGCTTGCTGCCTGGTCGAAGATGGAGAGAGCATCGCGCATACCTCCGTCTGCCTTTTCGGCTATGAGCGCCAACGCCTGTTCCTCGTAGGTGATGCCTTCCTTTTCAGCCACCATCTTCAGGTGGTTGATGGTGCCCTGCACGGTCATACGCTCGAAGTCGTAGATTTGGCAACGCGAGAGGATGGTTGGCAATATCTTGTGTTTCTCGGTAGTGGCAAGGATAAAGATGACGTGAGCCGGTGGCTCCTCAAGAGTTTTGAGGAACGAATTGAATGCCGCCTGCGAGAGCATGTGGACCTCGTCGATGATGAACACCTTGTATTTACCCACCTGTGGCGGGATGCGGGTTTGCTCCATGAGGGTTTTGATCTGCTCCACACCATTGTTGCTGGCAGCATCGAGCTCGAAGATGTTGTAAGAGCGCTGCTCATTGAAAGCCTTGCAGCTTTCGCACTCGCCACAAGCATCGCCATCGGGAGTAGGATGCATGCAGTTGATGACTTTAGCAAAGATTCGGGCGCAGGTGGTCTTGCCCACGCCTCGTGGTCCGCAGAACAAATAGGCGTGTGCCAATTTGCCGCTAAGCACAGCATTCTTCAATGTTGTGGTCAGCGCCTTTTGTCCCACCACAGAGTCGAAGGACATAGGACGGTATTTGCGTGCCGAGACTATATAGTCGTTCATATTAATTAAAGATGATGAAATATTTTAGTTCAAAAATCCACTTATCGTGGCGTTGTTTTATTTTCAAGTGCAAACTTACACAAAATATTTCATTTATCCTTGCATTCTTTAAGTTTTTCTACAATAGACACATATAGGTTTTTTAATTCTATCACACCGATTAACACAATTTAAACAATTATAAGAAATTCCCTATATTATGTTAACGAAGAATAATTATTTGGTTAAATATGATAGAATTTGCAAATAACTTTTTATTTTTGCGGCTGAAATATAACAAAGGATAAAATGTAGCTAACCGACAAACATGTCATCAACGCAAACATTAAGCCTTTAAGAAAACAACTACGTTGAGTCTATCAGAATAATATTAACACATACATATAATTCACTCAGACCCAATAATAATAATACTCTTAAGCATTTGTAAATAGTGAAGTCAATAAGATTAATATATTTATCACTATTCTTAATATCAGCAATCTCTCTGAGAGCGCAGATTATGGACACAGGTCATAAGGTTGATACCTTGTCAACAAGACAAAGAATCGCCCTTAGGACTAATGCGTTTGAATGGTTGTGCTTGGCTCCAAACATCGGTATTGAATACGACTTGACAAAGTTCAACTATGGTCGTTGGGCTCTGACGTTTGATGCTCGATGCAATTGGAATGCCTCTCATACTTATAAGCCAGGCTTAGTATACAACCTAAGTGGCGCTCGCATTGGCGTGAAATATTATTATCGCATGCACAAAACCGGTAAGGGAGACTCTTATCCACAACAACCAACAAACTTCTTCAAAAAACTCATCTCAAACATTACACCTGATCCTAAGCACCCTACTGTGGCATTCTACAGAGGCGCTTACATCGCATACAACAAATATTCTATTATGCTCGGCTCTGAAGGCAAACAGGGCTCTGCCATAACTGCTGGCTTTACATGGGGTTTCACCAAACCGCTGTATAGCTTCCGCAATGGCAACACCATCGACTTCGAGGCTGGCATCTCTGCTGGTTTCGCTTATGCAAGCGTAGATAAATATGTGCTCGAACGAGAGAGCAACTGCTATCGTGTAACAGAGAAGAAACCTATGGCTTTTCAGCCTATCCCTGTGATAAGCGATTTGCGCCTTGGCTTTATATATAGAATAGGTGACTACCCTTCGACAAAGAAATATCGCTGGAGATACGACTGCGACCTTGCTTACCAGCAGAAGATGGACGACTGGATGACTGCTGAGAAGAATCGTCGCGACTCTATCGCCAATGCTCGAAAGGATCATGGCTCTATCTACGAGGAGTTCATGAACATATACAATGCAGAACTCAAGCGCTTTGCTGAGGAAGAAACCAAGACTTCTGCCGACAATGCTATTAAGGAAAAGGCTGCTAAGGCTGCCGCTACTGCTAAGGCCACCGACCTAAAGGCAAGCAAGAAGCAGAAGAAGGACGAAGCTAAAGAGACTGCAAAAGATGACAAGAAAAAGAAAGCTGACAAGAAAAAAGGTCAGAAAGAAAATATAAAGGAGGAGGAAAAGCCTGCTGAACAATCAGAGGCTGCTCCTGCTGAGAATGCGGAAAGCAAGGAGCCTGCTGAGCAATCAGAAGCTGCTCCTGCAGAGAATGCGGAAAGCAAGGAGGCGCCTGCTGAAAGCAATGCGAGTGAAGACAACCATGAGAATGAAAACAACAATCAAAATTAGGAGGTGACGGAAATGAAAAACTCATTGATTTTTACAGTCTGCGCACTTTCGATGTCGTTGTCATTGTTGTCATCGTGCACCGACGTAGAGCTTTGCTCTGATGCTGAGCATCCACACACCACCCCTGTGGTGTTCGACTACGATTGGTCTGAGGCTCACGAACAGTCAGACTCTATGTATGTCATTGCCTATAGGGTGATAAAGTGCAAATACTACTCTATGGCGGTGAATTCCACCGACCATCTTGGCCGCTTCATCTATGGTGCTCCTGCTGAGCCTACAACTCCCGAAGAACCAACAGAGCCAAGCGCCCCTGATACCCCAAGCGCCCCTGATACCCCAAGCGCCCCTGATACCCCAAGCGCCCCTGATACCCCAAACACTCCAGATACCCCAACCACCCCTGATACCCCTGGCGAAGGCGGTTCATCGCCCTCTTCGCCTACAGAGCCTACTGAGCCTACTGAGCCAGAGGTTCCTGCAGAGCCTGCATCAGCAAAGCGAGCGCCAGAATCGGCTACACAGGGACGCAGAACATTCCCTCTGAACAAAGGCGAATATAAGTTCTTCACATTTGCTCTCGACGACGCTGAGCTGAAATATAATAATGTGGACGACTTCATGAACGGAAAGACTGAGAGTTCACGCATCTCGGACATATATCTGGAATACAAGGTATACAAGAAGGGTGACCCTAACTTGAAGTCGAGAATAAAAAACTGGGACGACTACAATCCTTACGCTGGATATATACAGAGCAACGTACGCCCAGTATACTTCGACTCTATTCCGCTGCGCAACATAGATGGCAAGGCTGAACACATAGCGAAGTTTACGCCTCGCAACCTGTCGCAGAATATCGATGTATACTTCGACATTTCAAAGGATGTAACCACACGCGGATTTGTGGTTGACTCTGTGGAGGCTGAGATTTCGGGTATTCCTTTGGCAATAAACATTGGCAACGGATATATCGACATCAGAAAGACTTCGAAGATGCTCTTCGATATGGAGCTACAAAACAAGGATGGCAACGTGGTTGAGGATACTGAAGACAACACCTCGCTTGTGGCTCATGCCAATATCGATGTGACAGGTATCGTGAAGAGTGCCACTCCTAATGAGCGCACTGGTCCTGGCATCATGCAGGTGATAATATATACCCACGCATTCAACGACGAGGGTGTGAAGAGAATAAAGCGCATACAGGGCAAGATAAACATATACAACGCTCTTGAGGAGGCTAACCTCATAGAGATTGTGAACATGGGAAAGGATGCTCGCCGACGTACTGAACACGGAGTGCTGAACATAAAGACCGACCTTGTGTTGAAAGGCGAACAGATTGTAGATACTCCTAACGACGACAACGGTATAGACCAATGGACAGGATGCGAAAACATCTTTGTCGACATCTAATCCATTATATGCGCGAAACAAAAATAGAAAACAAGATATCGAAATATATGTCAATAATGAAATTGAAATCCACAAGACGGTTTGTGCGTCCTGCTCTCTCGGCAGCAACGATGATGCTGCTGGCTGCCTGTAGCCAATCGTATCCGGGACTGGAATATGAATTTCCAGATAATGAGATTGGCAACACGGAGACCTATAACAAGACACCAATCATGATGTTTGTCAACGAGCAAAACTTCTTCTCGATAACGGCAACTCGTGGTATGGGCGCCTTCGAGAACGATGGCATCAACCAAGGTGTTTCGCAGATACAGAAGCAAAAGGCCACTCTCTATGTGTATAGCTTCAGAAATGGTCAGGATCAGCAAGGCCCTCTGACTTCGGCTGCCGACCTCACAAAGACAAGATATGCACAGGGCAAAACTCACGACGAAGACAATGAAAGCTGTCTTTTGGATGGTCCTGACTACAACCACGGTATGCCTGTGAAGCTAAACACAGAACCTGGAGGTATGCTGGTGCCACAGTGGACAGAAGATTCCCTATTCTATAGTTCACGCTATCAGGATGTAGGCTACAACTTCTTCTGCTATCATATCGACGACTGCCCTACCAGCGTGCAGCGTAACAACGACCGCATAGTATGCACAAGCACCGTGGATGGCACTCAGGATGTGCTCTATGGCTATGCGCCTAAGCTCGACCTCGCCTATCTGAACGAAAACTATAGCAATCTAAACCTTTCTGACGAGGAGAAGGCTAAGATTGTGAATGCCAATGGCTACAGCACCTATGCTGCCCACCGCGACATTCACCCAGAGATAGACCTCGACCACGCTATGGCTCGCTTCATTTTCCAGGCTTTCCCTGGCGACGAGAATGCCAACAACATAAAGATAAAGCATGTGAAGATGTTAGCGCCAAAGCAATGCCAGATAACTGTGGCTGCAAGAACTACCGAAGAGACAGGAGTGAAATTCTTAGACGAAAAGGATTGGATGACTCTTATGTCGTGGGATGCAGAGCAGGTAAAGATGGTGGATATGGCTGAGGCTACAGTGATATTCGAACCAGAGATGAAATACCAACCATGGTATGAGCGCGCACATGTGGACCTTGGCAGCAGCCTTCTGCTTGCTCCTGCCGAAGAATATAAGCTGATATTGGAATACGAACAGTATATCTTCACGAATGGTCAATGGCAATGGAAACCTCTGACATCGGAGTATACTATCACAGCTCCAAAGAACGAGAAGTACAACCTTGACACGGCTACAGGTACATTCAAATTCTTGCCGGGCTTCCAGTATACAGTGAAGATAGCTGTCTATGGTTTGTCGCCTATCAAGGTAACAGCCAACATATCTAACTGGAAAGAGGGTGGCGACATCTTTATCAATCCAGACGATGCCGACAACATAGGCTTAGGCAACTAAGAACGGAGAACGAATCTATATTTTTTATCTTAACATATTGTTTAACAATTAATTTTTATCTATTATGAAAAAATTATTTTTGATGGGAGCAGTAGCTTCTCTCGGCTTGCTCGCAAGCTGTTCGTCAGACGATGATTTGTCAACTGGTGGCAATGGTAAGGACGGCCTTCAGCAGATTAAGATTGGCATGGGCGTACAGGCTAATGTTGCTACAAGAGGTACTGGTACTGTTGGTGCTGTTGGTGCAGAAAACAACACATGGGCTAAGCAGACTGTAAATGTCTACATGCTCAACAAGGGTACTCTTGATCTCGCTAAGTTTGGTGAGGATCCTATTTATGAGAACACAGTTTTGACAACTCCTGCAGATAATGCTTCTGGTATTGCTTCTGAGCTTGTTGGAGGTGTACCACAGTACAAGTATTATCCTACAACAAAAACAGCTTTCGACTTCTGGGGCTATCGTTTGGACGATGCTAATGATGCTACAGGTACTGCAGATCAGGAAGGTACAGATAGCAAGGTTGCAGTAACAAGCGGTAAGTATGTTCCTTACACAAGTGGCGACAGCTTGCTTATCGGTTTCAAGATTGATGGTACACAGGATATTATGGCTGGTAAGGCTGTTCCTACAGAAGAAGAAATCGCAAAGTGTGGTGGTGTGGATAATATCTACTCAGCATTTGCTGCTCGTAGAGATGTTCAGCCAAACATCAAGTTTGAGCACCTTTTGTCACGCCTCAACTTCCAGGTTTTGGCTGGCGCTGAGTCTACAACAGACGCTAACACTGGTGTAAAGGTAACAGGTATTACTGTTAAGTCAAAAGCTACAGGTAAGCTTGTTATTGCTTATCAGGGCGAAGCTACAACTTTCGCAAATGTATCTGATCAGCTCATCGTTGACAAGGATGCTGACGCTGAGAAAGACGCAGCTTTATTGAAAGAGCTCAAGGTTATGCAGCGTGATGCTTCTTCAACATCTTTGACAGACAACCTCGTAGACTTGCAGCCTGTTACTCCAAAGTGGAACAATGGTATGGCTTTGGCTACACAGGTTGGTGAGGCTCTTCTCGCAATTCCTGCAGACAAGTATGATATCACTATCAACCTCCAGCAGAAAGTACAGGTTGAGGGTGACAAGAACAGCCCTGTTGACCCTGATGATTTCCAGACAAAGGATTACACATATACTGCAGAACTTAAGAACACTGTTAACCCAGACAAGGGTTTTGAGCCTGGCTACTCATACAATGTTACTATCACTGTATATGGTTTGAGCGAAATCCAGATTACTACAACTCTTATCCCTTGGAAGGATGGTGGCAACATCGAGATGAATCCTGAGGATGAGACCTTCGGTGCAACTACTGCAAACAAAGCTTACGAGTGGGCAGCATTAGAAGGAGATCCAACAACAACAGGTGCTACTGTAGAGCCAACTACATACGCTATTGTTGATGATCTCAAGGCTGCAGTTGCTGCAAACGCTTCTAACAGCGGTAAGATCTACAAGGTAGGTTCTACTGAAACTGGTTGGACATACTACCAGTGCAAGGTTAAGGTTGTAACTCCTCCAGCTCCAGCAGCTACTTATACTTTAGAAACATATACATTCCAAGAAGGTGTAGACAATGTAGAGGCACCATATGATACTAAAGAACTGCTCGACGCTGCCGGGGTAGCAACTGCAGAAAACGAGGGCAAGATCTACAAGGTAGGTACAAGCGACCCTTACACATACTACATAGTTAAAAAGCAGGTTGGTGCGTAATCTGTTATTAGAAACAAACTTTATATGAACAAATAGGTGGGCTGCTACAGCCCACCTATACGACCCCTCTAAAAAAAATACTTTCACGTATTAAAATATGAAGAAACTCTTTTTTATTCCATGTATCATCGGAGCTTCACTGTTGGCTTCTTGTTCATCAGAAAGTGAACTTGCAGACAATGGCGCTTCTGACGCTTTGACATCTACCCAGTGGAGTCATCAGATTGCCAACAGCAATGTGGAGATTAAGTTTGGTAGCAAAATCAAAGGCACCAGAGCTATTGTAGAGAGCGATGCTCAGCAGAATTTCACATTGGACAACATGGGTCTTTTCTGCTTGGCTATAGCAAAGAATAATATTAATCCAAATGAAGCCAATATCGACTATACACAGGGTTCTGCTGGATATAAATATTCTGTATGGGTAGACAATGCTGAAGTTAAGACAGAAAAGGACGATTTAAACAACAAAACCATCTTAACATGGGCTGATGGTAAAAAGCATTACTATCCTACAGGCAACTGGCACAAGTATGCTTTCTATGGCTACTATCCAAAACAGGATGCTGCAAACATTAACTACGACCAAAAGAGCGTTAGCGTAATGTTTGAAGACCTTGATGGTACTACCGACATCATCTATGGTAAAGCTGAGGATTTGACCACTCCTTACGCATATAGTGCATACTATTTCCGTCAGGAGGGTAACGAAGACAAGGTGCCTACCGTAGCCTTCGCTCACAAGCTAATGCGCCTCACCTTTGCTATCAAGCCAGGTGGAAAAGACAAAGAGGCTGCAAAGACTATGGGTGTAACAAAGGTTGAGGTTGTTAAGGTTCCTACTAAGGGTACTCTTATCCTTGCCGACAAAGATGCACCTGCTAACGCTGGTTATATCAACTTCGATTGGAACACTACAGCAGACTTGGCCTTAAAGGCTAAAACTGAAGGTACAGGCGAAGGTCTTGAGCCAGAGTTTACAGCTTACGATGCTACCAATGAGACCAAAGCATGCTGGGTAAAGGACGATGAGGTTAATATCGGTCAGGGCATTATGATTCCTGTGCCTGATTACGACACAAACCCTGACTACAAGTATCAGCTTAAGATTACTCTTAGAAACAAAGATGGTCAGGATTTTGAACCTGAATACCCTATGGACTTGAATACCAATGGCGTAGAATTTGCTGCAGGTACTTCTTACAAAGTTACTATGACTATCAACGGTCCTAAGGAGATTCAGCTTAATGCTACTTTGGAAAAATGGCTAGAGGACAACACCACTATCGGTGGTATTACACTCTAATCCATTAGACATACCAATTCATACTGACAGTGGCAACAATATTGCCACTGTCGGTATTTCTAAACAAAAAGAAGAACATAACGATAAGCAATGAAACATTCACTGCACATATTATATAAGTCAGCATTAGTCATTATCCTAAGCATTATGGGCATCGAAAAAATGGATGCACAGATGATTGCTGTGAGGAATAATGTCGTATACGATGCTACAATGTCTCCCAACATAGGCTTCGAACTGGTTGTTGGCGAGAGGAAAACAATATCTATCGATTTTATGGGCAACTATAAACCCTTGGGCAAGGATATGAAGATGATGTTCCTACAGCCTGAGTTTAGATATTATTTTTCTGGTCGTCCGATGTTCAAGCACTTCGTGGGCTTGGGACTCATTGGCGGTGGCTACGACATAACCTGGAAAGGAAAGGTGTATGACGGTATGGCATTAGGAATGGGAATGACTTTCGGATATGTGAAGAAGATAACAAGCAGATTCAACATTGACTTTCATGCCGGATTTGGTGTGATAGGATACAAACAAAAGGAATATTACGAAGGCGACCACTTCAATCAAGACTATATGGAGGGCAACGAACGAACCAATGCTTCGGGCTATACGCTGCTGCCTACAAATATAGGTGTGTCGGTACATTATATTCTGAAATAACAAACGCGACAGGACTATGAAACATATTTTGCTTTTACTTTTTGGTTTGCTACCATTGGGAATGCTGGCACAGGAAGAGAATACTGTGACTGAAGATTTCCGTGTGACTTGCCGTGCTTACTCTGTAGACGGTATGAAGCCTAAGCCTGGCACTCCACTGAAAGCCGACGCCAAAAAGACTGCTGTAAGAGCATGGTATGCTTGTGTGCCTGCAGATATGGCATATCGCATTAAAGATGAATTTAAGCGAATAAACAAAAACGACGAAAAGGCTGTAGAAAACTTCAAAAAACAAAAGGGATTGAGAATTCGCCCTAATGGTGTGTTTGGTCAGCGCTCACGAGTGGGCTTCGCCATTCTCTGTTTGCATGAGGATGCAGAAAACGGTATCGAGGTTTTCGAAATTAAGCCAGGACAAACTAACTTCGAGTCGTTGGAATATTCTAACGCTATCGGAGTGGTGAACGTAAATGCAAAGAACAAGGTGAAGGGACGTGTGATGGGTCTCGACACTGGTGATGGCAACGAGGTGTTTACTATCTCGATGCCTCTAAACAAAGGATATTTCACTGACAACAGCCGACTGATATTGCAATGCGATGCTATGGACTGCCAAACTGAGGATACAATAGACTATTGTACGCCTGTGGTGTTTGAAGGTCCTGAATATCATGAACTGCAAGATAGAAGAAAAGACTACGACTATTTTCATAAAGACTCTTTAGCGGTGGCTTACAAAGGTAGCTATGCCGAACTCGACAGCACATCGGATGGTCAGATGCTGATAAATACTCGTATAGTATATCGCAAACCAGACCGCAATAAAGATTATCGTGGCGACTGGGCTTACTCTATTGAAGATTATAACCGCCCTTTGACAAGTGGATTCTTTGGTGGCACATGTCTGAAGCTTAGACCTTTTAAGTTTTTGAACTTCCAGGCTGCTATTCCAGAGATGGAACTATCGGCAGAGTTTCAGGAAACAGCGGAAATAAACACTCACGACGTAAACACAAAGCTCGACTTGAGATTTGTTACTGGTAAGTCGATATTGAAGGACGACTCGCTGAACTATGTGAACCGCGACAACTTGATTAAGGAGCTTCGCTCGTATGGCGACCGACTGGTATCACCAAAGATTATCGGTGGTGCTTCGCCTGATGGTTCGCTGGCAAAGAACATACAGTTGGCGAAGGAGAGAGCTGGTGTGGCACGAAACATGATAGTAAACTATCTGCCTCGTCGACAACAGTTGAGTAGCGACTATAAGGTTTACACATGGAGCGATGTGGCTGACTCATTGGAAAACCGCGGAATGAAGGCTCAAGCCAACGAGATTAGAGGCATCATAGAGAGCATAGGCGAAAAGAATGATGTGGCGCTATTCCGCACAATTCAGAAATTGCCATATTATGGTTCAGACACCATACAGACAATATTGACAAACCAGCGAATGATGCAATGCTCGTATAGCTACATCATTGAGCGAGTGTTTACTTCGGAAGAGGTGGTAGACGAATGGCACAACAACAAGAGAGACTACTTGCAGGGCAAGAAGCACTTCTCGAGTGGTGACTTCTACAACCTGTTCAGCAACATTCAAGACAGCACAGATGTAGACTCTATCACCATCCTTGCCTACAAGGAGCTGAAGAAAAACCCTACTTGGTTTGTTGACCGATTGTCGCCATACATCCTTAACCAGATGCAACGTCTGCAACAGCGACTCGGCATGGCTGACACACTGATGCTGAAGCCATATCTGCGTACTGACCCAAGCGACAGTATCGGTATTGAGGTGTTTAAGAACTTTGAAGGTATTCCTGTAAAGCTCAACCGCCGCGACTTGCTGTTGACACAAGCTATGTCGTATTATCAGATGCAGAAGTTTAGCGACGCTCTGTCTATATTTGAATGGCTGAAGTCGGAAAACAAGACTCTGCCTGGAATGGAGCGCTTGGAGAACTTTATGAACATACGTAGCCTATACGGAAAGGAGCTGACTGCTGAGCAGGAGGTGAAGCTGAAAAGAGCTAAAGACTATGTGCTCAGTCTGAGCGATGAAAACAAGGCTATACTATATACTGAGATACCAGAATGGTCGACTCCGCAAGAGGCTGAAGACTATGTAGACCTGTTAGACGACAACAACCCAAAGAAATGGTATCTGAAGGGTATACTTTGGTCGAGAAAAGCCAACGAGGCTCAGCCTAACCTACAGGAATATGAGGACACTACGGCTGCTGTGGCAGACTCATTGGCTGTAGACGACAACTTAGGCATGTATGACATGGGCGATGACTTTGATATGGATAGTAAAGAGGTTAGACACTATCTTGCATATTTCCATCATTGCTTCAAAATGCAACCTGAATATCTAAAGCTCTACTACAGAGACGGACAGATAGGCGACGAACTTCGCAAGAAATATAAATACTTGAGAAAAGATGTACCTGAGTATGAGCGCTTGTTTAAACTCCTGAAACGTCGCGATGACAAACGCCGCATTGAGGTGATGCACGAACTTGGTATTATTGAAGACGAAGTGGCTGATGAACCTGCAGCAACAGACAGCAATGCCACAACTCAGGAAGCAACAACTGAGAACTCTCAGAATGCTGCTAACGACAATACCCAAAACGCTGCCGACGACAACAAGAACGCAAACCAGGAAAACAAATAGAAATATATATGAACCAAAAGATAATAAAACGTTTAGCTTCTTGCGCCATCCTCTTTATGGTGGGTAGCACTGCTGAAGCTCGCAGCGGAATGGTACCAAGCTACTTGACACAGGTGCCAGATACCATTCCTTATGGTTTCTTTGAAGATGAAAGAGAAGCCCGCGACTCTTCGCAGTTTACCCGAAAGAATGAGGCAAGAGACAAGGGAGCACGTAGCGCCATGGAATATGTGATGGACAAGAGATACATAAACCAAGGCGAATCGTTTAAGAATAATTGGTATGACCACTTGTTCTTCGATGCTGGCTATGGCTTCGAACAGCTCAGCGCTCCTGTAAGTAGCTATAAGTTTAAGCCTCTATCTAAAATCCGTATTGGTGTGGGCAATCAGTTTGATAAGCTCAATAGCGCACGCCTATCGTTTAATGGCGGATGGGGATATCTGCATGGCACTAACTCGCTATTTAAGACTTTCGGCGTTAATGCCGACTATATGTATAGTCTGTCGTCGTATTTCTATGGCTACAATCCTTCGCGTCTGCTCAATGTATCAGCAATAGCTGGTGTGGGATTCAGAATGTCGGAACTGGGAGATAAGAGAAAGGGATCGGCTCTGGATGTGCATGTGGGAGTGCAAGGAAAATTCTATACTGGTCCACACGGATATATTGCCATAGAACCATATTTGGGTATCGGTAGCGACGCTATGGACTTGAGCGAGACAAGAAACTGGAGAAAAAATGATATGTACTATGGTGTGAACTTCTCGTACATATATTATATTAAGAACAACTTGTCGCGTGAGAGTAGATTCCGTATATTGAAGTCGTTTGAGAATACTAAATATATGCTCAACGACTCTACCCCATCGCGCTGGGCACAACCTTGGTTTGTGGAAGTTTCGAACGGCTTGTGTTTGTCGAAGTCGCCAAAAGTAAGCCTTATGGACTCTAAGGGATTGGAGACAACAATATCTGTAGGCAAGTGGTTCTCGCCTGTGATAGGTTTGCGACTAACAGGCTCTGCACGTCAGACAACATGGATGAAAGACGTGATGAAGAGCAGCACTGCATATAAACCAGAATATCTTACCAACCGCCATAACATATACTTCGGTGGACGACTGGAGGCGATGTTTAATCCTTTCGGATTTAAGAAAGACTTCGACTGGAACGACAGATTCGGTATGTATATCGTGGCTGGTGGCGAACTGGGATGGATAATAAAGAATAATGAGCAACGACTGAGCTGCCACTCAGAGTCGTATACCGCAGGTGTAAACCTATGGGCACGATTGGGACAGGGCTTGTCGGTATTCGTAGAACCTCGCTATGCCTTTACGGAGTATTATATCCCCTACTCTAACTATGATGCCAACAAGGTGTATTCGGACGACTATTTCACCATCAACATTGGTTTGAGATTGCAAAACCATGGCATAAAGAACTATAAGCCTTCGGGCGAAAGCACAGACTTGGCAGGTAGGCTGTCGGTAGGTGTTGGTGGAGGTATGAACTTCTTTATCACAAAACAAAACAACAACGATAAGGCTAAGATAAACTACAATGGTAGAGCTTTCGTAGACTATAAGCTAAACAGCATTTCGTCGGTGGAGGCAGCTTTCGAGTATGTGTCGATATCTAACAGCCTAAGAGGCTACTACTGGGATTGCAACAACGAATATCCTGACAACGACTACTTGAGAGTGAAGAAGAATGGACTTATGGACTATAAGTACAACTATGGCTTCATATCTGCAAACTATGTTGCCAACATCACAGAATTGCTCTATGGTCCAAGCAAGGAAGGAAGAATGTTTGAATTCGATGCCTTTGCTGGTCCTGCCTTCTCACTTGCTATGTCAAGCGACGTGAAGTTGACAGCTGCTGAACGTCTGCAGGAAAACCATTTTATTGAACCTATATCTAAAGGCAACAGCGAATCGTTTGTAACCTTTAATGCTGGTGTGAGACTTAGAGCTAACTTCACTAAGAATATCTCGGCATGGTTTACACCTACATTCTACTGGATGGGAACAAAAGAGCTGGAAGGTATAGACTTCATGAAAGTGAAATATGTAGAGACTCTGAACCTTGGTGTGCAATATAATTTTTAAGTTACTATGAACAAGACTAATGTTTTCAAGACTCTGCTAATATCGGCAGCAGCTGTGCTCACATCGATGTGGGCTACGCCTGCCTATGCACAGAAATATTCCAAGGCTGTGGAAACAAAAGCTACGATAGCTGCTGTGGATACTATAATCCGTAAGCACCTTATCGAACGTAAGGGTGTTGTCAACGCTTTTGTGGAAGAGATATGGAACAAGGATAAGAAGAATGCAGAATTGGCTGTGGGCATAGCTAAAGCATATTACCACTACTACAAGATTCCTAATAATCCGTATTGGAACTATTATTCGTTAGATACTCTACACGCATACAAATATATAGAGCGAGCTATTGAGGCTGACCCTAAATATATGCCTGCCTATATTCGTGGAGGAGAGATGCAGATTGTGGATAACGACCCTGAACGCAATGATACGGCAAAGGCGCTGCAATGGTATGAGCGTGGAATAAAGGCTAACCCGGCTGCACCTGATTGCTATATTGAATATGCCAAGACTCTGCTCGAACATAGAGACACAGTAAACTCGCTGAATAAAATGAAAGAGATAAACGGAGTGGTTCCTTCCTACCCTGCTAATCTTGCCATGGCAAGAATATGTAAGAAGGTGTATAAGGAATGGACTGACAACGATATTCCATTTGCCGGCGGATATGCAAGATGGTCGGCTTTCCAAAGAAATCTATACGAACAGACTGATGTGCAAAAGATGGATAGCATCGACTACTTCGACTTTGCCTTCTCACTATTCGAAAATGGAGAATATGATAGAGCATACGACTTGGCTAAAGGCGGTATGGAGAAATTTCCTAATAACGTCAACATCCTGAAGGTTGCACTTTATTCAAGTACACAGGGAAAGAAATATGATGAAGCTATAGCTTTGGCAAACAAACTGTTTAGCATTAGCGACACCATTCGATTCCACTCGCTCGACTATACTAATGCGGCTACAGCATACCAGAAGAAAAACAATCTGAAGAAGGCAGCTGAGATGTATCATAAGGCTTATGATATATGGGCTGAAAACTTGAAAAACAATGTGCCTGGTACTAAGTTTGGTGAGGGTAACCAATATATGCGTACTATCATCAACATGTATGCCGACGCAGGACTATACGAGGATGCCATAGCTGAGAATAAGAAATGGATAGAAATGGCAAAAGCAGATAATAAGTTGTCGGTGGTGCACTACAACTCTTTGGCTAAGCTATATTCAGATTTCGCTCTTGAAAGCTTTGGCGAAGAAAAGACTAAACTCTTTATGGCTGCCGACTCTGCTTTCGAACAGGTGGGTATAATATCTGAAGAAAACAGAATGTACTCATACTATCAGCGCTGGAAGCTTGCCGTATCGGAACTTGACTCTGTGACAGGAAACAATAATGGATACCTGATGGCAACAAAAGCTGAAGTTCTATACGAATCACTTGGCGAAGAGGATCAGCTCGATGCCGGAAACATGGGAATATACCAAAGCATGTGCGACTATCTGCGTAGCTACTTTATACAGACAGGCGAACGCAACGGCAAGTATTGTAGCTCTGCCATATCAAAGTGCAAGGTCTATTGCCGCAAGATTTTGGCAATAAATCCCGAAGATGCCAAATCAAAGAAGTTGCTCGACCTGTTCAACAGAATGAGCACCATAAAGGGTTGCTGACGCATAGCACCATATATGATTCTGACATACATACTCTATACTATAAAGGAGGATATGCATCCAACGAGTCGTGCATATCCTCCTTTGTTTTTTTTATACTTAGTTTAGGATTTCTAAGCTCACGTTTACCAGTTTTCGGCTCTTACCTCGAAGTAGCTCTGTGGATGGTCGCATACTGGGCAAACCTCAGGAGCCTTCTTGC
>CAKUYO010000028.1 GCA_934716995.1 uncultured Bacteroidales bacterium | reverse complement strand
TCAAAGAACAAAATGACCCTAATGGGCAATTATTTATTGATTTTTAATATGTTTCAATTTTAATGGGACACTAATGAACTTAGCATAAACTTTAGTGTAACCTTCCGGGGGTTAATTCTCCTTTTTACAACAAAGGTACAAATTAACGCTTTTTCCTGCAAGTCTTCCGACTTTTTATAACGCCTTTGTGGGTATCTTTATCCTCACATTCTTATTGACTCCTCATCTTAATTTTTGATACTTCTCCTTTCACGCTGCAAAGGTAAAGCATAAACTGTATATTGAAGGAATATCATCCGATTGGGATGCGGTTGCCATGCAGAATAAGCACTTTTTTTTGCACAAGCGAGCAAAAAGCAGTATCTTTGCAGACAGAAACAGTTCGCAAACAGACTTCATAGAGGAATGAACCGCTATACTTTTGCCCATATAATGCGCCGTCTGCTGCACCTGCACTATGATGTACGGTTGTCGGGAATGGAACACATATTGGACGGGCGGGTACATCTCGTACTGCCCAACCATACCGCTTATATTGACCCTATCCTGCTTTTTGCCGAATGTGGCGATGTTCCGCTTTGTCCGATGTCGGACGAGCGTTTTTTTCGCAACCCGCTATTCAGGCATATACTGGCGATGGCGGACGCAGTGCCTGTTCCTGACTTGGAAAAGACCACTCATCGTGCGGAAGGGGCTGCTGCCGCAAGTCGGCTGAGCCGTATTGCCATCGATTCATTGGCAGCGGGCAAAGAGATGGTGTTTTATCCTTCGGGGCATGTAAAAACAGTGGACAGCGAAGTAATCGGCAATCGCCGTATGGCATACGAGGTATGCCGCGAACTACCTGAAAACGTAGAAGTTATTATGGTACGTATGCGCGGATTGGAGGGGAGCCTTTGGAGCAAACTGCATCCGAAGACTTTTCGCTTTAGGCGCACGGTGTATATCCATTTTGAGCCGATGACGGCACAACTGTGCGAATGGGCTTCTACCCTATCCCGCCGGGATTTTAACAAGCAATTAGAATACTGGTATAACCTCCCTATAGAATGATAGAAAGATAGAAGGATAGAATTATAGAAGGATAGAATTATAGAAAGATAGAATATTATAGAAAGATAGAATATTATAGAAAGATAGAATTATAGAAAGATAGAATTATAGAAAATGGCTAAGCGAGTACTGATGGCAATGTCCGGCGGAATAGACTCCACCGTGTCGGCAATGTTGCTTTTGGAACAAGGATATGAGTTGGTGGGCGTTACGTTCCGCACGTTCGATTCTATCAAGGAATCGTGCCTTGTGCGGGAGAAAGGCTGTTGCTCCGTAGAAAGCATAATGGAAGCCAAACATAATGCACAAACATTAGGTTTCGAGCACCATATTTTGGATTTCCGTGAGACATTCAAAGAACACGTAATCAGCAATTTTATAGACGAATACACTCATGGTCGCACCCCCAATCCGTGCGTATTGTGCAACTCGCATATCAAATGGGGTGAGATGGTGAAAGCCGCAGACGAATACGGTTGCGACTTGATTGCTACGGGGCACTATGCGCGTATTGCGGAACATCGCGGGCACTGGTACCTGCGCAATGCAGTGGATACCCGCAAAGACCAGACCTATTTCCTTTGGATGCTGACAGAAGACAACCTGCGCAGGACTATTTTTCCGCTCGGCGGACTGACCAAGTCCGAGGTGCGACAGATCGCCTTTGACCACGGATTTGAGAAACTGAGCAAAAAAGCCGAGAGTCAGGAAATATGCTTTGTTCCCAATAATGATTATCGCACTTTTCTATCCGAACAGGGCATACACGTAGAGCGCGGCAAATACTTGTCTAAAGACGGCAAAGTGGTGGGCGAACACGAAGGTTTCTGCAACTACACTATAGGACAACGCAAAGGATTGGGCATCGCGCTCGGTACACCCCAGTTTGTTACGAAAATCAACGCAGCGACCAATGAGGTTACACTGGGCACGCACGACGACTTGTATGCCACGCACGTAGAAGCCGTAGAGGCACGCATACGGGATATAGACTGGTTGCGCGAGTCACCCGAAGTGCAGGCACGAATACGCTACAAGTCGCCGGCCGTACCGGCACGTATCACAATGGGCGACAATGGGCACATTGCCTTGGATTTCGAGCAGCCCGTTTGGGGCGTTACCCCCGGGCAGTCGCTGGTGATCTACAAAGACGGACTTGTTGCCGGTGGCGGAATAATCAGCCATGCATAATTTAACGTGAGTGCGATAGTAATAAAGAGACTTTGTCGGTCAACAACTGACAACAACTATTAAACAACAGATAAATAGTCGAAATAAGAAACTCCTTTGCCGCAAAGCGGCAAGAAATCTAAGTAAATCTTTGACTGTACATCCAAATTGCCATAAATCTTATCGCCTACGGCAGCAAGATAAAAACAACTTGCTTATATCAAACTGACGTTAATTTATAAGTTTAACACCAAACGTACCTGTCGGAAAGATGGGTACGTTTTTTGTGTATGCGAGAAATATAGAACATATTGTATTGAATGCGGCTTAGGTTGTATTGGTGAATTTTTATGTAGCATATATACACAACAAACAGAATAACAGGTTTTTAGAATGAATTTATTTGCCCATTTCACAGAAAAGAATTACCTTTGCATTGTTTCCTTGATATTGGAGAAAAATTGTACACAAAAAACGTACGTTTTATGTGTACCGGTTATTTTTATTTATTCCTACTAACTACTAAACAAATAGAACAGCAATGAAAAAAACGTACACAATTCCGCAAACAGAAGAAACAAAGTTGGATACCGACATTTGGTGTGATTTCAGTTTTAATCTCGGTTCTGCCACAGAAGGCAACCCCGACGAGATAATGTAAAGAAAAAAGAGGTTGCCGACGGGCAGCCTCTTTTGGTGTTTGGGTATATAAAATAAGGTAAACCTATATTTATTGCAAATCTTTCTGTTTGCGGAGGTGGTTAGGGGTCATACCCGTATGTTTCTTGACATACTGGCAAAAGAAACTGCTATTTGGGAAGCCGAGTTGGAATGCCACCTCTTTGATACTCTCGCCCGACCGGACAAGACGCTGCTTGATGTCGTTCATTGTAACTTCGACAATCCATTCCGAAGCCGATTTGCCGCTGCGCATCTTGCATATCTCCGACAGGTATTTCGGCGTGATATTCATCTGCTCGGCATACCATTGTACCTCACGCTGCTGCGGGTTGTTTTGCAGCAACTCCAAGAAATGGCGGAAAGTATAGTCGCTCTGCGTAATGGCTCTGCCATTCTCGTCCTCGCTGACCGGTTCCAGAATAGTATCCAGATAGTTGAACATCTCCAACACCAATGCACGCACCGCACTATGCATAATGTTGATACGATAGCGCGACTGTATCGGGTCGGAAAGATAGAGTGCCATCAAATGGTAGTAGGTATCAAGCAACTCGATGTGTATCGGTTCCAAATGGATCACCGGGCACATCTTCAAGAAACGTTGTTTCTCCCACCAACGCGGCTCTATACGGAAATTATCGAACAAAATCTGCTGGAACAACTCCGCCTTGATACGCAGAAGCGTAAACTTAAAATCATAAGAAACAGTAAATTCTCCGATATACGTATTGGGCAATACCACAAACAGATGTTGCGGCAGAATGGTCATTTTCTTACCATTCACGATAATATCCATACTGCCTGCACGGCACAACATCAACGACATACTGTCGCCCAATTGATAATGGGTGCGTTTTGGCAGATCTTCGGTTGAATTTGTCAAAAATACATCTTCTGCTTCGAGTGTCATAACTATGATAGAGGTATAAAATGTTTCTATTTTCTGCAAAGGTACAAAATTTATTTGATATATACATAATTTTTTGCATAAAAAACGACTACATTGTTACGTTTTTATTAAAACGACTATTCTATTAGAAAAACGGACAATTCACAAAACGTGTTTTGGCAAACATTTTGCATAGGCAATACGGACATTTAGGAACGCTATTTGTTGTAAAATTAACAAAAGAATAAAATAATACAAAGATATGAAAAAACAAATGTTTTATCTTGCCGCGATTTGTCTCGTGATGGCATCGTGTGCAGACACCGCAGATGTGCGTGATGCCAAAGGCGGTTACCGTTTCAAGACAACAGGCAAAGTAACCCTGCAAATGCCCGATGAGAGTAATCCGAAAGCCACCGTATCACAGGTTGTCAACCTGACAAACGAGACTGGTTCGTTTGAATTGGTAAGCCTGAAGGACAATGACAAGGTGTTGCTCACTTTCGACCAACTGAACGGCGATGTGTATCACACCAAAGGCACATTGTCGGGCGACGAACTGAGTTTTGATGCATTCACCCGCACATTGGATTTGCCGATTACGACCGAATACAGCGATACACTTCATATTCCGTACTTGGATCTTTTGGGGCAAAACAAGTTCCGCGACTCGATTATCACCTATACAAAGACAGAGACCGAAGTATTCGACATCACGGTAACGGGCAATGCCAAAACCTATGAGAACAACATCATCTTCTCGCTCAACTACAAGGGGCAGTCGCAAGAGGACAAACAACGTACGGTGGAGGGGGCAGATATTCAGATGCTCTGCAAAAAAAACTAAGACTCCCATCCACCCTCACGACCGCCCCACTGCACTTCGTTTGCGGGGGTCCCCGGAAAGAGAGGGGAATTTCGGTAGGATATGAATGAGTTATGAAAAAACGAATTATTATATATATAGGTCTGTTGCTTGCCGTGCTGCCCGTCGGGGCGCAGATGCTGACGCTTGACGACTGCCGGGGGTATGCGCTGAAAGCAGCCTCCACCCAAGCGGGCGACGAATTGCGCCAAGCAGCCGACTACAACCGCCAAGCCGCCCTTGCGGCGATGTTCCCGAAGATTACCGCCAATGCGGCCTATACGTGGAACTCGCAGCATGCTGTCTTGCTGCCCAACCAAATGGATTTCTCGTTTGGTACGGCAACGGTGGGCAAAGACGGTTCGGCTTCGTTCCAATGGAGCGAAGGTTCGGCAATGAACCAACTGGCACAACAGGCACAGCAGATTCCCGAGGTAGGCAAACAAGTGCTGGCATTGCAAAATGAATCGGGGCAGATGCTCGCCGATGCCTATCAGCAACTCTATCAGGCACTTGACCTCGATATGACACACCTGTTTGTCGGACAAGTGGGTATCACGCAACCTATCTACGTAGGCGGTCGCTTGCGCGAGTTGTACCGCATAGCCCAAGCCACAGAGGAGACTGTGAACATCGAAGCCGACAGCAAGCGCGATGACATCATCGTCTCGGTGGACGAAGCCTATTGGCGCGTTATATCGGTGGAAAAGAAACATGAACTTGCCACCAAGTACTATAACCTGCTTGTTACCTTGGAGGACAATGTAACCACCCTTGTGGAAGAAGGTATGGCGACACAGTCCGACCTGCTGAAAGTGAAGCAGAAACGCGGTGAGGCGGAATTGAAAAAACTGCAAGCCGAGAACGGATTGGTACTCAGCAAGATGGCACTCTGCCAGATATGCGGACTGCCGCTCAATCAGGATATAACACTGGATGATTCGCATATCGGCGAAGTGGTGTTGCATGATTCTATTTCTGATTATTCGTCTATTATTGACTCGCGTTCCGAAATCAAGATGCTGGAACAGGCGCAGAAAATTGCCGAATCGAATGCGAAGATTATGGCAGCAGGGTTGCAGCCGAACATCGTGGCATCTGCCAACTATATCTACACCAATCCGAATGTGGACAACGGATTCAGCAATGATTGGAAAGGGCATGGTTTCTTCTCGGCAGGCGTAGTGGTCAATGTACCGATTGCGCACGCCGATGATATTTTGCGTCTGAAAGCCGCCAAACATCAGGCACGCGCCGTGGCTCTGAAGAAAGAGGATGCAAGAGAAATGCTCGAACTGCAGATTACGCAGGCTAATCAGAAAGTACTGGAGGCCAACCAGAAAGTGATAATGACCGAACTCGGAGTGAAGAATGCCGAGGAGGTGTTGCGTTTTGCCGATGAGTCATTCAAGGCAGGTATGGCAACCGCCACCGACCTGATGCAGGCGCAGACTGCATGGCTCTCCGCCTCGAGCGACAAGATTGATGCCGACGTAGAGGCACAGGTTTGCGAGACCTATTTCAAGAAATATACTTCAACGTTAAGATATTAGATAAACGACCTTAAAGACCTTAAGGACTTTAACGACCTTAATAATTTAGAAAACAATGAGAAAAGAGAAAAAAGGCAGTCTGCTGCTCGGTTTGGCAGCGATGTTGATAGTGGTGGTAATCGTTGCCCTTGTAGGTGTGTTTGCCCTCCAACCCGAGGAAATACTTATTACGGGTGAGGCGGAAGCCACCGAATACCGTGTGTCTGGCAAAGTGCCGGGACGTATTGAGATGTATCTTGCCGAGGAAGGCGACCACGTAAAAAAAGGCGATACCCTGGTAGTCATCAACTCGCCCGAGGTTGAAGCCAAGATGGCGCAGGCTATGGCTGCACGTGCTGCCGCGGAAGCCATCAACGAAAAAGCGCAGAACGGCGCACAGCGCGAACAGATAGTGGGTGCCTACGAACTCTGGCAGAAAGCCAAAGCAGGCGAAGAAATCTACCGCAAGAGTTACGAGCGTGTACAACGCCTGTATGAAAAAGGCGTAGTATCCGAGCAGAAACGCGATGAAGTGGAGGCGCAGTACAAAGCCGCTTCCGCCACTGTCAAAGCCGCTAAAAGCCAGTATGACATGGCTACGGCGGGTGCACGCTCCGAGGACAAAGCCGCTGCCGCTGCACAAGTGGCACGGGTGGACGGAATCATCCAAGAAGTAGAGGCTGCCCGCGCGGAGCGTTACCTGACATCCCCTATTGACGGTGAAGTGTCGGAGCGTTTCCCAAAAACAGGCGAACTCGTCGGACAAGGCAGCCCTGTGATGGCGATTGTGGATCTGAACGATATGTGGTTTACCTTTGCCGTGCGCGAGGATATGCTCCGCGGCATCACCCCCGGCACACATTTGCAGGTGCGTATCCCCGCTCTTGGCGACGACCTCCACGAAGTGGCTGTTACCTACGTGAAAGCAATGGGTACTTATGCCACATGGCGCAGCACACAAGCCAACGGACAGTATGACGTACGCACGTTTGATGTCAAAGCCAAACCGCTCACGAGCATTCCGAACCTCCGTCCGGGTATGACCGCTATCGTGGTCAAATAAGAGCCCTGCGGTTTCCCTGACCTTACCCTGTCCTTGTGCTTACAGGAATAGGTGATTGATAGGTGATTGATAGGTGATTGATAGGTGATTGATAGGTGATTCCCATGAGGATACTATGCTATTGCCCATACCTGTATGTTAATTGTTAATTCTTACTTGTTAATTGAACCAACGTGAGAACGTTTTTCTCATCTATATGGCGTGTGATGAAGCGCGAACTGAGTCGTATGTTCGTGCGTCCGCTTTACATATTCGCCTCGGTGGGAGTAATGGTGCTTAGCACCTTTTTCTTCCTGTCGATTATGCGGAGCGGTGCACCCGAAAAGATACCTGTCGCCGTGGTGGATGCCGATCAGACCAGCATTTCCCGCCGTCTGTGCCACGAGATGCAGGCGACCTCGGCGGTGGACATCGTGCTTATCACGCCCGACTATGCCGAGGCGAGACGCGCTATGCAGCGGGGCGAGATATTCGGTATCTTGGTCATTCCCGACCATTTCTATTCCGATCTCGTTGCCTTCAAACGCCCGCAACTCTCATTCTACACCAACAATGCCTATACCGTCGGTGCCAGCACAGCCTACAAACAACTGCTTACGATGTGCAACCTCACATCGGGTGCATTCCAACGCGAGGTATTGCGCAAGAAAGGACTGCCTGACGACCTGATAATGAAGCGCATACAGCCTGTTACTATCGAGGCGCACATGGTGGCAAACCCATGGAGCAACTATGCTGTCTATCTCGTCTCGACTATCCTGCCGGGTATATTGTCGCTGGTGGTACTGATGCTGACTATCTTCGCTATCGGTTTCGAACTCAAGTGCCATACCTGCCACGACTGGCTGCGTGCCGCGGGCGGCAACTACACCATTGCTATGATCGGCAAACTCATTCCCTACACCATACTATATATAGTGTTGGGTATCGGTTGCGAGGTTATTCTCTTCAAGTTTATGCATTTCCCCGTCAATGGGTCGCTTACCCGCCTGATGCTCGCTATGGTGCTGCTTATTTTTGCCATGGAGTCGATGGCTATCTGTATCATCGGTGCACTACCTACCCTGCGTGATGCGGTGTCTATCGGGGCGTTGTACGGTATGTTGGGGTTCTCGCTCTCGGGCTTCACCTATCCCGTTATGAATATGCTCCCCGCCATTCAGGCGTGGACATATCTCGTACCGTTGCGCTATTTCTACCGCATATACGTCAACGAAGCACTGATGGCAGCCCCTGTCATCAACTCCATTCCGCTCTGCCTGGGGCTTTGTGCTTTCTTTATTATGCCGTTGATTGTCTCTCCGCGTCTCTACAAAGCAATGCTCTACCAGAACTACCCGCTCAAATAGACAATTTGTAAATGTGTAAGTTTGTAAATGATTGCGGTGCATATTATTGTTAATTCTTAATTGTTCATTCAAAATGGGTACTTTCCGTTTTCTCTATACACAATGGCTGAAGTTCAAGGAGGCTGGGTTTGTCTTCGTGGACGAGTTGCGCCGTGTCTTTCGAGACCCCGGTGTGTTGGTCATTTTTATCCTTGCGGGTATAGCCTACCCTATCCTATACAATTGTATCTATTGGAAAGACAATGTGGAGAATGTACCGGTGGCTGTGGTGGATATGAGTTGTTCGCCCGAAAGCCGCGAGTTTCTCCATCGCTGGAACGCCTGCCCAGACATCACCATCGCCTATTCGTGCGCCTCTATGCAGGAGGCGGAAATGCTGATGCGCGACCAGAAAGTACACGGCATCATCTATTTCCCCACCGACTACGCCGCTGCTATCAACTCGGGTTTGGAGCAGGCGCACATCTCGCTCTATTGCGATATGTCGTCGTTCCTCTATATGAAAGCCGTCTATCTGAGTTGCAACCAGGTTATGCTCGAGAGTATGCGCAATATCCAGATTGACCGCTACGAGGCAATGGGATATAACACCGAGTTTGCATGGTCGCTTGTGCAGGACGCACCCTATACCGAGACTGCGCTTTTCTGCCCGTCGGGCGGCTATGCGTCATTCCTTATCCCCGCCGTGCTGATGCTTATTCTCCACCAGACTCTGTTCTTCGGCATCTGTATGTTGGGCGGTACGGCACGCGAGGAGAACCGGCAACTGTTCCTGCTGCCGGGTGCCAGACGCTCTGCCAGCGTACTGCGTATCACGCTCGGGCGTTCGATGGCGTATTTTCTCATCTATATGGCACTTGGCGCAATCGACCTGTTGCTTATTCCGCGTATCTTCAACCTCCCCCATATCGGCAACCCGATAGATGTGATGAAGTTCTATGTGCCGTTCCTCTTGGCTACCATCTATTTCTCCATGTCGGTGTCGGTCTTTATCCGCAACCGCGAGAGCGGTATGGTACTGCTCATCTCCTCCACGCTGATATTTCTCTTTATTGCGGGTGTTTCGTGGCCGCAACAGATGTTGCCCAAAGCATGGTTGTATCTGAGTTATATCTTCCCCTATACATGGGGTGCACACGGCTTTATCCATATCAACTCGATGGGTGCCACGCTGGCGCAGACAAGCCGCGAATATATTGCCCTGTGGATACTAACAGGCGGATATTTCTATATCAATTGCCTGCTGCTCTTTGTATTAGGTAAGATACACGACCACAAAGCCGCCCAAGGTACTTTGGAGATGGAGGAGGTCGATCCTGTTTCGCAAGTCTCCGAGACCGAAATCCACATCGCCGACCCTGACCCTGAAGATGCCGCCGAACTGGCATATATGTAAACAAAAAAACGGTTGCTCGAATCAAGCAGCCGTTTTTTTGTGTTGTATATACTTGCAGGATTACAGGTGTACGGTATGACCTTTCTCCGGATATTCTATATTGCGGAAACCCGCCTCGTACAGATGGTCTTTGTAGGTTTCTTGCGCTGCCAACTCACCATGCACGATAAACGTGCGGCGTACCGCCTCTACATTTACGCTACGGGTAAGATAGTCAATCATTTCCTTGTAATCTCCATGTCCGGAAAAGCCCTCTATCTTGCTCACTTGGGCTTTTATCTTGTGGTCAAAACCGAAGATACTGACCCATTTCAGATCCGGGTTTTGGATACGCGCGCCCAACGAGGTCGGCGTACAATAGCCCACAATGAGAATAGTGGTGGACGGGTCGGAGATATGGTTTGCCACATGGTGTTTGATACGCCCCGCCTCCAGCATACCCGATGCGGAGATGATGATACACGGATTAGGATTGTTGTTCAGCGCTTTCGACTCCCGAATATCCGTTATGTACCGCAGCGTGTTGAAGCCGAATGGGTCGTCATCAAAGCGCAAGTCGTCCTGTACGTCTTCGTTCAGTTCGCCCAGATACATACGGAATATATGCGTAGCGTTTACCGACAGTGGCGAATCGACATAGACGGGGATATGCGGCAAACGCCCGTCGTTGTATAGTTTGTTCAATACATATACAATCTCCTGCGTACGCCCTACCGAGAAACTCGGTATGAGCAGTTTGCCTTTCTTATAGACGCATGTGCTATCCACCACGCCGAGCAGTTCCTCTTCGCTCACCAGCGCATCTTCGTGCAGCCGGTCTCCGTAGGTGGACTCGCAAATCAAGTAATCGCATTGCGGGAAAGGCTGTGGCGAACAGAGGATATGGCTCTTTGCCCGCCCGATGTCGCCCGTATAGGCAATGCGTTTTACCTTGCCGCCCTCCTCTATCTCGAGGCTACAGATTGCCGAACCAAGCATATGTCCCGAATTGGTAAAAGTCAGATATACGCCGTCAAACAAGCGATACCGCCGCCCGTAACCCACCGTCACAAAATGCTGCATACAACGCTCCACATGGTTGTTGTCGTAGAGCGGTTGTACTTTGGGCTTGTGCAGCCGGTCCATCTTCTTGTTGTACCAACGTATATCCTGCGCCTGGATAAACGCAGTATCTTGCAGCATAATAGCACATAGGTCGCGCGTTGCGGGCGTTGAGATGATGTCGCCACGGAAACCCAATTTATAGATATAAGGAATAAGCCCAGAGTGGTCGATATGTGCGTGCGAAAGCACTACACAATCAATCGTTTTAGGGTCGAAACCGAGGTCGCGGTTTGCGGCATCGGTTTCCATACCTTTGCCCTGATACATACCGCAATCCAACAATATCCGTTTTCCTGCATCGGTCGTGATCAGGTGTTTGCTGCCCGTAACCTCGTTGGCAGCACCGAGAAACTGAATGGTCATAGTATTAGCGTATTGAAAGATACATTTATTTCAGCACAATGCGGAATGTCGTGCCTTCGCCGGGTTTGCTGGATTTGACAAACAATTTTCCGCCGTGATATTCCTCAATAATACGTTTCGACAGCGGTAATCCGAGCCCCCAGCCGCGTTTCTTGGTGGTGAACCCCGCTTGGAATATACGGCGCAACGTGCGCTTGTCCATACCCTTGCCCGTGTCGGTGATGTCTACCCATACCTCGCCTTCTTCTTTCTCCTGCATCTCAATGGTGATCTTCCCCACCCCGCTCATAGCGTCCACCGCATTCTTAATCAGGTTCTCCAACACCCATTCGAACAGCGGCACATTGAGCCTCATCTGCCATGCATTATCTGGCAATACCGTCTCAATCTCCACCTTGTTCGATATGCGCGTGCGCATATAGGAGACCGTCTCGCGCAGCGGTTGTACGATGTCGGTTTCCTGCAATTCGGGTTCGCTGCCTATCTTCGAGAAGCGGTCGGCAATGATATGCAGACGATCGATGTCCTTTTTCATCTGCGGTATCAAATCGTCCTCGGGGTAACGGTCTGCCAGCAGTTCCTGCCATGCATTGAGCGAGGAAATAGGCGTACCCAATTGGTGTGCTGTCTCTTTGCTCAACCCCACCCATACACGGTTCTGCTCGCTGCGCTGCGCCGTCAGCATCATCAATACCGCAATGGCTATAAAAATAAAAATCAGAGCAAACTGTACATACGGCACATAGCGCAACTGCCGCAACAGGTTCGACTCGTCGTAGTAGATATACTGTATATTGCCGTCCGATATACGCAGTTCGATCGGTCCGTTCAGTGTGCGCGGGTCGGCTACGGGGTGCCGTACATTGCGGCTGACCAACACTCTCCCTGCCGAATCGGTCATATAAACCGGGATATTGGTATTGTTTTCGATGATGGTCGTTACAAAATCGATATCCGTGTTCTCGTCTGCCACTATCAGTTGCCGCGTTGCCTCCGCCCATATCGCCACATTTTTCTGCTCTTCTTGTGCCAACTGCCGCGCCAGATTGTTGGTAAACAGCACCGATGCCGCCACAATCACCAGCGACACCGCCAGCACCAAACCGCCTATATTTTTCCCGTTCATTGCTTGATAAACATTGTTCGTTTCACCCCATTGGTAGTATTGGCATAGAGGATATAGGTACCCATCGGCAAATGCGAAATGTCTATATCCGTTTCGCGTGCAGAAAGCACTTGCTGCCCCATAGAGGTAAAGACATTCTGGCTTAATGATTGTGTTGCCGTTGCCCCATTTTTATTGGCTTTTTGTTGTAAAAAAGAAATACCTATCTGCGTAGCATATTCTTTGTTTACCTCAAGGGAAAACACAGCCATATTGCAACATAGCAATACAACGAATATAATATGTCGTCTCATATCATTAATGTCGAATAGGATAATACTTGTAAGAACTACAATCCGAAGAAACTTTTTTCAAGTCCCCCCTATCAAATATCTCTAGTATCATCTGTTCGTATTGTTCTCCAACCCATATCAAATGATTATACATATCGGGAGCCACCTCATCTAAATCACAAGGGAACGAGCCATCCCAAAAATACTTGGCATCAGCATACAAGACAGAATCTTCATTATAGTACTGACATTGCCCCTTTTGCAATAGGTCTTGCATACGGATTCCAAAATATTTATCTACATCGTTGGAAGATATAGTATAACATTCCGTAAAAGGTCGCTCTGCTATTACTCCCGCTTCATTCCACGCCCACCGTTGCTCTTGAGATTGCAGGTCTTCCCATTTCACGTTTATGAGCACCGGCATATAAACTATATTCAAACTCATCGTGCCACAACTCCACCAATGAGTTAGGAAATACCCATTACCCAAATTCACATAAGGATATTTACCTATTAGAGAAGATTCGCAAGAGCGTATATAATAATCCGGTACCAATGTATCAGACGACAAATCATTAACGATTGTTGCAGTTACATAATTAGCATACTCGGGTTTTGTGAATTTGATGACTTGAAAGCCGATGCTTTCCGGCGGGTTTATTACTATACGGCTTTCGCAGCCGCTGCATACACAACCCAATAAAAAGACAAAACCTACTTGCAGAATAAAAAGATACTTTTTCATCGTTGAGATTGTTTTATGTTATTTATTTCCTGTTGCATACTTTGTATTTGTTTATCCTGCTGAATGATATACAAGGTCAGTTCTTCTATCTTTTGCAACAAAGTGATTTGAAACTCATTGACATTTACGCCATTGGTTTCCATAGGCGTTTACCCAGGAGTTGACACCAAGTGTCTGTATGACTATGAGCGCGGCGCGTGTTGCGCCGCAAGACAAGGTTTTGATGGTTTTGTTTTATAATTTCCTTTATTTCTTTAATTTCTCTCGCACCGCATAGCGAGTGCGTAGGACATCTTTTGCCAATTTTCTTCCATTTTTCTTGCCGCTTGCGGCATAGGAGACATTAGTGCCAACTGCTGGGTAACCACCGTTTCCTTATCTGTGGCAGATTGCACATCGGGCAGATGATTATTCTGCACGATAAATAATTGCACAGCAGAAAAATGCTGCTAACAAAAGAATTTAGTTTTTTCATGATATGGAAAATTTTAGTAAGTTAATCGGTATTGTGGTGTACGTTTTTCTGCTGCAAAGATACATCTAATTGCCGAATTACACAAGATAAAAAGATATTTTGTAAAGAATAAAAATATACAATGTATGCAATCTCTATACATCCTAATACCAATTACGGAGAAAAGACGTAGAAAGGACGTAGAAAGAATTAGTTTTTTGGAGGAGAATAAACTTCTCTTTTATACAAAATATTCACTATTTATACAGCGTTTATGCATAATTTTATTGGGAACGCATTTTTTTCCTTCCACCAACTCGAAAATATGTTGTAAAACATACCATAAAAAGAAATTTGACATATTTATTTAGAAAAAAGGCTCAACTGTTGCGCAATCAGAAAAAAAGCAGTACTTTTGCAAAGCGTTTAGGGCAAAAAATCTTTAATATGGAGGCAGATGTGTTTCCTTTTATATTCGCTTTCAACCGCCCTACTCCACACTCATCGGACAGATTTATGAAAAACAAACATTTTCTTCGTACAGGCTGGAACAACTTACTACAAGGGGGAATTCGGCTCTGTATGTTGTCGGCTGTAGCGTTTACTTTCGCTGCATGCTACGGTCCCGCGCCCTATGACCCCGATGAATACAACCGTTTCCTCGAATCGCAAGACAGCACCAATCAAACCGATCAGCATCGGAAGTTGGAACAACGTTTGGCGGCTATTGCCGATGACATAGAAAACGCAGAATAAAGAACTATCAAGTACATTATATAATACAATAAATTAACAATGGAAAACAAGAAAAGAGTCTATACTTTCGGAAACGGAAAAGCCGAAGGTAATGCACAGATGCGTGAGCAACTGGGCGGCAAAGGTGCCAACTGCGCCGAGATGAACCTTGTGGGGGTACCCGTACCTCCCGGATTCACCATCACGACAGATGTCTGCAACGAGTATTATGAAGTAGGTCAAGAGACTATCGTAGGTATCCTCAACGATGAGGTGATGGCTGCCGTAAAGCACATCGAGACCCTGATGAATAGCAAATTCGGTGATCCGAAGAACCCGCTGCTTGTCAGTGTCCGCTCGGGTGCACGTGCGTCCATGCCCGGCATGATGGACACCATTCTCAACCTCGGTTTGAACGACACTGTTGCCGAAGGTATGGTTGAGAAAACGCAGAACCCGCACTTCGTATATGACAGTTACCGCCGTTTCGTACAGATGTACGGCGACGTGGTACTCGGTATGAAGCCCGTCAACAAAGAGGATATCGACCCGTTTGAGGCTATCATCGAAGAGGTGAAATCTATCCGTGGCATCAAATTGGACAAAGACTTGAACGTGGACGAACTGAAACTCCTCGTGGCACGCTTCAAAACCGCAATCAAAGAGCAGACAGGCAAAGATTTCCCCGATGATCCTATCGAGCAACTCTGGGGGGCTATCTGCGCCGTATTCCGCAGTTGGATGAACGAGCGCGCTATCCTCTATCGTAAGATGGAAGGTATTCCTGACGAGTGGGGAACCGCCGTTTCAGTGATGGCAATGGTGTTCGGTAATATGGGCGAGACTTCGGCTACTGGCGTTTGCTTCAGCCGTGATGCCGCTACGGGCGAGAACATCTTCAACGGCGAGTACCTCGTAAACGCACAGGGTGAGGACGTGGTTGCCGGTATCCGTACCCCGCAGCAGATCACCCTCGAGGGCAGCCGCCGTTGGGCTAAACTGCAGGGTATCAGCGAGGAAGAACGTGCCGCCAAGTATCCGAGTATGGAAGAGGCAATGCCCGCTCTGTATCAGGAACTGAATACTATCCAGCAGAAACTGGAAGACCACTACAAAGATATGCAGGACATGGAGTTCACCGTTCAGGAGGGCAAACTCTGGTTCTTGCAGACCCGTAACGGCAAACGCACAGGTACTGCTATGGTGAAGATTGCCATGGACCTCATGCGCGAGGGCGTTATTGACGAGAAGACCGCTGTCATGCGCTGTGAACCGCAGAAGTTGGACGAACTGCTCCACCCGGTCTTCGACAAAGAGGCACTGAAGAAAGCCAAGGTTATCACCCAAGGTCTGCCCGCCAGCCCGGGTGCTGCCTGCGGACAGATTGTCTTCCATGCAGACGATGCACAAGAGTGGCACAAAGACGGACACAAAGTGGTGATGGTACGTATCGAAACCAGTCCTGAGGACTTGGCAGGTATGTCTGCTGCCGAGGGTATCCTCACCGCACGCGGCGGTATGACCAGCCACGCAGCCGTCGTGGCTCGCGGTATGGGCAAGTGCTGCGTCTCGGGTGCAGGGGCTATCATCGTGGACTACAAAGCCAAAACCGTTACCATTGAGGGCGTTACCTACAAAGAGGGTGATTATATCTCGCTCAACGGTTCTACCGGTCAGGTATATGCAGGTCAGATTGAGACCCGTGCTGCCGAACTCAGCGGCGACTTCAAGGCACTCATGGATCTCTGCGACAAATACACCCACATGCAGGTTCGTACCAATGCCGACACCCCGCACGATGCTGCCGTAGCACGCGCTTTCGGTGCCAAAGGTATCGGTTTGACCCGTACAGAACACATGTTCTTCGACGACAAGAAAATCATCGCTATGCGTGAGATGATTCTCGCCAAGGATGCTGCCGGTCGCGAGAAAGCATTGGCAAAACTGCTGCCATATCAGAAGGCTGACTTCAAGGGCATCCTTGAGGCTATGGACGGTTGCCCCGTCAATATCCGTCTGCTCGACCCGCCGTTGCATGAGTTCGTTCCCCATGATCTGAAAGGACAGGAGACGATGGCAAAAGAGATGGGCGTGAGCGTGGAGGAGATTCAGCAGCGTGTCAACTCGCTGGCAGAAAACAACCCGATGCTCGGTCACCGCGGTTGCCGTCTGGGTATCACCTTCCCCGAAATCACCGCTATGCAGACCCGCGCTATCCTGTCGGCTGCGTGCGAGTTGAAGAAAGAGGGCAAACACCCCATGCCTGAGATTATGGTGCCGCTGATTGGTATCCTGTACGAGTTCAAGCAGCAGAAAGACGTTATCATGCGTACGGCGAAAGAGGTATTCGCCGAGTATGGCATCGAGGTGGAATTTGAGGTTGGTACGATGATTGAGATTCCTCGTGCAGCCCTCACTGCCGACCGTATCGCTACCGAGGCGCAGTACTTCAGTTTCGGTACCAACGACCTCACTCAGATGACTTTCGGCTACAGCCGCGACGACATCGCTTCTTTCCTGCCCGCTTACCTCGAGCAGAAGATTCTGAAGGTGGATCCGTTCCAGGTTCTCGACCAGAATGGTGTAGGGCAACTCATCAAGATGGCTGTGGAGAAAGGTCGTGCCGTCCGTCCGGGATTGCGCACCGGTATCTGCGGTGAGCATGGTGGCGAACCCAGCAGCGTGAAGTTCTGTGCCCGTATCGGTATGAACTACGCTTCCTGCTCGCCGTTCCGCGTGCCTATCGCACGTCTCGCTGCCGCTCAAGCCGCCATCGAAGACGAGAAATAAGAGAACACTTTGTGTGCTGAAAGAACTGGCATACAAAGGCTGTTAAGTTTTTTTAGTGAGGCAAGGGTTGCATTGTGAAATGCGCCCTTGTTTTTTATATACTGCCTGTCCATTTTGCGAACATTGGTTGGCGTTTTTGAAGAAAGTTTGTAGGTGTGTGTTTTTTTTTGTATCTTTGCGGGCAAAAATATAACTTACAGGACTATGAATAACAAAACCAAGACCACAAGCATATTAAAAGATACAACTCCTCGATGGCACAAGACCTTTCTCAAATGGTTTTGGGGTATTTTTTCGGCAGGTATCATCATTGCGTTTGTCGCTATATGGATGATTGCGGAGGGTTGGCTCGGCTATCTGCCGCCGCTGGAGGAGTTGCAGAATCCCAAGAACCGCTTTGCCAGCGAGATCATCTCCTCGGATATGCAGTCGCTCGGACGTTACTATCGCAATGAGAACCGTGTCGGTGTCCAATACACCGACCTTTCGCCGTACCTCATTGATGCCCTTGTTGCTACCGAGGATGCCCGTTTCTACAACCATACGGGTGTGGATTTCAAGTCGTTCTTCCGTGCCGTACTCAAACTCGGTCGCGCCGGCGGTGGCAGTACGCTGACGCAACAGTTGGCAAAACAGATCTGGTCGCCGCGCGCAAGCAATATCTTCGAGCGTGCAATGCAGAAGCCCATCGAATGGGTGATTGCCACCAAGTTGGAACGCCTGTACTCGAAAGATGAGATTCTGCTGATGTATCTCAACCAGTTCGATTTTCTCTACAACGCTGTGGGTATCAAGTCGGCAGCACAAGTCTATTTCTCCACCACCCCATCCGATCTCAAAATCGAGGAAGCGGCAATGTTGGTGGGTATGTGCAAAAACCCGTCGCTCTACAACCCCGTGCGCCGTCCGGAGCGGGCATTGAACCGCCGCAATACCGTACTGGGACAGATGTGCAAATACGAGTACATCACGGAAGCCGAGCGTGATTCGCTGGAGGCGCTTCCCCTTGAACTGCACTATAGTTCGGTGGATCATAAGCAGGGATTGGCACCCTATTTCCGCGAGTACCTGCGCGGGGTACTGACTGCCAAAGAACCCAAAGAGAGCCACTATTCGGAGTGGAACAAACAGCAGTATGTCATCGACCGCTACCAATGGGACAACAACCCGCTGTACGGTTTCTGCGCCAAGAACACCAAGCCGGACGGCACGCACTACGACATCTATCAGGACGGTCTGAAGATATACACCACCATTGATTCGCGTATGCAGCGCTATGCCGAAGAGGCGGTGTCGGAGCACATGCAGGCATTGCAAAAAAGTTTCTTCCGCGAGTGCAAACGCAAGAAGAATGCACCGTTCTCCCGCTCTATCTCGCAAGACGAAATCAACGGTATTCTCACCCGTGCTATGAAGCAAACCGACCGCTATCGCGGTATGAAGAAGGCGGGTGCTAACGAAAAGGAAATACGAGAAGCCTTCAACACCCCTGTGGATATGCAGGTCTTCACCTACGACGGTACGGGATTGAAAGACACTGTGATGTCGCCGATGGACTCTGTCCGCTGGCTGAAAAACTATCTTCGCTGCGGATTTATGTCTATGGATCCGCATACGGGTTACGTCAAAGCCTACGTAGGTGGTCCCAACTTTGCGCATTTCCAATACGATATGGCTACTATGGGGCGCCGTCAGGTGGGTTCTACCGTCAAACCCTATCTCTACACGTTGGCAATGGACGAAGGAATGTGGCCATGCGACAAGGTGGTGAATGATTCTATTACGCTGTATGATGCCAATGGGCGTCCGTGGACACCGCGCGACACACACGCCAAGAACCGCGGGGAGATTGTTACACTCAACTGGGGCTTGCAGAACTCGTCCAACTGGATTACCGCCTATCTGATGTCGCTTTATACGCCCGAACAGTTGGTGCGTATTATGCAATCGTTTGGTATTCAGGGGCAACTTGATCCGGTCATCAGTCTCTGTCTCGGACCTTGCGAGGTGAGCGTGCAGGAAATGGTGGACGCTTATACCACCTTTGCCAACAAGGGTATTCGCACCGAACCGCTCTATGTTACACGCATAGAGGACAACAACGGCAACGTCATAGCCTCGTTTGTACCGAATACGCATGAAGTCATCAGCGAAAGTACAGCCTACAAAATGATTTATATGCTCCGCAACGTGGTGGATCATGGTACGGGCGTGCGCGTGCGCTATAAATATGGTATCAAAGCCCCGATGGGTGGCAAAACGGGTACTACCAACAACAACTCCGACGGTTGGTTTATGGGTTTCACGCCCTCGCTCGTAAGCGGTGTGTGGGTCGGCGGTGAAGACCGTGCCATCCACTTCGACAATCTCGCCGAAGGACAGGGCGCATCAATGGCATTGCCTATCTATGCCCTCTATATGCAAAAGGTCTATAAGGACACCTCTCTCGGCTATCTCGAAACCGAGCAGTTTGATATTCCCGACTGGTTCGACCCCAACGCTGGCTGCAAATAATACTAAATGCAAAATGCGTAATGTTTTCCCTGTTCTTTCCCTGATGTTCCATGACCTATACCTTACCGAATAAGGTATAGGTGATTGATAGGTGATTAATAGGTGATTAATAGGTGATTAATAGGTGATTCGTTATAGGATAGTTATAGGATAGTTATAGGATAGTTATAGGATAGTTATAGGATAGTTATAGGATAGTTATAGGATAGTTATAGGTGAAGCGTAAGGCGGGTGTGCGAAAGCACACTGAGCGCCGAAGCGACACGAAGCCCAGTGGGCTGAGTAGAACTTCTTATGAGACCGCCATTTTTTTGATTTGAAGCGACACATACAATACATATTGTCCGTTTTGCATACCGCCCTATTGCGGGGAAGTGTTGTAATGCTTTTTCTCGTCAGTTTCACCTGTGCTCATGCGCAACTGAATACCGATCGTATCACGGCTATCGGGCGCAATGCGCTGTATTTCGAAGACTATGTGCTGTCCATTCAGTATTTTAATCAGGTCATCAAACTCAAGCCCTATTTGGCAGAGCCCTATCTTTTTCGTGCCATAGCCAAGATACAACTCGAAGATTATCAAGGGGCTTTGCGCGATTGCGATGCATCGGTCGAGCGCAATCCGTTCCAACCGGGTGCCTACTACACCCGCGGTTTCGTCTATCGTCAGTTACGCGAGTTCGACCTTGCCGAAAAGGATTTTACGCAAGCCCTTGTCTTTTCTCCCGAGAACAAAACCTACCTTCTCCTGCGTGCCGACACACGAGCCGCACAAAAAAAGTACGACCTTGCTATGAGCGACCTGCAAACGCTGCTTCGCCGCGAACCGCAGTCCGCTTCGCTCCTCTTTGAAAAGGGGGCAATCTGCCTGCAAATGCAGGACACTGCTTGCGCCGTAGAGGCATTTACCCGCACTACCGAGTTGGATTCGCAGAACCCTGCCAACTGGTCGGCTCTCGGTGTTGTCAACCTGATGCAGGACAACGAAGACGATGCCCTCGTGCAACTCACACGCGCCATCAATCTCGGTTCCAAATGGGCGGGAGACTATATCAACCGCGGCATCATCTTCTACCATAAGCACAATTATCGCGGTGCCCTTGCCGACTACGACAAAGCCGTCTCTCTGTCGCCCGACGATGCCCAATGCTACTACAACCGTGGTGTGCTGCGTCAGGAACTCGGCGACTACAACCGTGCCCTCGAAGACCTGTCATTGGCGATCGACCTTGCCCCCGACCGCACCGAGATGCGCTACCAGCGCGGATTGGTGGAAATGCAACTGCGCCAATGGAAACAGGCACGGCAGGACTTTGACACGCTCATCGCCCGCTATCCGTATTTTCTCCCGTCCTACTACCTTGCGGCGCAAGCCGCCACGGCGCAAGGCAACAGCAAGACAGCCTTTCGCTATCGTCAGCAGGCTGCCGACCTCGAAAACAACAAAGAGCAACTCCAAGCCCGCCAGCAATCTGCACCGAACACCGATGTGCAGTTGGCAGAGGCACAACCGCAACGCCGCGACCGCCGCAAAGAGTTCTCTTCGCGCACGGCGCAAAACCAGTCCGAACCAACCGAAGACGAACGGAAATACAACTCCGAAACCCGCGGCAGTATCCAAAAACGCTACACCGATGTGGTCAACGAACCGAATATTACCCTGTCCTACTATGCGCAGGAGCAGTCTTTGCGCCGCACCAACTACTATCAGCAGGCGGTGGAACAACTCAACCGCGCCCAGTTGCTCCCCGCTCCCCTGCATTTCACCGTGCAGGAGACACCCCTTACCGCCGATATGGTCAATTACCATTTTTCGCAGATAAGCAACCTGTCGCAACAAATAGACCAACTCGACCTGCTCAACACGCCCCGCAATGCTCCGGTCAACAATGCCCACGCAGCCGTTTTCTTTGCGCGTGCCGTCGAGTTCGCCCTCGTACAAGACTATTCATCGGCTATCGACGATTGTACCCGGGCGGCAAACAGGGCGGACGATGATATGGATGCCGTCATCTATTTCTGCCGTGCCAACTGGCGCTATCGGTTGCTTGAGTATCAGCGTGCTACGGGCGAACTGACCGCCGAAGCCAATATGGACTTTGATATTATGCTTCGCGATTACGACCAGGTCATCCGCCTGCAACCTGATTTCAGTTTTGCCTACTACAACAAGGCAAATATCCTCTGTACGCAGCGCAACTGGCAAGCCGCTATCGACAACTATACCCGTGCCATTGAGGCGGATAACGATTTCGCCGAAGCCTATTTCAATCGCGGGCTCACCTATATATATACCGACCAAGTCGAACTCGGATTAGCCGACCTCAGTCGGGCCGGAGAACTCGGTATCTATCAAGCCTACAACCTCATTACCCGTTTCCAATGAAAAAACTGATTTCCTGCATACTATGCATATTCTGTATTAGTGCGGCAAACGCCACGCACTATGTAGGGCGTATCGTGGACGAACGCGGACAAGGCATCGGTTATGCCACCGTATATCCCGAGCAAGACCCCGTGGTGGGTGCCGCCACCAATGACAACGGCTATTTCGCCATTGATACCGACCTGCCAGCAGAAAGCCCGCTCATTATCTCTTTTATCGGTTATGAGAAACAGACCCTTCCGCTCAGCGTATTTGCCGCCGATACAGCCACTATTGTTCTTCGCGAGCAACCGATAGCCTTGGAAGAAACCGTCGTGGCTGCCAAAGCCTCCAAGCAGCGCAACAAACGCAAGCAGATGGCTGCCCTGCTCCACTCCGTCTATGTGCAGATGGAGCGTGATTTCTCCGACGAACCGGTGCGCTACCACCTTGTGAGCGACGTGCGTATGGACTCCGAGGGCGAAGCATGGGGAATGGAACAGATGATTGCCTCGGTGGTCATTCTTCCTGAAGCCACCAAAGATAATCGCGATTCGGCGCAGTTTGCAGGCGAATACTGCAAACGTTTTTTCAAACCTGCCATTCGTGCTTTGGCCGACACTATTTTAGCAGGCGACGGATTGGAACGTATCGACAAAGATATGCGCAAAGCCGCCACCGCTGTCGATTCCGGCGTGGTGGTTCACCAAGGTTTGTTTGCCATTGGTAACATCCGGTACGATTTTGAGAAATGGGTCGGCGATGTGCGCAACTGGTCGGTCAGCAATGAGAGCGAGGGTGAGACCGTCCTTACTCACGTGGAGAAACACAACTATCTCGGTATCGTCAAGTATTCGGTTACACGCCACTATATTCTTGACTCGGAAACACTCTCCGTGCGCCGTTTCTCCGAATACGGTGAGGGACAGGTCAATATCCCGTTTGGAATGAAACTGAATAAAGACCAATTACAGATTCTCAACCTCTTTAATATGGACGACCGGCAAATTGAAAAGTTCCGCTTGCGCAAGATGAATGCCAAAGTGCAACTCAATACCATTTACCAACAACGTAACGGACATCTGTATATCTTGGAAAAAAACCTGCATAGCGATGCTATGATTGTCGGCACCAAGCAAATGGAAATTCCGGTACAAGTCAGTGCCACACAGCGGGTTACAACAGTCCAGACAGATAATGTGCAACCTATGTCCCGCCACCAAATGACACACCGTGTTCCACGACAAATCGTAGAAATCTACTAAAAGATTTGCGTATCTCGAAAAAATAGTGTATCTTTGCAACCGTTTTTAAGAAATGCGGCATTAGCACATCGGTAGTGCATGAGCTTCCCAAGCTTAGGAGGAGGGTTCGACTCCCTTATGCCGCTCTGATAGTAGCCCGTAATAGGGCTATTGTTGAATATAGAGGTCTATTGACGTATTGAGAAAAGTATGCCGGTTCATCGCTTGGAAAAGAGGAAGGGAACACTTGTGTTTGTCCCTCACCAAGAGGAAAGTCCGGGCAGCACAGAGCACCATAGCGGTTAACGGCCGTCAGGCAGCAATGTTTGGTCACTGGTACAGAGACGAGCAAGGTGAAACGACTATACTATGGGCTGCAATTCCATGTAAACCGATGTTTGAGCGTGGCTCGCGCGAGTCGGAGGGTAGGAAGCGGGAGAAGCACGTAGTAATACGTTGCTCGAGATTAATGATGAACACCGGCCTCCCGGTCGGCACAGAACCCGGCTTATAGGCATACTTGCTCAATATAGTCAGTCTTACCTCCAACAGCCGAAGGCGGTCTAACCTCTAACAGCAAAGCGGTCTGATATCCAACAGCCCAAGGCGGTCTAACAATGGCAACCTATCGTCAAATACGCGATTTCTTGCGTTACGATGTGTGGCGTCGTACCAATGCAGAACTGACAAGTCGTGGCAAACGTCTCGGCTATCGGGTTTTGCGAACCATCGTTCTGGTCGTCAGGGGTTTTACATCCAAGAACCTGAATGTTCGCGCCAATAGTCTCACCTACTCTCTTCTTTTTGCCATCATTCCTATTCTTGCTATGATTCTTGCCGTGGCGAAAGGTTTCGGGGTGGCGGATCTTATTCAGCAGCAACTCAACGATTCTTTCCTTGGAGAAACCAACCTGGTACCTACCATTATGGCAATGGTAGAGCGCTACCTTGATACTGCGCAAGGCGGGGTGTTCCTGGGTATAGGCTTGGTTATCCTGCTGTGGGCGGTCTATTCGTTTTTCCGCAATGCCGAGTCGGCTTTCAACGAGATTTGGAATGTGAAACAATCGCGTTCCATTATTCGTCAGTTCACTACCTATATTGCCATCGTCGTGCTTATACCCATCTTGGTCGTTGTTACATCGGGTATGAGTATCTTTGTCAATTCCACCGTGGTTGCCGCTCTCCACAATGTGTCGTTTTTTGCCCAGATCAAAACCGGTTTGGTGCGTCTGCTCCAATTCATTATCTGTTGGGCATTGTTCACATGGATGTATGTCGCCATTCCCAACACGAAAGTCAAATTCCTGAGTGCGCTCATTCCGGGCGTACTTATCGGCACGTTGTTCCAACTGTTGCAGATGCTATCGGTGTATATCATCGTTTTTCTATCACGCACGAGCATCGTCTATGGTGCCTTTGCCACACTGCCTATCCTGCTCACATGGCTGCAATGGACGTGTCTGCTGATCCTCATCGGGGCGGAGATATCGTTTGCCATACAGAACAACGAACTCTTTGAATATCAAGACGATGTAGAGCGGATGTCGCGGCGATACAAAGATTTTATCACCCTCTATCTGCTCTCGGTCATCATTCGCCGTTTCGAACACGACGAGACACCGCTTACTGCTCACGAACTGGCTGTCCAAAACCACTTGCCGCTCCGGTTGGTCAATCAGTTGCTGTCCCGTCTCGTGGAAACACAACTCTTGCGCGAGATATACATCGAGAACAAAGAAGACAAAACTTTTCAGCCGGCTCTCGATACCCGCCGCATCACCGTCGGAATGGTCTTCGACCGCATAGACCGGCAGGGGTCGGAGGAGTTTCTCCGGTCCACACCACCCGAAATGCAAGCCTTTTGGAAGCATTTCCTGCAACTGAAAAGCGAACACAATACATTGGATCAGATACGGGTGGACGAGATTTAGACCGCCTGCTGATGATAGAAACATTGCATTTTAATACAACAAACCATGAAACATAGATTTCTTTTTGTAGCACTTTTGCTCTGCTCCGCCCTGTGGGCAGCCCCAAAAATCACTCGTGTAGAACCGCTCTGCTGGTGGACAGATATGCACCAGCCGCTGACACTGATGTTCTACGGCGAAGATCTGCAAGATGCCACCGTCTCCGTTCAGGAACTCGCCGCCGGACGAGTGATGCGCGGACAATGTATCGGGCTTGTACCTACCGGTCAGCACAACGCCGAGAGTAAGAACTATCTCTTTGTGGATATGGACGTACGTCAGGCAGGTACCTATCGCATTACCTTGCGCAAAGGCAATCGCCGTGATACATGGGATTATACGATCTACGACCGCCGTGAAGGCAGCCGCGACCGTCGCTCGTTCACCTCAGCCGATGTCGTGTATCTGATTATGTCCGATCGTTTCGTGGACGGAGATTCTGACAACAACTCCACCGATAACACACGTGAGAAAGCCGACAAGCAGAACATTCACGGACGTTTCGGAGGGGATATTCAGGGTATTATCAGCCAACTCGGGCATATATCGGATCTCGGTGCTACCGCTATTTGGCCTACTCCGCTTTTGCTCGATGACGAGGAAAAATGGTCATACCATGGCTACGCCTGCTCGGATTATTACCATATTGACCCGCGTTTCGGTTCCAACGAACTCTATCGCCAGATGGTTGATTCCGCACATTCACACGGCATCAAGGTGCTGATGGATATGGTTCCCAACCATTGCGGTGGAGCGCATTGGTGGATGAAAGACCTGCCATTCCACGATTGGATCAACCAATTTGACGAATATACAGGTACAAATAATATCTTTTCTGTACATTATGATGTGAATGCTTCGGGTTATGATCGAACCCTGTCAACACGCGGCTGGTTCGACCACCCGATGCCAGATATGAATCTTGAGAACCCCGATATGCTCCGCTATTTCCAACAGTGGGCTATCTGGTGGATTGAGTATGCCGACCTCGACGGACTGCGAGTGGACACCTACCCTTATATAGAGAAAATACCGGCTGCCAACTGGCTCAAAGCCATCCGCAATGAGTACCCGTACATCAATATCGTGGGCGAGTGTTGGACGCGTCCCGCATCGGCTGTGGCATATTGGCAGTCGGGTAGCAACAATCGGGACGGCTTCGACAGCAATCTTCCTTCTGTAATGGATTTCCCGACCTGCGAAGCTATCCGTCAGGCACTTGGAGGAAATGACAATGGTTGGGGTGGCGGACTGACACGCGTCTATGATGCGCTCTCGCAGGACTATCTCTATGGTGATGTCAACAACCTGCTTATCTTCCTCGACAACCACGATATGGATCGTATCGGTGATGTGGTGAAGGACAAAGACCCGCGCTATACCAAGTTGGCATACACGCTTCTTGCTACGATGCGCGGTATCCCGCAGGTGTTTGCCGGCGACGAGTACGATATGCATTCATCGGATATGTCCAAAGGGCATTCCACCCTGCGTATGCCGCTCCCTCTGCCCGACCAACTAACTGACAAACAACGCGATATGTTTGATTATCAGAGCCGCCTGCTCCAATGGCGCAAGTCCGAACCGGTCATTCATACGGGGCGCACGATGCATTTCTTGAGCCGCGACAACACATATGCATTTTTCCGTTATACCGATGATGAGGCGGTCTTTGTTTTTGCCAATGCAAGCGACGAGGCACGTACCGTTCCCATAGCCCATTATGCCGAAATTCTTGGTAAATACAACCCTGTCGGTACCGATGTACTCACAGGGAAGAGCGTTGATTTGTCTCAAACAAATATCGAAGTTTCCCCCGTATCCGCATTGATTGTGAAACTGCACAAATAAACCCGTATTGCATAAAAACATTGCATACACTGCATATACCCATCCGCTATCTTTGTAAGGTGGATGTCAGGTGGATGTCAGGAGGATACCCATATCTTGACGCCCAATAATATACAGTTTAAGCTTTACCTTTGCAGCGTGAAAGGAGAAGTATCAAAAATTAAGATGAGGAGTCAATAAGAATGTGAGGATAAAGATA
>CAKUYO010000027.1 GCA_934716995.1 uncultured Bacteroidales bacterium | reverse complement strand
TGTTCTACGTTTTGTACTCATAAAATCTTTTATTTATTTTTTATATTCTATGAGTCAACCTTTTTCCGTGTAAGACATCCGCAATTAAACAAAGATAGTTTTACGTTTGGTAAAGATTCTGTGTATCCGTATTTTACCCGCACAGTATTTAATAACGGTATACTCGGGTATGTAGATTATTTAGACGATGAACATTTAGTGAAAGGCAACTCTCTCGCTGTGGGAATGATGGGTATGCAGTTCTTCTATATGGAACATGATTTCTATGCAGGACAATTTACCAAAACGGCTTTTCCTAAGTTTTCTTGTTTCAATGAAACACTGGCACTTTGGTTCATTACATGGCTCAATAAATCAAGCAGAACATATAAAGATGTGTTAGTGCGTGATTTTGAAAAGACTTTTTACAATACAGACATTTCTCTCCCTGTTACCTCAGACGGAGCCATAGACTATGCTTTTATGGAAACGGCTGTTCGGGCAATGGAGAAGCAATGTATTGCCCGTCTCAAAGCCGCCTTTGCCCGCGAACACGAAGCATATATGCAAGTGATTTCTTGACGATAGATTGATATGTTATTCGTATTCAACGATGCGAGACGATAGGGAGTTCTGCGGATAGGACAGGGCAACCCTAATACAAAAATTCCGTTTTGTTTGCAGATATACGCAAATTGTCGTATCTTTGCGCACAAAACGAACGTACTATGGACGAAACACAAATCAGAGAGGAACTGACGGCTCCGATAGCCGCCATCTCGCGCCACCGCATCCTGTTGGACGGCGACGGCGTACGCACCTTGGTCATCTTCCAGGGCTGCCCGTTGCGCTGCGAGTATTGCGTCAACCTGTTTGCCATTGATACCAAGCGTCCGCGCAAACGCTATACGGCAGAGCAGTTGGTGGAAAAAACGATGGAGGACAATCTCTATTTCCTCGCCACGCGCGGAGGTATCACTTTCGGTGGCGGCGAACCGTTGCTGCAAAGCCGTTTTATAGCCCGTTTCCACGAAGTATGCCCGCCCGAATGGACGATACAGATAGAGACATCGCTCAATGTACCGCAGGAAGACCTTGCCCGCGTGGAGCCGTTCACACAGCATTTTATAGTGGATGTCAAGGATATGAATCCGCTTGTCTATCAACGCTATACCCGTTGCAGCAATGAGCGCGTGAAAGCCAACCTGCAATGGCTGATAGAAAAGGGCAGGGCAGACGATATTTTTGTGCGCGTGCCGCTCATACCCGAATACAACACCGCTGACGATGTGGAGAAAAGCATTGCCGACTTGCAGGCTATGGGACTGACGCATTTCGACCGCCTGACCTACAAGATACGCAACAGGGAAGAAAACGGCAAATAGTTATAAAAACAAAACCTGCAAAACCTGTCTTGCGGCACAACATGCGCCGCGCTTGGAAATTTTCACTACTATGGAAGGAGGAAAAGATGTTTGCGAGGAACTGAAACGCGTACGGCAGGAGATAGCCGACGCCAACGGGATTGACTACCATCCGCACCCTTGTACCCACGAGGGCGATTGTATGGGGACCTGTCCCGCCTGCGAGCAGGAGGTGCGCTACCTGACGCAGCAATTGGACAACTGCCGCCGATTGGGCAAAGCCGTATCGATAGTAGGTATCAGTACGTGCCTGACCGCTATGGCTCCGGTGCTGTCTTCGTGCGACAGACCTACTACTGGAGAGCCGCTTGCGCCTCTCGAAGGTGAACCCGCATTTGTGGAGGATTCGTGCGATATAGACAGTGTGGATTGCACGGATATGGAGAATATGATACAGGGTTTTGTGCCGATACCCAAAGAGGAAGATACCGATCCTTCATAACCGGCAGAATGATATATAAAAAGAGGTTGCCTGTAGCAGGCAACCTCTTTTTATATACAAGTGTGTGTCAGAATTTCAGTGCCAGACCGAAGCCGTCGGTGTTGGCTTGCAGATGGAGCGAGACAGGTGCTGCGGCTTCCTTTTCTTCGCTGACGGGGTGCTGCAGGTAGTAGCAGTTGTTGTACACCTCATAGGATTTGCGGCGTTTGTTGCTGCCCACGGAGAGCAACGGTATAGACGCCACTTCGCATACGCCGCCGCCTGCCATCATGATAATACCCGCCAGCGACATTCCCATTCCGTAGTTGCTGTTCGGGTCGCCGCTCTGACCTTTGTTTTGCAGTTTGAGTCCCACTAAATATACGGGAATACCTACCGCCTCAAGGCACAAGCCCGAACCGAAGAAACGCCAGCCCAGCGACCAGCAACGCTCGCCGCGCTGGTAACTCTGCCACGCTTCGGGGCAGTTGTTTTCGATGAACTTCAAGTATGCCTCTTCGCTCATCTTCGTTACCTGCGTGTCCTCGGTGAGGAAATAGGTTTTCTTTTGCTTGGTAATCACGCCCGGCAGCAGCGGCTGGCGCACTACCTTGTCATACAGCGCAGGGTTCTTGAGGTCGTTGTTGAAGACCGAGACCCGCCCGTCCTCAAAGAGGATAGATACGATGTTGGAGAGCGGAAGGCGTGTGGTAGGACCGTCGAGGTCGGATGCCTGTTTGTACAAGATGTCATAGGAAGAAATCTCCACGATCTTGGCGTTGATACGCTCGGCATCGGTGGTAACGATGATGTCCTGCGCCATAGCACCGAGTGCAAGGACGGCACAGAGTATGGCAAGAGAAAAACGTTTCATACAGCATATTGGTTTTATGCGGCAAAGATAGTGTTTTATTTTGAGATATGCAACAAAAGCCGCCCGGAGAAAAACAAGCGGACGATTATTCTTAACAAACGGTACTTTTTAGGACGATGAACAAAAGACAAAGAACAAAGAACTATTTTGCTTTGCCGATATAGCGTACTTTATTGACAAACAGCAGCCAGAGGAGGAACATCATACCATAGAACAGCCACTTGAAGATATAGGTATGGAGCAACTCGAACCAATCGGGGTGGAACTCGATCAGCAGCGAAATGGCAAAGATACGCAGAAGATTGAATATATAGATACACACCCACCCGAGCGGGATATACCAGATCTTGTGTATCCATCCGCCGCGGACGGTGAGCAGGAGGCAAAGCCAGATAAACGACTGTTTGAGCGGGGTGCAACTCCAGACGATGTTGGTGCCGACCCCCGAGTCGAAATAGTAGGAGGTGGGGCTTGTCTGGGTGCAGGTGTCGCGAAAAAGACCTATGAGCCAACAGACCTCGCGTGTGATACGGCGTGCGAGAAAATCAAATGGGGCGGTGATGTTCAGTCCGAACCATGTAACCAACGTATCGCTCTCGTCGCCATAGACGGTGAATTTCCAGAAATAGTTCGCCACAAGCAGGGTAACGACAAAAATGATAATGTCGAGATAAGGAGTAAGGGCGGAACGTATTTGCTGGCGGGTGGGCATATTTTAGAACGTTAATTATCGTGTAATTGGTCGTTAATTTTTCGGCTTGAATTTGTTATAGGATCGTTATAGGATAGAGAGGTTATCCACCCGACATCCACAGGACATCCACCCGACTTTTCATTATGCATTGTGCATTAGATTTGCGTTTTGGCATAGGGGACAAGGTCGAGAGGGCAGAAGTCGTGGTCGAGATACTTGAAATAGCCCGCTTGGCAGACCATAGCGGCATTGTCGGTAGTAAACGAGAACGGCGGGATGAAGACCTGCCAACCGTATTTCTTGCCATAGTCCACAAAGGCTTGACGCAGACCGCTGTTGGCACTCACACCGCCGGCGACCGCCACTTGGCGCACGCCGAGGTCGAAAGCCGCTTTCTTGAGTTTCTTCATCAGAATATCGATAACGGTCTGTTGTAGGGCGGCGCAGAGGTTCTCCCGCAACATCGGCACACGCTCTGCCAGTGCGTCCACCGAATCCACCTGCCCGGCACGCATCATATCGCGCAGCGTATAGAGGAAAGAGGTCTTCAGTCCGGAGAACGAATAGTCGTAGCCGGCGATGTTCGGCTTGGCAAAATGGTAAACCGCCGGATCACCCTGCTTGGCAAGTTTGTCGATCCACGGACCGCCCGGATAGGGCAAGCCCAGCACCTTGGCGCACTTGTCGAAGGCTTCGCCCGCCGCATCATCGATAGTCTGCCCGATGATCTGCATATCGTTGTAGGCTCTGACAAGCACGATCTGGCTGTTGCCTCCGCTGACAAGCAGACAGAGGAACGGGAAAGAGGGGTGCTTGATCTCCACGCCCGCCATACTCGGTGTGGCGGCTTTGAGCGCCTCCGACGGTTCGACGAAATGCGCCAGCACATGCCCCTGCAGGTGGTTGACGTCGATGAGCGGAATACCCAGCGAAAGTGCCAGTCCTTTGGCAAAGGAAGTGCCTACCAGCAGACTGCCGAGCAGACCCGGACCACGCGTAAAAGCGATAGCCGACAACTCCGACTTGTCCACCCCCGCACGTTTCAATGCCGTATCCACCACGGGCACTATATTGAGTTGGTGCGCACGGCTTGCCAACTCGGGCACCACGCCGCCGTACTCTTCATGCACTTTCTGCGAGGCGATGACGTTGCTCAGCAGGATACCGTCTTTGATCACTGCCGACGAGGTATCGTCGCAACTTGATTCTATTGCCAAAATGACTGTACTTTTCTCCATAATCAGAACGTTAATTTGATAAAGTCTCCTGCTCGCTGCGCTCACGAGAAATTAAGGAAATTAAAGAAATGGAAAGGCGGATATTATTTCCTTTATTTCTTTTATTTCTCTCGCACCGCGCAGCGTGTGCGTAGGACATTGAGAGTGCAAAATTACAAAAAAAAACTGAATACGGCACAAATACAGACAAATAAGGGCAAATAATTATGATATTTCAAAAAAAAGCAGTAATTTTGTGCGATTTATACTTTTGGCATATTATGGGTATTTACTTTCTCCTGCTGCGCATTGCGGCTTTGTTCGGACACAGAAAGGCAAAGTTGTTGGTGCGCGGGCAAAAAGAAGCATTACAACAAATAAAAGCATATAAACAGAACCGGTCTTTTGAGCATGTGGTATGGTTTCATGCCGCATCGGTGGGGGAGTTTGAGCAGGCACGTCCGATCATAGAGCGTCTGCGTAAGGAGCAGCCGAAAACGCCTATCCTGCTCACGTTTTTTTCGCCGTCGGGCTACGAACTGCGCAAGGATTACAGCGAGGTGGATCTGGTAACCTATCTGCCGTTTGCCACCAAACGCAACGCCCGTGCGTTTATAGACACCGTGCAACCCGCAATGGCTATATTCGTGAAGTACGAGTTCTGGCCTGCTTACCTGAAAGAGTTGCACAAACGCGGTATAACAACCTACAGCATATCGGCTATTTTCCGCCCGAAGCAGTTGTTTTTCCTGCCGTGGGGCAAGCCGTACCTGAAACTGCTGCGTTGTTTCACGCATATCTACGTGCAAGACCGGGCGTCGATGGATCTGCTGCAGGCGCACGGGGTGGAGCATACATCGGTGGCGGGCGATACGCGGTTCGACCGTGTGAACGAGATAGCGGAACACGCCAAACAATTGCCTGTGGTAGAGCGTTTTACGTTTGATGCACCCAAAGTGATTATTGCGGGCAGCACGTGGCCGCAGGACGAGGAACTGCTGGCACGCTATATAGAGAAGCACCCCGACACCAAACTGGTGCTGGTGCCGCACGAGATACACGACAAGCATCTGCACGGGATCTTCCAGATCTTCCACGGCAGGTATGTGCGTTTTACCGAGGCGACGCCGCTCAATATCATGCATTGCCGGACGTTGCTGATCGACACGATAGGTATGCTGTCGTCGATCTATCAGTACGGGCAAGTGGCGTATATAGGCGGCGGGTTCGGTGTAGGGATACACAACACGATAGAGGCTGCCGTCTATGGCATACCGGTGCTGTTCGGACCGAACTACCGGCATTTCCGCGAAGCCAAAGGGCTGATACAGGCGGGGGCGGGTTTCTCGGTGAAGAACTACCGTGAGTTTGAGGCGCAGATGGATAACACCCTTGCCGACCACGAGGCTCTCGGGCGCAAAGCACGGGAATATGTAGAGACCGAACTCGGCGCAACAGAACGGATTTACAGCGAACTGTTCGGGGGAAATGTGTAAATTTGCAAGTGTGTAAAAATGTGTAAATTAACGTCAGTTCAGTATAAGCAAATTGTCTTACTTTGCCGCCGTAGGCGAATAAGATTTATGGCAATTTATGGATGTAAAGCCCAAGATTTTCTTAGATTTCTTGCCGCTATGCGGCAAAGGAGTTTTTATATCGAACTCACGTTAAATTAACATTAAATTATCGGCGCTGATATTTACAAGACAAACAGCATAGGATGCGCTTGGGATACGCATAGGATAGGTTACCTTATAAGCAGATTATTATTTAACATAAAACAATAAATATAGCGGCAGAGCCGCAACAAGAATATGGCACAGAAACCAAGTATTCCAAAGGGTACGCGCGACTTCTCGCCGATAGAGATGGCGCGTCGTAACTACATCTTCGATACGATCAAATCGGTATTTGCATTGTACGGATTTCAGCAGATTGAGACGCCCGCAATGGAGAACCTCAGTACGCTGATGGGTAAATACGGCGAAGAGGGCGACAAACTGCTCTTCAAGATACTCAATTCGGGCGACTGGATGACCCCGCTGCGCGGGCAACTCGCCGAGACCGATCTCAGTATCGGCAAGGCCACAAGCATCGTGAGCGAAAAAGGGTTGCGCTACGATCTGACCGTACCTTTTGCGCGCTTTGTGGTGCAGCACCGCGACGAGATACAGTTCCCCTTCAAGCGTTTCCAGATACAGCCCGTCTGGCGTGCCGACCGCCCGCAGAAAGGGCGTTACCGCGAGTTCTACCAGTGCGATGTGGACGTGATTGGCACCACCTCGCTTGTGAGCGAGGTGGAACTGATACAGATAGTGGAGGAGGTGTATCGCCGCTTGGGGATCCGCGTATGTCTGCATATCAACAACCGCAAGATCCTGGCAGGTATCGCCGAGGTAATCGGACAACCCGACAAGATCATCGATATCACGGTGGCAATCGACAAATTAGACAAGATCGGTATCGGGAATGTGAACAAGGAACTGCTTGAGAAAGGTCTGCCCGCCGAGGCGGTGGAGGCGCTGCAACCGATACTGAACCTCAACGGCAGCAATACCGACAAACTCGACCAATTGGAGAGAATCCTCGCTGCGTCCGAGGTCGGCAAAAAGGGCATCGAGGAACTGCGTACGATTCTTGATATTTACAAATTTACAAATTCTTCATTTACACATTGTTTGGATATTGAATTGGACTTGTGCCTGGCGCGCGGACTGAACTACTACACGGGGGCAATCTTCGAGGTGAAAGCCCTTGATGTGCAGATGGGCAGTATCACCGGCGGCGGACGCTACGACAACCTGACGGGTATCTTCGGTATGCCCGATGTGAGCGGCGTGGGTATCTCGTTCGGTGCGGACCGAATCTACGACGTTCTAACCGAACTCAATCTTTATCCCGCAGACCTACAGAGTACTACGCAACTGCTGTTCGCTGCTTTCGGGCAGGACGAACTGCGTTATGCCCTTTCGCTGGCAAGCCGCCTGCGTGCTGCGGGCTTGCGTGTGGAGGTATATCCCGAGCCCGCCAAAATGAAGAAACAGATGGGATATGCCGACGCAAAACATATCCCGTATGTAGCCATTATAGGCGGCGACGAGATGGCGGCACAGAAGATGATGCTCAAGAATATGACCACCGGCGAACAGCAGTTGGTCAGCGTGGAAGAGTGCGTGCGGGTATTGGCGTGAGTTCCTACGCACACGCTTCGTCGAAATGGGCTTGCGACATTGAAACTCGTTGCACGAGTTTAGGTCGCCGCCATTTCTCCTCTCTCCACAAAATGAATTTTGTGGAGCCTCTAAGGTGCGAGAGAAATAAAAGAAATTAAGGAAACATCTTTCTTCTATTTCTTTAATTTCTCGTGAGCGTAGCGAGCAGGATACAAACAGGCTGAAGACAACCATAATATATAAACCATCCAATCTATTAAGCCTTATGAAGAGACATCTACTTACTCTGGCAGGCTGTTTGCTGTGGACACTCGTGTCTGTGGCGGCACCCCGTACTGCCGAGGAGGCGGCAGTCATCGCCGGCAGATTCGCTGCCTGTAAGACCCAACCCGTTGCACAGCGTATGCGACGCATTCAAATGTCTTCTTCTGCGGTGCAACCTATGCGCTTGGTTTATACACAGGCGCAGTCAGATAATGCCCCCGCGCTGTATGTCTTCAATAGCGAGACGGCAGACGGCGGTTTTGTGGTAGTATCCGCGGAGGACAATGCGCGTACTATCCTCGGCTATGCCGACAGCGGGCATTTTACGGAAGCAGAAATGCCCGCCAATATGCGTTTCTGGTTGCAGATGTATGCCGACGAGATTGCACGTGCGGCACAGGCGCCTGCTTCTGCGGCGCAGACCGGAGACGATACCGCTTACCCTGCAGTGTCGCCGCTGTTGGGAACGATAGCATGGGGACAGGACGAACCCTATAACAATCTCTGCCCCTCCAAAGACGGCGTGCAGTGCGTTACGGGCTGTGTGGCTACGGCGGCAAGTCAGATTATGTATTATCACCGCCACCCGGCAAAAGGCACAGGGGCACATTCCTATACGTGGAACAATCAGACGCTGTCTGCCAATTTCGGCAATACTACATACGATTGGACGAATATGCTGCCTGTTTATAGCGGGACAAACTATAGTACCACGCAAGCCAATGCAGTGGCAACGCTGATGTCGCACGTGGGTATTGCGTGCGATATGGGGTATGACACCAATGCCAATGGCGGCAGCGGGGCGGTCAGCAACTCGGCATTGCAGGCACTGATACATTATTTCGGCTACGATGCGGGCATCCGTGTGCTGCCCAAGGACTATATGGACGAGACGGAGATGCTCGGTGCTATTGCAAGCGATCTGCAAGCGGGACACCCTGTTTTTATGAGCGGGCGTACCACGCAGAACGAAGGGCATGCGTTTGTATTGGACGGTATGCAGAGCAACGGTTACGTGCATATCAACTGGGGGTGGAACGGCTACTACAACGCCTATTTCGCTATCTCGGCTATGAACCCTTATGGGCAGGGTACAGGCGGTGCCGCCAGCGGCAAAGGCTTTACGGAGAGTGTGTGCGCTTTTACGGGCATCCAACCCGACCAAGGAGGCGACTCCATACCGCTCATCATTGCCGATACGGTACGCTGTATCTCGCAGCGCCGTATAGGTATCAACGACAATCTGGCATTCAGCATCAATCCGTTCCAAAATGCTGGGGTTACGGCTTCAAAAGGCAAAGTTACCTATATTATATATAAGGACGGGCAGTACTATGACAAGATGCCTGTCAATGCAAACTACAACCTGCGTCCCGGATATTACTATACCAATCCGTACACCCTCTATCGCGGCGTATCCGGGTTGCCCGCAGGTGAGTACGAGTTGGCGTTGGGCGTGCTGCCCGACAACAGTACCACTGCCTATCCGATTCTGACCAAGACCGCCCGTGGGGAACGCCGTTTCCCGCTGACCGTAACCGCCGACTCGGTGTTTCTCGGCGAGGGTAGCGGAATGATAGAGGACAAGGCCAACCTGACTTTTGCGGACGCATACATACTTGATTATACCGCCAATTATGGTGTGAATTTCTTGCAGGTGGAACTTCATACTGCCGACTATAAGACGCAGGACAATGCAGTGGCAGCGGGAACATCGTTGCAGTTGGGGCTTATCCCCGCCGACCGAAGTTCAATCGTCGGCACGTATATTTTGGGCAACGGCATTGATGCCGGTACACTCTATTCCGACAACGGGCTGACAAGTATCAACTATGCCTGCAATGGTGTTGCCTGTTCCGACATCCTCAATTCGGGAGTGGTAACGGTTACGATTGATACTGCAGGCAATTATGTGTTTGCCATAGAGTTGGTGGGCAACAAGACCACCTACACCACTACCTGTTCGCTCTCGGAGGACAACCTGTTGATTGGCAGGTACAATGCTTCTGATGGCGGTTTGTACGCTTCTTCATTGGCAAACAAGATGGTTACTTCGCTGTCGGTAGCGGAAACAAAGAACAGGATTGCTGCTTTGCCGGACGCCAATGCTACGGCTGTGCCGTATTTGGTGCGCGGTGTGGTATCGCAAATGACAAACACCCCCTCGGAGATTGCCCAGAACGGCACGGCACGTTTCTACATCTCTGATGACGGCTCCACAGCGGGACAGTTGTATTGCTACAACCAGTGGTGGCTCGGTAACAGGCGTTTCTCAACCGGCGAAGAGTTGGCTGTGGGCGACACCGTAGTATTGTGTTCCCCGTTGCTGTACTATAGTTTATATCTGCCCGAGTTGTCGAAAGGTTATGTCTATAATCACGCCAAAGCACCTGAGAAACACGAGTTCGCTATTCGTGTGCATATACCGGAGACAAGCGGATTGGACACGTCCAAAGGGCTGTATCTGCACTATTTGGCAGGCAGCAATCTGTATTCTGTCTTGACGCAGTCGGAAGGAAACAACTGGTGGAGTGCGCATCTGACACTCGCCGCCGACTCTATCGAGTGTGTGCTGAGCAATGCCGATGTTACGCAACAGACTAATTATTCGCCTAAGTTCTCGTATGGCAGTACATGCCTGCTGATGGGCGAGAACTCAAACTCCACAGAGGAAACGGCAAACTATTGGGATCTGTATATAGGTGAGTGTGATGCGTTTACATCGGCTTATCTCCCCCTGGATCTGCAAGTGTCCGTATCGTTGGCAGGAGCGGATTTTACATGGGATTCGCCTTCGGAAACCAACTACGAGGTGCGTCTGCAGCAGGTAGGCGGCGACCGTTACACTACCTACTATAGCGAAAAAAAGAACCTGGGGCTGATCTTCACGGGGGCTTACACGTTTGGTTGGCAGGTGCGGGCTGTGAACGATGAGTTGATACCGGTTTCCGACTTTGTACAAGGCGAGAATTTCACCACTTTGGAGAACCCCTATATCCCGACCAATCTGTCTGCCACGACGCACGACAGTACGACCTACTATTTCTCGTGGGATGCAGCGGCAGCAGCACCGCAATACCGAATCCGTATCGTCTTGGGCGGGTATGTATATTATTATGCCAATGTGGAGACTATCCCTGTATCGCTGACTTTTGACATCGACGGATATTACAGTTGGCAGGTCTATGCGGTGGATGCCGAGGGCAACACAATGGGCTTTGCCAACGGCGGTTCGTTCAAAGTGGCAGGCACGCCCGACTATACTATCAGCAATCTCCATGTGGCTTGCAACGGCGCAACGGCAGTGGCAAGTTGGGAGAGTCGTGCGCCCAAGTATTATGTGGCGTGCAACGGAAAAGATTCGATTATTGACACCCGTTACTATCGTATAAACGATCTCGCAGACGGCGAATACACGCTGGAGGTTTCTCCTGTGGACAGACAGGAACGCTACCTGCTTGGTGATGGGCAGACCGTTTCATTTACGGTTAATACGACTGCACAACCCGCAGCATATCAACTGACTATAGCAGGACTATCCGGAGGAAATGTCAATGCGGAGGTGAATGGCAAATACCCCGCAGGCACTAGTGTACGGATTGTTGCCACACCGAACACCGGCTATCGTTTCCGACGCTGGAGCGATGACAACACCGATGCGGTACGTACCGTTGTGCTTACCGAAAATATCACTCTCATTGCCTCTTTTGAGGAAGTAACACCCCGTCAGATAACGATAGCGGAATCCGATGGCGGTACCACCACGCCTGCTGCGGGTATTTATTCCCGTAATGACGGTGAACTGTTGCCCGTTTCCGCCCATCCCGACGAGTTCCACACGTTCAGTCACTGGCTGATAGACGGTGTACAAGCCACAGGCAACCCGCTCCTGTATGTAGTGGAAACAGCGGCACACATTGCGCCTGTTTTTGTCGGGAAAGACACCCCGCAACTCTATTACACATTGTCCCTCTCTGCTGGCGAAGGCGGCAGTGTCTCGGTACGCCCGTGGTTGGACAGATACCTGGCGGGAACGACTGTCAGTGTCGAGGCTACACCCGACGCAGGCTACCTGTTTGAGCGTTGGAGCGACGGTGATACCAACAGCAAACGCACGGTGGTACTCTCCTCCGATACTACGCTCACAGCCTCATTCTACACACAGCCTGCGGCTATGTATAATGCACTCAATAGCAATACGATACGCATCATAGAACATACTGTGGAAGTACAGGCAACCGATTACACCACCATATATATCACTGACCTTGCGGGACGTATCATAGCCTGTGTACATAACACCCGCTATGCTCGATTTAACATTCCCGCAGCGGGAGTATATATTGTCCGTTGTGGCGGGGAAGCAACCAAAATACTGATACAATAAAATGACTACAGCAGAACAATACGACGAAGTGATTGCACGGTGCCGGCGCATCTACGTGCTGAAGATGAAAGACTATGGTCCGAGTTGGCGTATTATGCGTCCGCAGACCGTCAACGACCAACTCTTTATCAAAGCCAAGCGCGTGCGCGAGATAGAGACCACGGGGGTGAATCTCGTGGGCGAATCGATTGAGGGGGAGATGATGGCTATCGTCAACTACTCTGTTATGGGGCTTATCCAGTTGCGCGAGGGCTATGCCGACTCGGTGGATATGTCTGCCGAGCAGGCTACCGAACTGTACGACCACTATACCGCCGAGGCAAAAGCGTTGATGCTCCGCAAGAACCACGACTACGGCGAGGCATGGCGCGATATGTTTCCCTCCAGTCTCACCGACATCATTCTTACCAAGATCAACCGCAACAAATCGATTGCCGCCAACGATAACCATACCCTCATCTCAGAGGGGGCGGACGGCAACTATTTCGATATGCTCAACTACGCAGTGTTTTACCTGATCAAACTTTCTGACCAAAATGAAAAAAAGTAATTTGCTCCACGTCGTCGGCTCAATAGCCCGTACGCTGTTAGCCCTTACGTTCCTCTTCTCGGGGTTCGTCAAGGCTGTCGATCCGCTGGGTACAACCTACAAGATCGAAGACTACCTCAAAGCCTTCGGTGGTTTCTTTACCGACCTGATGCCTCTCGCGGGAGCCGCAGCCGTGTGCCTCATCGCTATCGAGTTCACGCTCGGCTTCTGTATGCTGTTCAATGTCCGCACTTCGTGGACAAGTTGGATTTCGCTGGCGTTTTATGTGGTTATGCTGCCGCTTACACTCTATATCGCCATTGCGAACCCGGTGAGCGATTGCGGCTGTTTCGGTGATGCGCTCGTGATCAGCAATTGGGCTACCTTCTGGAAGAATGTTGTCTTGATGGCACTTGTCATTATCCTGCTTTGTACCAAACGCTATATTCCGCAGACGTTTGTCTGGGGCGTAGAGTTGGGTATCGCGGTGGTTGGTGTGGCTATTGTGTCGGGGCTGATGCTCTATACGCATACCCACTTGCCGCTGCTGGATTTCCGTCCGTACAAGATAGGCAACAATATCCCCGAACTGATGGAGATACCCGACGATGCCGAGCCTGACCAATACGCCACTACTTTTGTCTATGAGAAAGACGGTGTGCAGCAGGAGTTTACCCTCGACAACTATCCGAAAGGCGACAGCACGTGGACGTTTGTTGACCAGAAATCCGTGTTGGTGAAGAAGGGATACGAACCGAAGATACATGATTTTGAGATTATCACGCTCAATTACGACGACATCACCTACGATATTCTTGAATCGGAAGTGCCTGTTACGCTGGTTATTATGTACGACCTTGCCAAGACCGACTTGAAGCAGATTGACCGCGTAACCGCTCTCTACCACCGCTGTCTCAACCGCAACGAACCGTTCTATATCCTTACCGGCTCCGGCGAGCAGGATATCGAACTCTTCTGTTTCGGCATCAATGGCGACGAGATAAGCAATATGGTTACACCGTTCAATCATCCGGAGGATATTTTCTGTACGTGCGACCCTGTTACGCTCAAGACTATCGTCCGTGCCAATCCGGGTGTTATCGTTATTCAAAACGGCACGATTATTGATAAATACAATCTCCGGAACAGAATAGAATAATTTTATTTGTATGGATAAAAGCGCGGCAGATGTCGTGCCGCAAGATAAGGTTTTGTCGGTTTTGTTTTATCAACAAATTTACAAACTTACAAATTTTCTAATTTACAAATTAAACATAAACTTATGAGAACAAAAATGGTTGCAGGTAACTGGAAAATGAACAAGACCCTGCAAGAAGGTGTAGCCCTGGCTACCGAACTGAAAGAAGCAGTAAAGAACCCCTCGTGCGCTGTTGTTGTCGGCACGCCGTTTATCCATTTGGCTACCGTTGCCGAACTGCTCAAGGACACCCCTGTCAAGGTGGCTGCCGAGAACTGCGCTGACCATGAGAAGGGTGCTTACACGGGCGAGGTAAGTGCCGAGATGGTGAAATCGACGGGTGCTGAATACTGCATTCTCGGTCACTCGGAGCGCCGTGCTTACTACCACGAGGACTATGCTATTCTCAAGGAGAAAGTGCGTCTCGCTCTCGCTAACGGTCTGAAGGTCATCTTCTGCATCGGCGAGGTCAAAGAGGAGCGCGAAGCGGGCAAGCAGAACGAGGTAGTCAAAGCACAACTCGAAGGTTCGGTATTCAACCTCACCGCCGAGGAGTGGAAGAACATCACCCTTGCTTACGAACCCGTTTGGGCTATCGGTACCGGTCTCACCGCTACCCCCGCACAGGCACAGGAGATGCACGCTTATCTCCGTTCGCTCGTGGCAGCGCAGTATGGTCAGGCTGTGGCTGACGACACCACTATCCTCTATGGCGGCAGTTGCAACGACAAGAACGCTGCCGAGTTGTTCGCCAACCCCGATGTGGATGGTGGTCTGATTGGTGGTGCTGCCCTCGTAGCCGAGAAGTTCCTCGCTATCATCAATGCCCGCTAATAATTCATAATTCATAATTCATAATTAGGAGTATGTTCCTTCTTCCCGTTCGCGGCTTCACACCGCAGATTGGTAAGGATTGCTTTATAGCCCCCAATGCAACCATCGTCGGTGATACGGTCATCGGCGAAGGTTGTTCCATTTGGTTCAATGCAGTCCTGCGCGGCGATGTCAATTCCATTCGCTTGGGCAATCATGTGAATATACAGGACGGATCCGTCCTCCACACCCTCTATCAGAAATCCACTATCGAGATTGGCGACTATGTCTCCGTCGGACACAACGTAACCATTCACGGTGCGCATATCCGTGACTATGCCCTTATCGGTATGGGTTCCACGCTGCTCGATGATGTCGAGGTCGGCGAAGGGGCTATCGTGGCTGCGGGTGCATTGGTACTCAAAGGCACGAAGATCGGAGCATACGAGGTGTGGGGTGGTGTACCGGCCAAGTTCATCAAGAAAGCCGAGACCGCGCAGACCAACGAGATCAACCGCAAGATTGCCCACAACTACGCTATGTATGCGTCGTGGTACCAACAGCCTGCGTCCGCCGGGGTGGCTCCGCTGGCAGACCCGACAGAGAACATTACCCCAAAACAAACCATGTACAAACGTATTCTCCTCAAACTCTCGGGCGAGAGCCTGATGGGGCAGAAAGGCTACGGCATCGATGAGCAACGTCTTGCCGCCTATGCCCGCCAGATCAAACAGATTGCCGACCTCGGCGTACAGATAGGTATCGTCATCGGCGGCGGAAATATCTTCCGCGGATTGAGCGGAAGTCAAAAAGGCTTCGACCGCGTCAAAGGCGACCAGATGGGTATGCTCGCTACGGTTATCAACTCGCTTGCACTCCAGTCCGCTCTCGAATCTGTCGGGCAGAAAGTGCGTGTCCTCACCTCCGTGCGTATGGAACCTGTAGGCGAGTACTACAGCAAGGCAAAAGCCATCCGTCTCCTCGATAAGGGCAATATCGTCATCGTGGCCGGCGGTACGGGTAACCCCTATTTTACCACCGACACCGCATCGGCATTGCGTGCTATCGAACTCGAAGCCGATATTATGTTCAAGGGTACCCGCGTGGACGGTATCTATACCGCTGATCCCGAGAAAGACCCGACAGCCACCAAGTATGATGAAATCACCTACGATGATATTCTGACCAAAGGACTGAAGATTATGGACTTGACGGCTATTACCATGTGCCGCGAGAACCAAATGCCGATCTATGTATTCGATATGGATACCGAGGGCAATCTTCTCAAAGTTATTGCCGGTCAAACCATCGGAACATTAGTTAAACCCTGAACGTCCTTAAAGACCCTAAGGATCTTAAAGCCCTTAAAAATACTACAACAATGATTGAACCTTCAAAAATCCAGGCAGACGCTGAGGAACTGATGCAGTCTGCTATTCTGTTCTTAGACGATGCTTTGGCACATATCCGTGCCGGTAAAGCCAGTGCGCGTATTCTCGACCCCGTCCGTGTGGACTACTACGGATCGATGTCGCCGCTTGCCAACGTGGCTACCATCACCACGCCCGATGCGCGTACCATCCAGATTCAACCATGGGAGAAAAAGATGCTCGGCGAGATTGAGCGTGCTATCATCAACTCCAATATCGGTCTTGCACCCAACAACAACGGCGAGTGTATCCGTCTCATTCTCCCGCCGCTCACCGAGGAACGCCGCCAGCAACTCGCCAAACAGTGCAAAGGCGAAGCCGAGAACGCCAAAGTATCGGTGCGCAATGCCCGCCGTGATGCTTTCGAGACCCTCAAAAAGCAGATAAAAGAAGGACTGCCAGAGGATGCAGAGAAAGACGCAGAGGACAAAGTGCAGAAACTGCACGACAAGTACATCCGTCAGATCGATGACCTCTACGCCAAAAAGGAAAAAGACATCATGACCGTCTGATCTCTGTCCTCTCATATCCCTTACAATTCCTTTGCAAGAGTGGGTGATTAGTGGGTGATTCCCGTTAGGATAGCGTACCTTTGCCTTATACTTCGTGCTACCGGCAATAGGAGATTGATAGGTGATTAATAGGTGATTAATAGGTGATTCTCCATAGAATATCAGATCTGTGGCGTATTCGACAATGTATAAAGTTCTTTGTTCTTTGTCCATTGTTCATTGTTCATAGCGGGCAAATCTATGGCGCTAACGCCATAGATTTGCCCGCTATGGGTGTTCCTGTTATCAATTATTCCCCCGAGACCGACTGGCTGTTCGGTGCAGCCGCACAAGGCTATTTCCGCCTGCCTTACCAACAGCGCACCTCTATTGTACAATTGGACGGTGCCTATTCGCTTCGCCGGCAGTGGTATGTCAATGCACAGGGAACTCTCTATTTCGGCGGCAAGATACCATGGCAACTCTCTTTCCGCGGGGGCTATCGCGATTATCCTGATACCTACTACCCGCTCGGCAACTGCAACACTGCATGGAACGACCTCCCGCGGCAAGGCACTGCCTACAACTCCTGCCGCGCTTATATCTACCTGCAGCCGCTTGTCGCCCTGCCACGCTGCTGGTCTGTCGGATCGCTGTTTGACTACCGGCAGGAGCATACCGACATCACTCCCGATATGCTGATGTGGGGAATCGGGCTTGCCTTGCAATACGACACGCGCGACATTACCTACTACCCCCACAGCGGTATCTTTTTCAAGTTTACCGCCACCCACTACGACCGCCTGCTCGGTTCCACCTCACGCCTTACCTTCCTGCAAGCCGACTTTCGTCAGTTTGTACCTGTTTGGAAAGACCTCCTTTTTGCGTGGCAGTTCCGTACCGATTGGGCATTGGCGCCCCGTGGCGCAGAGAGTGTCCCTTTCCAGATGCTTCCTACGCTCGGCGGGCAAGACCTGCTTCGCGGAATACCGCGCAATATGTTTCGTGACAATGCTATGATTGCGCTCCAGGGCGAACTGCGGATTCCGGTCTGGCGTTTCATTCACGCCGCTGCTTTTGCGGGTATAGGCGATGTGTACAATACCGCCCATTGGCGGTGGGCGATGCCCAAAATCGGCTACGGTCTCGGGTTGCGTCTCGGTATCAACCGTGCCAAAGTGAATATCCGTTTTGACCTCGCACGCAACAATATATACAAGGAATGGAATACATGGCGCAGTTACTCTTTCTACCTCACCGCCACTGAAGCCTTTTAGCGAATTATGAATGAAGAATTATGAATTATGAATGATGCATTGAAGATACTTATAGTTGCGGCAGATAAAGGCAATCATTTTACGCCTTTTATTGAGGAACAGATAGAGGCGTTGCAGCAGAAAGGCATTGTGGTGGAGCGTTTCGGAGTAAGACGCAAAGGGGCTGTCGGCTACATCCGTGAGATACCGCGCCTCTACCGTACAATACGCAGGGTACAACCGAATCTAATCCATGCTCACTATGGTTTGAGCGGACTCTTGGCAGGACTCGCAAGACAAATTTACAAATTTACAAATTTACAAATTCATAGGGTTCCGCCTGTGGTTACTACCTACCATGGTAGCGACATCAACGCACCCGAAGTGCTGCGGCTTTCGGGCTTGGCAATGCGCCTTTCCGCATGGAATATCTTTGTCTCCCGACGCAATGTGGATATTGCTGCCGAGGCATTCCATATTGCGAACTATTCACTCATTCCGTGCGGGGTCAACCTGACGGACGACCAGTTGCTCTCGCGCGAAGAAGCACGCAAACAATGTACAATGCTCAATGCACAAGGCATAACGGGGCAACCATGGGTGTTGTTTGCCGGGGCTTTTGATAATGCAGTGAAAGATGCCTGTCTGGCGCAAAAAACGGTCTCTTTATTAAACGCAGAAATCCCCCTCTCCGAGGAGGAACAGGGGAGTCGTGTATCTTTGGTCGAATTGCGCGGCTATTCGCGTTCTGAGGTCAATCGCCTGATGTGCGCTGCCGATGGTCTGCTGCTCACCAGCCTTCGCGAGGGTAGTCCGCAGGTGGTCAAAGAGGCGATGGCGTGCGGATGTCCGATAGTGTCGGTGGATGTGGGTGATGTACGGGAACGGATACAAGGTATAGACGGCTGCTATGTGGCAGATACACGTGATCCGCAGGAGTTAGCCGGTTTGTTGGCGAAAGCCTTGCAATACAAAGGCAAAACCGCAGGCAGACAATATATAGTCTCCCACGGATTGGACAATGCGCATATCGCCGACCGGTTGATAGAGATATATCAACGTATTCTTTGCAGAAACTGATTTCCTCTCCTGTTAATCAGCAAATTGCTTGATCAGCATCTGGCAGTTGTAGCAATCGAAGATGAGTGCTACAATCGTATTGTTGCGCAGGCGCAGGTAGCGTGGCTCGTTGTGCATAGGCGATTGCTTGCGACAATGCCCCATTTCGTGCAACAAACAGTAGCGGCAGGTCATCAGCGGGTAAGATGTGTCGCGCTGTGCGGCTTGCATAGTGCGCAGTATGTCCTCTGTTTCTGTATCCCGTGCCGCACGATGATCCGGGGCGGGGCGATGTGTGTCTATCAAGTATTCCGTCAGATGTTGTACTGCCTCCCGCCGCCATTCGTTGAGTTGCCCTATCGGAATAAAATAGGGAGCCGATTGTACCTCTATACTCCGTGCAGCAAAGGGCGTATCGCCCAACTTGCCCAATTGGGTACGGTTAGTCTCCAACGCCCGCTCTGCGTTTCTGGCAGGCTCGTGCGGATAATCGAATGTACATTCCGTACCACCCAAACGGAGAGCAAATCCATTGTCTGTTTCAGCAAAAACGATGTCAATCGGTATATGCCGTTCTGTATGCAAAGAGTGGACAAACTCGGTATCAAGATTGCGGTAGAGGGCTGTTCTTTTTCCTTTCAACAACGGCAAAACGGCTGTGGTATTCGGGAAAACAAGGTTGCCCTCTATGCGGTTAACGGCAAAACCTTGGTCTCCGAAGCAGAGCCCGTCCCCGTTGTGCAATGTAACACCCTCTGCCGGTCGTATCCGCAGGGCATTGCCCGTGGTTGATACCGCTTCGCCTATATATTCGCCTGTTGATTTGGGCGTCTGCCAATTCGCCATATGGGGTGTGCGTCCGTGCAGAAAATAGTCAAATCCACCCCGGTGGAAAGTCTTTGCGGGAGAGGGAACAAAAGGGAATTTGTAAGTGTGTAAATTTGTAAATTTGTAGATGCTGTCCATCTTTTGGCGGTAATAGGCGGTCAGGTTGGTTACATAGTCCGCATCTTTGAGCCGTCCCTCTATCTTAAAGGTGGTAACGCCCGCGTCTGCCAGTTCTTTGAGATACGCGGAGCGATCCATATCCTGCAGCGAAAGCAGATAGCGTTGGTGTACGGGTTGTCCGTGGTCGTCGCGTATCTCCTGCATATCGGCGTCCAGCAGGTCGTATTGCATACGGCACATCTGGGAGCAGCAGCCGCGGTTGGCGCTGCGTCCCGTGAGCACCTCGCTCATATAGCATTTGCCCGAATAAGAGACACACAATGCCCCGTGTACAAACGCTTCCAACTCGATAGGCGTCTCGTTGTGTGCCGTTGAATAATCCGTTACGGCATCGTGTATGGCGCGTATCTCGTCAATTCCGAGTTCGCGTGCCAGAACTACGCGGCGGAAACCCAACTGCTGCAGGCGGATCACCTGTTCGGGCGTGCGGTTGTCGCATTGCGTGGAGGCGTGCAGACGGATAGGCGGCAGATCAAAGTCCAACAGGTGCAGGTCCTGGATGATCAGTGCATCCACGCCGATCCGGTATAGTTCGTGTGCCAATGCCACCGCATCGGCGTATTCGTCTTTGTGGAGCAGGGTGTTGAGTGTAACCAATACCTTTACGCCATAGATATGGGCGTAATCCACTATCGTCTGCAAATCCTGTATCGGGTTGCCTGCTGCCTGCCGCGCACCGAACTTCGGCGCACCGATATATATGGCATCCGCCCCCGCCTGAATGGCGGCTTTGGCGACAGCGATGTCCCGTGCAGGGGAGAGTAGGGTGATATGAGGTGTATTGCTCGGATTCATTTTGTTTGAGCCTGTTAGGGGATAATATAACTTTGCAAAATTACATAAAATATGTTGATTATGCAATATCTTCCACAATCTACATTTGCCCAAGAGTATAATTTTCTTGTCTTTCGTGGATAAATATAGTGTGCTTATTTGTTCGTAAGTATATATTTTTCAGGGCAACCGCATCAAAAATTACATATCATTCATGGGACGCGGGTGCTACGACTTCCCTGCAAGCCATTACCGGGGACGCGGGCGCCTCGCTCGCGGTCGGTTTGCCACAAACCGTATGAATCTGCAGGGTTTATGGAGACGACGCGTCTCGCGTCGTTATGCGCCACAGGCGCACTGAGTGCCGAAGTGCCACGAAGCCCTGTGGCTTGAGCAGAACTCCCTATCGTCTCGCGTCGTTATGCGCCACAGGCGCACTGAGTGCCGAAGTGCCACGAAGCCCTGTGGCTTGAGCAGAACTCCCTATCGTCTCGCGTCGTTATGCGCCACAGGCGCACTGAGTGCCGAAGCGAAACGAAAGCCTGTGGCTTGAGTAGAATTCCCTATCGTCTCGCGTCGTTATCGTCTTCGCCAAACTATATATACGTTTCATTATGTCTTTTTGATGGCACTTAAATGCTGTTTTTTAGGACCTTTATATTATTTTTCCATAGTTTCATTGCTATTTTGATGCGGTTGCCCTGTGTTAAAAACTATTTTTTGCCAACTTTAGCAGAGTTTCATAACATATACAATTGACAAAGTTTGTTTATAACATATTTGTAATGAATATATTATGCGTATTGTGTCTGTTTTGCTATCATTATTAACTACCCATTTATTGCAGGTATAGTTCGCTACCTCAATATGGTCATTATATAGAGAAAAAAACGAGGCTGCCATATGTGTGGCAGCCTCGGGAAAGTTATAAACAGGTTCTCTTATTGAAATACTCTACTATTCCACAGGTACAGCATCTACTTTTTCGGTGCCATTGCCCGTGATTGTATAGGTAGCAGATTTAGAGAAGTCCATATCGTTTGTTTGACCTTTGTTCCATGCAGAACCATTAACCATACAACCGCCCGGGGTTGGGTATGCAGCAGCATCCCAACGATAAACAAACTTCCAAGAACCATCCTCTTGCTTTGCACAAGGCAGGAATTGGTCTGCCAATGCGGGGTCGTTGTTCCAAGTCCATACATATACAGGATTCTCCCAACCGGTTACTTTGGCTACAATTTCAATCACTTGTGTGCCTGCAGGAGCGGCTGCCATTTGAACATTCTTTTTATCGGTTGCAGCATCAATAGTGAAGACAATGTCATATTTCCCATCAGCCTCCACTTTAATGTTGTCGCCATTATCAAAATTTGCAATGCCGCCGTTTGCTTCAGCGTTGATAGTACGGATTTTGAATTCTTCACCGCCTTTGAGTTCTACATCATAAACACGCCATGTATATACTTTGTCCTTTGTGGGAATTGCAGGTTTCCCGATAGAAAGAACGTTACCCCATCCCCAAGATGAAGGATCTGCTTTGCCACCAACGACAGCGGAACCTACTAATTCAAGTTCGCAGTTGCTATAGTCTTTTGCCTCACTCTCTTTGACAAATTGAATAGAGTATGAGTAACTATCACCAACATTTCCTTTGGCGAGGTTGTAAGTAAGCGTAATATTATAGAAACCGGATTTCTCTACATTGGGCAAGTTGCCGGTACCGTTGATTAGTTTGGTAGGATCGTCGTCACGTGCACCCATATTGGTATGTGCTTTGACCATATTAGCATCGTCCAAAACGATTTTCCAACCGGTAACATAGTCTTTGAATTTGAACCAGTTAGTTGCGCTAATCTCTATGTTTTCCCATGTCCAAACAATCTCGGTGGCAGATTTTACTTCGCATTTTGCTTCTTTGTCATTGTTCTCTACGCAAAGTCCCCAATTAACGGGAGCAACAATAATCTGCTCTTTGCCCGTAAGGTCAAGTTTACCATCCTTGTTAAGATCCAGCACAATATGATAGAGACCAGACTCCTGCACTTTCATCTTTTGACCGATAATCAAACTACCCTTGTACCCCTCTACCAAGCCTTTGTCTGTGTTCAAAGAATCCTTTTTGAGATCAGCACCATAGATTGTGGCTTTGTCACCTTCCTTGAGAATCAACTCAAAATCCTTGTTGGCTTCCAACCAAATGAATTTCTCATACATACCATCACGCTTTGCCTCTTCCCACGACAATTTGTCTTGCTCCATCAGCACCTCGTTGATACCTTGAGCCATTTGGGCTTTGACAGCATCCGCATCATTTACAGACTTGATAGGAGAAGCCTCACCTACCGCATAGAAACCATCTTCTACAAGGTTGTCAATGTCGGGTTTGTTACCTTTGTTAGGATCTTCGCAGGACGTAAATACAAAGCCTGCCAGAGCAAGACTGCACATAAATATTCCAAACTTTTTCATAATTGAATAATTTAATTGGTTAATATATTGTTTGTAATTAGTTTGTTTTAATATCCTTCATTCTGAGTCCAAATCGGGTTGCCGTTTTCATCACGTTTAGCCTTCTCTATTACCGAGAATGGTATCGGGAACCAACGGCGGTATGTGTCTTTGGCAGTCACATACTCCACTTTCTCGAACTCGCCAAAGCGTATCAGGTCGCGGCGACGGATGCACTCCCATGCAAATTCACGTCCGCGCTCCTCAAAGATACCATTCAGCGTAAGTGCATCGGGATATGCTGCGTTGTAAGCCGCCAAACCATCGGGCTCGTATGCAAACGAGCGTTTCTTCAGGGTCTGGAAATCGGCATCATTGAAATGCGAGGTTCCTGTACCACCGCGGAGAATAGCCTCCTCGTTTATCCAAAGCACATCGGCATAACGTAACAGCACAAAGTCGTTTTCCGCCCAATCATATTTCTTACCCTTGTCCACTTCGTATTTCCAAAAACGGGCACCTTCACTCCAATTCGTCCAAGTCTTATTCTTTCCCTTTTCTGCCACATCTGCCAGCGGGGTCATCTCGCGAGTTACCAGTGCTGGGTTCTTGTTTTCATCCTTCAGCAGATTGCCCTGTGTATCCTTCACAGGACCCACAAACCAGCCGAACTGGTGCGGATTGAGTGTACCCAGTGTGTCGCTGCCGTACCCTTTGCCATCACCACGCACATCTTTGTCGTTGTACAAGTCCATAAACGACGGACGGGCGCAGAAACCATTCCATGGTTTCTCAATCATATTGTATGCTGTCTGGTGGCAATAGTGCAACGAGAGGTGAATCATACGCAACTTGTTGGACATCGAACCGCTATAGCGCAAGTCGAAATTCACGTTGCCATTCTCCACGATCACGAAGATGTTCTCACGACTATTCTCATTGTTAATCAGGAAATTGTCAAAGAAGTTCGGCTCAATACTATATGACCCCGAATTGATAACGGCTTCACAGCAACGGGCACAATTAGTGTAGAAATCACTCGCCGTCTCAATCTTCACGTTGCACCCTTCCGGGAACTTGACATTCTCCGGCGTGCAACCATAGGATTCTGCATTCAAATACAGGCGTGCCAACAGTGTGTAAGCCATACCTTGCGTAACACGACCATAATAGGTAGCACGATTGCCATCACTTACTACAGGCAGGTTCGGAGCATCCTTTTCCAGACAAGCCACCAAGTGAGCCCATACGTCCTGCGGCTCCATCAGCGGTTCGGTAACATCTTCATATTTCTCCAAATACGGGATACGTCCAAAGCAGTCGAACAGCAGATAATAGTAGTATGAGCGCATGACCTCCAATTCGCCCACATACTGTGCATACACCTGCGGATCCATTTGTGCCGAGTTGTTATCAATAGTCTGAATCAGTTTGTTGCACAGCACGGCACCGGCAATCGTGGAATTCCATATATTCTTGAATGCATCGGCAAACGAGTTCCACGAGTGGTCGTTCAGTCGCTTCCAATAGCCGCCGTCAGCCCAGTGTTCACCCGGCATACGCACCGGACACACACACTCGTCTGCGGTCAGCGAGGATACGCCCCAATAGCCCCAATGGTCGTGTACCCACTTGATTTCTGCGTAAGCCTGTCCTACCAAGAGTACTACATTCTCTTCGTTGGACATCATATCCTCTACGGTCGGATTGCCGAAGTTCTCTTCGTCCAACATACCTTTGCACGACGCGATAGCGGTAGCCAATATCAGCGGGCAAAGCAGCAAAACTATTTTTATCCTTGTTTTCATCTTTTTCTTCATTTAATTTGTTAGAACAATGTCATATTCAAACCAATCATGCAACTTGCGGTACGGGGATAAAAACTAACCTGGTCGATACCCGCACTCCATACGTCGGTGGTGTTCACCTCGGGGTCTTGTCCCGAGTATTTGGTAATGGTAAACAGGTTCTGCCCTGTTGCATACAGGCGCAGCGATTGGATGTACTTATTCTCCTTGAAGCGGAATGTATAACCTACGGTCACGTTGTCTAATTTCAGGTATGAGCCGTCTTCCAAGTAGTAACTATTAAAGTCCGTCTTGTTGGAATATACCACACCATCGGGATTCTTGACTACGTCGTACATAAATACATTGCTTGACATACTGGCTTGTGGTCCATACGCCAAACGGGTTACGTTCAGTATCTTGTTACCGATGACCCCGCGGAAGAACAGCGTAATATCCAAATCACGCCACTTGACGGTGTTGTTCCAACCATACGTCAAATAGGGCTGCGCATTGCCCAAAGCCATACGCTGGCTCTCTACAGGTGAAGAGGTATAACCACCCGCAGGCGTCTCGTACACCCACGTACCGTCGGATTTGCGACCATAGTACTTGTATCCGTAGAACTCACCTATTGACTGACCTTCTATCAGAATCTGTGTGTTGGTGTTCATCAAGCCGTTGTCGCCACCGATACCGCCCGAAGTAGTCTGTGTGTAGTTGAAGCCTTTCTCGGGATCGGACAGTTTGGATATGTAGCAGCGATTCCATGCCAAGGTCGGAGTGGTTATCCACATCCAGTCTTTTGTCTTGACGGGTACACCCGAAATCGCCAGTTCCACACCGTAACTCTTCATCTCGCCGGCATTGGCAAGCAAAGTGGCGTACTGATAAGGAGGCGTAGGCACCTCATAATCCCACAGCAGGTCTTTCGTATTGCGGTAATAGACATCTAAACTACCATACAGACGGTTGTCAAGGAATCCGTAATCCACACCGAAGTTATACTCGAACTTACGCTCCCAACGCAGGTCGGGGTTTACGTTGCGGCTCACAGCGTAGGTATAAACGTATGCTCCGTTGTACCAGAATGTACCGCCGTTGCTCAACATAGCAATCGACTGCAAATCCGAACCCAAGTTATTACCCGTTACACCGAAACCGGCACGCAGTTTCAACTCGTTGCACCAATCGGCTTCACTCATAAACTCCTCACCCTTGATACGCCAGCCGGCACTCACTGCAGGGAACCAACCCCACTTGTTGTTTGCTCCGAAACGGCTCGACCCCTCAGCACGGATAGAGGCAGAAAGCAGATATTTCTCCTTGTAATTATAATTCAAGCGCAAGAAACCTGCTGCCAACGTGTTGGCGTTCCTATACGAAGATACATTCAGATATTTCTTGGTAGCATCACCATTACCTATTTGATAATACTTCATATTTTCAGTCGGGAAACCTTTATTGGATATCTCCGAACCGTCATACATAAAGTGCTGGTAGGAGAAACCTGCTACGCCCACCAAAGTATGATCGCCCCACGAGTGTGCATAGTCAATAGTAGCCTCGTACAATTGGGACAGATTCATGCTTGTCTTGCGACCTGCCTGTCCGGAACCTCCCTCATCGGTAGAAATCTGCTTGTTCGCCCAATAGTTGTTGTTGTCGCCCTCTTCGATTGCTGCAAAACCGCTGATTTTCAATCCTTCTACGGCTTTGATATTCACGGTTGCCTTGATAGAACCGCGGAAATAATTACCCTCTTGGTAACTCTCCTTCTGGTTCATATTCTCCACAGGGTTGCTCAAGCCAGTACCTTGCGGTGCGAAATATCCCGTTGTGGTCGTCTCGTCATAGATAGGATACGTGGGATTCAATACGGCTGCCATCTTGAAGTCGCCACAGAAATAGTCGTTCCGATAGTGCATATACGACGCATCATATTGCAGTTCCAACCAACCGTTCAAGGCTTTCTGTTGTGCTGCCAACTTAGCCATCACCTCCTGACGGTTGTTGTTCTTGGCAATACCCTCGGCATTCTTGAATGCCGCCGAAGCACGATAGTTAAAGTTCTTGTGCGAACCCGATATTGCCAAGTTGTGGTTATGTGTGATAGCCGCTTTGCGTGTCAAGGCACCCATCCAGTCGGTATAGTTGGTTGAGCCGTCAGGATTGGTGTATATAGTCGGAGTTATCTTGCCGCCCGAAATCTCACTCAGGTTCACGAACTCCTCAGGTGTAGCCATACCTGTTTTGGCATTCACCCAAGCGGTGCTCACATAGCCTGCATATTCCACCTGCGTGTGGGCTTGGTCTGAAAAGCCCTCACCGCGTTTGGTGGTAATCAGGATGACGCCGTTTGTACCGCGCGTACCATAGATAGCCGCTGCAGAACCGTCTTTTAGCACGTCCATCGAGGCAATCTCACTCGGGGCGATATTGTCGATGCTGGATACCGGCACACCGTCCACAATATACAGGGGACTGGTTCCCGCACCCTTATCCAACGTGGAGAAACCACGTATCTGGATATTGTAGCCGCCTTGTGTCGGGTCGGAACTGTTGTTGATAATGTTCAAACCCGCCACTTTGCCTTGCAACAAGCCCACAGGACTGGATTTCACACCGGCATTGAAGTCCTCGGCTTTCACCGAAGCCACCGAACCCGTAACCTCTTTCTTTTTCTGCGAACCGTAGC
>CAKUYO010000026.1 GCA_934716995.1 uncultured Bacteroidales bacterium | reverse complement strand
GATAGAAGTCAGCGTACTCGGCAGTTCTATCTTGTTTAGTTTAGCGAAACCATTGAATGCATTGTTGCCGATATGCGCAATGCCTTGCGGCAATACCACCATATCGGTCGTATCACGGAACAGCAGCCACGGCATATCGTTTCCGCTGTAATCATACATTGCCCCCGTGCCCGAGAGAGTGAGCGTATGCCCTGCATATTTCCAATAGAGGTCATACCCGCATTGCCCCGAGAAGGTCTGTGCAAACTCCGCCGTAAAGGTAGTATCGCAAGTCAGTACAATCGTCCGCGGGTTGTCGGTGTTGCCGTCCGCCCATTGGGTGAAATGATAGCCCACATTCGGATAAGCCGATATTTCAATGGACGTATTGGGTTTGAATTGCCCACTACCATAGACGCTTCCCCTGCTATCGTCAGAGAACATAACTGTTAAAATCGGATCGTCTGCAAATTCAGCAGTAAAGGTTGTATCCTGCGTAACCGTTATCAATCGCGGATTGTCTGTATTTCCATCTGACCAACGGACAAAATGACGATTCCAATCCTTTTGTACTGCCGTTATATTTATCTGCTGCCCCGCATCACAGCCAATCACATTTGCTTTCTCACATCCGTTAGAAAATAAGGTTATAGTTAAATATGAAATTTCCGATGATGTTTGATTGGAAGGGCAAACGGGACGGATAGAGCGACCGGTGCGACGCGCATCAGCGTCTCTGTGTACACCATTTGAGTCGAAGTAAATACTTAGTGCAGCATGAGGATCATCTATGCAGAGCGACGAAGAAAAATAAAGCCCCATGGTGCCGGCTGCATGAAGAACATGCTCATAACGGCAACCTGCTGCGGGAAGAAAAATAGAGTTGCCATTTGTATTGCTTATTACCAAACACCCGTTAACGCCATTTTGTATTGTCCAAGTCAATGTACAATTGTCTAACAATTCTGTCCATTCAGCATCATTGGGCATTCTACAGTTACTACCCCAGTTTATGTAAGCCGCATCATCTTCGGGGTCTAACGTGGTTTTTCCGTCAGTGAAACCATTGTCGCCATAGTCTGCATTGTTGCAGTATTTGGTAAGTTTGACCTTTTCATCATCATTCTTATTATTAGCATACTTGTAGGTTCCAAAATCATAGTAATCTTTGGGCCATACCTCACCCCAGGCATAGTAGTTGCCATAGCCTTCGGGCGTGGTTGCACCGACATTGCACGATGCCCATTTAATACCACTTGGCAAGCCTAAATCAACGGCTTGTACATCAGCGGGGGCAGGTGCATAGTCACCACCCGTGTAGCCGTTCTTGCTACAATCGTCATAGACATTGTAGTTCTCTATATCGTCCGCCCATAGCGGCATACCCGCCAGCAGGACCAGACACAATGATAAAATTTTCGTTTTCATAATAGAAGAAATTTATTTGTCGGATGTTTACAGTTGCGTGGATATTACCTTGTACCACCACGACCAATCGTATGCGGCAGAAGGATGATAAACGGCTATCACACGCGATTTCTTGCCGTTTTTCAGTTGGTAATACCCATTCGGGACTGACCAACCGTCCACCACCAAGGGTTCACCGTCCATCCAACCCTCCTCTTTACCTGGCAGATTGTTGTACAAACGGGTTACTCCCCATACGATAATCAAATCGGGCTGCAACTCCCCGATTACCTCAAGAAAAGCCTTTCTGCCCTCGGCATAGTCTTCCGGAGTACCGCCTTGGCGCGCTCCCTGCATAGCCACTTGCAGGAAATTGAAAAACGCTACCGAGTTCCAAATCTCTTTGCTCCTTTCAAGGGTGGTCTCCTCATTCACCAAAGAACGTTCAAACTTGCGGAAAGTACCCGTCCAATGGTCGGTATCGCCGTTGATAACCATTTGCACAATACCGGTGGTGTTGAGGTCTTCACATTCCTGCGCATACTTGCGTCCGCACTGCTCGCAGCCATCACAATAATGGCTTTCGCCGAGAACCAGTATCTTCTTGCCGAAGATACCGCCGGTCTCATAGTTTTTGCCTACCCAAGGCTTAAAGAACACATGTTCCATACTATTAAATTTAGTCTGTCTCCACTTTGTTATTCGGCTATCGACTTTCTCCGTTTTATATATTTAGTTCATATATAGGCACACAAAAAACGCGGACTTCTGTTAAGTAAATCCGCCATTGTGGTCCTGAGAAAACCGTGTCATCGAAAAAACTTGCAGAAACCCACGCGTGTATATCGTATATGCGCATACCTGCAACAGGTACACGCAAGTGTGGATACACCCATAAGCATCTACCAATGTCTTGCTATCGAATGACTTGTTGAAATTTCTCAGGTTTCAATGGTCGAATTGCAAGCGTCAGTAAACGCCATCGCGTTCGGCAACAAGGTCGCAAAAGGCTGATACCGCTCCGCTAAATCAGCAGGCGACTTGTGCCTCCGCTCTCCCCACAGATTAAAAATCTGCGGGGACCCCGAAGTTGCCAAACGCATTTTATTATGTCCACAAAGCCCACCCAACCGCTTTCTCGGGACACCGCTGTGTCCGTCACAGAAAGCCCACCGCGTGGGTCTTTGCATTTGCCGGCTATGTTTGTCGTCCGTCAGCAAGGACGAATGCTTAACAAGGTGTGTGGACTTGACGCTGCAAAATTACTATAAACATTTAACATACACAAGCAGAATAACAATAATTCCTAATATATGGAGCCAAGATATAACGTTAATTATCGTCTAATTAAACGTTAATTATTGGAGAACATATAATTAACCATTAATTGACCATTAATTGCAATAGTAACATATATGATGCACTTTTTCTATATAAAAAACAGCCCGCAACGAGGGGTTGCGGGCTGCGGGGGATATGGATATATTTTTGATTTTAGGGTATCAAGATTTTCTGTACTTGGGTGCCGTTGAGGAGGATATAGATGCCTGCAGGCAGATGGTCTTTCCCTGCAGTCAGTTCCTCCCCCATAAGGGTGAATACACGGGTGGCGGTATCCGAAAGGCGTATCCCGCTACGCACATTCTCTACGGCATCCGCTTTCGTTTGGCAAACCGAAGTCAGTCCCGCATTATCAATCTCCCAATAGTTGGCAATCGTGCCATCAGGAGCAGTATAGCGGAAAGCAAAACGGAAGTTCGATTTCAGGAACGCCGCGGGAATAGTCAGCGTATTGTCGGTATAACTCTTGATTGTCCAATTCGGAATGGTTATTTGCGTCCACTTGGTCTCGTCAGGCGTATCACCGTCGGTATAACTATTGGTGTACCAAAGGGTTTGATACTGCTCGTATGCCCCTTCGGAATTGTCATAGAAGAGATTATGACGGAAAGCAAGGGTGGCACTCTCGGCGTCCGAAAGGTCAAAGGCGGGCGAAACCAGCCAGTTGTCCATCTCGCCCGATTTGTTGCGACCATTGATGGTTACCCCATACTTGGCATTAGACAGCCACGCAGCCTCCCCCTTGATTTTCATTTCCGTAAAATCGCCCAAGCCTGTTTTGAAGTCTTGCGAGAAAGCGAGGTTGCAGTCGTCCGGGTCGGGATCAGGATCCACAGAGCCGTCCCCGAGGTTGAGTGCCACCAGATAGGGGTCGTGGTCGGAATACTTAACCGAACTGCCACCGGTAGTATTTACATTATAGACCCCTGCGCCTGTGATCTGCTCCGCCATAGTGGAGTTGGCAAACACATGGTCGATGAGCGATTTGGTACCGCTATAGACATGCGAATATGCCGAGGAGTTGTATTTCAGAATCTGCTCTTCGTAGCCCGCATTGAGAAGGTAGGACAACGGGCTTTCCGATATGGTGCAGTTGAGGTCGCCCATAACCAGAATATCGGGGTCGATAGTTACACGCGAAAGGGCATTCACCAGGTCGGTAGCGTTTCTTTCGCGTTTGGCTTCGCCTGCATCCTCGGAAGTGTCTTTTGCCTTGAAGTGGTTAACAGACAGCACAAAACGCTCTCCCGTCCCCAACTCCTCAAACGCTTGCAGACGCATGGTGTTGTTGTAGTATTGCTGGGTGGAAGTGGTGGTATTGCTGCCGACGGGTTTGACCTTGTCGGTACGATACATATAGCCCGATTTGATGTAGGTGTCGCCGGCAGAAAGACCGTCTTTGATGTAGGTATAGACCTGTTTGCCTGCGTCTTTGTTCATCGCCACGGACAAATAGCCGAGTACGGAATCGTTGACCTCCAACTCGTTGAACACATAGATGTCGGCATCTATGTCGCGCAAGGCATTGACCATCTTTTGCGTCTTTGCCTGCAAGGCGGACAGGGTCTGTGCGTCCGACCGGTCGGCCGTGTAATTGACCACAAAATAATTGCGTGCGTTCTGTCCGCAAACGACCAAACGCCCGTTACCGACATTGGGGATAGAAGCCCGGATGTCCGCCCAAACAGCAGGAACGGCGAGCCATACCAGCAGCCCGAATGCCAGACAGTGTACAAAATTTCTCTTCATAAATAATAGTGTTAGTGCCACCATACAAATTGTTGGTGGTTTGTTATAGGATGCGCTTAGGATACGCTTAGGTTAGAGTACCTCTTTGAGGATCTCGCTGACGGTGGGGTGCGGGAAGACAACCTGCTGCATCTCGCTGACGGTGTAGCCCATACGGACAGCAAACGAAGCCGCCGAGACAAACTCGGAACAAGGGTTGCCTATCATGTGCACACCGAGAACGGTTTGATTGCGCTTGTCCACAATCATCTTGCAGAGCCCCGTTTCACCCTCGTTCTCCGCGACAAAGCGTCCGGAGTAGGTCATCGGCAGTTGGTGTACCTCATACATACCTTGCACCTCTTCCGCCGGTTTGCCCTCCATATCCTGATAGAATCGGCTTACCTCACGTTCTGTCATACCCACCGAGGCGATCTCCGGATTGGTATAGACCACACTCGGGATGGCGTTGTAGGCAATACGTTGCAGCGGAATCTGCTTGAGCATACGCCCGACCGCCACCTCCGCCTGACGGCTTGCCACGTGCGCGAGCATAATCTTGCCCGTTACATCGCCGGCAGCATAGACATTCTTGAGGTTGGTCTTCATAAAATCGTCCACCACAATACCACCGCGGTGCAGTTCAAGATCGTTGAGGGCATCCAAGCCCTGCAAGTTGGCACGCCGCCCGACCGAGACAAGGATATGCTCCGCCTCGTATTCGCCGCCGGTGGTCAGTACCTTGGTGCCTTGGATCTCTGTCACTTTGGTATCGGTAAGAATGTTTATCCCCGCTTTCTTGTACTTCTCAAGCAGGATAGACACCACCTCCTGATCAAGGTTCGGCAGGATCGTCGGCATCGCCTCTATGACCGTAACGGGCACTCCCAACTCGTGGTAGAGCGTGGCAAACTCCATACCGATTACACCACCACCCACGATAATCATTGACTGCGGCAGAGCAGCAGCCGCCAAAGCGTCGGTGGAATCCCACACGGCAGGATTGTCTTTCAGTCCGGGAATGGGCGGAACAAAATTGGAGGAACCGGTGCAGATGAGCAGGTTCTCCGCCTCGTAGGTCTCCCCCCCGCAAGCGATAACCACTTTCCCGTCGGTACGACTGACGACAGTAGCCGCCCCATTGACCACCCGGCAATGCCCGTTGTTGAGACGCTGCTTGATACCTGCCACCAACTTGCGCACAACTTTGGTCTTGCGTTGTGCGATCTTAGCATAATCGAACGTAACATTCTCTGCTGTTACGCCGTACTTCGCCGCATTTTGCGCATTGTAGTATTGTTTGGCACTATAGAGGAGTGTCTTGGTCGGGATACAGCCCACATTGAGACACGTACCGCCGAGGGCGTTCTGCTCAAAGAGCACTACATCCTTACCCGCCTTCGATGCTTTCTCCGCTGCCGTGTACCCCGCAGGGCCACCGCCGATAATTGCAAGAAAATTCATAGTATCTGATTTTGTTGTTTCCATTAAATTATTTGGTTATTTCTCCATTAAAGTCCATTAAAGTTCCATTAAAAATTCTCCGTTTATCATTAATGTTTTCATTGCTTTAGTCGTGGAGTTTGTGGCGGGTGTAGTAGTTGCGGACATAGGTGAAATAGAAAAGGACACCGAGGGCATAGAAAGCGACACCGCTCCAGAAAGCGGCACTATAGCCCCAATGCTCCGCCACCATACCACCGATCAACATACCGACACCCATACCCAAATCCCACGAAGTGAGCAGCGTGGAGTTGGCGGTACCGCGCTGGCTATGGGGTGCCATATTGATAAAAATCATCTGGAAAGCCGGCCACAGGTGCCCGTTACCCAAGCCGATAATGAACGGCGCGAGGTAATAGCCCACCACATTCGGCACGGCAGCAAAGATAACAAACCCGCTGATGGACACCACGATACCGAGCGAGGCATTGCGCAGTATCTGCCCTTTGCGCAGGGAACGACTGCCCGTAAGACGAGAGATGATCAAGCCGATGGCAAAGAGCGTAAAGAACATCCCCGTACCGCTTGTGATGCCCATAGTCTCGCGACCATAGATAGCGACATAGGTAGTAACCACACTATAGGCAAACGCCAGCGTAAAGACCACGAGGAACGGTGCCCAACCTTTGAGCATCAGGAAACGGTCCAACGAGATTGGCTGCTTGTCGATCTCCAAAATACGGTCACGCACGTGGATAGTGCTGACCACAATGATACCCAAGACGGAACAGCCGAGGGCTATCCAGAAGAGCATCTCATAACTATGGAACCGCCCGAACAGGAACATCGCTATACCCGGACTGATAGCCGTAGCGATATTGTTGCTAAGCCCGTAATAGCCAATACCTTCCGCACGGCGGGAGGGGGGAAGTACATCGATTGCCACCGTGGAGAGCGAGACGCCCGTAGCACCGAATGGCGCACCATGGAGCATACGGAACATGGCAAAAGCCGTGAGACTGCCTGCTATCAGGTAGCCCCCGAAGAAAGCAGCGGTAAGAAAATAGAAGATGAGCAGCATCATCTTACGCGGAAAACTATCCACGAAGAAACCGCTAAACGGACGAATGAGCAATGCCGCCACGGCATAGCCCGACAGCACCAAACCGATGACCTGCTTGTCCGCACCATAGGTGTCGGTCAGATAAAGCGGCAGCAACGGCGTAAGGAGCATAAACGCAAAATACATCAAGAAATTGCCCGTCCAGACCTTGATGTAGTTGCTATTCCATAGTTTTTCTTGTGGTTCAGTTGTATTATCCATAATTGTATCACCTTTCTAATGGTATGGACGTATTCATAAGACCTCCTTTGCCGCAAAGCGGCAAGAAATCTCCATAAATCTTTAACTTTACATCCATAAATTGCCAAAAATCTTATCGCCTACGGCGGCATATTCACTCGGTATCCACACGGTATCCTCTCGGGAACAACCCGTTAATCACCCGATAATCACCCGTTAATCACCCGATAATCACATACACCTGCTATATAGTTGCTTCGGGCGTATCCATTGTAGCGAGGGCTATACGCACAGCCTGCTTTACCAATTCCACGCAGGGGCGTTTGTGGTAGTATTCAGCAGTACGCTCAGCAGGCATCGGGTCTTGCGGACGGGGAGCGATACCGAGCAGTTCGGCACAGACGAGACTGCCGTTTGCGGCTTTGAACTGCGCGGCAAGATTCTGCACCAAGGCATAGTTCTGCATCTTGCCCTCTTTGTCGCCGGGTGTGGCACTGCCATTGTACAATCCCGCAAGGAGAAACATCCCGCAGGCAGCACCGCAGGTCATACGCATACGCCCCATACCGCCGCCGAAAGAGGCGGACAGCCGCAAGGCAAGCGACTCATCCGACAAACCATACAAGTCGGCACACGCAGCAAAGACGGACTGCGAACAGTTGAACCCCTGCTCAAACAACGCTTGCGCACGGGCGACACGATTTTCTATTTCCTGTTCCGATATTTTCATTTGTGCCTGATTTTAGCGTACAAAGGTACAGCAAAAATATGAAAAATGCAAAGAAAAGTGCTTTTCACTTGCAAGACTGCCGGAATTTGGCATTATAAGAGAGTAATTTTGCAGCGTGGTTGAAAAAGGGGACGTTAATTATCGTGTAATTGGACGTTAATTCTTGATGGGAAAGAAACATATCATGAACGTGAGTTCGATATAAAAATTCCTTTGCCGCAAAGCGGCAAGAAATCTAAGTAAATCTTTGACTTTACATCCATAAATTGCTATAAATCTTATTCGCCTACGGCGGGAAAGTATGCAATTATGCTTATGTCGAACTGACGTTAATTACCACAAATTCGTTAATGCATTTAATCTACAAAATAGAAAAGCAGAATTATGAAAAAGAAGAGTATCAAATCGATGAGTATGCTTGAACTCATTCAGGCGGCAGGAGAAGAGTTGAAAGGGTGCGAAATGAAGGAAGAGAAGATCAAAGCCATACTACCTACCCTGCGGCAATTAGCCAAACATTTGGATATTACCCACGAAGAGGCAATGCTGGTTGTCGGACTATTCAACCAAGGCGGATTCTACCGCATAGATATGACCGATCTATGCAAATACTACAACTGCCAACCAATACAGATGCTGCACTATACCAAGTTGCTCAAATCGCTGGCAAACAAAGAATTTCTGCGCCCGAAAGGAAGCAATACATACGACATAGCAGATATGCTGATTGAGGCAGTGGAAGAGAACAAGAAACCCGAAAAGCGCAATTACAAAGACTTGGATGCGGCGCAATGGTTTGAAATGCTGAGCCAGACATTGTACGACAAAAACGAGGACGACATCACGTATGAACGAATGATACACATTCTGGGAGAACTATTGGAAGGTAACCATCACCTGAAGGTTGTACAGCAACTGCACCAGATTGACACAGACATAGAGGAACTGCTATTGCTGCTGATTACAATGGATTTGTTTGTACAAAATTCGGACGATATGATTGGCGGACATGACATTGAAGATATCTACGAGTGCGAACGGTTTGCCAAACGGGAGGCAATGGATGTACTGCGCGGGAGCCATAAGTTTATAAAAGAGGGGTGGATTGAGCATATCAACGACGACGGACGTGCCAACCCGAACTATTGGAAACTGACGGACAAAGCCAAAAAAGAACTGCTCGGGGAACTGAACCTGCCGCAGCCGACCACCGTAAAGACCGGACTATTGGAAAGCGACAAGATAACCCGCAAAGCACTGTATTTCTGCACGGATGTACAGAAACAGGTGGACAATCTGCGAACACTATTGCAACCGGAGCGGTTCAGCCGCATACAGGAACGATTGGAGAAAAACGGTATGCGCAAGGGTTTTGCGTGTATCTTCTACGGCACTCCGGGTACGGGCAAGACCGAAACCGTACTGCAACTGGCACGCGAGACAGGTCGGGACATCATGCAGGTGGATATTCCCTCCTTGCGCAGCAAATGGGTCGGCGACACGGAAAAGAACATCAAGGGGGTGTTTGACCGCTACAAGGAGTACTGCAAGAAATCACCCGTTGCGCCCATTCTGCTTTTCAACGAAGCGGACGCCGTGCTGAACAAGCGCAACGAGGGTGCGACTGACAGCGTGGACAAGATGGAGAACGCGATGCAGAATATCATTTTGCAAGAGATGGAGACATTAGACGGTATTATGATTGCCACCACCAACCTGACCAACAACCTGGATGCAGCGTTTGAACGACGTTTTCTGTACAAGATCGAGTTTCCGAAACCTACGCCGAAAGAAAGCCGGCACATCTGGCAAGCGATGCTCCCCACCCTAACCGACAGCGAAGCATTGACGCTCGCGGAGAGATATGCTTTTTCGGGCGGGCAGATAGAGAATATCGCACGCAAGCAGTTGGTAAACAGCATACTGAATGATCAAGACAACACTGATCTTACCGCCATTCGCGAGGCGTGCGACCACGAACTGCTCTACCGCAAACAGACACAAAAAATAGGTTTCTGATAACGGTTGTTGCGGGAATGACGGAAAAAGCGTATCTTTGTCGCAGCAACTTTTTTCTAAATAAGGTCTTTAAGGTCATTAAGGACTTTAAGGACATCAATAATTAATAACGCTATTTATATGCCAAAACAAAATTCATCCGTACTATTCAACCGGTATATATGGTTGATTGACTTGATTTACTCGGCGGGATATATCACACTCGAAGAGATTAACCGCCGCTGGAGCCGTGCATCGATCAATTTCGATCACGAAAGCAATATACCCGAACGCACTTTCCACCGGTACAAAGATGCAATACAGGAGATGTTTCAGATAGATATCCGCTACAACAAATCGCGGGGATATTACATTGAAAACACAGAGGACATCCGACGAGACGAACTGCGCCAATGGCTGATCGGGACGTTTGCCGTAGAGCACCTGATAGGCGAAAGCAGCGAACTGAGAAAACGCATACTATTGGAGGATATTCCCTCCGGACAACAACATCTGACACCTATCATCGAGGCTATGCGCGACGGGGTGAAAATACGTATCACGTACAAGAGTTTTCACAGCGCGGAGCCCTCCACCTTTGTGCTGGCACCCTACTGCGTGCGGGTGTTCCGGCAACGCTGGTATGTACTCGGCACCTCGGAGAAAGGCAAGGAATTGCGCCTGTACGGTTTAGACAGGGTAATTGATACAGAGCGGACAGCCATACCTTTCGTATTGCCCGAAAAATTCGATGCTGAGGCGTTCTTTGCCAACGGATACGGGGTTACAGTGGACAAGCGCAAGCCCGAAATGGTGCGCATATCGGTGGATGCATACCAAGCCAACTATCTGCGGTCGCTACCACTCCACACATCACAAGAAGAGACAGAACGAAACGACGATTACTCTGTGTTTCAGTACTTTATCGTACCCACATACGAGTTTATCAAGGAGTTGCTGTCATACGGCGGGGCACTCGAAGTGCTGTCGCCAGAGTGGCTGCGCAAAGAGATGAAACAAGAAGCCCAAACAATGAACGCAATATACAACAGACAAGAAAATGGATAATTTTGTAGCAATCGATTTTGAAACCGCCAACGGGCGCAGGTCCAGCGTGTGCAGCGTAGGCGTGGTAGTGGTGCGCAACGGGGAAATAGCAGACTCGTTCTACTCGCTCATTCACCCCGCCCCAAACTACTATGCACCGTTTTGCCAGGAAGTACACGGATTGGGGTATGACGATACAGACGATGCACCCGACTTTCCCGAAGTATGGGAGCAGGTGGAGAAAAAAATACACACGGACTTTCCCGATATGCCGATAGATGCGATCCCTTTTGTGGCGCACAACGCGGGTTTCGACGAGGGGTGCCTGCGGGCTGTTTTTGCGACCTACGAACTCAAATACCCCGAGTATCTGTTTATGGACACGCTCTGCGCCTCGCGCCAACACTTCGGCAAGAGCCTGCCCAACCACCAGTTGCAGACGGTGGCTGCCGCCTGCGGATACGACCTGAAGCAACACCACCACGCCTTGGCGGATGCGGAAGCCTGCGCACGGATTGCTATGGCGATACTATGAACAATTTGTAAATGGGTAAATTTGTAAATTGGGCGTAACAACAGTCTATCCTATGCTGTCGTTGCCGTCTTTTTGCCGTAATTTGTCCAATGGGGCTAATAGGGCTAATAGGGCTAATAGGACAAATGGGCATAGTTAAAAAAATAAGCCTGTAGAGCGTTTTTTATTTGCGCTTAATGGGGATAGAAAAAACAGCGAATTGATTTTGCGGGCATTTTTGTGCGATTTAAGGGCTTTTCTCAAGAAAAACGGCGTACCCTATTGCGTACGTCGTTTTTTTTATGTACCTTTGCAAAGATTTTTTGCTTATACATAAACGTTAATTATCGTGTAATTAAACGTCAATCAAACTACAGCAAAACATATAATCAGCCATTAATTAACCATTGATAATTGTGGAAAGGCAATAGTGGTTATACATAATAAACAAACAGAAAAACAGTATATTAAATACAATGGAAGAACAAGAAAAGTATGATGGTTCAAGCATTCAGGTGCTTGAAGGGTTGGAGGCAGTGCGCAAACGCCCTGCGATGTACATCGGTGATATTTCGCAGAAAGGTCTGCACCACTTGGTATATGAGGTAGTGGACAACTCTATAGACGAGGCTTTGGCAGGTTTCTGCAACCATATTGAAGTTACGATCAACGAAGATAACTCTATCACGGTACAAGACAACGGTCGCGGTATCCCTGTGGATATGCACCCGAAAGAGCACAAGAGTGCGCTGGAGGTGGTAATGACCGTGCTGCACGCCGGCGGTAAATTCAACAAGAACAGTTACAAGGTTTCCGGCGGTTTGCACGGTGTGGGTGTGAGTTGCGTAAATGCCCTCTCGACCAAACTGCATGTGGAGGTGTTCCGCGAGGGCAAAATCTATATGCAGGAGTACGCCAAGGGCAAGCCGCTGTGCGCTGTACAAGAGATAGGTACCTACAACACAGAGGAACGTGGCACAGGTACGTGCGTACAGTTCTGGCCGGACGGAAGTATCTTCACCGAGACGGTTTACCAATACGACATTCTGGCAAACCGTATGCGCGAGTTGGCCTACCTGAATGCAGGAGTAAAGATAACCCTGACAGACAAACGCCACGAGATAACCGCGGCTCCGACCACCAACACCGAAGGCGAAACAGTGGCTCCGCAAGGTGTGCTTGCCGCCGACGGCAAACGCTACAAAGGCGAAGTATTCTATTCGGAAAAAGGTCTGAGCGAGTTTGTACGCTACATAGACAGCACCCGCACCCCGCTGATCTCGGACGTGATTCACCTGAATACCGACAAATACGGTACGCCGGTAGAGGTGGCGATGATCTACAACACGGATTTCAACGAGAATATCCACTCATACGTAAACAATATCAACACGATAGAAGGCGGTACACACGTAGCCGGTTTCCGTGCGGCTCTGACGCGTGTAATGAAGAAATATGCCGAGGAGAGCAAACTATTAGAGAAAGCCAAACTGAAAGACAAAGAGGGGAATTCGACGATTGACCCGAATGATTTCCGCGAGGGGCTGACGGCGGTTATCTCCGTGAAAGTGGCGGAACCGCAGTTCGAGGGACAGACCAAGACCAAACTCGGAAACTCGGAGGTGGCAGGTATGGTTTCGACCGCTGTGGCAGAGGCACTGACGAACTACCTGGAGGAGCACCCCGATGATGCCAAAAAGATTGTAGAGAAAGTGATCCTTGCCGCACAGGCACGTATTGCCGCCCGCAATGCCCGCCAGAGCGTGCTGCGCAAGTCGCCATTGAGCGGCGGCGGACTGCCCGGCAAACTGGCGGACTGCGCCAGCAAAGACCCTGCGGAATGCGAGTTGTTCCTCGTGGAGGGAGACTCGGCAGGCGGTACCGCGAAGACCGGTCGCGACCGTATGCACCAGGCTATTCTGCCGCTGCGCGGTAAGATTCTGAATGTAGAAAAAGCAATGGAACACAAGGTATTCGAGAGCGAGGAAGTGCGCAATATATTCACCGCACTCGGTATCACTTTCGGTACGGAAGACGATCCGAAAGCACTGAACCTGAGCAAGATACGTTACCACAAAGTAATTATTATGGCGGATGCCGATGTGGATGGTGCGCATATCGCCACGCTGATTATGACGCTATTTTTCCGCCACATGAAAGAGGTAATCGAACAAGGACACCTCTACATCGCAATGGCACCGCTGTATATGTGCTCGAAAGGCAACTACAAGGAGTATTGCTGGACAGACCAACAACGTTTCGATTTCATCAAAAAATACGGAAACGGCGACGAGAAACAGATTAAGACACAGCGGTACAAGGGTCTGGGTGAGATGTCGGACGAGCAACTTTGGGAGACGACTATGGATCCCGAGCGCAGGTTGCTGAAGAAAGTAACCATCGAGAATGCCGCCGAAGCCGACCACACTATCGCTATGCTGATGGGTGATGATGTGGCTCCGCGCCGCGAGTTTATAGAGGAGAACGCCACCTACGCCAACATTGATGCATAAGATACAATTTGTAAATTTGTAAGTTTGTAAATTGTTATGAATATCGCCGTTTATTGCAGTGCCAAAGACAAGATTGCCGAGGAATACAAATTGCTCGGCGACCAGTTGGGCGCATGGATTGCCCGAGAAAGACACACCTTAATATACGGGGGTGCTACGGGCGGATTGATGACGCGCGTGAGCAACGCAACAAAAGAGAATGAGGGGAAAGTAATAGGCGTGGTACCCAAACGCATTATTGCCGCCCATCGCCAAGCCGACAACTGCGATGAACTATACACGGTGGAGACTATGAACGACCGCAAGCAGAAAATGCGGGAATTGGCGGATTGTTTCGTATGCCTGCCCGGAAGTTACGGTACACTGGACGAGATGATGGACGTAGTGGCAAGCGGTACGGTCGGAGAACACCGCAAACCGCTATATATACTTAATTATCAAGGCTTTTACGAAGGACTACGCCAGCAGGCAGACCATATGCGTGCATTGGCTTTTATCCCCGAGCAGGAGAGTTACAAACCAATATACGTAGACACATTGGACGAACTTTTTACTACACTTAAATAATACACTTATATGAACCAACAAACTAATTTGAAGAGCGACACACTCTCGACGCAGAAGTTCGAGCAGCGTATGGAGCAAATCAAAAACGATAGTCAGCGCTACCGTCGCGTTGAACAATCGCCGGAACTCAAGGAGTTTCAAGACCTAAGGAAGACAGTGGAGACGAAAGAGTTTCAAGACAACAAGAACTATCTGCTCCACCGCAAATACCGCGACACGGACGAGTACAAAAAGATGTCGCGCTACAATAGTCTCTGCCGGTCGATAGCGGTTCGGGTGTATCGTTGGGCAATGTCAGCGGAGGATTTCCGCCGATACGTAGAATTTACCAAAAGCGGGCAATATGCACAACTACAAGACAAAGAGGCGGTAGCAGCATCAAGCGAACTGAAAGGATATAAAACGATAGACAAATCGCTGAAAGCCAAATGGTATCGCAAGAGTGTACAATCAGCCAAAGTACCCGAATACCTGCATTTGGATACGGAAATACACACCGAAGAGTTTGAGAAAAGCAATGCTTTTTGGGCAAACCCGAAACGTTGGTACACCACCGACGAAAGCCGGCAGGACGCACGCTATACGGAACTGAAGAACACGGACGATATCCGTTTTTACTTGTCGCAAGATGCCAAACAGATTGCCGACTGGGAGAGTTACAAGACCTTGTTCGAGGACGAATGCGAGCAGATGGATGTATGGAAAAGCGGTTTTTATTACACAAACAAAAACCTCAAAACCGACCATTCGTATTGCAACGAACAGGCAGCATACAATCATGGAAAAAATACTTTTGCCGCCGGTAGCATATTGTCGGTAGAGACCAAGAAAGAGACTGTTACCGCCTCGGCTTGGCACCCCACGAAGGGCTTTGTCACCAAGGACTTTGCATGGACGGGCGATGTGTTGCAGACGGCAGACACATTCCAAACCGCAAAAGGACTCTTTCTGGCGAAAGTGCGTGTATCGGGCGAAGCCGATGCGGCAGTATATCTTGCAACAGGCGAGCGCCAACCAGTGCTGAAAATGATGCAATGGGACGGCAAACAAGTATCGGCAGGCGTACGCACCAACAAGGACGAGGCAAGCGTAACGATACAAGATCTGAAAGCCGGACAATGGTATATCTACGGCTTACAAATCACTGATAAAGAGGTGGTTTGGTCGGTGAACGGGCAAGAAGTGCTGCGTATCAAAAACAATTTCGGCGGTATGCAGTTCTTCCCTGCGGTTGCCGAGTTCTTACCCGAAGGCAAGCCCGCCGGCGCCGGCAAGATCGAAATAGACTGGATGCGCGTGTACGACAAGTAACTATCGGTTCACCGGCAAAACTATTCACAATCGTTTTATAGTATGTTTCTGATTGCAGGACCTTGCGCGATTGAAAACAGAGAGATGGTGCTCGAAACCGCGCGCACGCTGAAAGAGGTGTGTGCGGATTTGGGCATACACCTTATATACAAGTCGTCTTTCGACAAAGCCAACCGCACTTCCGCCAACTCGCAACGCGGCGTGGGTATGGAGAAAGGACTGGAGATACTTTCTGAAGTCAAAGAGACACTCGGTTTGCCTATCCTGACCGACGTGCACGAGTCGTGGCAATGCGCCCCCGTAGCAGAGGTGGCAGACGTGCTGCAGATACCTGCTTTTCTCAGCCGGCAAACCGATTTGCTTTTGGCAGCCGCCGAAACCGGACGTATCGTAAACGTCAAGAAAGGACAGTTTATGGCTCCGTGGGATATGCAAGGAGTAGTCAGCAAGATTGCGTCCGTACCTTCTGACAAGCCTGTCAATCAGCGACTTTGGCTCACCGAGCGCGGGTCTTCATTCGGATATGGAAACATAGTGGTGGATATGACTTCGCTGGTTGAAATGCGCAAGTTCGGATGCCCCGTGGTGTTCGATGCCACCCATTCGGTACAAAAACCGAGCAGTCAGGCAGGTGTTACCGGCGGAAACAGAGAGATGGTTCCCTATCTAATGCGTGCGGCATTGGCTGTGGGTATTGACGGACTGTTTCTCGAGGTACACCCGGACCCGGACAAAGCCATATCGGACGCTGCTAATCAAGTGAGATTGAGCGATATACGTGCAATCCTAACACAAGCATTGGCAATAGATAATCTTGTAAAATCTTTGAAATGACCTATTCAGAAAGAGCAAAGAGCATATTTACCGAAGAGATTGCAGAGTTGGAAAAACTCGGTGCTTCGATAGACGAAAACTTTGACAAGGCAGTAGAACTTATCTATGCCTGCGAAGGCAAACTTGTGGTGATGGGTATCGGCAAGACGGGTATCATCGGTCATAAGATTGCTTCTTCGCTGGCCTCTACAGGCACATCGGCTATCTTCGTCAATGCCGCAGAAGCAGTGCATGGCGACTTGGGTATGGTATGCGGCAAGGATGTGGTGCTGCTCGTGAGCAACAGCGGTTCGACCAACGAGATACTGAACGTCATCGCCCCGCTGCGCAGCCTCGGCTGCACTATCATCGCTATGACGGGCGATCCCGATTCGCAACTGGCGCAGGAGAGCGATGTGGTCATTTCGGTACATGTGGACAAGGAAGCCTGCCCTCTCGGTTTGGCTCCAACAACCTCTACTACCGCCACCACCCTGATGGGTGATGCCCTGATAGTCTGCCTGATGGAGAAACGACATTTCAAGGCAGAAAATTTCGCCCTTTACCACCCCGGCGGGGCACTCGGACGGCAACTGCTCGCACGCGTGAAGAACCGTATGCAGACCAGTGTGCCACGCGTGCAAGTGGATACACCGTTCCGCGAACTCGTATGTGAGATGTCGGAGAAACATCTCGGTATGACAATGGTCTATGACGGCAAACGTTGTATAGGAATCATCACCGATGGCGATTTGCGCCGCGCTATTCAGAAATATGACGATCTGCATATCGTGGCACGCGATATGATGACACCATCGTATAAGCATATTCACAAAGAAGCACTGCTCACCGAGGCGCTGGCAATAATGGACAAGTACAACATCACCACCCTTGCTGTCACAGAAACGCCTGATACAGAAGATATTATAGGTATCATCTCCATTCACCATATTATCGACTTTAACTAATGGAACCGACTATCACCGTCTATTGCAAGAACACGCACTCCTACCACGAAGTGCCGCGCGGTATCTCGCTCATCGAATTGCGCGATATGCTCAACATACGTTTGCAGTATCCTATCATCGCCGCGCACGTCAATTACAAGGAGGAAAACCTTGATTTTCTGCTCTATAAGCCCAAAGATGTCGAGTTTCTCGATGCCAGTTCCGCCAGCGGAATGCGTTGCTATGTGCGCACACTCAGTATGGTTCTGGCATGCGCTATCAACGAACTCTATCCGCGTGCCGACCTGCGTATAGAGCACCCTATCTCCAAAGGGTACTACTGCACGCTGCAATGGCGCAAACCCAAAGACGGTGAACTGGCATCCGATGCGGTCAATCCCAAACTGACACCCGAGATGATTGAGTCTATCAAGCGTCGTATGTGGCAGATTATCAAGGAAGACCGGAAGATTCTCGAAGAAGAGAAACGCACCAAGGACGTTATCCAGATGTTCAGTACCCGTGTGGACGGCGAAAGCACCATCTTCGAGACCCTCGGCAACCCCTACTGCCGCTATTTCCGTATGGGCGATTTCATTGATTACTACACCAATACGCTGATGCCGTCGTCCGGATACATCAATGTATTCGACCTTGAACCATATTTTGACGGAATGCTCCTGCGTATCCCCAACCGCAGCAATCCGACTGTACTCGAAGACAAAATCCCACAGGACAAGATGTTTAGCATTTTCAGCGAATATAGTTCGTGGAACAAACTGCTGAATATCAACAATGTAAGCGATTTCAACGTGGCTTGCAAGGGCAACCGCAGTTTTATGATGATCAAACTTGCCGAAGCCCTTCACGAAAAGAAAATCGCCCAGATGGCGGACGCTATTGCCAACCGTGAGGAGCGTCCCAAATTCATTCTTATCTCCGGACCGTCATCGTCCGGCAAAACCACATTCTCCAAACGTCTGCAGATACAGTTGCTCGTCAACGGTATCAAGCCCGTCATCATCTCGATGGACAACTATTTCGTCAACCGTGTGGATACTCCGCGTGATACCAACGGCGATTGGGACTTTGAGAACATCAATGCCCTCGACCTTCCCTATTTCCGCCAGCAGATGAGCGACCTGATGGAGGGCAAGGAAGTGGATCTGCCCACCTACTCTTTTGAGAAAGGCGAGCGCATCTACGAGGGGCAGAAACTGCGTCTTGAAAAGGACAGCATCATCATTCTCGAGGGGTTGCACGCACTAAATCCGTCGCTGTTGCCCAATATCCCGCGATCGGCTACGTTTAAGATCTTTGTCTCTGCGCTCACCACTATCAACATCGACAACCACAACTGGATTCCTACCACCGATATCCGTCTCCTGCGCCGTATTGTCCGCGACTACAAATACCGCAACTACTCCGCACGCGACACGATCGCCCGTTGTCCGTCCGTCCTCCGCGGCGAACAGACGTGGATTTACCCCTATCAGGAGGAAGCGGATATGATGTTCAACTCTGCCCTGCTCTTCGAGTTGGCGGTGCTTAAACGCCATGCCGAACCGATCCTTGCGGAGGTACCCAAGTACTGCGATGAATACACCGAGGCACACCGCCTGATCAAGTTCCTGCAGTATTTCGAGCCTATCCCCGAGAAGGAAATTCCGCCCACATCGCTCTTGCGCGAGTTCGTCGGCGGCAGTTCGTTCCACTATTAAGTGCAAAGCCAGCGTCCCCAAAATGTTCTATATACGAACAGCAAACGTTTGTTATAGGATGCGCATAGGATACGCATAGGATAGCGAATGGGTGTCTGCTTTTGGCACTATTTTGAAAGAAAAATACAACATTATGAAACAACTGATTTTATCTATATTCTGCCTGCTGGCAATATGGTCGGTACAGGCGAACGACTCCGTGCCGGGCCGCCCGAATATCTTTGATGATATGCCCAATGTGCAGTTGCACCAAGACTCCCTTGTAGGTGCCTTGCTTGAGCATAAAATCAACGGGCAGGGGGAGATTGCCGAAATCAACGGTTATCGTGTGCAGATCTACTCGTCCAACCGGCAGCAAACCGCCAAAGCGGAAGCGCTCCAACTCGAAAAAGAAATTACCGACAAAGTCTCTATGCCGGTCTATGTACTCTATATGACACCGTTCTGGAAAGTCCGTTTGGGCAATTTCCGTACCTTTGATGAGGCCAACACATTCAAAAATCAATTCCTCGCACAATTCCCGCAGTTGCAGGGCGACACGTATGTTGTGCGCGATAAAATACAAGTACTTCAATGAATTTGCAAACATTTAGCCCCGATAGCGAAAAAACAGAACGCATTGCCAAAGATGTAACTTCTGTCCTCACCCTGATTGGCGAGAACCCGTACCGTCAGGGGTTGGTTCGTACTCCCGAGCGTGTAGGCGAGGCATTGCAGTTTCTCACCAAAGGTTACAACGAAGACCCCGAAGCAATACTCCGTTCCGCCCTGTTCGAAGAAGACTACCGCCAGATGGTGGTGGTAAAAGATATTGAGTTCTATTCTCTCTGCGAGCACCATATGCTGCCTTTCTTCGGCAAAGCCCACGTGGCATATATTCCCAACGGCAGGATTACCGGTTTGAGCAAGATTGCCCGTGTGGTGGACGTCTATGCCCGCCGTCTGCAGGTACAAGAGCGGTTGACCACACAGATCAAAGACTGCATCCAGAACACGCTCAACCCGTTGGGTGTGATGGTGGTTGTGGAAGCCGAGCACCTCTGTATGCAGATGCGCGGTGTACAGAAACCGCACAGCACCACTACCACCTCTGATTTCACTGGTGCTTTCACCCGCCAAGAGACACGCGACGAATTTCTCCGCCTCATCCGCGGATAATTAATTTCACAGATACAAACAGAAACTTATTCTATTGTATATATTGCAATAGTTTCTGTTTAGTTTATTCTATATTATCACCCTACTTGGTTCATCCGATATTTGAGTTGGTGATACCATGGAATCTTAGGCGGTAAAAGCCTAATGGATAATCTTTTAATACGTTCAATATGTTTATTTCAAAAATTATATTTAAATTACAAAACTTTCATTGCGAGAATATATGGTAGCAACAAAATCAAGATAATGAGACAAAAAGCCGATGAATCCTATAATCATAACTACCTTAATATCAGTCATATTTGAATTCACACCTCCACCAACTCAAATGTCGGATGAACCTTATTTTTTCCTATTCTCGTAAAGATAAATACAACAGGCAATAGGGGAGAGACAATGTGAAATAAGATATATCACATTGCGGTGAAAACAGCGTAATCGGTTCCGCAGACATATAGATTACTCCCAATTGGGTGAAAAGCATAAAGCAAAACATAAATAATCCCGTAGAGGACAGATATTGCTCAAATGTTTTTTTACGCCCCGCTATTAGTATCGCCGCAATCACCATAATCACCAATATCCACATATTGCCCGGTGAGGTCTGCGACATAAACGGATTGCGCCTGAAAAATATCCAACTGTCTGTATCCCAGAATATATAGGGAACAAAAAACAATAGCACCACACCCAATACCACAACGGGGAATAGCAGTTGTATCTTCCGGTTACATTTTAGGTAAGGATAGAACAAATACAAAGCCACAGGAATAACCGCACTCAAGCGTGTTGCTGCCAGACAGCCGGCAATAACTGCCACCCAACCCCAATGATTATCCAAACGGATGGAATAGCGTTCCAACAACAAAATAACGGACAATACCAATAAGGCATTGCTCAATCCGTCGCTACGCACCGCTACTTCCCACCAGTATGCCGGTGAACAAACCAGCAGCCACAAAAACATCAATACCACTTTGTTGGAGGATGAATACAACCATATGCAGACAACAGTCAATACCAGAAAAACAATCAGCCCGATACCTACATCGCCTGACAACCAGAATGGTATATTCAGATAATGCCAAAACGGAAACGGGGAGGGGTAGTTGTTTTCCGAAACGTGCGTGTGAACGGCATACGGATATTCTCCCTGAAATAAGGCATTGAGGAAATAGGTCGTGGCAGACCAGCGATCCACTCGTACGGATAACGGCGGTATCACTATCAAAGACAGAATGATTGCCGCACATATACAAGCCAACAGCGAAATGCCGATGTATTTGCATTTATTCTCTGTTAAGCGGGGTAACAGACGATACCCAAAAAGAATCCATACCACAGCGAATATACTGTATGCCATTCCTCCACATATCGGCGATATCCCTGCACGCGGTACAAACTTGACCACGAAAAACAGGTTCATCGCGGCAAATACCCCCCATAGCAATAACTCAATAATGAAATCACTCTGTTTTTTTTCCATTGTATGTTCTTACAAAATAATTGGGACGTTTCTTGCTTTCCGTAAAGATTCTGCCGATGTATTCCCCTATAATGCCTAAAGACAACAATTGTACACCCCCTAAAAACAAAATGGTAACCATCAATGTCGGAAATCCTTGTACGGGATCGCCGAACAGGGCTGCTTTTAGCAGCACATACAGCATATATACAAAAGCCGCCAAGGAAACAATCAGTCCCAAATACGTGGATAGTTTTAGAGGCAATGTGGTAGATGACAGCAAGCCGTTTAGTGCCAACTTGAAAAGGGAATGGTAGTTCCATTTGCTCTGACCGGCAATGCGTTCCCGCTGATCAAAATCAACATATGTCTTTCTGAAACCGATATAGCCGTACATACCTTTCGTATAGCGGTTGGTTTCTTTCATTGAGCGCAATGCATTGATGCAGCATCTGTCCAATAAGCGGAAATCGCCTACATTAGGATATACATTCGTCTGCGCAACAGATTGCAAAAGCCGGTAATAACATTTGGTCAGTACCTTGCGAGCCCATGACTCTTTGCCTCGTGTGATACGGCGTGCATACACATCGTCAAATCCCGCTTCCCATTTTTCTATCATCTCGGGTATAACCGATACGGGATGTTGCAAATCTGCGTCCATTATTACGACGGCATCCCCCGCTACATAGTCAATCCCTGCTTGCAGGGCTGTTTCCTTGCCGTAATTGCGGGATAGTTCTATGTACTCGATACGCGGGTCTCTTTGGTGTGCTTCGCACATGATTTGCAGTGTCCTGTCCGTGCTTCCGTCGTCTATCAGCAGCAACTGCCACCGCCGGTAATCGGTATTTGCCATAATAGGGGCAATTGAGTCTATGAACAAAGGCAGTACTGCCTCCTCATTGTAACATGGAACTAGTATGGATATGCTTTTCATAAATGATTAAAGACAAAACGAACCAATATGAAATTAACGGGTATGACAATACAGAATACCAACAGCGGAGACAGCATCTGGCTGACACCGCAATACAGAAACAAATTCAGCAGTCCTATATGTAACAGGTAGTTGATAAGATGGCTGGCAACAAAGCCGCCAGCTTTGGGCAAAGACGGACTTTTCTTAAACGTGAAACGGGCTGATAAGATGAAATTACATCCAAGACTGATGATATACCCGCACGTGTAGGCTATATTGACGGATAGCCACAACTGCAGCAATGCATATACGCCGTAATGGATAGCGGTTGCTATCCCGCCCACTATGCCGTATCGTATTATCTCAGCCCAATCTATATGCCGCTTTATCGGTTTCACATCAGTTCATTACCAATATCTTAACTACCGTATGGTTTCCCTCCGCATTGCATAGGGCGGTATAGACTCCGCTGCCGACACGCTGCCCGCGGAAATTCCTGCCGTCCCATACTGCCGTCCCCCCATTGCTCTTTGTCTTGCAAACAAGGTTTCCGCCTGCATCTACAATATTTATAGTGGTGTTCTCCATCAATCCGGTGATGGTAATCATTCCTTCATAATTGGGGCGTACCGGGTTCGGATAAGCATACGCCCCGCTGAAATCCTCCTGCGGAGCAGAAGCATCACTCCTATAGGAAGCAATGCCTTTTCCAGTCCCTACAAAAACCTCTCCTGTATTAGAATTGATGGCAATAGAGAGAATGGAATTGGATGGCAAAACAGAGTTCTCCGTTGTAAAATGCGCTATGGTTGTCAGTCCGTCTGCTGACATCAGGTAGATTCCGGAAGTCTCCGTACCTATCCATTTGCGGTTGGCACCATCCACGGCGATGGCATTGATCTGCTCAGTCCCCAACAGATAATCAGCGAGGTTGGTCCCGTCATTGCGCGGTATCTTGATACGCATACATTGATTGGAAGTAAAGAAATCCACCGTAGAGGGTATCACAATGATACCAGTTGGCGTTCCTAACCATACATCGCCGTTCAAATCCTGCGCCAGACAATAGATAAATTCCGGTGTCAATTGGATATTATCCCCATCTACAAATGTACTACGTTTGATGCATTTATCATCGCTGTCCGAAAGCGGGGTACCACCATCATCTAAAAGTATTACTCCTGGAGCGTAGCGTTGGTCTATCAGCCATTTTCGGTTACAATCCCTATTATCCACCACTATTTCCCATGGTGTAATCAGAGAAAGGCGTTGCCCATGCTGTGTGAGATTTAAGCCTACCCATTTCCCTTGCGGAGTACATATATTTATCGGATAAGCCTGCGAACCCGTATTTAGCACCCATAGATTACCACTCTCATCCACCATAGCCCCCTCGGTGCGAGTATAATAATTAGGGTTATTCTCTGCTGCGGAAGTAAGTGTACTGTTATTCACGCCATAGTGTGCCACCGCTGCATAGTTCTTATATTCTATTACACCCATACCATACATAGCCGCAAAGAAATGTCCTCCATCTTGCGGATCTACACCAAAGGAAACAACATCTCGCGGATAACCGTACAAACCGAGTTGGCTACGTGTTGCTGAAGAAGTAATCTTGCGCCAACTGGTACCGTTGTAGATACTGAAAGAACCATCTCTATTGCTCTGTACTGCCCAACGACTGCCACCTGCCACAAAGATCTGGTCTCCTGTATATTTTAACCGGTATCCGATATTGTTTGCAGGACCATCTGGCGGGAATGTCCGCAATTCCTTATTTCTGTTTACCCGGGCAATACCATAATTCGGGGCTGCCATCCAATAGCAGTCGCCGGATGCATCATATTGTATATCATTGATGCCATAACTTCCCAAATTGCGTATCTCCTCTTTGTCAATTTCAATAATGCCCTGCCCATTCTGATTGGCTATCAGATGATTTGCATACCCTATTATCCAATATAGCGATGTGGCATCTTTCACCCGATTCCAACTACCGTCTTTCTTTATGTACAATACAGAATCTTGCAGTGCATACAAAGCATCATTGGCTATCTGTATATCGCTCACAATCCTGTTATTTGGGAGAGTTTGTTGTTTCCAGAATGAAAAATCCACCAGATTGTCAGCGGTAGATGCGGCATACAAAGCCTCTTTCGAAAGAGCATACAATGTATCCCCCCACACCGCCAAACGCTGCACATTTACCGCTTGTGCACTATCGCCTATATAGTAGGTATCTATCACTTCCGCCTTTTTTGTATTGATAGCCACAATACCAAACGGCATTGCCAAATACGTACAGCCATCTGTGACAAAAATATCGTTCACCGTTACAGGTATCGTTGCCGCTTTCTGATACAAGTCCGGCATCTGGGTAACGGATCCGTTATCCGACAATAGATCGATACGTCCGTCAGCATAACAGATGATGAGTTGTTTTGTTGTATTGTCGTATGCAATATGCACAATATCACTGCCGTTCAACCCCGTCGATTTATTCCAGAGTGTAAAAGTCTCATCTTGTTTGTTCAGCGAGAACAAAGCCCCGTCGGCAAGCCCGTATACTTCGGTCGCACTATATGCCACTTCCTCCATTTGGGCGTATGAATAATGCAGTTTCCATTGTTGCATACTGCCATAATCGGGTACATCGCTATCGGTATAGGTTTCATCCCTCAAATCCGTTGATTGATCAGTACAAGAGACAATTCCTTTGCTCGTACCTATATACATCACATCGTTCACATCATCCCATGCCAACGACATCACATAGTTGCTCGGCATTGGAGAATTATCTGTGGTATAGTGTGCTTCTATTGTCTGCCAATCCGCAGAAAGCACATATACTCCTATAGTTGTGGTACCAATCCATGCACGCCCCTTACTATCAAATTCTATGGAATGTATGTCTTTGCTAACAAAGGGCGTCTCACCATTATCTTCTTGTATATCAATGCGTGTACACATATCTGACGTAAAGAAATCCACATCAGTCGGAATTATAATAATGCCACCGGATGTACCCAACCAGATATTTCCTTCCTTATCTTGTACTCCTGTATAGATACTTTCGACAGATATGCTTTCACCGTTGGCCTCCGTCCACGCAGAGCGAAAGACCACCCGATCATCTTGGCTGTCTATCGTGCCCCTGTCGTCCAACAGTAACAATCCAACATTATAACGACAATAAGGAATCCATTTATAGTTCTGTCTATGGTTATCCAATATCAACTCATTGGTAGTATACATTGGGAAAATTTCACCATTCACATATATTTCCACAGCCTGCCACCCGCCTGCCGGTGTACGCCGATGCAATACACGCTGTCCCATATTCAGTCCCCACCAGTTTCCGTCTCTATCATATACACCTCCCGTACAACGTGTATAGTTCTTCGGATTGTGCTCCACCGCAGTCATCAGCGAACTGTTGTCCGGCAAATACTGCTGTACCAATTCGCTGCCTTTGAACTCGTATACACCGGTACCGTAACTGGTTACAAAATAGTGCATTGCATCGTTCGGATCAACCGTCACGTGCATAAAGTCTTTGGCAGGATTGCCCGTTTTGGCTTGTATCGAAGCCTGCGAAATGTTTATCCATTGCGTGCCGTCGTACACCATCACATTACCGGGCGTGTTATATTGTACCGCCCAACGCCCGCCGGAAACCACATACAGATGCCCTTGCGTGGCGGTCATATCGTAAGGGGTGTTGGTCAGCGGTCCCTGGGGCTTATAGGTGCTACGGCTACCGGTAGCATCCACGCGTACAATACCTTCGCTTCCGCCTGCCGTCCACACATTGCCTCTGTCATCGGTATATTGCACGCCCTTTTGTGTATCGCGCGCAATACGCCCGACAGCCTCCGTATGCCAATAGCGGTAGTCGGGCAGGTTGTCGCGCAATGCTGCCTTGTACATTGTTTTTCCGGAAAAGGCATAGATGCTGTCGTCTTGAAAAACAATATCTTCCACTTTCACTTCCGCGGCATTGGCACCGATATAATACGTATCCACCAACTCGCGTTTGTTCAGCCGGAATGTAACTATACCAAAGTCCATAGCCAGATATGCCCGCCCGTTGTACACCGTGATATTGTTGATAGTCTTGGTAGCCATCATATCCTTGGTGTACAGTCCTGATACATATTCTATCGTACCATTATGCAGCACATCTATCTTACCGTCTGCATAAGCAATAAGCAGCATATCATAGACTTTGTCATAATAGATACATACTATATCCGACCCGTGCAAACCATTTCCCGCATTATATGTCTCTATTTTTTCGGTCTGTTTGTCCACGGAATACAAGGCACCGTCTGATACGGCAAAAACCCTATCATCCGTCATGGCAATCTGCTCAACATTATTGTAGGCAAACAGCGTTTTCCAATATGCCTCTGCCGACAACGGTACCGTCAAAAACAATGACAATACCCCAAACCATATCAGTTTGTTTATTTTCATAAAGTATTCTCCTGCAAAATTACACATAACGCTTGCATCGCACGCGCACGATGGCTGATTCCGTTTTTTACCTCGCTTGGCAGTTCGGCAAAGGTCTTGTCATATCCCTCGGGGATAAAAAGCGGATCATATCCGAATCCCCCGTCGCCACGTTCTTCCATGGCTATCTCGCCGCGCACCACGCCTTCCATCTGTTCGGTTCTGCCGTTGCGTATCAATGTAACCACCGTGCGGAATTGTGCCTTCCGGTTATTCTCTCCTGCCAACTCCGCCAAGGCTTTCTTGCGGTTGTTCTCAGGGTTGGACGGTTCGCCTGCCCAACGTGCGGTATAAACGCCCGGTTGCCCGCCCAATGCACTAATCTCCAGACCTGTATCGTCCGCAAATACCCCGTCTATCATAGCGCATTGTGCATTGTGCATTGCGAACCGGTATACTTCTTCCGCTTTGATACGCGAGTTCTCCTCCAAAGTGGTCCCCGTCTCATCAATCTCTTTGTCAAAACCAATCTCGTGCAAACTGATTACCTCCACATCTGCAGGCAGTATCTCCCGTACTTCCTGCAACTTGTGCGCATTATTTGTAGCAAACACCAATTTCATAATTTCACTTATTTATACGGCGCAAAGTTACAAAAAAAATCCTATATTACAAAATGACCGACATTTTTGCACTTCCAAGTTGAACTTGCAGGGAGATATTCTCCTCTTAATATACAGTTTATGCTTTACCTTTGCAGCGTGAAAGGAGAAGTATCAAAAATTAAGATGAGGAGTCAATAAGAATG
>CAKUYO010000025.1 GCA_934716995.1 uncultured Bacteroidales bacterium | reverse complement strand
ATATCAAAAAAACGTACCATATATCATCCCACATCATACGTATAGGAAAACTTGGTGTCAACTCCTGGGTAAACGCCCTTTTATGCGGTACTTTTATACACTTTATGCACTATATATGTTGCATAAATTGTATAGATGTTGTTTGGATGCGGTTGCCCTGCTCATTCTGTCGTTCTTTTGTGTCTTTGCACGACTTGCAACCGGGTTGCAGCAAATTAGTCGTACCTTTGCACCCGAAAAATGAAAGACTGCAGACCATCTCTGTATGTTAATAGTTAATTGTTAATTTTTAATTGATATAATGGAAAAAGAAACCCGTTCTATTCTGATTAAAATCATTGTGGCTGCCGTGCTGCTGTCAGCCTGTGTGGTGGTGGAGCATACCAGTTCGCTTGCGATGTGGCAACTGCTCCTTATTTATTTGGTTCCTTATCTCGTGGTCGGTTTTGATACGTTGCGCGAGGCAGCGGAGAACATCGCCCATGGCGAGGTCTTCGATGAGGATTTTCTGATGTCTGTTGCCACCATCGGTGCTCTCGCTATCGGTTTTCTGCCCGGAGCGGAGAACCAGTTCCCCGAAGCGGTCTTCGTAATGCTGTTCTTTCAGGTGGGCGAACTCTTTGAGACGATTGCCGAAGGACGCAGCCGCAAGTCGATCTCCTCACTGATGAATATCCGTCCTGACACGGCGCATGTGGAGCGCAACGGCGAACTGCAGACTATTGACCCGAACGATGTGCAAGTGGGGGAAATAGTGGTTATCAAGCCGGGCGAGCGCGTACCTGTTGATGGCGAGGTTGTCGAGGGCGAATCGCATCTGGATACTGTCGCCCTTACCGGCGAGAGTGTCCCGCGTACTGTCCGCAAAGCCGACCGGGTCATTTCCGGTTGCGTGAATATGTCAGGCTTGTTGCGTGTCCGCACAACCAGTATAGCAGGCGAATCCACTGCTGCCAAGGTGCTGGCTTTGGTGGAGAATGCCGGTGAGAACAAGTCCCGCAGCGAGAATTTCGTTACCCGTTTTGCCCGTGTCTATACCCCTATTGTCGTTTGTCTGGCATTGGTATTGGCTTTCCTGCCGCCTTTTTTCGGCGGGGGAACCTACATCGGAAATCTCCCCACGTGGCTCTACCGTGGTCTGATGTTCCTTGTCGTCTCCTGCCCGTGTGCCTTGGTTATCTCTGTGCCGCTGGCGTTCTTTGGCGGTATCGGCGGGGCATCCCGCCGGGGTATCCTCGTAAAAGGGTCCAACTACCTTGACGCATTGAGCAAACTGGATACGGTGGTCTTTGATAAGACGGGTACGCTCACCCGCGGTGTGTTTCAAGTGAGTCTGGTGCATCCACACGACATCTCCGAGAATGAATTGCTGCATCTTGCCGCCCATGTGGAGCGGTACAGCAATCACCCTATTGCCGTTTCGCTGCGTCAGGCGTATGCCCATGAGGCGGACTCCTGCTCCGTGGAGCAAGTGGAGGAGGTGGCAGGACAGGGCGTAAAAGCCTTGGTCAATGGCAGGCACGTCTGTGTCGGCAACAGCAAGATGATGGACGCTGTCGGGGCGCAATGGCACGAGTGCTCGCAGCAGGCGCGGGGTACGGTAATCCACGTGGCTATCGATGGCGAATATGCAGGGCATATCGTTATCTCCGACCAACTCAAACCTGATGCCAAAACGGCTGTCAGCGGGTTGAAAGCAGCCGGTGTGCGCAAGACCGTTATGCTTACGGGCGACCACTACGCAGTAGCGGAATACGTGGCGCACGAAGTGGGGCTGGACGAGTTCCATGCCGACCTGCTCCCGCAGGACAAGGTGGCACAGGTGGAGCGTCTGCTTGCAGGGAAGCCGCAAGGCAAAACTCTCGCTTTCGTAGGTGACGGTATCAATGATGCGCCGGTTCTTGCCCGCGCCGATGTGGGTATCGCTATGGGGGCGTTGGGATCCGATGCGGCGATTGAGGCGGCCGATGTGGTATTGATGGACGACCAACCGGGCAAGATCGCCACGGCTATCCGTATTGCCAAGAAAACCAACCGTATTGCCAACGAGAACGTCTGGTTCTCTATCGGTATCAAGGTCTTTGTACTGGTTCTTGCCACCTTTGGTATGGCGAATATGTGGCTTGCCGTCCTTGCCGATGTGGGCGTTACCGTCCTCGCCGTCCTCAATTCGATGCGGACGCTGCGATAAATAACGTCGCTCCAACTATAAGTATGATTCTCTTGCTTTGTCGCCGTAGGCAATAAGATTTACGGTAATTTATGGAGGTAAAGACAACGATTTACTTAGATTTCTTGCCGCTCGCGGCATAGGAGTTTTTATTTCGAACTCACGTTAAATAACGTTTTGGCTTACCGGTCTCTTTTTTACTGCTTTTCTCCGATATTACGCAAATGGTTGTTGCGTATTTCGTGGAAAAGCAGTAATTTTGCGCCCGTTTTTGAAAAAGGTATTAGTTGTTTTATTGAACCGTTCCGGGTGCTTGCTCTGAATGAATGGTTAATTAACGTTCTTTTGTCAAATTATGGACAACAAAATGACTTGGCGCAACTGGCTGCCGCTGATCGGATTGACGTGTGCTGCTTTTGTATTCAACACTTCCGAGTTTATCCCCATAGCCCTGCTCTCTGACATAGCCTCTGATTTTCAGACCACCGAGGCGCATGCCGGTATGCTCATCTCGGTCTATGCATGGATGGTAATGCTTTTGTCTTTACCGCTGATGATCTTGGTTTCCAGAATCAATCTGCGCAAACTGATGTTGTGGGTAGTGGTGGGCTTTGTGCTTTTTCAAGTATTGTCATCGCTTTCTGCCACCTACTATATGCTTATGTTTTCGCGTATCGGTGTGGCGTGTACCCACTCGGTCTTTTGGTCGATTGCCTCGCCTCTGGCGGTGAGTCTTGTGCCGGAAAAACACCGTCCGTTGGCACTCAGCATGATTGTTACCGGTACATCCGTCGCCATGATTCTCGGTATGCCCATCGGACGTATTATCGGATTGCAAATCGGATGGCGAATGACATTTTTGTCTATTGGTATATTTTCATTCGCTGTATTGCTGCATCTCTTTTTTACTCTTCCACAAGTCCCTGCACACGGCGGATTTTCCGTGCGGCAACTTCCCGCATTGCTCAAAAATCCGGTACTTGTCGGTATCTATATCCTGACACTCGGTTTTTCCACGGCATACTATGTCGGTTATAGTTATATCGAACCGTTCTTGTTGCAGGTGGCGCACTTGTCTGAGGATTGGATAACTACCACGCTGATGCTCTTTGGCGTGGCGGGTATTGTGGGCAGTATTTTGTTTTCCAAGTGCTATCAGCGCAATCCTGTCCGTTTTATTGCCTTGGCGATAGGCGGTGTTTGTGTATGCCAATTGCTTCTTGCCCCTGCCGCATATCTCGGTGGTATCGTAGTGCCGGTCTGCGCTGTGTGGGGAATGGCGGCAACATCATATAATGTGTCGTTTCAGAACGAGATTATCAATCATACAGAAGCCGATGCCACACCGGTGGCAATGTCTATCTCTTCGGGTATCTTCAATCTGGGTATCGCTACGGGAACTCTTATCGGTGGCGGTGTCTGCACCCATCTGTCCATTTCCTGTATCGGCTATATCGGCGGTGCCATCGCCCTTGCCACGTTGCTTTACTGGTGCTTCGGTCTTTCCAAACGGTTCTAATGGAAATAGAAACAATAACTTGTAAGGTCTCCCTGTCTGCATACTATCATTATGCTGTCAAGAGTAGGTGAATAGTAGGTGATTAGTGGGTGTTTTCGCTTGTGTTGTGCAGCGTTTGCTTTTTATGCAAAAAATGCACAAGGATACTGCATTTTCTGATCTGTGCAACAAAAAAATACACTCCCTATATAAAATATCCCGCAAAGCGTGCGGGCTTTGCGGGATATAATAGATGGGATATAATAGATGAGTGAAAGTCGGATTATCAACCGAGCCGCCGGGATACAACGTGCCAGTTGATAAGCAACCAAAGATTTTTGATATATTCCGTACGGTTGTTTTGATAATCAAGATAATAGGCATGTTCCCACATATCAAATGTGAGTATCGGGCGCAAGCCGTGACGCAAAGGATTATCTGCATTGGGCAGCGACAAAATATGCAGCACACCGTCAGCATCCGATGCGAGCCACACCCATCCCGAGCCAAAGAGCGAAAGGGCGGCTTGGGTCATTTGTTCCCGGAAAGCATCAAACGAACCGAATGATTGTTCTATCAGAAATTGCAGTTCGCCGGAAGGTTGCTTGGCATGTTCCGCGGGTATCAGTTGCTCAAAAAAGAGTTGGTGGTTGAGTGCCTGTCCTGCATTATTGAGAAGTTTGCCTTCCGGGGCTTTGCGGACAATGTCTTCCAATGAAAGCCCTTCTAAGTCAGAACCTTTAACCAATGTATTGAGTGTGTCCACGTACGTGCGGAAATGCTTTCCGTAATGGAACCGGATAGTCTGTTCGCTCATCATCGGAGCGAGTTCTGCAGGCTGAAAACCTAATTCAGGGAGGGAAAATAAAGCGTCTTTCATATTAAAGTAGATTTTTGCGTAAGGCGACATTGCCTTACTGCAACAATGCCACAAAAAACACGCCAAAGAGAGATGATAAAGATATAAAATGTTGTGTATGTCGGAAAAAAGCATTATCTTTGCAGCGTAAGATATTATCAAACCATAACTGACAGAACTATGACGATTATATTGGATATGGGCGGGGTGATTATGCAGCATAATATCCCTGCATGTGTAGCACGTTTCCGCGAACTGATAGGCGAAGAGGCTCTGGAGCGTGTGTTAGGATTGGCCGGTAATGCCGAAGGTACGGAAAACAGCCTGATGGAGCGTTTTGAAACGGGAGATGTTTCTACAGAGGATTTCTTGTCAACGCTGCTTTCTAACGCAAAGCCCAGTACTACCACCGAAGATTTGAAACAGGCATGGAACCTGATGCATGGCGGTATACCGGCATACCGGTTGGAGATGATACGGCGGTGGCACGATGAAGGTCATCGGCTGTTTCTGTTGAGCAACAACAATGCATTGCATTGGGAGGATGTATTCAGCAAATATGATTTGTCGGTGTTTGAGCACTGCTTTGCCTCGCATCTGTTGCATTGCTGCAAACCGAACCCGCAAATTTTTAAGGTCGCAGATGAGTATTTGCACGCACACCATTTGCCTGAACCTTATCTTTTTGTAGACGATATAGAAATCAACCGGCATACCGCCGGACAATTCGGTTGGAAGACATTTCCCGACTTGGAAACCTTGGATGTTTTCCTCCTGCAACATTCATAAAAAAGCGGACATTGCGTCCGCTTTTTTTTATTTAGTTATTTTCTGTAAATGCGTTCCATCCCTGCGCTTTCAGTGCCAGTTCTTCGCCGTTGCGTCCGATCAGGTTCAGTCCGTATTCGGGCTTGGTGATATGCCCGATAATATACAGGTCGTCAATCGGAATGAGTTTCTCGTAGTCGTTGATATCGCAGGTAAAGAGTAGTTCGTAATCCTCTCCGCCGTTGAGTGCGCACGTAACGATGTTCAGGTTCATCTCTTCGGCAAGGGCTGCGGCTTGGAAATCAATAGGTAGTTTGTCTTCATAGATGGCACAGCCTACACCCGACTGGTGGCATATATGCATCAGTTCGGACGACAGACCGTCGGATATATCCATCATAGCCGTCGGTTTCACTCCCGCTTTGCGCAGTGCTTCTATGATGTCGCGCCGTGCCTCGGGCTTGAGTTGGCGTTCCAGCAGATATTCACGTCCTTCGAAAGCCGGTGTGGCTTGGCTGTCGGCTTGCATCACAATGCGTTCGCGTTCCAACAGTTGCAGCCCCATATAGGCGGTACCCAGGTTGCCCGACACGCAGATCAGGTCGTTCAGTTTGGCTCCGTTGCGATAGACAATATCTTTGGCATCAGCCGTACCTAGACAGGTAATGGAGATAGTAAGCCCCGTCATAGAGGCGCAGGTGTCTCCTCCCACCAAGTCCACGCCGTATCGCTCGCAGGCAAGACGGATGCCCGCATAGAGTTCCTCCAAATCTTCTACGGCAAAACGCTTGCTCACGCCTAACGAAACAGTTATCTGGGTGGGGGTTCCGTTCATAGCGTAGATGTCCGAGAAATTGACAACCGCCGCCTTGTAACCGAGATGTTTGAGAGGTACGTATTCCAGATTGAAGTGGATACCCTCAAGCAGCATATCGCTGGTCAGCAGTACGCTCTTGTCGCCGAAATGCATCACGGCGGCATCGTCTCCGATACCCTTTCGGGTGGAAGGTTGCTTCAGTTCTATTTTTTCTGTCAGATGTTTGATGAGTCCGAACTCACCCATGGTTGAAATCTCTGTACGTGCCATTATAATGTCAATTAGGACTGCAAAAGTACTCTTTTTTTTTGAGATATGCAAGAGTTGTGCAATTCCGTTTTCTTTTGTACCTTTGTGCTCAAAATCAGAAAGTATGACTGTTTCGGAACTAAATGAACGGGATCGCTTTGCCCGTACCAATGGTATTGTGTTGCAGTCCGATGGCTGCACGGCAACGATGACCATAGAAGAACGACACCTGAACGGGGCAAATGTGTGTCAGGGTGGGGTACTCTTTACCTTGGCGGATTTGGCGGCAGCGGGTTTGACCCACGGCGAGAAACTCACCATAGACAGTACGATCCGGTTTGTCCGTTCCGGTCGTTTGGGAGACCGGCTGACTGCCAAGGCTGCATTTCTATACGAAGGCAATACGGCACTTATCCAAACCGAAATTCGCAGCCAGAACGACACGCTGATAGCCTACGTCATTTCCAATTTCGTAACACCGCATTTATGATAACGTAGTTCGATATAAGCAGATTGTCTTACTTTGCCGCCGTAGGCGAATAAAATTTATGGCAATTTATGGATGTGGGGACAAAGATTTACTTGGATTTCTTGCCGCTTTGCGGCAAAGGAGTTTTTATTTCGAACTCACGTTATGATAACAGGCGTTGTGTATGTCGTGGAAAAGCAGTACCTTTGTGCGTTTTTTTGAGAAAACACAATGAACAAGGTTTATCAATCGAAGCGTAGTATCCGTTTCCGTCGGTTCTGCCACAAGGCGTATGCCGCCTTTGTATCGCTGCATAGGGAAGTCTCTGTGGGGCGTGTGGCAGGTTATATGACCGACCTCGAGATGCTCAAGCAGGGCAAGACCGTTGCACTCGCGGCAATGGCTTTCTGCACATTGAGTGCTATGGCGACCGAGACGGACGGGGCAGACGGTCCCGCGCTTGAACCCGCTATGCTTGCCGGGCAGGCACAGGGGGCAGTTGATACCCGACAACTTAGTCTTCAGGAGGTGTCGGTCGTATCGAACAAGGCTGAAGTACAATCCGAGGCGTACCGACTCGTAACGCAGGTTTCCCGCAAGGAGATAGAGACATTGCCCATTCAGACGGTGGCGGATATTTTGCAATATCTGCCGGGGCTTGATGTGCGTACCCGTGGTGCCAACGGCGCACAAGCCGACCTGAGTATGCGCGGGGGAACGTTTGACCAAGTGCTGGTGCTGATCAACGGCGTGAGCCTGAACGATGCACACACGGGGCATTACACGCTCAATCTGCCGCTTTCGGTGTCGCTCATCGAGCGTATCGAGGTGCTGCAAGGTACGAGCGCGAACCTCTACGGTGCGTTCTCAGGTGCCATCAATATCGTTACGCGCGAGGCACAGCGGAATGAGTATGGTGTACGTCTGTCGGCGGGTATGAACGGCTTGGTAAGTCCTGAGTTTTCCGGTAGTTGGCGGCGTGGGGATTTCAGTGCCAATGCCTCGGTGGAGTACAGCCGTGCCGAGGGCTATTATGCACCTGACCCGTCCGAGAAAGAGCAGACCGGGCTGACCAACTCCGACTATCAGTTGGCAAACATCTATTTCCAAAGCCGCTACAAGGGCTTGGATGTGCAACTCGGGGCGCAATGGAAAGATGCGGGTGCGGGTATGTACTATGGTTTCGGTTCGCAAGACCAGTTCGATGCCACCCGCACTGCCTTCGGTAGTGCCAAATATACGCACCGTTGGGGGCAATGGAGTATGGACGTGCAGGCATCGTACCGTGCCAACTACGACCGTTACGAGTGGCACCGCGGGCAACGTCTCTATGGCAATTTCCATTTCTCGCAGACCGCTGCCGCAAGCGTGGCAGGGCATTATGCGTCCCGTATCGGTACCACCACCGTGGGCGTAGAGGTGCGCAACGAGAATATCCATTCCACCAATCTCGGCGATACCATCAATCCCGACGGGCAAGTGCCGAACGGGGCGGATTTTCCTTTGAAAGATGTGCGGGTGCTTGACCTGGTCAAGGGGGCGAACCGGCTGAATGTGAACTACTACGCACAGCAGACGTTCAACTATGGCAACCTGTCGGCATCGTTGGGCGTAAGCGGAATGTACAACACCCAGTTCGGGAACAATGTATCGGGTGGGGCTAACATCGGCTATGAGTATGCGAAGCAGTCATCGGTATATATCAACGCAAACCGTTCGTTGCGGTTCCCGACTTTCACAGACTTGTACTACAATGCCGGCAACCAGTTGGGTAACAGAGACTTGCGACCGGAAGAGGCGTGGGTGCTGTCGGTCGGGGCTACCTGCAACCGCTCGTTTGGCGAGGCGGGGGCGCTTTCGCTGGCAGGCGACTGGTACTACCGCTGGGGACGGAACATCATCGACTGGGTCTATACGCCCGATGACACCAAGCGTCCGTATCATGCGCAGAACCAGCAGAAAGTGAATGCCACAGGCGTAGAATTGTCGGCTGCGTACCATTGGAACGAGTGGCTGCGTTGTGTGTCGGTCAGTTATGCCTATACGTACCTCGATTTGGACTTGAAAGAGTCGGGGTCGCGTTATCTGGACTACCTGAGCCACAAACTGACGCTGCGACTTGAACATGGTATCTATCGCGGTTTCGGTGCGTCGTGGACACTGCGTTATCAGCAACGCGAGGGGCAGTACAACGATGCGCAGGGCGAGGTACAGGACTATCGCCCCGTATGGCTGCTTGACGGGAGTGTCTATTGGCAGAACGACCGCGTGCGCGTGAGTGCCGACTGCACGAACATGACCAACCGCCACTATTACGACTATGGCGGGCTGCTGCAACCCGGCGCATGGGCGAAACTGACCGTTACGGCGCGGATGTTCCGTTAAAATGTTTCGCTGAAATCTTACAGGAAGCCCCCTTCCGGGGCTTCTTTTTTATTTCTCTATTAACGCCCATTAAAATTTCATTAAAAAAAGCTCCGTTAATTGCCGTAAATTGACCGTTAATTTTTGTACCGGATTGTTATAGGATAGGCATAGGATAGGCATAGGATAGGTATGGTTATCCACCTTATATCCACCTTATATTCTCCTTACTTTTGCAGTATGGAATAACCATACCAAACACGGGTGGATGTCAGGTGGATGACGGGTGGATAAGCAAAATAAAAAGGGAATGTACATCGCTTTTCCTGCAAAAATAGGTTCCTGTATTGTATATTTCCCGAAAATGTCGTATCTTTGCAGGCTATTTATACGTAGCACTAACTAACAAATAACCCATATCATGAAAGAGTGCGAAATCAAAACGACTATGCGTGTGTGCGCATGGGACGAACTGACCAAAGACCAACAGGAACTGATCAATATAGCCAAGGAGCAGACCGGGCGGGCATATTGTCCGTATTCCCACTACCATGTGGGGGCGGCTTTGTTTCTCGAAAACGGGGTGGTCGTGCGTGGCTGCAACCAGGAGAATGCAGCATATCCGAGCGGGCTTTGCGCCGAGCGTTCCGCCTTGTTTGCCGCAGGGGCGCAATACCCCGAACAACCCGTGCTGCGCTTGGCAATAGCCTGCTACAACAATGGGCGTTTTACACCCAAGCCCGGTTCCCCCTGTGGTGCTTGCCGGCAAGTAATGATTGAGACCGAACACCGCTATGGCAAGCCGATGGAAGTGCTGCTTTACGGTGAAGAAGAAAACTATATTTTCTCCTGTGCCGCCGACCTGCTGCCGCTGATTTTTGTATCGGAGTCCCTAAACGGCTAATGGCTTTAAGGTCTTTAAGGACTCTAAAGACCTTACAACAAAAGAGATTGTGCTTTGAAACTCGTCAAGAAAATAGATGTTTATTTGCTTAAGAACTTCCTCGGGCTGTTCTTTGCTACATTCTTTGTGTGCATCTTCGTACTGCTGATGCAGTTCGTGTGGATGCACGTCAAGGATTTGGTGGGCAAAGGTGTAGAGGTGTCGGTCTTGGCGGAGTTCTTTGTCTATGCCGTAGCGAGTGTGGTACCGTTGGCATTGCCGTTGGCGATCCTGTTGGCATCGCTTATCTCGTTTGGCAACCTTGGCGAAAAGTTCGAACTCACCGCAATGAAAGCAGCGGGCATTTCGCTGTTCCGCATTATGCGTCCGCTGGCAATAGGTATCGCTTTCATCTCGGTCGGAGCATTCTTTTTCTCGAACAATGTGCTGCCCAAATCGCAAATGAAACTATGGGCGTTGATTTTCTCGCTCCGGCAGAAATCGCCCGAATTGGAGATACCAGAAGGAGAGTTCTATGATGGTGTGAGCGGTTATAATATCTATGTGCGGCACAAGGACAAGAAGACGGGTATGCTGCGCGATATGATGATTTACGACTATTCCAACGGCTTTCAGAATGCCACGGTGATGGTCGCCGATTCGGGCAAACTGGCGTTCTCGGACGATAAGAAATACCTCATTCTGCGTCTCTACAGCGGCGAATCGTTCGAGAACCTCAACCAGCAGCAACAGCGTGCCACAGGGTCTCAAAAGAATATCCCCTATCGCCGCGAGACCTTTAGGGAAAAGCAGTTGCTTATCGACTTTGACACCGAGTTCAACCGCTACGACGAGTCGGTGCTGGAAGACCAGCACGTATCGAAGAATGTGGCGCAGTTGGTACGTTCAATAGACTCCGTGCAAGTGTTGGCGGAGCAAAAGGGTAGGGAGCAGAGCCGGAACTTGGTGGAGAACCGCTATTTCGGGCGTGAGCAGAAGTCAGGACGTATATTGATCCCCGTAGAGAGCAGCGAACGGACGGAGTACAATATCGATTCGTTGTTTGCACATTTGTCGGAGGCACAGCAGCGCAATGCGATGGATGTGGCGGTGGACAAAGCCACCATGCAGCGCGACCAGGTGGAATACAACTCGCTCTTGTTGGACGACTCGCAACGGTATATCCGGAAGCATGAGATTGAACTCTACCGCAAGTTTACACTGGCATTCGCCTGTCTGATATTCTTTTTTATCGGTGCTCCGCTGGGTGCCATTATCCGCAAAGGCGGTTTGGGCGCACCGGTGGTGATCTCCGTAGTGATGTTTATTATCTATTACATTATAGACAATACAGGCTACAAGATGGCACGCGAGGCACTATGGCCGTGCTGGGCGGGGATGTGGCTCAGTTCGTTTGTCCTGTTGCCGATAGGTATCTTCCTTACCTACAAGGCCGCCACCGATGCCGCCTTGCTCAATCCCGAAGCATGGCTCAAAATATGGGATAAACTGAAGCAAAAGATACAAAAACTAACGCATCGCCCCTAATGTGAGCGCAAGCGAACCATTAACACGCAGTCATTAACGCGCAAGCCCCTAATGTGAGCGCAAGCGAACCAAATATATGAATACAATAGCAGAAGCATTAGACGATTTTCGTCAAGGAAAGTTCGTTATCGTAGTGGATGACGAAGACCGTGAGAATGAGGGCGATTTTATTATTGCCGCAGAGAAGATAACCCCTGAGAAAGTGAATTTCATGCTCAAGCATGGGCGTGGCGTACTATGTGCGCCCATCACTGAGCAACGCTGTGCCGAACTCGACTTGATGCACCAAGTCGCAAACAATACCTCTATGCTCGGTACGCCGTTTACCATCACGGTGGACAAGTTGGAAGGTTGCACTACGGGCGTGTCGGCAGCAGACCGTGCGGCTACTATCCGTGCTTTGGCAGACCCCGACTCCAAACCCGATACATTCGGTCGTCCGGGACATATCAACCCGCTCTATGCACGGGCGGGAGGTGTGCTGCAGCGTGCAGGACATACCGAGGCGGCTATTGACTTGGCACGCCTTGCAGGCCTCCAACCGGCAGCGGCACTCATCGAAATAATGAACGCTGATGGCACTATGGCACGTATGCCGCAACTGCAAGAGGTGGCACGTGAGAACGATCTGAAGATTATCTCCATCAAGGACCTGATTGCCTACCGCCTGCAACACGAGCAACCTGCCGAGCAGTCCGCTCTCAACGCCCAACTCTCCACACTCAACTATATCGTGGAGCGCGGTGAGACCGTCTTCCTGCCTACCGGGTATGGCGAGTTCCGTTTGACTCCTTTCCGCGATTTGAGCAACGGTTTGGAACATGTGGCTTTGGTGAAAGGCGAATGGCAGGAGGACGAGCCTGTACTCTGCCGCGTACATTCCAGTTGCCTGACGGGCGATGTGTTCGGTTCGCTGCGTTGCGAGTGCGGCGAGCAACTGCATCGTGCTATGCAGATGATTGAGAAGGAAGGATGCGGTATCATCGTCTATATGAACCAGGAGGGGCGCGGCATCGGACTGATGAACAAGATACGCGCCTATAAACTGCAAGAGCAGGGCGATGACACGGTGGAGGCAAATGTGCATCTCGGTTTCCAACCCGACGAACGCGACTACGGGGTGGGGGCACAGATCCTTCGCGAGATGGGTGCCAAACGTCTGCGTCTGCTGACTAATAATCCTGTGAAGCGTGTCGGACTGGAGAGTTATGGTATTGAGATTGTGGAGAATATCCCTATCGAGATTGCACCTAACAAGTACAACGAACGATATATGCGCACAAAGAAAGAAAAGATGCACCATAACTTGCATCTTGTCTGACAAAACAGGGTTTGGCACGATAATTGCCACAGAAAAAGTAAAAATTCTATATACCCTGGTTTTTATAGAATAACTAGATATAACTGGGATTTATAGATCTAATTAACAAAAACACCTTACTAATATGAAACGCTTGGTATCTTTTTTGTTCGCTTTTCTGCTGATGGCAGGAATGACGATGAGAGCCGATGAGACGATTACGGTATCGGCGAACAGTTCGGACATCTCTGACGGACTGGACTTGAAGGTAGTGGCAAAACTCTTTGCACAGGCAAAGAACCTTGAGGAGTTCGAGAACCTGCTCAACAATCCGGATTCGGCATTTTGCAACCTCGACCTCAATGGGGATGGCGAAATCGATTATATCCGTGTGGTGGAGACCGGCGAAGGCAACAAACGGCTGATTGTTCTGCAAGCCATCTTGGCAAAGGACATCTACCAGGATATAGCCTCTATCTATGTGGAGAAAGACGAGAAAGAGAAAGTTACGGTACAAGTGGTGGGCGACGAGTATATCTATGGTACCAACTATGTCATCGAACCCGTATATGTCTATCGTCCTGTTATCTACGATTGGTTCTGGAGTCCCGCTTGGTACGCTTGGACATCGCCTTGGTATTGGGATTATTATCCCGCTTGGTGGTATGCACACACTGTTTGGTCGTATGACTACTATTGGCATCACTGCTATGCCTATCATCACCACCACGCATATTGCAGTTTCCGCTATGCGCCCGAACCCCGTCCTGCAATGCGCGATATGCGTGCACCGGTCAGCCGTCGCGACTATGCGGTTGCACATCCCGATCGTGCTTTCAGCCAGCGTAACTCCGGCGTAGCCAACGCACGTGATATGCGTTCTACCCGCACCTCGGTATCAGGTGTCAGCACACGTCAGGCGGCTGTGGCAAACAGTGGCAGTACACGTCAGTCAGTTTCTGGCACAAGCACCCGCCAATCGGTTGCAAGTACATCGAGCCGTACGTATGGCAGTAGCAATACGGCAGCCGCACGCTCTACACGTGTTTCGGCAACAGAGGGCGTAAGCACTCGTCAGGCTGTAGCCGGTACGGGGACAAGCACTCGCAGCAGTGTAAACAGTACCTCTACACGTGCAAACGTAAATAGTACGGCAACTTCTACCCGTGCTTCGTCAACGGCAAGCAGTACGCGTTCTTCTTATAATGCAGGAACAACCACTCGTACCTCGTCTGCGACAACGAATAGTACCCGATCTTCGTACAATAGCGGTAGCAGTACCCGCTCATCGTATAATGCGCCTGTACGCAGCACATCCGATTATGGCACTTCTACCCGCAGCAGTTACAATAGCGGTTCGTCCACCCGTAGCAGTTACAGCGGATATAGCGGAGGAGGAAGTACCCGTAGCAGTGGCAGTTTGGGCGGTGGATACAGCGGCGGTGGAAGCACACGTTCCTCTGGTGGTGGAGGTTCTACCCGCAGATAAATTATACTTTCAGAATAAAGAGGTTGCCCCTAAAGCAACCTCTTTTTTTGCCCAAAGGCATTTCATACTTGATTTCTTCGCGCATACGCGCGCGTGCGGCTATGTATGGATAACCGCTTGGTTTGGTGTCAAGGCTGTTTTTTGCGTTTTGAGCGGTTGCATTTATTCTACCGATATGTGTTCGATAGACTAATGCAAAGTAAAAAATGCCCGATTATTTGCGTATTTCGCGATTTTGTTGTACCTTTGCAAAATAAAATGGCGTGTATTTACGCATTTTGCACATTTGCTAATTTACAAACTACAAGATAATGATTGATAACGACAGAATTATTCCTGTAAAGATTGATGAGGAAATGAAATCCTCATATATCGACTACTCGATGAGTGTCATCGTGAGCCGTGCGCTGCCTGATGTGCGCGACGGTTTCAAACCGGTGCATCGTCGTGTACTCTTTGGTATGAACGAGTTGGGAAACACGAGCGACAAACCGACCAAGAAATCCGCACGTATCGTCGGTGAGGTGATGGGTAAGTTCCATCCCCATGGTGATAGCAGTATATATGGTACACTGGTGCGCTTGGCGCAGCCGTGGAATATGCGCTATACGCTGGTAGACGGTCAGGGGAACTTCGGCTCGGTGGACGGCGACAGCCCCGCGGCTATGCGTTATACCGAGGCGCGCCTGAGCAAACTGGCAGAGGAGATGCTCCGTGATATTGATAAAGATACGGTGGATATGCAGAACAACTTCGATGATACGCTCAAAGAACCGGTTGTGCTGCCTTGCCGTTTTCCGAACTTGCTCGTTAATGGTGCTAGCGGTATCGCAGTGGGTATGGCTACCAATATGCCTACTCACAACCTCGGTGAGGTTATTGACGGTTGTGTGGCATATATCCGCAATATCGAAGACCGTTTGCAGAATCCCGAAACGGAGGAAATTACGGTTGCCGACCTGATGGAATATATCAAAGCACCCGATTTTCCGACGGGCGGTACCATCTACGGCTATCAGGGTGTAAAAGACGCTTTTGAGACCGGTCGCGGGCGTATTGTTATTCGCTCCAATGCGGATATTGAGACCGAGGACAACGGACGTGAGAAGATTATTATCACCGAGTTGCCGTATGGTGTTGTTAAATCCGACTTGGTGAAGAATATCGCCGAACTGGTCAGCGACAAGAAGATAGAAGGAATCTCCGAGATTAGCGACCAGTCGAAACGCGATATCCGTATCGTGATTGACATCAAACGCGATGCCAATGCCCAGGTAGTACTCAACAAACTCTATAAATTTACTGCGCTCCAATCGAGTTTTGCAGTAAACAACATTGCTCTGGTCAAAGGGCGTCCTATGCTTTTGAACCTCAAGCAGTTGGTGGGCAATTTTATTGAGCACCGTATGGATGTGGTTACGCGCCGTACCCGTTTCGAACTGAAAAAAGCCGAGGAACGTGCGCATATCTTGGAGGGCTTGATTGTTGCGGTGGACAATATCGACGAGGTAGTGCGTATCATTCGTGCCAGTCGCACCCCTGCTGAGGCGCAGACCAACCTTGAGCAGCGTTTCAACCTTGATAATCTCCAGTCGAAAGCCATTGTGGATATGCGTCTCAGTGCGCTTACAGGCTTGAAGATCGACGAGTTGAAAGCCGAGTATGCCGAGTTGGAAAAACTTATTCAGCACCTCAATGACTTGCTTAACAGCGAGGCTATGCGTTACGACCTCATCAAGGATGAACTCAACGAGATCAAGGACAAGTATGCCGATGAGCGTCGCACCAAGATTGTAAAGATGGCTACCGAGTTCAACCCCGAGGATATGTATGCCGACGATGATATGGTGATTACCATTTCGCACCTTGGCTATATCAAACGCACTCCGTTGGCAGATTTCCGCTCGCAGGCTCGCGGCGGTATCGGCTCAAAGGCTTCCTCGTCGCGTGATGAGGACTTTATAGAGTATGTACACCAGGCTTCCATGCACTCCACGATGATGTTCTTCACCGAGATGGGACGTCTCTATTGGCTCAAGGTCTATGAGATACCTGAGGGAAACAAACAATCGAAAGGGCGTGCTATCCAGAATATGATCAATCTCCAGAAGGGCGACAAGGTGCGTGCCTTCATCAACGTAAAAGGTCTTAACGATCAGGAATATGTGGAGAAACACTATCTCATTTTCGCTACCAAGAACGGTTTGATGAAGAAGACCACCCTTGAGGCTTACAGTCATCCGCGTGCAAACGGCATCATTGCTCTCGGTTTGCGTGACGGAGACCAACTCATCGGCGTAACGCTTACCGATGGCGAGAGCGAGATGCTTATCGCTTCGCACAATGGTAAGGTGGTTCGTTTCCCTGAGAATACCGTTCGTCCTATGGGGCGTAGCGCAAGCGGTGTACGTGCTATCAAATTGGACGAGGACGGCGTAGATAGTGCCGTTGGCATGATTTGTGTGGAGAAAGGCAGTAACAAAACGGTACTGGTTATTTCCGAGAAAGGCTTTGGTAAGCGTACCGCCCTTGATGACGAGAACGGCGAACCAATCTACCGTGTTACCAACCGTGGCGGTAAGGGTGTGAAGACGATGAACCTTACTGACAAGACAGGTCTGCTGATCGGTATTGATGCTGTTACGGACGATGATGATTTGATGCTCATTACCAAATCAGGTACCGCTATCCGTATGGCTATCGATACCATTCGCGTGATGGGGCGTGCTACGCAGGGTGTCAAACTCATCGAACTGCAGAAGCGCAACGATACACTGATGTCGGGTTGCATTGTTCCCAAAGAGGAAGAGGAGCAGACCGGAAATGCAGAGACTACAGAGAATGTAGAAACCACTGATGCACAAACAACAGAAACAAACAACGAAAACGCAGAATAACAATGAAAAAGACGTTATTTTTGGCAGCTATGGTACTCATGAGTGCAGGCTGCTTCGCACAGAAAGCCAACATCAAAAAGGCTAAAAACCTGGCTTTGCAGGAGACTCCTGATTTCTCGGGGGCACGTGCAGCCATCGATGAGGCACTCCAAAACCCTGAAACCGAGAATGTACCGGAGGCTTGGTATGTAGCCGGACTGATTGGCTATCAGGAGAATAGTGCCGAGAATATGAAACAAATGCTCGGTCAGAATTACGACGCTGAGAAAGCCGGTCGTGCCGCAATGGAGAGTTTCGACTATTGGGTAAAGGCTGAGCAACTCGCTTCTGCTACCATCCTTGACAAGAAAGGGCGTGAAACGATGACAGACAAGAAGACGTTTGCCAATGTGCAGAAGAAAATGCTGGAGTACTACAAGAACCAGGAATTGGTGAAGTATGGTGTATATCTCAACGAGCAACGCGACTACCGTACGGCGTATGAGGCATTCCAAAAGCACCTCTCTATCCCTGATATGGCGATGATGCAGGACGAGAAACTGCAAAAAGAGATGCCGCGCGATACCATCTACGAGCAATACAAGTACTACGAGGCAATCTTTGCCATCCAGGCAGAGATGCACCCCGAAGCGATTGCTATTCTCGAGCAGATGAAAGACGGTGAGTATGAGGCGGTTACGGTAAACCAATTCCTCTATCAGGAGTATGTTACGGAGAAGGATACGGCTAATTTCGTGCGCGTGCTGCAAGACGCTGTCGTACGTTTTCCGCAGGAACCGTGGTTCCTCCAGAACCTGATTAACTACTACATATTCTCCGGTCAGGAGAAAGAGGCGATTGCGTACCTCCAACAGGCTATCGAACGTGAACCTAATGTGGCACAATATCATCTTATCAAGGGCAACCTTGACGAGAACCAGCAGAACTACGACGAGGCATTGGCTGATTTCGACCGTGCACTTGCTCTCGACCCCACTATGGCGGATGCCGAGGCCGGCAAGGGACGTGTGTTCTACAACCAGGGTGTAAAGATGAACGAGGATGCGGCATATATTACGGATAATAAGGAGTACAAAAAAGCCCTCGAAGCAATGAACGAAATGTTCCGTAAGTCGTTGCCCTATTTTGAGAAGGCACATGAACTCGCTCCTGACAACCGCGATTATATGATTACGCTTCGCACACTCTACTACCGATTCAATATGGATGCGGAGTACCAAGCGATGAACGACAAAATCAACAACTAAATAATCGAAACACAAGAATATGGTTCCCCGCAAGGGAACCATATTCTTAATTTTATGTATGGGTATTTTCCTGTTCTTTGCCTGATGCTACTATGTGGATAGCATATTTAATTCATAATTCCTCATTCCTGATTCATAATTAAAAAGTCAGGTGGATGTCAGGAGGATAACAGGTGGATAGGTTGGAAATAGGAGAACAGAACACCATACTACGCAGGTTAATTATTAATCGTTAATTGACATCTTGGGACGCATACTCGCTATAGATTTTGGTAAGAAACGCACAGGATTAGCCGTTACGGATTTGCTCCGCATTACGGCTAATCCGTTGCTTACTATTGACACGAAGGATTTGCTCCAATGGCTACAAACCTATTTCGCAACCGAGCAAGTGGATGAAGTGGTTATAGGGCATCCCACCCAAATGAACGGACAAGAGTCCGAGTCAATGAACTATATCCGCCCGTTTATGGCTATATTTCGCAAAACCTTTCCCAATATGCCATTGGTGCCGTTTGACGAACGTTTTACATCCGTTCTTGCCCATCAAGCCATGCTTACAGGCGGTATGAAGAAAAAAGACCGCCAAAACAAAGCCATTGTGGATAAGTTGGCGGCTTGTATTATTCTTGAAGACTACCTTGTATCTCTTAATTTTTAATTACGTATGATGCATTACGCATTGTGCCTTGTTTTATGATTTTACCTATCTACTTATATGGTCAGCCTGTTTTGCGCAAGGCGACCGACGAAATCCAACCCGGTGATTTTGACCTCAAACAACTTGTTTCTGATATGCAGGAGACCCTCACAGCAGCCGAAGGCTGTGGGCTGGCTGCCCCGCAAATCGGCAAGTCGATACGTCTTTTTATTGTGGACGGTTCCGACCTTGCCGAGGATTTTCCCGAGTGTGCAGGTTTGAAGAAAACCTTTGTCAATCCTGAGATAATAGAGGAAAGCGAAGAGACAGTGTCGTATGCAGAGGGATGTCTGTCCTTGCCCGGTATCTCGGAGAATGTAGTGCGTCCGCGTACCATTACTATCCGTTATCAGGACGAGGATTTTAACGAGCATACCGAAACCTATACCGACTTTGCTGCGCGCATTATTCAGCACGAATATGACCATCTCGAGGCACACGTCTTTACCGATCGTATTTCGCCTATCCGCAAGCAGTTTGTCAAAGGCAAACTGACCAATATCGCCAAAGGCAAAACTTCTGCCCGCTACCGCACCAAACACTAAATAAGTCCCTTCTTTGAGAAGGTAGAGGGAGTCAATGAATTACTTCGATATTATTCTGATCGCCATCGGTTTGGCGATGGATTGCTTTGCCGTGAGTGTAACACACGGTCTGTCTTATGATCGTAGTCGTAAACCGTTGGCGCAATATGGTCCGTGGCTGATGGCTTTGATGTTCGGCTTGTTCCAAGGTGGAATGCCGCTTGCCGGCTATTTCGCAGGTACGCTCTTTGCCGATTTCTTCTCCAAGTTTGCTCCATGGATAGCCCTGTTTTTGTTGGCATTTATCGGTGGCAAGATGATTTGGGAGTCGCTCCACGAAAATAAGGATGAGGAAAAACTATGTGCCGATTTCTCTTTCAAGCATATTACTGCTTTGGCAGTCGCCACTTCGATTGACGCATTGGCTACCGGCGTTATTTTTATTCCTGCCCCCGGAATGTTGTGGGGCGGAGTAGGGATTATAGCATTGGTCAGTTTCCTTTTTGCCATTGTGGGTTATAGCATCGGGGCGTTAGTCGGGCAGAAATTCAAGTTCAATGTCGAACTGCTTGGCGGTATTATCCTTATCCTTATCGGTCTTAAGATCTTTATTGAAGGCATATTCTTATAAAAAGCAGGGCACTATGAGGACACGCATTTTTAGTTTGTTTCTGTTGGTTTGCGGTACTTTGGCTGCGCAACAATCTTTGCAAGCAAACAGCGAATTGCAAACTGCAATAGTAAATACAGACTATTCGGTATCAATCAATATACTCGCACCTATGGCTCAACAGATTATTCTGAATGGTGAACTGACTGCCAATCAACCGCAGCCGATGGTACGTGATACCAATGGGGTATGGTCATATACTACTGCGCCGCTCACCTCCGACCTTTATCTCTATTGGTTGGATATAGATGGCGTACGTGCATTGGATCCGGGCAATTCGTATGTCATTCGGGACATCAGTTTTTTGTACAACTATGTGATTGTAGAGGATGAAACAGGACTATATGGTACGCAGCAGGTGCCGCACGGCACGATGGAAAGCACGTGGTATCATAGCGACAAGACCCAATCGGACAGACGTCTGACGGTCTATCTGCCGGCAGGATATGAAGAGAACAGAGGCAAATATCCTGTTTTGTATCTGTTGCATGGCAGTGGTGGTGATGAGCAGGCATGGATAGAACTCGGGCGTGCAGTACAGATATTGGACAACCTGATTGCACAAGGTAAGGCGGAACCTATGATTGTGGTAATGCCCAATGGCAATATGAGCGAAGATGCAGCCCCCGGATACGGCATTGATGGGTTGGTGCGCCCCAATATACCCGAAGAACACCGTATGGACGGCTTCTTCGAGGAGTGCTTTCCTGAGATTGTCCGCTTTGTTGATACACGCTATCGCACTATCCGAAAGGCGGATAGCCGTGCCGTAGCGGGCTTGAGTATGGGCGGGTATCATAGTTACTGGCTTTCGCTCAACTACCCCGATATGTTTGGTGCTGTGGGATTGTTTTCCGCCGTATATCACCACGGAAATATGGCACCAGCGATATATCAAGACGAGTTGGGCAAGTTGTCCAAACTGCAGAACAACAAACCGTTGTATCATATCTATATAGGTAATGCAGATTTTCTCTATATGCAAAATGTTGAGCAACGCCAGCGAATGGATTCTCTGCAATTCCCTTATATCTATACAGAGTCAGCAGGAGGACATCAATGGACAAATTGGCGGCATTATCTCGCCGACTTTGTTACTTGTTTGTTCAAATAAGTTGTACACGAACATACACCGCAGATAATACAAAAGCGGGCTGCTCAAGTGAGGCAGCCCGCTTTTATATTATCTATTATCTACAAAGAGTTTTTTATTCTGCTTCGTGAACGAGCAGATTCTTAAACTCCCATGTGGCACAGGTTTGACCTTCGCTGGTCTTGTAGCGGAAACCAATATAAATCTCTTGTCCTGCATATTTCGACAAATCAATGTTACCCGAGTTGATAAATGTCCAACTATTGTTCTCAGGGTAGAGCAAGTTGCCATCAGCGTCTTTTGCGTATTCGATAGCCTCCCATGTGCATTTGGTGGCATCGCCAGCATAGTTGGTGGAGATCAGTACGGCACATTCTTCCATACGCTCAGCCAATTCTGTAGGACCATAGTTGATAGCCTGATCAAAATTAAGTACGGGTTGTTTAGCCTTCTTCATAGAGATGAGAGGAGTTACAACCCATGATTCAACAGCGTGCGGCTCCTGGTTTGCATAAGCCGTACCCTTCATACCATAGTTGGCATCATATTTCCATACATAGGTCAATCCTCCGAGTTCTACATCCTGGATAACGAGTTTGCCCTGTCCCTCACCGAGAATGGCTTGTTTGTAGTAGATAGACGAACCCCATGTGCCGCTCAGCGAGAATGTAGAGGTAGCCGGGACAAGTCCTGTATTCTCAACAAACTCTATACCATTGAAAATGAACTCAGTAGCCTCAAATCCGTCCTTTACAGCGTAAACTACGGTATATTTGCTGTCTGTCGCGGCATACGGATAGGCGGTTTTCAGATACTTGGCAACCAATGCTTTGTCGGCAACCTTGGTGCCTGCAGCGGTATAGACATCTGCGGGCAGGGCGGACAGGTTGGTACCCGAAGCGCGATAAGCCGACCACGAACTGCCATTGAATTGGAAAAGAACGGTTACACTGCCATCGGCTTGTGCCTGTGCTTTGCGGGGTGCTGCACCGGCTTTCTTGGCAGGACGAAGTTCGGTAATGTAGCAACCTTTCTGAAACTCATATACATTGTATTTCTCAAAGTAGGTAAACTCTCCGAAACCGATGATGGTATCACCATTGGTAAATGTGCGTCCGGACATATCGGTAGCGGTAGCCTCTGTCTCGCTGACATAGTCAAAGGCTTTGATTGAGTCTTTGTTGAGCGAGAAAGAGTTGTACATCTCAAACTCATTTGTGCCGTCAGTGATGTAGTACGACAGGTTTTTGTATTGTGCAGGATACGATTTCGAGTACCATTTCGACAGCACACCGCCTACTTTGATACTGTCTCCCGCTTTCAGCGTACCGGCTGCATACGCCTCAACAACCTCGGTGGGAGAATAATAACCGCGTTTCTCGGGAGTTCCCCAATAGAAATCTTTCTCTTCTTCATTACCGCCTACGCCGGGTTCGTAGTTCTTAAAATCGTACGTAACGGCAAGGATAGCACCCGAATCTTTGTCCATCGGCAATACGGAAGCCAACTTGCCTACCGTATTCGGGGTGAGATAAGCGATGTCCTCTTTCTCCCAAATAGCAGCGTAGTTGTCTGCAGTCAGTTCGTAAGCCTGTGTATTGGCAGTCAGTTCTGCGATGTACGAAGGCAGTCCGTCGTTGATGTTGTATGTTACGTTGAAAATCGACCCGTTGGAGAGTTGCGGATAGAGATTTGCCAAGAAAGCAGGTACATACACATCGGCAGTAGCAATGTTGTTGAATGACTTCTCTTGTGCGATACGCAGGAATGCCTTGTAGGCAGACGAATCCTGCTCTGTACATTGGCTGAGTGCCAAATCGATATTAGTCTTGTTCTCACCTATCGTTTTGTAGTCTGCTTCTGTCAGTACATAGTCTATTGTACGAGTATCGGTGATGGTGTAGTCGTTGTGGAGTTGCTTCTCGTCGAAGAAATTCTCGCAGGAAGCAAGCAGCAGTGCCGACAGCGAAACGCCAAGGATATATTTCAGATTTTTCATATTCGTTTATTTGTTTAGCGGGGAGTGCTTCAGACGCCCCTGGTGTGGTACATTAGAAATTGAGTTTCAGACGGATATTCCACTGACGACCTTTGTTGTAGAAGAAATAGATGTTGTCAATCGAGTTCTCCGCAGTACCGGCAGAAGCGGTGTTGGCACTCCATGCTTTCTCTATGTAGTACTGGTTGAGCAGGTTGCTTACGTTGCCCGACAGGGTCGCGCGTACTGACTCGCCAATCTTGAAACTGTAACTTGCGCGCAAGTCCATCGAACCGCCTACCGGGCACTTGTACGGCTCTACAATGTTCATCGTTTTGCCGAGTGTCAGGTTGCTGCCCGAGAAAGAGTAGTAGGAATAGTTGCGTGCATAAACGGTGTATTCTGCGCCGATACGGAAACCTTTGAACGGCTTGAAAGTAACGCCCAAGTTAGCGGTTGTCTGTGCCTGTCCGCCTACGTGGATACCTTTCATATTGATGATAGCGTTGGCTTGGTCTTCCGCACCCGGGGTTGTGATAGTACCATCGGTACGGAGGGCGTTACCCTGCTCGTCGTAGGCATAGCCTTTTACGCTGTCGCTATCCCATTTCCAACTGCCGAGAGAGAGCATCGCATTCAGTTCGAGCCATTTGGTAGGACGTGCTTTCAACTCAGCCTCGATACCCATATGCCGTGCATTGACACCGGTCATATTCATATAATAGTTGGTCTGGTCGGCATTGCTCAGCGTCCCGCTTTTTGTCATCGTCTTATCCATCCACTCGGTGAAATACGCATTCACGTTGAGTGCCACATATTCGTTGTGGAAACCGTAACCCACCTCTACGGAAGCAATCTTCTCGTTCTTGGCATCCTGGTTGATGGCATGCGAAGTATTGGAAGACATAAAGGCAGCATTGAACTTCGGCGCACGGCTGATAAATCCGGCATTGAGGAATACATTGTTGTATTTCAGGAACTTATAGTTGACACCGCCCTTGATGGTACCGCCTGCAAAACCGATAGTCTCCGAGCGTTGGTTATTTTCGTCATAGTAGAAACGATCCACACGCCAGTAGTGGTTGTAGGAGAACGATCCGTTGACAAAAGCGGAGAGGTTGTTTTTGCTATATTCCAACGAAGCAAATGCTCCTTCCTGCATTACGTGTCCCGTATAGTCGCGGTACACAACATCACCGATACCGAGTTTCTCATATACCCAGTCGTTGTCATTGCGATGGTAGTTGTTGGTTGCCGAAACCGATTTCATACGGGTCTTGTCCATAAAGTATGCACCATCCAGCAGGTCGGAGACAACTGCAGTGTGAATACCCTCGTAGTAACGAAGATCCACACCGGCGGTCAGATCCAGACATTCGAGAAACTTTTTGTTATAGGTAGAAACGAGTCCGTACCAGTTGTGGTAGTTGCGGTTCTCGGCGATTACAAGTTCCGAACCGTATTCGCTGGCAGCATTCAGGGCTTGTACGGCTCCGTAATCAAACGTACCGTCCTCGCGGCGGAATGTGGTACTCAATATACCGTTTACCGCACCTTTGGTCAGGTCGCTGTAGTCGTAAGAAGACATCGTACCCGGCTCTGCCGTATAACCGAAACCGCGACCGATAGATACATACGCTGTAGTGGAGAGCGATGACGAATGGTCGATTTGCCAAACGTGGTTGAGCGAAATCTGCGGTTTATGATATTGGTTGTAGGCTGCCGATTTTTGGTTGCCATAGTTGTCATAACCGTAGTTCGGGTTGTAGCGGCGGTAGTCCATACCGTCGTGCATATAGCGTTTTACCTTGTTCCACTCGGCGAGGGTGAGTGCACCGCTCGAACCGGAAGGGCGCTGGTAGTGCCCTTGCGGAGCACCGAAGCCTGTGAGGCTCAACTGATGGTTCTCGTTGATACGCTTCGAGATGTTTGCAAAATAACTGTAGCCCGAGAAATTGGTGCCTTGGATATATCCGTCGCCCCATGTCTTGGTTCCCATCACGGTGATAGCCCAGCCATTGGACATCAAGCCCGTCGAAACGGAGAATGCCACCTTGTTGTAGCCGTCGTTACCCATTGCGTAACTGAGCAAACCGCCTTTCTTGGCATCGATACCTTTGGTTACGATGTTGATGGTACCGCCAACGGACGGAGCCGAAAGTTTGCTGGCACCCATACCGCGCTGTGTCTGCATAACGGAAGTTACATCGCTCAGTCCCTGCCAGTTAGACCAATAGACCGTACCGCCTTCCATATCGTTCATCGGTACGCCGTTGACCATAGTAGCCACATTGGTGTTGTCGAAACCACGCATCCAGATCTCGGCATCACCCCAACCGCCGCCTTGACCGTTGGCATGCACACCCGGAGTGTTCTTCAGTACTTCGGGAAACTCGCCGCCACCGAGACGCTCTTCGATGTCGAGTGCCGTCACTTGGCTCACTGCCACTGGGGTCTTCTGCTGTTGCGCAATCTGACCGGTAATGGTAACGTCTTGCAGCGATACAGCCTCCGGTTCCATTTTTAGGACACCGAGGTTGGCGTTCTTCTTGGTTGCCACCTCCAGCGGAGCATAACCGACGTAGGAGAGTTTCAACTTGGCACCGTTCTGCACTTCGAGTCGGAAATTACCGTCAATGTCGGTTACAACACCGTTGGTTGTTCCTGTTTCGATAACAGACACGCCGATCAGCGGCTCGCCTGTCTGCGCATCTTGTACGCTACCGGTTACCTTCTGCGTCTGTGCCATCAGCACTACGCTCGTCCCCAAACAGAGGAGTAGGGATAACAGTTTTTTCATTTGGTTGTTTGTTTATTGAGTAATTGATTGATTAGATCGCTTCGCTGTTGGAAGTTAGACAAAAAATAGCGACCCGCAAAGAGCCGCTATTATTCCTTATTTATATAGTTCGTTGAGAAGTTGTGCCAATCGGATACCCGAAGCATAGAGTTGCCATTCCATATCGCCCGCAAAATGATAGACATAATGATACGCATTGCCGTTCCATATGGTCTGGTAGGTATAGATGGCGTCGGTTAAGTGGTAGTTGTGGAGCAGAATATCTGCATCGGTCATCTGCTGAATGGACTTTTTCTGATAACTCAATTTATCTTGCAGATATTGTGCATACTCCGTGTACGTATATCCGCGTGCATCAATGATCTTGGAGTCCCAAATGGTGTGCAGATTGGTGTTCTGCCCGAACCATTTTACTTTCACCCGATTTCCGCCGAGGTCATCAATATGCCCCGTATGCATCGGGCAGAAACGGTCGCCCATAAAGTGAATGATAAACGCCAGAGCATCGCGGTCGCTCTTGTTGTGGCGCAATACGTTGGTCAGGCTGTCCATAGCGCGGAAAAGGTTGCCGCCATCGTGCGGGTAGTCGGTAAGCGTTGCCACTACCGCCGAGTCGGTCAAACCACCGTCAAGGTCTTGGAAATGCCAGTCGAAACTCGTAGGATAGATGGTGTCGCTTTTGATTTCGTCCGGCCAGTTGGCAACGTAAATCATTCCGTGCTTGCCCAGCACTTTGTCCACCTGCTTGCGTGCGCGGCGGTTCATATTGTCGTAGGCTACTTGGGCAATGATGCGGTGCCCTTCCTGTCCCCATGCCAGCAGGTGCTGAACGGGACAACCGAGTAAGAGAACAAGGGTGCAGAGGGTAAATGTACGTTTCATACGCGTTTCGTTTACGCCTGCAAAGGTACGGCTTTTTTCTTATTCGCGCAAATTAAAAAGAAATTTGTAGAAGGAAGTACATCCAAAATTATGCATACCGGTTGCATAAAAAGTGTATATAATGCATAAAAAGACAGTTTATCCACAGCCTAAACACTCATTCTTTCTACGTCCTTTCTACGTCTTTTCTACGTAATCGGTATTATGAAGTATAGAAATTGAATAATTTGTATATTTCTTGCATAAATTTACAAACGGACTGCAAGACTATTTGGAGAAACGGCGGTTGACGGGACGGACGCGGTAGCCCGCTTCGCGCAAATCGGCAAGAAGCCCCTTGTCGCCACCGAGATAGATAGCATTGAGCGTAATGAAACAGCCGCCGTCGTGCAAGTATGGGGCGAGACGTTTGACCCATTGTATGTTGCGTTGTGTATAGACTTTATAGTCGGAAAAAGAGATGGAAGTGTTATTATCCGGTCCTTCCACTTGGAATGCCATATCGCCCAACCGCCCCATCAGATACATCTCGCGAAGGGCGCGCTCCTGCTTCACTTCCCGCTCGGGATATTCGACCACTTTCTTCAGTTCGGCGCATTGCCAGTGGAACGGCTCGCGGTCAAACAGCATATACATCGTTTCGCCTACATCGTCCAATCCGTAAACCGGTATGTTCTTCTCTTGTGCCACCGCCTCAAAAAACGTTTCCATAGAGCGTTGCTCGTCGTAGTGGAGCCATTGCTTCATCAGTTCGGTACGGAACATCTCGGTCAGATAGGAGGGTTTCATACGGCATAGTTTGTCCAATCCCATACCGAGATTGAGACGCAGTGCATTGTCTATCAGTTGATAATCCTCTTCGGAATAAAAATTGCTCAAGCGTATGGAATCGGGCAAGACTGCCGCTTGGCGCAAAGCGGCTATGGCTTCATAGTCCTGCATGGCGAACTCGGTAACGACCTTGTTGCACTTGCCAAAACAGGCAAACGCATTGGGGATGGTGTCGATAAAAGCCATATCCACCAGCCGGTTGGTAGCGAGAATATACGATTTGCCCTGTGTGCCGTTGCCGCTTATTTCGTAGAGAAGTTGTGCGGGCGCAGACAGGGTCAGCATCGCTGCCGACAGGAAAAAGAAAAGTCGTTTTCGGGAAATGAACATAAAAAGCAGATATTAATAGTTCGAAATAAAGACTCCTATGCCGCAAGCGGCAAGAAATCCAAGTAAATCTTTGGCTTTGCATCCATAAATTACCATAAATCTTATTCGCCTACGGCGGCAAAGTAAGACAATTTTTATATCGAACTGACGTTATATTATGTTGTGTGTACAAATACCGTTCCAATAGATTAAGAAAATAACCGCATCCAAACAATATCCATACAATTTATGCAATATATATTGCATAAATTGTATAAAAGCACCGCATAAAAGGTGGTTACCCAGCAGTTGGCACCAATGGTCTCCTATTCCGCAAGCGGCAAGAAAAATGGAAGAAAATTGGCAAAAGATGTCCTACGCACTCGCTATGCGGTGCGAGAGAAATTA
>CAKUYO010000024.1 GCA_934716995.1 uncultured Bacteroidales bacterium | reverse complement strand
ATGCAGAGCCACTTTGTCCGCTTCCTCGGTATCGGAGTTCAGTTCGGAAGCAGGCAGGGTTTCGTAGTATGAATTGACCAACCGCTTTGCCTCCTCATAATCCACTTTGCCCTCAATATGTTTGCGGGCAGTTTCCACCAAGTATTGCGACGGCTTGAGCCCGTCCACATCCTGCAGACCGATGGCTACAGCCCACGCCTCCGCTTTCTCGCGTTGAGACGGCTCGCCTTGCTGTATGTAGTAGTCAAATTCGGTCATATTGTTATTGCTCACTTAAATGGTTAATGCGTTCTTGTATCAGTGCCCAATAGGCGTCTTGCAGGTCGGCGGGGAGAAAAGAACTGCGGATGGTGCTTTCCCATACTGGGTAAATCCTGAGGAACTTACGGAAGATGTTGCTCACTACTTTTTCGTTCATTCCGCTGCCGAGCATGGCTTTCTCAAAGTCCGTGCGGGTCAGTTTGCGCTTCTTGCCGTTGAGGGTCAAGGCTAACTCTTCGGTGTCTTTCGGATTAACAATCGCTACATTCAGCAGGTCATAAGCAGGGGCGAGAACATATCCTGTATTCGTCGGGCGGTACAAGGAAAAGTTTTTCAGGTGCATATCATTATTGCCTGTCAGCCAGCAGAATAGCAGCAGTTCGTAGTAACGCATCAAGTCCAAAACAGGAGTGGAGGAGTAACGTGCTATCACTTTTGCCACTTGTTCATAAGAACTTCTGTACTTGTATTCCGTCGGGCGTTCCGACAACTGGCACATATCTTCCATTGCCACTTTCTTACTATCGGGCAAACGGTCAATCCTGCGGGTGATATAGCCCGGTTCTCCGTCTGCCAGCCGGATCAAAGAGTGGGGGACGACGTCAATCTTGCTCTGTTCCGCCAAATGCATCGTCAAATCTTCCACCTCGGGCAAATGCGGATAGTATTCCGTTTGGGGCTTAAAGATATATCCTCCCCATAGCCCGACAATCGTCAGCCGTTTGCTGCCTTCGTGGTCTTGCAGGTGTAACGAGATTTTGGGTTGCACGCCCGTGAGCGTGGTTTGGGTAGCGATTACTTCTCTTGCCAACGCATCCATATCCGCCCGCGTGTATGTTAAATCAGGCACGCCTTGCGTGCCGAAGAAACGGCGCACACAAGCAGGGTGAAAGTCTTTCTCCCCCTTTTGAAGTTCCTTATAGCAATACAAACAGCGGCACATACTCATTGGGTTACATCTGTCACGCTCACCGCCCCGATACAATCTTTGCAGCAGAGCAACAGCAGCCCCATTCTATCCAATATACTCACATCGGTATTCCTCAGTGCTACATCCAACAGCCATCCCTCGGGTATCAGCCCGTCGAAGAACGGAAACAGGGTGGTACTCTCGTATGGCGTCTGCGTGAGGGGTAGCGTCAAACTGACAGGCAAGGCACCTGCCTGACGCAAATATCGTTCATCGTATGCGAAACGATACCCCGCATCCGTCTCTTCCAGCGTTCCCGCCAAGGAATCTTGGTAATATATCTCAGCCCTGCGCATTCTCTTTTTGTTGCGGAACTAACTCGTAATTAAACAAATCCAACACTTGGTTCACCTTATCCATACGCAGCGATACTTTCCCCTGCTCCATTTCGCGTACAAAGAACAGGCTTACGCCCGATTTGTATGCCAAATCCTCTTGCGTCATTCCGTATTGTTTGCGTAGAGCCTTTACGCACTCTGCTAATTTGGTTCTCATTGCCGTCTTATTATATGTGTTCGCATATAATCTTACAAATAATGTGCCATTTTATATTAGATTTCATATAATTCTGCGTATCATAGCACGATTTATATGTTATCTCATATAGTTTCTGCCAATATCATCTCGCATAGTTCGCGGATGGCACCGTCGCCGCCGTGGCGGGTGAGACGGATGATGTTGGGGAGGGCTTTTACCTGCGGCATAGCGTTGGCAGGGCAGGCGGGGGTGCCGACGCGGGAAAGAAGGTCGAGGTCGTTGATGTCGTCGCCGACAAAGCAGACCTCGTCCAAGGTGATACCCAGTTCGCTGCAAATCTCCTGTGCGGCTTCCAACTTGGTTTGTTTTCCTGCTGCTACTTGGCTTCCCACGCCCATACGGAGGTATTCCATACCGAGTTTGCGGGCACGGCGGGCGACTATCTCGGTGGTCTCGCTGGTGAGGATACCGCACGGAATACCCGCTTTGCGGAGCAGCACGATACCCATACCGTCGTACACGCAAAAGCGTTTCATCTCGTCGCCGTTGGCACTGTAGTACATACCTCCGTCGGTCATGCATCCATCGATGTCTGTCAAGAATAGTTTTACCGGTTTCATTGCGTCTGCTTTATCAATGTGCAAAGGTACATTTTTTTTTGCGTCTGCGCAAGTGCGCAGGCGTTTTTGTTTGCCGCAAAGCCTGCGTTCTCGCTCTATTTTAGTGTCTCCTATGCCGCAAGCGGCAAGAAAAATAGGAAAAATTAAACGAAAGGTATCCTACGCACCTGCCTCGTCGAAACGGGCTTGCGACATTGAAACTCGTTGTACGAGTTTAGGTCGCCGCCGTTTCTCCTCTCTGTCTAAGGAGTTCTACTCAAGCCACAGGCTTTCGTGTCGGAAATCCGCAATAAGGCGGTATTTCCTTCACCACAAAATTAAAGAAATTTTGCGGAGCCTCTATGGTGCGAGAGAAATAAAAGAAATAAAGGAAAAAAATGTTTCCGTGCAGCGGCTGACAATGGCGCGTGCTGCGCACAAAGCGGTGCTTTGACGCCACTATCAGCCGAACGGGCTTATTCGGTGGTTACCCAGCAGTTGGCACTAATGTCTCCTATGCCGCAAGCGGCAAGAAAAATGGAAGAAAATTGGCAAAAGATGTCCTACGCACTCGCTATGCGGTGCGAGAGAAATTAAAGAAATAAAGGAATTTATAAAACAAAACCATCAAAACCTTGTCTTGCGGCGCAACACGCGCCGCGCTCATAGTCATACAGACACTTGGTGTCAACTCCTGGGTAAACGCCGCTTATTCTATAAGCATTCTATTAGAAATAACCCGTTAATCACCCGATAATCACCCGATAATCACCCGATGATGACATATACCTGCTATACGGAAATATAGGAGGAGCGGGCAGATGGTTCCGATATGGGATATTTTATGCATAACGGCTATGGGATATTTTATGCATAACGGCGTCTTTTATTGTGTCTAAAATGTTTTATTTTTCCCCCCCCGATGAATTTTGCGAAAAATACATAATTATTTAACCCAAAAATTGCAAAAATATTTTTTTTGTGCTATCTTTGCGCCCGTTTTGAGATTTTAGACTTTGTACAATTATCAATATGAACGTTAATTATCGTGTAATTGGACGTTAATTTTCTTTATTTTTGGAACATATAATTAACCACGAATTAACCATATAATTTTGCTTTGCTACAAAATACTATGAACGTTAATTATCGTGTAATTAGGCGTTAATTATTTTATTGAGGGTGCAAGTTTAACTTGCCGGATAGGATAAACTTTAACATAGATGCAGGTGCTTTTTTATTAGTCTCCACCTGCCGGAAATAGTGAATGGATTCGTATATGCAGGGGAGTATATCTCCTAATGGTATGATGCTGCCGCAGAATACGGGCGTCGTATTTCGCAGCACTTCAGTGTATTACGGAGGCGTCGGTGTCTCCGCTGCCGCATATAGCGGCGGGGCGGAAAAGGTGTATGCCTCCGCCAACGGAGCCGTGGCGGTCGCCCCGGCTGTGGTCTCGTACACAGGTTCTTTCGCCGTGGCGGACAGAGAGGTTTCGCAGGGCATTTTGGCACAGGCTTTTGCCGAAGAAGAGAGTGCGGGCAGTGCGGTATGGTATGCCAACGCGCGTTCCAACGGGCGTCCGACCACACCTGCCATCGGTAATGACAACCCGGTGGGCGATGTGCTGTTGCCGCTGCTGGCGTGCGCCGCGGTGTATGCCATAGTGCGGAGTTTCAAATCGATAGTGTATCAATTGCGTAAACCAGACAGAGTATGAAGCGTTTGAAATATATGTTTTTCGCGTGCGTGTGCGCGACAGCGGGGATAACGGGTATGAGCGTGCTGCAGGCACGGGTGAAGGCTGACACCACCACGCCGGTTACGGCGGGCGATACGGTGTCGGTTGCCATTGACGGGCATTGTCTGGCAGATGTAGATGGCACCATTGGCCGTGTGGAACGCAGTGCCATTACGGCGAATGCCTTGTGGCGGACGGAGAGCGAAACGACTGACAATGTAGAGTATCGCCGTTATCAGAATGTAGGTACGGGCAGTTGGCTGTCGGTGGCAGAAAATGGCACATTGTCGCTTGTGGATAACAGGAATAATTCAAGTACGTTTACGCACTCGTGGAGCGGCGACTACCTGAAAAACGCTACCGCAACAAGCCCCGTCAAATGGACCAACCAAACCACAACCCAATACATTGCCTACAACGACGGCTGGACGCTTTCTGCTACGGAGACAGCCCTTTCGTTTGAGCAGTGGAAATATAACGAGAGTGTGGAGGTCGCATTTAAAATAATTCCCAATGGGGCAGAGTCGAAGGTGTGGAAGTATCAGCAGGACGGGCATTACTATTTCCCCTTTGCCAGTTGGAAAACCGGTTTGCCCGATGGTACAACGGAAGATACCAAGAACCAAGGATATACCACCAAAGCCACGTCCGTAGCCAGATATACCTGGGGCTATGAGGACGAGGTGGCGCTGTTCAATATCGTTTCGCCCACCAAGGTTACTACCGCCTACTATGCTTGTGCGGCAACAACGAATACGTCTGACCGGATAGAGAAAAGCAGCACCACGACGAAACTGACCAAAGATAATATGGCAGGTGTCTCGTTCTCTTTCCGGTGGGGCTACAAAGCCGATCCGGATGACCCGACTTGTTCGCGGATGCCAAGTGCCAAAGAGGCGTATGAAAAACGAGATATTTATTGGGGCGACTATATTCCTGTTACCAACTCGGATTTGAAAAACTCGGGATTGGCTGATAAGGTCTATAACCAGTATCAGGAGATGGAGGCACGTAATCTGATGCAGTATATTTATTCGGCAGACGCGCCGTTCTCTTTCCAAGTCAAGCCGGTAGGCAGATCGCCCTATTTGATATTGTCATCTTCCAAAGGTACCGGTCCCAAGTACTGGGGCGGCTGGTTCCATTATATGGATACGCTGACGGTTACGGCATCGGGGGACGGCTTTGCACCGGTACAGAAGACCATACCTATCGGGCGTCAGGAATGGAATGTATGGACGGAAACGGTCGGCACTGCCTATATTTCTTTCCACGGCGACAGACCGCTTTCGCACAAAAGTGTGGAGGTGTCCTCGTTGGACGGGCTTTGTTCCGTGGACGGAAATATGCACTATGTGGAGGATCAGACAACCTCGCTCAGCGGTTCGATTATCACGTTTGACGAAAACGGTGGTACCGTCAAGATAGCCGTGGACAGCCTGGTGCGCTACAACGGTTTGGCATTTTTTACAGCCAGCCATGGCGGGAACCATATCTTGCGCTATATACCCAACAAGGCTTCCAAACAGGATATTGTAAAGCAACTCGGTACCAATAATTCCCTTATCAAATATACTTTTGCCACTTCCACTACGCCTTGCAACTGGTTGAAAGTGAGCGGGGATAAGGATACTGTTACGATTGAGGTGGAGCCGTTTTCGGAGGCGCAGCGTTCTACCGACCTGACCATTACAATCCAATACCAATGGGTTAATGCGTCTGAAAGATATTCTTCCATAGTCAGTACGCTGACGCTCACCCAGCGCAACACTGCCGCGGCACAATATGCCGAGTTCAAGCACTACCGCGGAAAGGGCTATACCACCTTTGACGAGCGTGGTTACCAGCGTGTGCATACCATTGACACCACTATCTATTACGACACCAACACCGATATTCCGCTTACGCTCCGCGAGCGCGGGTTCAACGGCTATATGCGCTGGTACGACTATAATACGGGGCGCGACCCGCAGTATTACACCTATACGGAAAACGGAACAACCAAGGTGCGTACCCTGAAGAATTTCTGGAAACAAATGCCTTACGGGCGTCTGAACTACTATCTGGCTTCCGGCAATATCACCGAACCGTTTTTGGCTATCAATGATGATGCGGAACATTCGTTGGGTTTGTATTTCCTGCCGGATAATTCCTACGGCGGAAGCAACCCGAAATCATACAATTATGTAAATACCAACCAGGTAACCTCACAGTTCCCCACGCCGATTGTGCATCTGGACGAGAATCTGGATCTGGATATAGCGTGCGATGTGAGCAACTATTCGGATTATGTGGTGGAAAAAAGCGGCGAAACATTGATTTCGCTTACCGAACCGACGCTGTCTTACCGCCAGATTTTCCACTTGCGTCCGGAAAAAAACGACCCCGAAGAAGACGGCTCCGAGTCGGACGAAAACAACACCGCCATCAAGAAAGCGGTGGCGGATTCGCTGGCGAAATGCACGCGTAAGACCGGACATTACTATGAGAAGCACGAAACAACGGTGCCTATAGGTACTGCTGTGGACTTGAGAACGCATTATGAACTGGTGAGAACGGACGGGGCTACTAATCCGCTGCGGCACTACTGGGTGGACGTGGACGGAAACGGTACCTATTTGCGCACTACAGCAAAGAGCAATTATTGGCCGTGGTGGATGCGTTGGAACGGAATCCGTTTTTCCGAACTGGCGCATGACAAGGAGGATGCATTCAGTGCAAGAGCCGATAAGAAAGGTGATTATTATGAGGCGAAAGACTATTTCCGTGTGGTATCTGACAAGGACACCACTATGCAGTGGGCGGTATGGATTGTACCGGGTACGTCAAAGGATACGAAAAATACTTTCCAAGGTAAATACACCGGCGACACATTGTGGCTGGCGCATTTTACGGTGCATTGGAGCAAAGACGCTGCTCTGACACGCGATACACTGCGATACGGTCCGAGTGCGAAACCGCTGATTGACAAAGATGAGATAACCCGCAACTATATTATGTTTGCGGAGCAGAATTTCGATTTCAGCAAACCCTCTACCGAAGAGTATATGCTCTACCCCTATCCGCTGCCCGTGGACGAATCCACCTACGGTTTTGTCTATCCGCGGGCGGTAATGGGAAAAGACAATATTGAACGCCGCAACGAAAGAGACCCCGAATCGTTTGCCTACTATGGTGAGTATGCCATTGTAAACAAGGTAGGTACCGAGGCTTGCAACGGTGCGGCAGGTACTGCGGGGTGGCTGCTGCCTACGGTGCAGCATACCGGCGGTGCGGCTGACGGATATTGCTTGTATGTGGACGGAGCCAAAGAGCCGGGCAAAGTGGTATCGCTCACTACGGACGCAGAACTGTGCTCCGGACAACAGATGTATTGCGCTATGTGGCTTTGCAATCCGGCTAAGACGGACAAGAATGCGTCCAACCCCGATTTCAATGTGGCTGTCGAGGGACGCAACAAGAATACGGACGGCACTTGGAACGACTGGGAACGTGTGGAGACCTATTATGCCGGCGAATTAGACAACGGCAACGCCACCAAGGAGGGACTATGGCGGCAGATACGTTTTCCGCTGATTTCCGCGCAAAACTATCAGGAATCGCGGGTAACACTCTACAACTATTCCGCTACCAATGCGGGTAACGACTTCCTTGTGGACGATGTGTGGCTCTATGCGTCCAAACTGCCGTTGGATGCTTTCCAGACCAACACCAAATGTCTGAGCGACGAGAACGGGGAAGACCGCACCGCCACGATTATCCGAGTGGACTATACCCGTTTCGTGGGCGACTATATCAATAATAATCTCTATTATCAGATATATGACAATACGGTTGATACGGCGATGAAACTGAACTATTTCAACCTGACCAGTGATACGTGCGGCTATGTGCCGCTGCCGAAAGACAAGGATTTTGTGCCGGCTAAGGACGAGCAGTACAAGTCGCTGTCCGATTTTATCGCCAAGACCAATGCTGCCAATTCCTCTCAGGGACAGACCCATATCGGGTATGTGCAGGTAACGGAAAACGACGAGAAACGCTGGGTGATGTATATAGCCGAAGTGCTGTCTTCCTCTACATTCAACGTAACGCACAAGTACGAGGTGCGGACGGCGTATGCATTAACAGATCTGCCTATTACACTATGCTCTATGCGTACGGAGTTGCCCGTCTATGAGCGGACATCGTTTATGTTCAACGGCGAAACCTATCCTGCACAGGGGCAGTGCGCCAACGAGCGTTATCCTCTCGAGATAACCGTGAAAGGCGACCTGATAGACGGCGACCGCAATGTAACACTGGAGTCGGCGGCCCGGGGCGAATGGCTCGTAGGCTACGACTTCGACGACATCTACTACTACGCCTACAAAGCCGGACTGAAAGCCCCCGCGGACGCTGCCCAACAGGCTGTTGCCGATGAGGCGTTTAAGAAAAAATACGGCTACACACGCGATGTAGTCAAAGCGGCTATCGACGATATGCGCCGTACATCGTCGGAAAAGTCCAACTATGATGTAACCGACTACCGCAAACTGAAGGCAGGAGCGGATTATTGGGACAATACCGACCATTACAAGGTGATTGTCGATTTGTGCCAGCGCGGTTTGTTGCGCCTTGCTCTGGAGAAAGACTATTTCTATATGCGTTCCGAAGATACGGTGCGCTATTGGGTTTATCCTACGGCGGGTACGGCACAGGTGATGTACAAAGATACGCTGCGTACGCTCAATGAGTGCGCCACGCCCACCTACCTGATGGTATTCAGCAACAAGAGCGACTACGGGCTGAACCTTGGCGTGAGCGAAGATGCTACTGCCAACGGTTCCGTACCGCGTATGCGTGTTACGCAGAGCGAGGCAAACACACGTTTCGGCGTACCTATCGACAGTATCGGCAACAAAGTCATTCTGGGCTGGGACAGTACGCAGATCGATGCCAACGGCACGACCGATCCGCTGGTGCTACAACGGATAGGCAACCCCGATTTCAGTATGCGCTACACACAGGATCGTATCTACACCGACAACAAAGACAAATACTATCGCAACGGCGATACCGTTTGGTTTGCACCTATCGACCAAGCCCACGTGGACGCTATGCGGGATCTGAGTGCCGCCAATCCCTCTTACGGAGAAGGACACCCCGGTTTCTGGCGGGTGAACACCGCCACTATGCGTGCAGGCTACGAATATACGCTCCGTGTGCAGATGCGTGCGCGTAGCGAGAATATGGAGTTGGAGGATGCACAGAATACCGGCTGTATGATCGGCTATGCCTATATCACTATGCTGGTGGTGCCCGATACGGTGATCTGGAACCCGACGGTGGCAGACCTGGACGGCTACTACCACTGGGGCGAAGACCAGAACTGGCTCGGGCTGATCGACGGCAAGGTGAGCGACGTGGGCTATGCGCCGCTGGCAAGCAGCGTGGTAATCATTCCATCTAACCTGGATCAGGAGAAGTATCCGTATATAATCAAGGAGAACGACCGCTATTCCGCCGATGTGCATTACAACTCCGCTGTCTGCAAGAAACTGCAGTTCCGTTCGGGCGCACGTGCGCTGGGGCAGGAACACCTGACCTATGAGGCGGCGTATGTGGATATGCCTATGCAGTCCACCTATTGGAACACAGTGTCGGCTCCGTTGCAGGATATGTATTCGGGCGATTTCTTTATCCCTCATACGGGTACGTATATCAACGGCAAGAGCCTGGAACCCGCAAAGGCAGCGGACGATTATACGCAGGACTTTACGGTACAGCCGTTCTCGGGTTTGCGAACAACCGATGCGGCGTATGCTTTCTGGGCTTCGTACTACAACCAGAACATCACCAAAGTTACCGCCACGCATATTGAGAGCGAGACGCTGGCATTCGAGGAGTCAAGCGGAATGGGCGAGCGTCTGACACCCGGACGCGGTCTGTCGGTAGCAGGGTGGGGACCCGGCGACGGGGTGGAGGATATGGAGATACGTCTGCCAAAGCCCGATGTGGAGTTTACTTATTACAACGATGCGGGCAAACCCACGCGCACCGAGACGGTCAGCCGTACCAACAGCGGCAGGTTGGCATTTGCGCCCGACGCAAACGGCACTATGTCGGTTACTATCGACAAGAAAGCGGGTAGCGGTTTGTTCCTGTTCGGCAACCCGACGATGGCATATATGGATGTGTTCAAGTTGCAGGAAGCAAACAGCGATATATTGGAACAGGGTACTTTCCGCTATCAGAAAAACGGGGCGTGGATTACGGTGGCAAGCACTACTGCCAATGATGCCGACCGCTTTATCGCCCCGATGCAGTCGGTTATGCTGACCGCCAAAGATGCGTCCGCCACAAGCGTTACCGTCAAGATAACTCGGGCGTGTCTGGCTCTGACCACGGCGCAAACCAACACCGCTTCTGCCGCACCGCGCCGCGCCAACGGGCATACGCTCAGCCGTCAGATAATGAACATCGTGGCTTATACCGACTACAACCGTGCTTTTGCCACTCTGGCGGCAATCGACTTTGCCAACAACGGTTACAATGCCGACGAGGATGTTATCTTTATGTCGTCGGGCGTGGAGGCAGCCAACAGCGGCAATGTGTCGGTATCGCCGCTTAATATCTACACCCTTGCGGGTACGCAGCCGCTGGCTATAGACATCCGTGAGCAGATAGGTATCGTGCCGCTCGGTTTTGTGATTGGGGACGATTACCGTACCGACAGCCTGACACTCTATTTCGGGCTGAATAGGGCGTGGGAGCAGGAGTGCTACCTGTGCGACAGCAAGACCGGAATGCGCCGCCGTATTTGCAACGACAGCCGTATCCGTATCGCCACGCCCGCTAACCACGAGGCACGCTATTATATCGAAGGTCCGTACAAAGCCCCTGACAATCCGACAACGCCGATTGACGATGTACCCGCAATGACCGATACCGAGGGGCAGCACGTGCGTGCGTTCTCGGTGAGCCGCGAGATGGTTTCTGTGGTCGCTTCGGGCGATATAGCCGAGGTGCGTCTGTATGATGTGGCAGGACGCCTGCTGCATACTGCCGCCCCCGCACACCAAACGCCTGTGCTGACGCTCGGCAGTCCGTCAGGGCTCGTGATAGCCGATGTGCGCCTTGCCACAGGGCAGACCTATCGCACGAAAGTGATGGTACAATAAAAAAAGGAGATTGCCTGAGTATTTCGGCAATCTCCTTTTTATCTTTTCTTGACCTTTCCATAAGGATAACCTGTTTTTTATGACCGAGATACAACAGCAACTCTTTGCGCTGCAAGACAAGCGGTACCGGCAGTTTCATAGCAGCCTGATACCCACACTGCCGCCCGAGAAAGTGATAGGTGTGCGTATGCCCACTATGCGCCGTTTGGCAAAACAGATTGCCAAACAGCCTTACATAGAGGCGTTTATGAACACACTCCCGCATGAGTACTACGACGAGAACACCCTGCACGGTTTGATCCTCTGTGAGGAGAAAGACTACGACAAGACCATTGCGCTATTAAACCGGTGGTTGCCTTTTGTGGACAACTGGGCTACATGCGACCTTGTGCAGCCACGGGCTTTCCGCCTTGCCGCCAAACGGCAGCCCGACAGGCTCTTGACCGACTGCCTGCGTTGGGCGGGCAGCACCGAGCCCTATACGATCCGCTTTGGTGTGAATATGCTGATGACGCATTTTCTGGACACTCTGTTCCGCCCAGAACTGTTGGCACGTGTGGCAGCCATAGAGAGCGACCACTACTATGTGCGTATGGGGGTGGCGTGGTATTTTGCTACCGCCCTGGCAAAGCAGTACGAGGCGGCTTTGCCCTATATAGAGCAGCACCGTTTGGCTGACTGGACGCACCGCAAGACTATTCAGAAAGCCATAGAGAGTTACCGCATCAGCGACGACCACAAGGCATACTTGAAGACTTTCCGCTGATGAATAGCATCAGTTCGATACAAGCAGAATGACATAACCTTGCCTCCGTAGGCAATAAGATTTACGGCAATTTATGGATGTAAAGACAAAAATTTACTTAGATTTCTTGCCGCTTTGCGGCAAAGGATATCTTTGGTGCCAACTGTTTGGGAAACTCCATTGGATATACACAAAAAAGCAGGCACTTTTTCGGTGTCTGCTTTTTTGTGTATATGCTTTCTTTTTAGTCGAGAGCCGCCATATTCTTCGGATTGAACAGGTCGCGCCCATCGGGAGTATAAGCGTAGTCGATGCGGTCCTGATAGTGTTGCTCCACTTTGCCGCGTACAATCTTCATAGTCGAATTGACCATGTGGTTCTGCTCCGTGAATGCCTCGGGCAGTACTGCCACAGCCTTGGGCAACCATACCTCAGGGAACTCGCCAAAGTGCTTGCCGCCTTTGCGGTAGGAGTCAATCTCGTCCTGTATTTTTTGGAGCATCAGGCGTTTGCCCCCGTCGGTCTTCGGGTCAAGCCCTTTCGACTTGGCATACTCGCGCAACGCCTCTTTGGCAGGCACAATCAGCACCATTGTATAGGGGTTCTGGTTGTTGTGCAGCACCACCTGCTCCACGTATTTGCTGCCGTCGGTCAGTCCGTCCTCAAAGCCCTCCGGACTGTATTTCTCGCCGTCGGCACTGATGAGCAGCGACTTGAAACGACCTACCACCCACAGGTAGCCCGGATGTTTCTTCGTTACATAGCCCATATCGCCCGTATGCAACCAGCCGTCCACAATCGTCTTGGCGGTAGCCTCGGGGTTCTTCCAGTAGCCTGCCATCACGTTTTCGCCCTTGATAACAATCTCGCCGCGCTCGCCGTCCGGGACGACATTCCCCTCGGCATCGCAGATCTTCAGTTCGAGGTCGGAGACGATACGTCCGCTTGAGCCGAAGATGGCGTGTCCCGTAGAGTTGGCACAGATGATAGGCGTTGCCTCGCTCAAGCCATAGCCTTGGAACATCGGCATACCCACTGCGCAGAAATAACGCTGCAACTCAATATCCAGCAGCGCACCACCGCCTACAAAGAATTTCATCCGTCCGCCGAATCCCTCGCGCACCGACTTGAAAATCAGTTTGTCGAACAGGTTCACCAACGGTTTGCGCCAAGCCTGACAACCGCCGCGGTTCCAGTACTCCTTATTGTATTTGATGGCATTGTTGAGCGCGAAGGTGTATAGTTTCTCTACGAAAGCACCTTTCGCCTTGATGCCGGTCTCAATACTCTTGCGGAAATTGCGTGCCAACGCAGGAACGGACAGCATCACCATCGGGCGCACCTCTTTGATAGAGAGCGGGATATTCTTGAGCGTAGCCAGAGCCGTTTTGCCTACCGGTACGGTGGCGATACTGCCGCAGTAGGACATCATGGTATAGAACCCTGCCACGTGCGCAAAACAGTGGTCAAGCGGCAGGATGATGAGCATCACATCGTCGGGCTCAACACCGATGATCGAACGTGCCTGCTCTACATTGGCGGTATAGTTGCGGTGGGTGAGCAGGATGCCCTTCGGATCTGCCGTCGTACCCGATGTATAACTGATGTTGGCATAATCGTCCGGACCTACCGACTGATAACGCTCCACGAATTTCTCGGGTTCGGCTGCCAGCAAGGCACGGCCTTTGTCCATCACCTCGGTAATACAGATCTCGCGATCCTGGTACTCGGGCAGGGTATCGAAGACGATGACATATTTCACATTCGGGCACTCGGGCAGGATCTTCCGTATCTTGGGCAGTTGCTGCTCCGAGGTCATAATATATTGTGCGTCAGAGTGCCGGATACGGAAAAGCAGGTCGTTTGATTCCTCCAGTTTGATACTGAGCGGCACGTTCACACCGCCTGCATACAGAATACCCAGTTCGCCCGTTACCCACAGGTTGCGCCCCTGCGAAAGGAGTGCGGCACGCTCGCCTTTCTGCATACCGAGTGCCATCAGTCCGGCACCGATCACGTGTGCCTGTTCGCGGGTCTCGCGGTAGGTGGTTTCCGTCCACACATTGTCCACTTTCTCACGGAGAAAGACGTGGTCGGCATACTCCGCAGTGTATTTCTCGACAAAGTCGATGATAGTCAGTCGTTGTTTCATAATAGTCTGATTGGTATAGAAAGTGTGCAAAGTTACAAAAAATAGTGCATATCGTCAAATATAGACAGAAAAAGGCTTGTATTTTTATAAAATGTAAAGCCTTTTTCTTATTATTTGTTGTCTTCGAACTGCTATTCAACAAAGTTATTTCTGTGTCTTGTCCGTCTCTTCGCCTACTATCTCGGCGGCACGTGCAAGAGCACCGTTGATATGGTCGCGTATGTTCTCCCGTCCGATGAGTTTTACTACACCCGCTTTCTCCAAAGCGTGGAAGACATGGTGGTTCACACCCGACAGAACCAACCGGATACCGCACGACTGGGTGCGCCGGTAGAGTTGCTCGAGGTTGTGAATACCCGTTGAGTCGATAAACGACACCTTGCGCATACGGATAATACGCACTTTCTGCCCGTCCATACCTATCCGCCGGCTGATGTCCTCAAACTTGTTGGCAATGCCGAAGAAATAGGGACCGTCGATCTCATAGACATCGGTGTGCTGCGGGATATGGAGCATTTCGAGATCGTCGCCGTGGAGACGGATATCGTTGTTCTTGCTCGGGTCGAGTTCGTCGGAGAACGTACGGATAACCGTCGCCTCGTTGGTACGCTTGATAAAGAGGATAACCGCCAGCAGCAGACCTACCTCGATAGCAATGGTGAGGTTGAAGATGACGGTCAGCACAAAGGTAACCAACATTACGATAAAGTCCGATTTCGGTGCTTTGGCAAGCCACAGGAACGACCGCCAACCCGACATATTGTAACTGACCATCACCAGTACACCTGCCAGGCAAGCCATCGGAATCATACCTACCAGCGTGCCGAGAAACAGCAGCACGAGCAACAGTACCACGGCATGGATGATTCCTGCCACGGGGGTGCGGCCGCCGTTGTTGATATTGGTCATCGTGCGGGCGATAGCCCCCGTAGCGGGAATACCGCCAAAGAACGGCACGACCACATTGGCGATACCTTGTGCAATCAGTTCGGTGTTGGAGTTGTGCTGGTCACCAATCACACCATCTGCCACCATAGCCGACAGCAGCGATTCGATGGCACCGAGCATAGCGATAGTGAACGCTGCAGGGAAGAGGTCTTGAATGAGCATAAGCAGCGTCTGCCCTTCTTGCAGTTCGATAGAGGGCAGGTGGGGCGCCGGCATACCGTGGGGCAACTCGTACAGGTCGGCAATGGTGGTCAGGCTCGTAACGCCTGCATACTTGCGCAGCAGCCACGCCGCCAGAGTCATCACGATAATGGCGATAAGCGACCCGGGTATCTTTTTGCTAAGCCGCGGGGTGAAGATGATAATCAGAATGGAGAGAATACCGATACCGAACGCCCACCAGTTTACGTCCTGCCAGTGCTGTCCGTAGCAAATCCATTTATGCACAAAGTCGGCGGGCGCATCGGTGATACCGAGACCGAAAAGGTCGTTCATCTGGGTGGTGAAAATAGTCAGCGCAATACCCGCCGTGAAGCCCACAATAACGGGATAGGGGACAAACTTGATCACGCTGCCGAGTTTGAATAAACCCATAATAATAAGGAGTATGCCTGCCATAATAGTGGCAATGAGCAATCCCGTGAGTCCGTGCTCCTGAATGATACCATAGATGATGACGATGAACGCACCCGTAGGACCGCCGATCTGCACTTTGCTGCCACCGAGAGCCGAGATGATGAACCCCGCAATAATGGCGGTAATCAGTCCCTCAGTGGGACCTACACCCGACGAGATACCGAAAGCGATTGCCAGCGGAATAGCCACTACACCTACAATGATACCCGCAATGGCATCTTGCAGGAAACGCTCTTTGTTGTAGCCGCGCATGGCCGTAAAGAGTTTGGGACGGAACACGTCCTTGAATGAGAAAAAGTTTTGCATAAAAACACAATACAGGGATTTCTGCCAATCCCTTTTGTTAAGATATAATAAAAACAGACTGTAAGAAACGGAGCGTAAACCCCTTCTAAGTTAATATGGAGTTCTACTCAGCCCCATTGGGCTTCGTGTCGCTCCGGCGCTCAGTGGGCTATGCCCACCCGCCTCACGCTTCACCTATGCGCATCCTAAGCACATCCTATGCTGAATGGCACGGAGTTTTTATGGTGCAATATCGTTAGGAATTATTAACCTTTCAAAGGTGTTGATTTTGCTTTTGTCATAGGGGCAGGAGATGCGGATATAGTTCTCGGTGAAGCCGTCCATACGATATTCGTTGTCCGATACCCGGATGCGTTTGCTTTCCCAAAGTACGGTGGCCGGCTCACCTGCGTGGGCGCGGTAGAAAGCCGCCAATTTGTCGGCACTCACTTGGTGCAGCAATTTGCTCCTGCGTTCGCGCTCTTTCTGCGGCACGACATACAAATCCATCTCGAGCATACGCGTGTGTGCGCGTTCCGAATAAGTGAATACATGCAGTTGGCTGATGGGCAAAGCCGATATAAATTGCAGATAATCTTCCCAGTATTCGTCCGTCTCGCCCCGCACGCCCACCATACAGTCCACGCCGATAAAGGCATCGGGCATCACGCGGCGGATATGTTCCACACGCTCGGCAAAGAGTTCGCGGGTGTAGCGGCGGTGCATAATCTTCAAGACTTCGTTGCTGCCCGACTGCAATGGGATATGGAAATGCGGTGCGAAATGACGGCTCTTTGCCACAAAATCGATGACCTCGTCGCTCAGCAGGTTAGGTTCGCAGGAGGAGATACGTATGCGGTAGGGCATATCGGTGGGCAGCGTGTCCAACGCCTGCAAAAGACCGATAAACGTTTCGCCCGTAGTGCGCCCGAAATCGCCGATGTTCACGCCTGTGAGCACTATCTCTTTTGCGCCGTCCTGTACGGCGTGTGCGGCTTCGTCCGCCAGCGAGGCGATGCTCGGGTTGCGCGATTTGCCGCGGGCAAGCGGAATGGTGCAGTAGGTGCAGAAATAGTTGCACCCGTCCTGTACTTTCAGGAAACAGCGTGTGCGGTCGTCTTTGGAGTAGGCACCGTGGAAAGCGTCCACTTCGCGGATAGCGGAGGTCTGGACGGTGGCTTCGTGCGGGCGTTGTTCCAGCCGCTCCACAAGGTCGGGAATGGCAAACTTCTCATCCTGCCCGAGTACGTAATCCACCTCGGGGAACCCGGCTATCTCCCCTGGTTTGAGTTGGGCATAGCAGCCCGTAACAATAAGGATGGCATTCGGGTTCTGACGGCGGATACGGTGTATAGCCTGCCGGTCTTTGTGGTCGGCGGCATCGGTTACGGAGCAGGTGTTGATGATACATACATCGGCTTCTTCGCCTTGCTTGGCACGCACGTGCCCGCGCTGCGTCAGGGCTTTGCCTAACGCACTGCTTTCCGCAAAATTGAGTTTGCAACCGAGTGTGGTAAACGCTATCTTCATCTTTCGGGGTACAAAGGTACTGCTTTTTTTCGATATAGGCAAACTTTCTATACGCTCTGCTTGCGGGCAGCCGCAGGGCGATTTGGACATGTCATTTTTTGTATGTACCTTTGTAGCCGGTTTGCGGGCGGTATGCCTGCTGAAAAAACGAATCGTTATGAGAGTGATTGTACAGCGTGCCACGAATGCCACGGTCTGGATAGATAGCAAAACGGTGGGACATATTGACAAAGGTTTTATGCTTCTGGTAGGTATTACGCATACGGATACGCAGGAGGATGCCGACTATATAGCCAAAAAAGTGGCGCAACTGCGTGTTTTTGAGGATGCGGAAGGCAAAATGAATCGGAGTATCAGGGATATAGGTGGTGCTGTCTTGTCTGTCTCCCAGTTTACGCTCTATGGCGATGTGCGGCACGGCAACCGCCCCTCGTTTGTCCGAGCCGCCCGCCCGGAGCAGGCGGAGCCGCTTTATGATTATTTCAACAACCGCCTTCGCAGCGAGTACGGACTGCCAGTGGAGACCGGTCGTTTTGGTGCGGATATGCAGGTGGATTTTATCAACGACGGACCGGTAACCATCCTGATAGACTCTGCCAACCTTATGCTGTAAGGTCTATGTTATGTGTATGTGATTCGTACGAACTATGTTGAAAAAAATGATTTTTATGGGTAAAAGTGTAAATTATTGCCTCGTCGGGAGTGTTCCGACACTCCCTTGCCGGCAGGCGCTCCCTGCGGGGAGTGGTTGAGGTTCCTTGGAGACAAATCCGTCCTGATAATCGGTGTTGTGTTTGACAACCGCAAAACATTGCCTGATGCTTTTGTTCATCACCGCCACCAACGCCAGTTTTCCGGATTTGCCTCTTTCTTTCAACCGCGTAAAGAGTTCCCGACAGGCGGCGTTATACTTTATCATTGACCACGAGGCGGTATAGAGTTGCGCCCTCAGATAGGGGTCTCCGTTGCGGTTAATGTGCCCTTTGACATGTATTGACGTCCCCGACTGCTGATAGGTCGGACAAAGCCCCAAATACCGCGAGACTTGCTTGGCGTTATCAAAGTAGGTAAATCCGCCTGTGGTGATAATGAGTGCCGCGGCAAGAGTCGTACCAATGCCTTTGATAGTGGTCAGCCTGCTCATCTGCTGGTTGAACTCTGCCTGTGTGAGCGTATTGAGTTCCTCCTCCACCTCCTTGATTTGCTTTTCCAAGGCAACGGTCACTTTCTCAATGGCAGTGATGGCTTTGTGGTCTTGTTTGGGCATCGCCTCCAAGGCTTTTTTGAGGTTATTGTTGGCAAGTAGTTGTTTCTTGAATTGCCTGAGCACCGCCCTTTTCTGCTTGAGCAGCAGGAGAGCCTCGGACGGTATCTTGTACGGTTCTGGTTTCATACGCTCTCCGTAGAGAGAAAGCAACTGTGCATCCGCCTTGTCCGTCTTGGTGACAGAGAGCATCGTGCGTGCGAAGTTCTTTACTTTGAGCGGGTTCTCCATGCTGGTGCAGATGCCTGCCTTGTCCAGCAGATAGAGCAACAGATAACCGTAGTTACCGGTCGCCTCCATCACACAATGGTCATCTGCTTGCAGGGTGGCGATGAGAGTATGAATACCATTGGAGGTGTTCTGAAACTCTCGGGTTTTGCACTTTTTGTTGTCTTGTGGGTAAGCAACCATAAGGGTGGCTTTGCTAACGTCAATACCAATGTACCGCATATGATTTGATTTTATAGTATTGTATTTGATTTTGATTTGACATCGCTACATCAGTGAACATTCATTGTGAATACGGGGTCATTGATTGCCCAACGAACTATCCTGTTTTGGGATGTAAAAGTGTGGGGACGGAACATACGAAACGGCCTCTTACGGCTATGTGATTGTCGGTCTTGTTCCACACTTTAATGTTAAATCTTCTGCAAAGATACAAACGATAATTTGAATATACAATGTGATTGGTATGTGATTATGCTGTTTTTGCTTGTATTTCAGGTAGTTATGTATGCGTAATGTGCTAACTGCTTTACAATCAGTTGATTACAATAGAAGAGGCTGCCTGACATACATTAGACAGCCTCTTTTTAGTATGGATATGTGCGTTTATTGGAGGGTGATAGCCTTGATACCGTCGCGCTCCAGGAGGGCATTGATAGTGGGCTCGCCGCCGCGGAAACGTTTGTACAAGTCCATTGCGGGTTCGGTGCCGCCGCGCTCCAGGATGTTCTTGCGGAAGAGTTCCGCCGACTTCTTGTCGAAGATCGTACCGCCCTTCTTCTCGGCAGCCGCCTTGAATACGGAGAATGCGTCTGCATCAAGCAACTCCGACCATTTGTAACTGTAATAGCCTGCTGCGTATCCGCCCGAGAAAATATGGGTGAAAGCGGTCTCCATCTGTGTGCCGCATACGTTGGGTACTACACGCACCTGTTCCATAGCGTCGTTGCCGAACTTGATAACCGCCTCTTCGGTAGTAAGGTCGGCAGGTACGGTGAAAGGCTCGGTAAGCGTATGCCAAGCCATATCGAGATAGCCGAACGAGAGTTGGCGTGCGCAGGCATACGCCGCATGATAGTTGTTGGAAGCCTTGATCTTGTCAATCAGTTCCTGTGGCATCTTCTCGCCGGTCTGATAGTGCTTGGCAAAGGTGTCAAGGAACTCTTTCTCGCCGAGGAAGTTCTCGTTGAACTGCGAAGGCAACTCTACGAAATCGCGCGGCACGCTGGTGCCCGACAGAGCCGAGTATTGGCAGCGGGTGAGCATACCGTGCAAGCCGTGTCCGAACTCGTGGAGGAAAGTCTCCACCTCGTCGTATGTGAAGAGAGCCGGTTTGTCGGCTGTGGGGCGGGTAAAGTTCATTACATTGACAATATGCGGACGGTGGTCGGTTTTGCCGTCGCGGTATTGCGGCTGAAAATCGTTCATCCATGCACCACCGCGCTTGCCGTCCCGCGGGTGGAAGTCGGCATAGTAAACCGCCAGATATTTGCCCTTTTCGTCAAACACCTCGTAGGCTTTCACTTCGGGGTTGTAAACAGGGATGTTCTTGTTCTCTTTGAAAGTAATGCCGTAGAGACGTTTTGCCAAACCGAAGACACCTTGGATAACCGCATCTTCCTCGAAATACGGACGGAGGTCATCATCGGAGATGGCATATTTTTCGTTTTTCAGTTTCTTGGAATAGTAACTCCAGTCCCATGGTTGGATAGTGGCATAGAAACCGTGTGCGGTAGCAAACTGCTGCAGTTCTTCCACTTCGGCACGTGCGGCGGGCATATAACTGTCGCGCAGTTGGTCAAGCAACTGATAGACCTTTTCGGGGGTTTCCGCCATCGTCTTGTGGAGCGATTTCTCGGCGTAGGTCTTTTTGCCGAACAGGTTGGCGAGAGCCAAACGGGTATTTACGATGTCGATGATAACCTGCGTGTTGTCGTATTCGCCGCCGATACAACGGCTGTTGTAGGCGGTGTACAACTCACGACGGATGTCACGGTTGTCCAAGTCCTGCATTACGGGAATATAAGTGGTCGGTTTCAGGTTGAGCAACCAGCCTTGCAACCCTTTCTTCTCGGCGTTGTCGCGTAGGATAGCCTTGGTGTCGTCGTTCAGACCGGCAAGCAGCGACTCATCGGTAAGGAGCATAGACCATGCGTTGGTGGCACGCAGTACGTTCTGCCCGTAGAGAAGGGTCAGTTGGCTCAGTTTGGAGGACAACTCGCGGTAGGTCTCTTTGTCCTCGGGACTTAGGTTAGCCCCGTTGTTGGCAAACGATTCATAGATGTCGTCCAACAGTTTGGCTTGCTCTTTGGTCAGTTTGAGTTTGTCTTTCTGGTCGTACACGGCCTTGATTCGTTTGAAAAGTCCCTCGTTGAGGCGGATGTTTGCCGAGTACTCCGACATCTTGGGGGTCAGTGCTGTCTCGATGCTGTCGAGGGTCTCGTTGGTGTCCGAGTTGGTCAGGTTGTAGAAGCATCCTGCTACAAGCGAGAGCAGATGTCCCGACTTCTCGTACGCCTCGATGGTGTTTTTGTAGGTCGGGTCTGCGGGGTTGTTTACGATTGCATCAATCTCCGCCAAGCCCTGGCGCATACCCTCCTCGAAGGCGGGCATATAGTGCTCGGGGCGGATCTCGTTGAAAGGATACGTGCCGTGGGGCGTTTTCCATTCTTTCTCGTGGAAGAACGGGTTGTCTGCATCAGCAGGCGTGGCAGCCACAGCCGCCAAAGTAGTACCGGCAATAGCCATAGTCATCAGTATTTTTTTCATATTCTGTATAATTGTTTGTCAGATCGTCCATTGGGATTATTTCCCCCGTATCAGGTTGATGTCGCCGGAGAGCTGATAGACACCGATGGCGGCGTCTGCAGCGTTGTTCTTGGCTTTGGTGTATTTGATTTTGGAGGTGTATCGCGCATTGGGGGCGGCATCGGTACCCAAAGCACGGATAACATAGAAATACGCCCCCTCGGCGGCAGGGCGCCCGTTGATGGTGCCGTCCCAACCCTTGGCGGGGTCTGTCCACTCATAGACCAACTTGCCCCAGCGGTTGTACACCCAGCAATGGAACTCCCGTATGGAGCGGTACAGCACGCGGAACTCGTCATTCTTGCCGTCGCCGTTGGGGGTGAAGACGTTGGGAACTAACAGTTGCGACTCGCTGACGGCGATGGTAATCTCGGTCGAATCCCGCTCACAATCGGGGTTCTCGGTGTCTTGGCACGGGCAAACAGCATTGCTGACGGTGCTGACCACACGGTACGAACCCGGTTCGCTGAATGTGTAGCGGTGCTCTTCGTCGGTGCGGGTAACAATCAGTTGCGTACCTTTGTAGATAGTCCACGAGAAATAGTCCACAGCGGGTGTAGGGTTGGCTTTGAAAAGCACGTCTATCGGTGCAGAGCCTTTCAGCACGGAAGCGTCGGTAGGTCTGTCCACCTCGTTCTCCATCTCTGTGCCGCGGACGGTAGTTTGTGTGGTGGGCATGGACTTCACCGCTACGGGTTCCGTCAAAGTGATACATACGGAGTCCTGCTCCAAGCCGAGTTGTGCGGCTATCGGTTCATAGCACAGGCAGATGTCGGTCGCTTTATAGATAGCAGGGAGGGTATATTCGCCGAGACGGAACGTCTGGTCGCTCAATACTACTGCCGAGTCCTGCCATTGCAGGTCAGCCGAGTTCCAACTGAGGTCGGTATAGGATAGGGAACACGTGCGCGGGAGTGTGCGTATGCCCGCAGGCGAGCGGTAGGTCATCTCGGGAAGCGTACCCGAGACGGTCAGACGGGTGTCTCGACAGTTGGGCGTTACCTCCAGCACAATGTTTTCCGGACGGTAGTCGGCATACGAGAATACGTAGAAATAGTCGCGTGTGCCTCCGGTCTCTACATAGTATCCGCCGTTGTCGAGAAATACATCCGCCGCATTGGATTGTGCCAAAGTGCCGTCGGTTTTGTACCAGTCGGCAGGCATACCATCCTTGGTACGCATAGCAATCTCTTCGGCAAAGATAAACACCGTATCGCCTTGATTGACAGTTTGTATCGCCGTGCCGACACACTCCACGCGGAGGGCGAAACAAGGTACGGCAAGCACTAACAACAGACCGGATAAGAACCTTTTTATATATTCAAACATACCTGATACACCATTTTACGTGTGCAAAGGTACAACAAAAAAGCCGTAATTGCAAGTATATGCTGAAAAAGATACCCAAACGAGGCTATGTATAAAAGAAATATGCAGAATATGCACAAATATCGTGCATATTCTGCATAAAAAGCGGCTTATTCTCCCGCAAAACCCAAATTCTTTCTACGTCCTTTCTACGTCTTTTCTACGTAATTGGTATTATGATGCAGGCAAAATGCATAAACCGTATATTTCCGGTGCATCAAAGGGGATGTTTACAATTTTTCGCCGAGATGGCGGGCAAGCGAGAACTGGAACTCCAATCCTCCGCCTTCGCGGTTGAGAGCGGTGATGGTGCCGCCGTGGAACTGAACGGCATGTTTCACGATAGACAACCCCAAGCCCGTGCCCCCTAATTTGCGGCTGCGACCTTTGTCCACGCGGTAGAAACGCTCGAACAGGTGCGGCAGACACTCGGGCGGGACACCCGGACCGTTGTCATAGACCGAGAAATAGATATAACTCGGTGCCTGTCCTGTGCAATCAATATGTATCTGTACGCCTTTGCCTACATGGCTGAGCGAGTTATCGACGATATTGCGGAAGATAGAGTAGAGCAGGGTATAGTTGCCCGAAATGATGATATGGTCGGGTACGGAATAGGTGATTTTCGCCCCGAGTTCCTCCACGCGCGGCGTAACATCCTCCACCACATTTTTCACTACCGAACTGAGTTCCAACTCCAAACGGTCGTACAGTTGGGTGTTGAGGTCGAGTTTGTTGAGCATCGAGATGTCCTCCACAAGGTTGCTCAGCCGCCCTGCCTGCTGGTAGGCGCGTTCCAAAAACTCGTGCTGTTGCTTGGTGTCCATATCGGGGTGGAGCAGAATGGTCTCCAGCGCACCGAGGATACTTGCCACCGGCGTTTTGAGTTCGTGCGAGATGTTCTGCGTCAGTTCGAGACGCTGCTGCTCGCGCGCTTTCATCACGCGGCGTTCGCTCCACTGGTGGTAGATGATAAAACTCAGTCCGCCCAGCAGAATGAGACAGACAATGATAGTGATGGTAATGGTCATATCGGTAGTTGAGTGTTGTTTTTATTGGGCTAATTGGGCTAATTGGTAGTTTCTATGTCCGCCAGATATACCCGAAACCCGATTTGGTCTGCAGGTGCTCGGCGTACTTGCCCACTTTGCGCCGAAGATGGGTGATATGCACGTCCACGGTGCGTTCGAGTACATACGAGTCGTCGTGCCATACGGCGTTGAGCAGTTGGCTGCGCGAGAGCATCTGCCCCTGGTGGGTCAGCAGATAGGATAGCAGTTCGAGTTCTTTGCGGGTGATGCTCACGGGGGTGCCGTCCACGGTGAGCGACTTGTCTTGGTCGTTGATGACGATCCCCTGATAGGTCAGCATACCGGGTGTCTGCGGCTGCCGGTTCCCGCCTGTGCGTTTCAGCACGGCTGCCACACGCGCCAGCACCTCGGTGATACGGAAAGGCTTGGTGATATAGTCGTCCGCTCCGAGTTGGAACCCTTTCAGCACGTCTGTCTCGCCGCCGAGGGCGGTCAGGAAGATAACGGGCATGGTCATCAGCCCTTCGTTCTTCAGATAGGCCGCCATCTGCGTACCCGACATACCGTCGAGCATAATATCCAATAATATGAGATCGGGCGCGCACGCACGCACGAGAGGAATAGCCTCTTCGGCAGAGTGGGCGATACGCGTCTCGTAACCTGCTGTTTGCAGGCTGTAGGCGAGTATCTGGCAAATATCGTCCTCGTCGTCCACTATCAGTATCTGTGCCATAGGTGTTAATTGTTCGCTGCGCTCACGTTGGTGGCTTTGCGCTATTGGTTTCACGTTTGTTGTTTCACGTTGGTGGCTCTGCGTTTGTGGTTTCACGTTATTGGCTTTGCGTTGTTGGTTCGCTCCGCTCACGAGAAAAAGAAATAAAAAAGATTTTGTCAATTTTCTTCCATTTTTCTTGCCGCGTAGCCGGCAAAGGAGACAAATTCTTTAATTTCTTTTATTTCTCTCGCCCCGCTTGCGGGGGCGTAGGCTCCTCAAAAGCACTCGCAAAATTACATCTTTTTTGCGAAACGCACAAACCTTCGCTCTCTTCTTCACAATTTCTTCACAAAATATACATTTTTTCTTTGCAAAATCGCTGTACTTTTGCGCCGAAATAGAATAATAAAAAAATGAGTACGATTTATTTGGTGATGATTGTGTTTTTGTTTGTGCTGGCAATCATCGATTTATGGGTGGGAGTGAGCAATGATGCCGTCAATTTTCTCAATTCGGCGGTAGGCAGCAAGGTTACTTCGCTTAAGAAAATTATTTTTATTGCCGCCATTGGTGTCTTTGTGGGCGCGGCGGCAAGCAACGGTATGATGGACATCGCCCGCCACGGTATCTTCCGTCCCGAGCAGTTCTCCTTCGAGGAGATTATGTGTATTTTCATGGCGGTGATGCTGACCGATGTCATCCTCTTGGATGTGTTCAATTCCCTCGGAATGCCTACCAGTACTACGGTTTCGCTGGTGTTTGAACTCCTTGGCGGTACCTTCTGTCTGGCATGTATGAAGATAGCCGCCGACACCACGGGGACGCTCAATTTCTATGCCCTGCTCAATACGGGCAAGGCGTTGGAGGTGATCCTCGGTATATTCCTTTCGGTGGGGATCGCTTTTGTGGTCGGCACGGTCGTGCAATGGATTGCGCGTCTGATTTTTACATTCAACTATACGCCGCGGCTCAAGTATTTTATCGGTCTTTTCGGTGGCTTGAGTATCACGGCGATTTTGTACTTTGTGCTGGTCAAGGTGCTGGCAAAAAGTCCGCTTATGCCTGTGGGTGTAAACGAGTGGATTAGTGCGAATACAGGGGCTTTGATGGGTATCATCTTCGTAGGCTGTACGTTGCTGATGGAGGTGCTCTACTTGATGAAAGTCAATGTCTTCCGCATTATTATCCTCTTTGGTACATTCGCACTGGCGATGGCTTTTGCGAGCAACGACCTTGTCAATTTCGTGGGGGTGCCGCTGGCTGCTTTGTCCGCTTATCAGGACTATGCTGCAAGCGGTGCCGATGCCTCCACATATATGATGTCCGCGCTCAACGACCCCGCCCATACTTCGGCATTCTTCCTTCTCGGAGCGGGGACGATAATGGTGATAGCACTCACGATGTCCAAGAAAGCGCAGAATGTGGTGCAGACCTCGGTCAACCTGTCGCGTCAGGCGGAGGGGGACGAGATGTTCGGCGGCAGCCGTGTCGCCAAAAGTATCGTCCGCGGAGCCAATCATCTGGCGGCAGGCTTGGAAAATATCACGCCGCAACCCGTGCGCCGGTGGATTGATTCACGTTTTAACAAAGACGAAGCCATTCTTGCCGACGGTGCGGCATTCGACCTCATTCGCGCATCGGTCAATCTCGTCATTGCGGGGCTGCTGATTATTATGGGTACATCGCTCAAATTGCCGCTTTCCACCACGTATGTAACATTCATTGTGGCAATGGGTACTTCGCTGGCGGACAGGGCGTGGACGCGCGAGTCGGCGGTCTATCGTATCACAGGCGTGCTGTCGGTCATCGGTGGCTGGTTCCTTACGGCGGCAGTGGCTTTCCTTACTGCGGGGCTGGTCTGCCTGCTCTGCCATTGGGGCGGTATTGCGGCTATGATCGTGCTGATTGTAGCAGTAGTGATTATCCTGATTGTCAGCAACCTGCGCTCGTCCAAGCAGAAAGACGAGCAGAACACGCCTTTGGAGCAGTGCTACCAGAAAATGCTCTCCACGCAGAGCAGCGAGGAGATGTGGCAACTCCTGCGGCAGCACCACCAATTTGCTTCGGGGCGTATGCTGGAGCAGACGCGCGACCTGTATAGCGAAACCTGCACCGCTTTCGAGCAAGCCGACCTCAAGGAACTGCGCCACGCATGCAAACAGTTGGAGGACTTGCAGCAATGGAAACGCAAGAGCCGTTCACGCGAACTGATGGCGCTCCGCCGTATCACGCCGGCGTTTGTGTTGGAGAAAAATACGTGGTTCCACCTTGGTTCCAATGCCGGCGAACAGATGCTCTACGGCTTGAAGCGTATCGCCGTGCCGTGCCGAGACCATATCGACAGTGGTTTCCGTCCGCTCCCGGAGGACCTATGCCAAGAGTTGCACCTCATTGCGCAGGAGACGGCGGGTTACTATGACAAAGCCATTCAAACCTACATCAGCCCCGAACCGGAAATCCGTGCTTTGCTGGCAGAGATAGAGGAGGCAAAGCAGCACTTGTCCGCTTTGCGTAAGAAGCACCTCGACCGCCTGACTACCGCCTCGGCTGCCGATCAGGATATTCTCCCGCAGCAAACGGCATTGCTCTATCTGAACATCATCCAGGAGAGCCAGCAACTCCTCTCCGAACTCCGCCACTTCCTCCGTGCCTATATGCACTTTATGGAATGATTTGCGGCTCCGATGCCGCAAGCGGCGACATACAAAAAAGACTGCCTAACATTGCGTTAAGCAGTCTTTTTGTATGCCTTGAATGATTAGTTCAGTGCGTTGTTAGCAGCAGCCTCTGCACATTTGTCAGCGGTATCGTATTTCGATGCGGCTTTGTAGGTAACTTTTGCATCGTAGCCGAGAACACTTGCCGATTTTTTAGCAGCCTTCAGCAGGAAAACAACATCGTACTCAGTACCCCACATATAAGTATCATCGGATTTGCCCTCATACTTAACGGTGTAGTTCCAACATTTGTAAGTTTCTTTGTCGCATTTGTTGAGATCCATGTCATCAACATCTTTCTGACAACTTGTAAAAGCAACTGCGCTCAATACGCACATCATTGCAATAGCAAATTTCTTCATAATAATTAGTAATTGTATTTTAAGAGTAAATAGATAATCTCAATTTTAGCGGAAACATCTCCTTACAAATGTTCCCAAAAACGACTGCAAAATTACGAAAAAGCGCAGAATTATACAAATATATTCCTATTTTTGCTATTATTCTGACAATTCTTTGCGTCTTTTGTGCTATTTCTGTTCCTCGCAACCGCAATCGGGAATATCATTCAGTGCCGAGGTAAACACCTCCAATGCGTCTTCGGGTGTTTCCGTGGCGGGAGTCGTTGCGGGCTCCGGCGGGGTGGGCGGGGTACTGCTATCCGCCTGTGTATCATCTATATGCAGTACAAAACGTTTGTAGTAGGAGACAAGCAGCGTGGTTATCGGCAGGGCGATAATCATACCTACCACCCCGAGCAGTGAACCCCAAATCGACAGACACAGCAGTATCATTGCCGGTCCCATACCTGTTACATTGCCCATAATCCTGGGTGTCAGTACCAAGTCCTGAATACTCTGTACTATGCAGAACACCGCTGTGATACACAGCGCAATCACCCACACGGGTCTGCCGGTCTCTGCCGACTGTATCAATCCGAGCAGTATACACGGCGGGATACCCAATGCCTGCATATACGGCACGAGGTTGAATACTCCGATTATCAACCCCATCGCAATCCCCATCGGCAGACCGATAATCTGGAAACCGATGGCAAACAATATCCCCACAATCGACGCAATCAGTGCCTGTCCGCGGAAATAGCCGTTCATGTGTTTGTCAAGGTCGCTCATCAGCATCTGCACATTCTTGCGGTAGTGTGCCGGCACGTAGTTTGCCCAGTTCTTGCTGATTTTCTCATAATCAATCAGCAGAAAAATAATATACAGCAGGCATACAAACACCACCGCCAGTCCCGCCAGCGTACTCAGTCCGCTGCTGATCCAGCCGCCCACTTTCGGCAGCAGGTTCTTGATCGTCTGCTGAATATCGGGGTTGGAGAGAATGTCGGTGAAATCGGTGTTGCTCAAAAACTCGGTCAGTTGCTCGCTTGCATGCTCGGGCAGGTATTTGTCTGCATCAAAGTTGGCGGCAAACTCTTTCGCGCTCTTTGACAGAGTGGTCATTTCCCGGCTGATAGCGGGTGTCAGTGCCGCCACTGCCCCCACAATGATACCGACAGCCAGTACCAGTGTTACAATTACCGACAGCACACGGTTTTTCAGACGGCATTTGTGTTGGAAAAAATCCACTATCGGTGCCAGCATATAGGCGATAACAAAACTGACCAGAAACGGCAGCAGCACACCGCTCAGTCGCTTGATAAGCAGGAATAATGCCACAAACACTGCTATCGAAATCAGTCCGCGTATGATCGTATCCCTGTCGAAAGTCTTTTTCATTGCTATAAGGTATTTCATAGTGCCGATTTATGGTAAATTAACGGCAATTAACGGAGAATTTTTTATGGATATAAGTGGAGTAATTGGAGTAATCGGATATTACATCGTCGGCACCACATCTCCACGATGGTATTCTGCCAGCCCTTGTACCGGGTCTTGTAGCACTTGCCCCATTGTAAACCCGTAGTCGCTCATTACCTGTTCCAGCACTGCTCTGTAGTAGTACGCAACCGACCCTACAAACCCTACGGGCATACTCTCTTTTTCCGCCTCGGTGGTATAGTATTGCGCCACGTTGCGTTTTACAAACTGCGCAAAATGGTCATACACCAGGTTGTAAATCCGCTTGTCCTCTATGTTGTCCGCGCAGAAACGGGCGAGGTCGGCAAGCCAGCGGTTCGGAAACGGCTGGCGATAGACGTGCTCTATTATATCTGCCTGGGTGATGCTGTATCGCGACAGAAAACGTTCTTTCAAATCCTCTCCCATTTGGTTTTTCAATAGGTCGCTTACCAGGCGTTTGCCCAATGTGGCGGCGGAACCCTCATCGCCTAAAATAAAGCCTAATGACGGTACATTCCATACGATTTTTTCGCCGTTGTACAGGCACGAGTTGCTCCCCGTCCCGAGGATACATGCAACGCCTTTTTGGCGTCCGAGCAGTCCCCTTGCGGCTCCCGCCATATCCGATGCCACCTCTACTATGGCTTTCTTGAACACACCCTCTATCGCCTGTTTTACAAACGGGGCTTTCTCCGGAGTGCAGCCCGCCCCATAGAAAAACACGTGCGTTATCGTCCCCGCCCATAGCATTGATGCCATCTGCGGGAGCAGTTGGTTGCAAATGGAATTGCGCATCGCATCGCCGGTCTGAAACAGCGGATTGATGCCGTCGGTCATAAACTCCGCCTTGTGTCCGTTGGCGGCCATCAGGCACCAGTGCGCTTTCGTCGAACCCGAATCTGCAAGTAGAATCATATAGTCAAGTGTTTTGCCCGCAAAGATATAAAAAATCTTTCATATATCGAAATAAAATGGCTAATTATATGTTCCTAAAAAAACATAACGTCTAATTACACGCTAATTACCGTCCTTTTTATAATTACACTGGCACATTTTTTGCCCCGTCTTTATCAAACTAAAACACAACTGCAATGAAAAACAACTTGTTTGCCGCCTGCGTGGTGGCGTTGGGTCTCGCTTTGGCGGGAATGTTTGTCTATTTGGGTTTCCGTACCTATGCCGCCAAAGACCGTTCTGTGGTGGTCAAAGGGCTTTCTACGCGCGATGTGCAAGCCGACTATGCCGTATGGCCTATGTCTTTCACCGTCCATGGCAACGACCTCCCCACGGCTTACAAAGACATCAATGCCGTAACCGAAACCGTCAAACGTTTTCTGATGGACAAAGGCTTTGCCGAGTCCGACTTGCGTGTGGGCAGCACTTCCGTACAGGATATGTGGAGCAATTACTATGGCGACCGTCGTCCCGACTATCGCTACTCGCTCGACAGGACGATAGTCGTCAGCACTGCCGATGTATCCCGTGTCGTGGCATCTCAGGGCTGCCAGAGCGAACTGCTCGGGCGGGGGATTATCGTCAATTCGCAGGACTGGAACCTCGATTATCAGTTCAACGGACTGACCGAACTCAAGCCGCAGATGATTGAGGAAGCCACCAAGAACGCACGCACCGTGGCGCAGAAATTCGCCGATGATGCCAATTGCTCGCTGGGCAGCATCCGCAGTGCCTACCAGGGGCAGTTCTCGGTAGAGAGCGACCAGTACCAGCCGTGGGTCAAGCACGTACGTGTCGTTACCACGATTGACTATTATTTGAATTAGCCGGCCTTACCATGCGTCCGTCATAGAGTATCGGACGTGCATCGGATAATGCGTCTCTCAGTTCTTCCGTGTTGCCAATCAGATAAATACGTAGTGCATTCGACGACGGGTACTTGCCAAAGTACCCGTTTTTTGTCAGATACCATTCGATTCGCTCTATCGGAAAATGCACCGGTGCGGTGTTGTGAAAATGCACTATCGACCGCACTTGTTTGGGTACAATCTTTACCCCAGTCCGTCCGTCTTTGAAGTGTATGACACCCACTACCCGCACTTTCTCTTTGCCCGCGGCTTGTGTCTGTTGCTCGTCGGTCAGCCGGTGCGTAATGGCTATATGCCGCTTGCCCTCTTGGTTGATACGGGTCATCATCTGGCGGAACAACTGCCCGTGCGACGAGGTGTCCTCCAACTGGTGGTAGCCTATGTAGTAGTGTATCATCTCGTGCAGTATCGTGTCTTCTATCACCTCCTCGGGCAGGTCAATCCGTGTGTTGATACGCAGTACAAAATCCGTGTTTTTGGTCTTGCCGAACAAGCCCTGCCTAACTTTCCTGTATGATACTTTCCCGAGAAATCCTTTGGCATTGCTCAGCCTGACGGGTATCTCCGGCAATACTCCGTCAAAATACAATGCGTTGTATTCCGCAAACTTCCTTTCTATATATTCTTTTGTCGCAATCATTTCCAAATCATAACTACCCCGCAAAATTACTACAATTTTCCCACTCCAACAATAGTGTAACATAGTACAGCCAACCGTGTTGTCTTTTGCCATTCCTCGTTTCTGCCTCCTCTCTTGAGTTTTTGAGCAGTTCTGAAGCCGACTTGAAGCCCTTCCTGCAAATAGCAAAATGTTACTTTCTTTGCCAAATCGGCATTTCTTTTTGTCTATATCATAAAAAAATACTAATTTTGCAGACGGTAGTATTTTGATTATTATAGAAAATAAATGAGTATATATAAATGGCAACCGCAATAGAATTTAATCACGTCAGCAAACAATACCGCCTGGGGGTAGTATCCACAGGCACTATCGCCCACGACCTCGACCGTTGGTTCCAGACCGCTATCCTGCGTCGTGAGGATCCTTATC
>CAKUYO010000023.1 GCA_934716995.1 uncultured Bacteroidales bacterium | reverse complement strand
TAAAGAACTTGCGGGCGAGGAAATTCCACGCAAAGACGATGACGGTCATAATCAGTTTGGAAACAAGGTAATGGACACCCACTTTCTCCGTAAAGAACCAGATGCCCGCCTCGAGGAAAACCAAGCCGATAGCCCCGATGACGAAGACACCCGCTATCTCGCCTACACGGGATTTCGGTTCGCCACGGAAGACAAGGAACTTAGAGATGGCATAGTTGGTCAGCGTACCCGTAACAAAGCCAAGGAACGCCGCCACAAGGTAGGGAATACCGATGACGTAGGAAGTAAGGAAATAGGTGCCGTAATCAACAATAAACGCCCCTACCGCCACAAAACAGTAGCGGAAGAGTTGGAGCAGGATATTGTCGGTGTCCTTGCGAAACAAGATGTCCGTTAATTGGGTGAAAGTCATATATATATAAAACGTTAATTATCGTATAATTAGACGTTAATTCTCCGTTTTTTCTCCATTCAAGACCATTAAAAGTTCTCCGTTAATTATCGTTAATTAGGCGTTAATTATTTGGGGAACATATAATTAACCATATAATTGAACCATTAATTTCTTGCATCAAGTATCATTCGTTCAAGAGCGATACAGGACGTCCGAGGGCATCGTAGGACTGCTCGCCGAGTTGAAGGAACAATTGCCCGTTGCGGAGGTACTTAACGGCTTGAGGGGTTACACTATTATTCTCCAGTTGAGAATGGAGGTTGTTGTATTCGCAGCCGTATTCGGCAAAGGTGTCGCCTGTCCGTTTGTACACTTGTACACCGTTGGTGTATGCGCATTGCAGGTAATGGAACGAACCACCTACATAAGTAACGCCTGTATATAGCAAACCATGGGTAGAACCGATACCCTCTATCCATTGTGCTTCATCCTTTAGGTCTGTCTCTGTATTATGCTTGATTTCTACGCTTAAAATACGTTTCCCATCCGCCGTTGTTTGCACATCTTTTACAATGTTTTTGCATAGTATGGTAGGATGATCCAGTCCACCCCAAACCATTATCTCGTCTCCTGTTTTTGCACCGAAATCATACAAAAGGTATTCTTTACTATCGTGGCACACAAACACTTTATCATTCTCCTGGCGGATAGCGGCGGCATACGTGGGAGCATCAGCAGTGAGTGTGGCACGTTGCATTACCTTGGTGTAGGTTATGTTGTTGATAATGGTATCGGAAGACAGCCTAAACCCATAGATAACGAGACGATCAATATATGCTTGAATTTCGAGTACATTCCATTGATTTGCCGAAATAGGGGCGGCTGTGATATGTACACAATATGAGTTCATTATAATACATAAGAACACTAAAAGATTTAATTTTTTCATAACAATATCTCTATGTAATTATAAAACAAGTTGTGTACATTCTACAAAAGACACCCCAAAGGCAGAAATACTGATCTACTACCTACCTACAAAGGTACATCTTTTGCAGAATATACACAAGTTTTTATGTTATTTTTGTTTATAACTCAGTATATTTCCATTTTCAATGGATAGTATTCCTCCTTTTTTTACATTGGTGTCATCTTTTTCACCTTGCTGTAAGATTGCACCATTTCGTAATATCATAGTCCCTGCATTTTCTATCACAACATTCGAATTTAGTATTTTCCCGCGATCAATGAGTAGTGTAGAGCCTTGTGAAACTATAATTTTTGCAGCATGATTAAGGGTAATAGTGGCGGTAATTGCTAAAGTTGCGTTGTTTGATACTAGGACATTCCCGCAAATAGTGTCATTTCGATTCCAGATAGTATTAGATTCTATCACAATGGTGTCATAGGGAAATTTATAGGATGCAAAGTTTCCATATTCATCCATTTGTGCTAAATTCGGATTAGAATCGTCTCCGTCGGGAATATCAGGGCAGCAAATTGGACAATGTGCAGGTTTTTCGCCAAGTCCCCAAAAGTAGTAGCCATCATCATCCCTGTCTTCGCATATGACATCGGTAGAATCGTATAACATACTTATAATAGGGTGGTCTATGTAATAAGAAGAGATTTTTGCATCAGGATTTTCAAAAACAGCATACAAATAACCGTCGAAATCATTGGAAACACCAGAACTATTTTTATAAATCCAGTACGTTTGTCCTATTAGTGTATTGCCTTTTTCAATTCGTATTTTGTAGTAGCGTTTACCATTAGGAACAATCTCTACGCTATCACCTTCTTTAATTGTTCCATAACCACATAGACACATAGAATGACGATACCAATTGTTATCCATCCCTGATACTATTGGACCTTTGTTAATTAAGGTTTTTTTAGATTAGATTCGCTTGAGTTTATAGCGTGATAGTCAGAAATTTTTATTTGATCTTTGGGATTTTTACATTTTATAGCACAATCTAATGTATCTGCATTTTGAAACGGCATACACTCTTCTGTAACAACACCTTTTGATTTAATGTAGGATAATGTAGTGCCAGGATAACCGCCATACTGCATAGAACCATTAGCACAGGTTCCGATTTCTTGTTCTGACAAATCATAATCAAGTAATTGATTAAATTGGAGATTAATGGCACTTTCTACTGCTGCTATCGGACCGAATACCCAACAACCACCATTCCCTGTAGTATTTTGTGGCAGAGTTTGATCTTTTACAGATGTCATCCAATTTCGTCCATGGCGGTTTCGCCAATCAAAACTTTCTACATAGGATGTGCCTGTTGCTTGTGCTTGAAAATTTGATTTTTGTTCTTTATCTGCCTTAGAGCGAACAACAAAGAATCCTCCGATGTAATACTCCAATCCATCACTGATAAACGCATCATCAATAACTCCCATTGCCTTTTTCTTCTCTGAATATGACAAATTAGACAATGAAGTCTTGCCTGCCACCCAATAGTTTTCGTGCTGTGTATTATACTCATTCCATTTGTCAATCATATATTCCTCTTGAGATGTCTGTCGTTGCAATGTACGTTGCTTTCTGCTCCGTGGTTGAGTGTTGGTATTCCACAAAGCATAATTCACGGAATATAATTGCAAAGAGGCATCACGTACAATGATACGCAATTCTACCGGGACAATAGAATCCAAGTATGAGGTTTCAAAAGCCATATCTTGAAAATTTTCCTCTTGATGCGTCAAGAAGAAATCCTCATAGACAAGATATGTTTGATTTTTATCATCCGATAACAATACACGAACTAATGAAGTATCGCTATTCAATATAGTTTTACCATTCAAAGATACTCCTGAAATACAACTGATATTGTTTATAGGTATAGTTGTATCGGTATAATAAGTCGTTGCGATATTTGTTTGAATATCAGCCGTATTTAGCATACTAAAAGCCGATACAAAATCAGCATCTGCAAATAGAGTACCACACGCAAAGATACTAATCAATAGGCATAAATATATCCTTTTCATATCGCATTGCTATTTCGTGAGTACCATTTGTTTTGTGTCTATCAGTTTGCCGTCCACAACCAAGGAGTAGAGGAAAGAACCTGCATAGAGTTCGTTGGCATTGATAGTAACAGCACCCTCGCCAAAAGTGGTGATAGAATATTGCGACAACTGAATGCCTGTCATATCATAAATGTAGATACAGGCGTTTTGTGCGTCGGTAGGTACGATATAGGAAATCGTGGTATTGTCGGCGAACGGATTGGGTGTATTCTGATACAGGGTAGCCACTACATTATCTATTGCTACTTGTTTGGCTTTGGGTGCTTTATTGATTTTAGTCTCACCCGAAGAAAGCGTACTTACCTGTTCGGACAGGTCTTGTACGGCTTGGATGAGCAGCGGAATAAGTTCGATGTAGTTGATACTCATTACACCTGCGGCGTCCTCGTGTACCAACTCGGGATAGATTTCTTTTACCTCTTGGGCGAGCAGACCATAATGGGTAACGCTCTGTGCAGCACGTTCCATTTCTTGCATCTCCAACGATTGCACAGCCACTTTGGCGGTATCGGAGGTGTCTATCGAGTTTGCCATAACGATAGCGGTACCCGACTGCATATTGTATTGCACAGGATTGAGGGCGGCTACTTTGCTGAGTGCGTCCGATCCGATAGAGCGGATATTGGATTTATAGCGTGCATCAGAAAGGGTGGTGATTGTTTGGGCAGTAAGTTTGCCTGTAACATAGGTATCACCATAGAAAAAGCCTGCATATCTGCCATTTACTCCGGGGATATCCCAACCAAACGTCCCCATCACGGCAGCACCATTACCTGTTCCTGTCAAGTTGCCTACTACACCATAGTTATATCCGCTGGTACGGTTTCCTGCATTGGCTATGATACCATAGGAACGTCCGGATGTCTGTAGTTTACTATTAACGGCATCTGCTATAATGGCTACCTGCCTGTCGTTCATAAACTCAGCGTTAACATACAACGAAGGTCCATAGTCCGATGAGGTCTTACCATATACCGCCAAGCCATAATTGTAATCTCCGTATGCGCATATAGTACTATAATTTCCTAATTTTCCTTTGTACCGAAAAGGAAAAGAAGACGGATATTTGGCATTAACGCTATCACCGATAAATACTTTACCTATGTTATCTACCTTGATTTGTGCATAAGTATTAGTTGCAACTGCGATGCATAGGAGCATCAAAAGATTTAGTTTCTTCATAATAAAAGATTTTTGTTGTTAGTAATTGTTGTTTATTTTGCGGTAAAACTGCCTTCTACGGTTGTTTTGCCCGATGAGATACGGACTGTGTAGTTGCCTGCGGCAGGAAGGGAGATTTCGGTTTCGTCGATGAAATCCTGCCGGGCAACCAAAGCACCATTTTCTTTGCGCACCTCCGCACGTGCAGGCATATCTGTGTCTGCTTTGACAGAAAGGTCTTTGCCATTGATGGTGGCACGGATTTGATTTGAATCAGGACGTCCATCTCCTTGTGTATGTTCGCTATTATCCATAGGTACAACAGGCGAGAAAGTAAATACACGAGTGAGAATAATGTTTTCGCCAACTACGGCTTGGGCGGAAAGGTTGCAGATACCTAATAGGCAACATACAACCAAAAAGAAAATGTTTTTCATTTGGTTATTAGATTTATTAAAATTTCGCTACAAAGGTAAGGCTTTTTCTGCAATACAGCAAAAAACAGGTAGGGACAAATAAAAATGCACATTGTTGATAATCAGTAATGTACATTTTAATAGTAGGGACAAATGGATTTTTGTGGACTTTTATGCTATTAAGAAAGTGCCATTTCAAACAAAATATCATATAAATTAGCCGAAGTAGTACCCAACTTCCCTGCTATACGTTGCTTCGTTTTTTGCATACTCCCTGCTGAGTAGCACATTGGTATGGATAAGGCAGGTAATGATAGGTTGTCATACAATATAATATATAGGCAGAGTTGTATCTCGCGTTCTGTCAAATTGTATTCTTTTAGTTTTAGAGGGAGTGTAGGCAGTATAGCATTGACATTTTCCATAAATATAGAGTAATCATTCCATTTCTGTAACGGCATAGGATACAATGTTCGGAACTGTGAGATTTGCTGTTGTAAGTGTTGGCTGTGTTTGTTTTTTAGTTCTTTGTTGATTTGTTGTATCTCAATGTCCTTTTGTTGCAATAGTATATTGCTGTTATGCTGTTGTTTTTGTTTATTATACAAATGAACAGATAACATTAGCAAAGAAAAGCATACCATTACCATAATGAATACTACGACTTGCCAATGATATGAGATTTTAGGTGAGATAATATACGAACATAGTTTAGGTACTGCAGATGCATAACTGCAATTCAAGGCTTCACGGGCGCGGCTATCATCTTCCCGTTTATGAGCATAATCAGCCAACAAATCAACATCCTTTTGGGATTTGGCGTACTCTTCTAATACATAATAGGCGTTAGAACGATAGGCAGCAGTATTGGAGTGAGCCACAATATATTCTGCATACGGAATGGAGAGTGCCTCTTGATCCAAATGCCGGTAGGTTTGCATTATTTTTTGATATAGAAAACACTTGGATTCATTTTCTATCTCATAATCCTTTACCGACAAAAAACAGTACAGCGCAGAATCATATTGTTGCTGCTTATAGAAATAAAGCCCGCGTGTTTCTATCAGCCGTTCATAGTAAATACTATCCAATTGAAAATGTTGTGCCACTTGCAAAATACTATCGGCAACCGAAAACTTTTCCAAATCACAAAGGTATTCACTAACAGTCAGCAAACCATACGCATACCGCCATTCGTTACCGCTTTTGCGGAAATATTCGGCGGCACGTTGGTAGAAAACAAGTGCCGTACTATCTGCGTTTTGCTGCCCACAAATAAAGCCCATACACGAATTAACTCGCCCACGAAGGATGTAATCGTGCGGGTACAATTTGTCGGCAGCAATATAGCAGTCGGCGGCAACAGAAATAAGGTTCTCGGCACTATAGTTACGACCGAGATAGTAGTAGGCTTTGGCAAGGGGGGGGTGCGGTGGCATTGGCGGACAAATGGTTTATCCAGAGTGCGGACGGCATGGCGCAAGGCGGTGGTGTCCCGGTACAGGATATGCTCTGTATCGAGGCTGTCTGACGTGGCAACCGTCTGCTGCGATTGGCGGATATTCCCGCAACCGGTCAGCAAAAGGCAGCCTAACGCTATATACACCGCGCGAAAAGACATATTTTCTCCATTAATACCCGTTAAAATGCAGCATTGACGAGTGTTCTTTATTCTCCGTTAATTGCCATTAATTGACCATTAATTTTATTCCAATGCTAATTCTTTTATTGCGCGGGAGCGGTCGAAGGTAAAGAGGTAGGTACCGGTATTCTCATAGTATGCCAAGGCGCGGGGGAAGAACTGCGGGTACTGCTGAATGGCGGGGATAAGGTAGCGATAGGTGGAACTATAGCCGAGCGCGTCCACAAGCACCAAATCGACCTTCTTTCTGACCAAGTCGGCTATCAAAGCACGGGCATCGTCGGTATAGAGATAGTTCACACCCGGACGCTCAGCGTACATATAGAGCATTTGGGGCTTGCGGGAGCAGACAACCGTGCCTGCGGGGGTATTCTTCTTGAGCAACTTGCCAATAGAGAAGAACTGCTGGTAGTTGACGGGGTATTTCTGCTGCGCAAGTTGGTGTTCCTCCTGCAAGCCCGCCTTGGAGAAAAAGAGCAAGAGCAGCAGAACATAGGCAGGAAAGCGTTTTTCTTTCCATTTGCGCTGCAAAAGCCACGTAAGGATAGCCCACAGCCCGATGAGCAGAAAAGCCGTCAGGAAAGGCAAAACAGAGGTGATATAGCGATTGCCGCTCGGGGTGCTGAAAATAGAGATGACGCCCAAGGTGGCGGCGATATAGCCGATAGCGAACCAGCGTTGCTTGCCGAGACGCCACGCACCGAGGAGCATCACCGCCAAAAGCACGGCACCCAGAAGGTAGATATACCACGTGTAAACAGGCTCATCACAATTCAATTTGACAAAGGGGAGGACAGTACTCGGGAACGCCTGAAAAATGAGCATACGGAGCGTATCAAAGAAGCGCGACACCACCTCACCGAAGCCGATAGAACCCATCTCGGGCCGCCACGGGTTAGCCACCATAATCGCATCGAGATAGCGGTTGCCGTTCAGCCCGAGAGCGCGGTTGCGGAGCATCCACGGCAGGCAACCGAGGGCGAAACCGACGAGGGTAGCCGGCAGTGCCGCCCAACGGCGACGCACCAACAAGACCAAGGCAACAGCCGCCACAAGGGCAACGCCCTGGGTACGGATATGGTAGGTGAAGACCAGTGCCACAAGCATTACATAGAACCAAGGCGATGTGAGTTCACTCCACCACTTGTCTTCCTTCCGGCTCATACGGATGAGTGCAAAGAAGACAAGCATACTCATAAAGAGAAAACTTGACTCGGACATCATCATCGTAGAGAAATGGAGCAGACGTGGACAGAATAAGCCCGCTATGGAGGCAGTGAAGGCTATATCCATCGGCAATGAGAGTGCCAACAGGGCAAAATAGAGCAGGAGGATGCTCGCCATAACAAAGACTTCGTTGAGCCATTTCTGCGCCACGATACTGTCCGTAACAGCACGCAGCGGGGTCATCAGGATAGGGTAACCCGGCGGAAAGTTGGAAGTGGCAGGACTGCCCGGCAAGGACAGGTCGCAATAGCCCTTGCCCTCCGCCAAGGAGGTGGCATAGATATAGTAGTTGAAGTTATCACCATTGAGGTCGGGTTTTGTATTAAACGTATACAACACGACCAGCAGCCACGCTACGGCAATCGTCAGCGGGAAGACGATATAACGGAAGATATTACTTTTGCTCATGATATTCTTTTTCAGTGTTAACATTCCATATATTGGTTTTGTCCGCCACGCCATTGCGGATATTGCGCACGCACTCGATAGCAGTCATCATAGAGTGATCCATATTGTTGTAACGGTGCTGTCCGTTGCGCCCGAGGCAGTAGAGGTTCGGAATGGTGTCGAGGAACGCCTTGACGGTATCCAACTGATAATAAGAGCCATAGTAGGCAGGATAGGCTTTCTTGACGCGCACATGGCAGGCATCGAGGACATCCTCACGGTTGATGATGTCTATCTTGACCAACTCATCAATAGCCATATTGATAAAATCCTCTTTGGGCATATTCCAAAAGGTGTCTCCCTCGGTACAGAAATACTCGAGACCTATCCACATCGTGTGTTCGTAGTCATTGACAAGATAGGGCGACCAGTTGTTGAACACCTGCAGGCGCCCGATATGCACATCGCGTTCCTGAATATAAATCCACGTATCGGGGACGCGGTGGTCGAAAGTAGGGATATGCGTTTGGTTCTTGATGCGCATCTGCTTGACGCACAGACCGACCGTAATGAAATCGCGGTAAGGCAGACGGGAGGCGATGTCGGAAACGGGTTGCGGCACCTCGATACCTCGGAGGGCGGGAACGAGGTCTTTGATGGGCATGGTAGAGAGGAAATAGTCGCAAGGAAACGTCTGCTCCTGTCCGTCCGCCGTGCGGGCAACGACGGACACTACCCTACCCTGCTCCATATTCACGCCAATGACCTCGTGCTGCATGTGTATCTCGCCGCCGAGTTGGCGGATGTCGTCTGCCACGGTTTCCCAGAGTTGCCCCGGACCATATTTAGGGTAGATAAACTGCTCGATGAGTGATGTCTCGACATGCTTGCTATGCAGCCCGAGTGCCCGCCGGAACATATCTTTCAGCACAGACATGATGCTTAGCCCTTTGACGCGCTGGCTGCCCCAGTCGGCACCCAACTTGGAGGGGTGTACGCCCCATACTTTCTCGGTGTATCCCTCGAAGAACATCTCATAGAGCGGTCGCCCGAAACGGTTGATATAGAAGTTCTCCAGCGAGGTCTCGGGCAACTTATGCACGCACGACCACAGGTAGCCGAAACCCGCACGCATGGTGTTCAGAAAGCCCATGTTGAAGAAGGTCTCCTTCTTCATGGAGATAGGATAATCGAAGAACTTGCGCAGGAAGAAGATACGGCTGACGCGGTTGCGGAGCAGCATAACGCGGTCGGTACGCTCAGGGTCGGGACCATCGGGCGAAAGGAGTTTGTCGGCAGTATGGAGCAGCAGGTCGTCCTTGGAGGGCGCGCCCTGGGTGGGCATAATATTCTGCCACCAGCGCATCACCTCTTCGCTCTTGGAGAAGAAACGGTGTCCGCCGATGTCCATGCGGTTGCCTTTGTATTGCACCGTTTGCGAGATACCGCCGATGGCATTGGTGGACTCGAGAATGACGGGGTGAATGTCGGTATTTTTCAACAGTTCGTAAGCGGCAGTGAGTCCCGCAGGACCTGCACCCGCTATGAGAGCGATTTTGTTAGCCATATATGGAATGTTTTAGTTAGTGGTATATTAATGCATAAAAGTTGCATAAAAAATGAATATAGTGCATAAAAAAGCGGCTTAAACACCTTGTAAAATGCAATTCTTTCTACGTCCTTTCTACGTCTTTTCTACGTAATTGGTATTATGAGGCTATAGAAAATGCATACAATGCATATTTTGTGAATATAGACGATAGTTATTTCAGTACAGAAGAAAGTACAGACCAGGGGAGGAAGATGTCGGTGCGGCCGAGGGCGTAGGGGGCTATCTCGTAGGGCATATAGACGTAGGTGATGCCCTCTTCGGAGACAAAGAAATTGTCGTTCGGAACGATGTCTTCTATGCTGTAACCGAGTTTGCGCAGTTCACGCTCGGTATCGGCGTTTTCGGTTTGGTGGATCAACGCCTCGACCAGCATACCGCACAGCGGTTCGAAATAGTCGTCGATAAACAAATCCTCCTCATAAACTGGTTGTCCGGTAGCAAGGGAATAGTTTTTGAGCAAACAGACACCGAGACCATGCGCCCCGCCGGTATAGGAATAGATATCCTCGGCATAACTGAGGATACCGCGTGCTATGCCGACAGGTCCGGCTTGAATATCCAGAACCTCGCAGAAAGCGGATCCGTGCTCCTTGTCACCCCACTCTTCCGCCAAAGGCTGGTTGTCCTGTATGTACTGCGTATGATTGAGGGCAGCATAGGCAGACAACGCATGGTCGGGCTGCATATCGGCAAACGCCTCGCCGAAGAGTTCGGTTTTGATCTGTGTTTGAACAGACCGAAGCACGGAGTCGTGCGCAGGAATAGCGACCGGATAAGCATACTGCAAATCAAGGCAGAGACTGTCGCGTTTCTCAGGGGTAAGATAGACGGTTTTCCGAAGGGTATAGGTCTTGGTTATGACCGGCGCAGTATCCAAACCGCGCACTACACCGTCGATACAAAAAGCGGCTCCCACAAGAAGAATGACCGCCCATGAACGAAAAAGACTTTTGTTCATACGTTATTGAATATTAAAAGGTTATTCTATTTTCCTTTGCCGCAAAGCGGCAAGAAATCTAAATAAATCTTTGTTTTTGCATCCATAAATTGCCATAAATCTTATCGCCTACGGCGTACGGCGGAATTATTTGCGAAAGGAGAAGTATTTCTGCCCGGTATAACTGACTACGACCGTAATGGCTGTAATAAACATCTTACTCGGCGTAGGATACCAACCCCACAGATCGACACAGAGTTTCAGACCGAAATAGTTGATTGCCAGATTGAGCAGAACGATAAGGATATACCTGCCCAACTGGTTCCACCCACGCAACGTGGATTGGGTAAAAGTAACGTACTTGTTGAGCCAAAAGCCGGTAAGCAGCGTGATAGGGAAAGTGATACAAAGCGTGGCGATATGGGGCGAGAGACACAGTTGCGGCAAAGCGGCGAACGGGGTAGGGATATAGATCAGATCATGCCCGATGCAATAGTTGTAAATCAGGAAATAGAGTACCCAGTCGAGTACCATATTTCCGCCGCCGCAGGCTGCATAACGGAAGATTTGCTCAGGTATATAGCGACGAAAAGGGCGATAGAAAAAATCAATGATTTTGGTGATAAATTGTGCGAGTGTTTGCATTTCTCAAATAATTATAGTACCTTTGCGCCGAAATTCAGTCCGCAAAGATACTGCTAAAATTGCAGATTTGCAAGTTTTAAGCGTAATTTAGTATGGTGCGGCCGAAAAGAACCAAACAACAAAAATATGGACGATTATCACCAAGCGAATGCAACAAGTACGTGCCAAGAAGTTTTTGGGACAGCATTTCTTGACGGATCTGAGTGTCGCCCAACGAATTGCTGAAACCATTGAATCGGGTCGGGTATTGGAAATCGGTCCCGGAATGGGTGTTCTTACCCAATATCTTCTAAAAAATCCCAACATCGATCTCACGGCGATAGAACTCGACCGCGAAAGTGTGGCGTATCTGCGGGAATGGTACCCGGAACTTCACCTGATAGAAGGGGATTTTCTCAAATTAGACCTCAATACGCTCTATCCCGAAGGCGATTTCTGCGTCATCGGCAACTATCCGTACAACATATCGAGCCAGATATTTTTCAAGGTACTGGAATACAAAGACCGTATTCCGGTCTGCTCCGGTATGATACAGAAGGAAGTGGCGGAACGCATAGCGTCAAAGCCCGGAAAGAAAGCCTACGGCATACTGAGTGTGCTGCTGCAGGCGTACTACGATATAGAATATCTGTTCACCGTGAACGAGAATGTGTTCAACCCTCCGCCGAAAGTGAAATCGGCGGTAGTGCGTCTCACGCGCAACGGGCGACAGCATCTCGACTGCGACGAACGGCTTTTCAAACAGGTGGTCAAAACAAGTTTCAACCAACGCCGGAAGCAGATGCGCAATTCTCTCCAGCAATTAGCGGGAAAGGGAAATCCGATCTTGGAAGAGGATATATTTACGAAGCGCCCCGAACAGTTGAGCGTGGAAGAATTTGTGGAACTGACCAAGATGATAGAGGCAAATCTAATCTCTAACATCTAACATCTAATCTCTAACATCTAAAAATTGCTGCTATGTCGGAACTGAGGATATTCTATAAAGACAGCGAGAAAATAAAGGTGGCAAAGACCATCACCGCGCTCAAAGAGTTGGACAAGAAAGATATAATCTGGATCGACCTGCTCGATGTAAGCGACAAGACGGAGGACACCCTCGAGGGCTTCCTGAAGATTGATATTCAGGAAGATGAAGAGATGGAAGAAATCGAGATGTCGAGCCGTTATATCCAGACCGACGACTCGATCGTGGCAAACAGCAACTTCCTGACCACAGCCTTCGAGTTGGAACCCGTGAACTTCATTCTCAAAAACAGCATTCTCGTCACGACCCGCAATGTGGAGTTGGAGAGTTTCAACGAGACGGTGAAAAAGATGTTTGTCAATACCCGTAATTTTCCGACGGGATACCATGTATTGGTTGCCCTGATGGAGACGCGGGTGGAGAAAGACGCTGATATGATTGAGGACACCACCGACCTGATCACCGGGCTGTCGCAAGACATCACGGCACACAACGGCAAAGTGGACGAAAACATCCTGATCCAGATCAAGAACCTGCAGGAAAAAGTTACGATCATCCGTCAGAACATAATGGACAAACAGCGCGTTATCAGCAATTTTCTCAAGTGCGATTTTTTCCCCGAGGAACTGCGTCCGCGCCTGACGATGATCATCAAAGATATCAATTCCCTGTTCGATTATACACGTTTCGGTTTCGACCGTCTGGACTACCTCCAGGATACGTTCCTCGGTTTGGTAAACATCGAGCAGAACAAGATCATCAAGATTTTCACCGTGGTGAACGTGGTGTTCCTGCCGCCGACACTCATCGCCAGCATGTATGGTATGAACTTCGATTTTATGCCCGAACTGCACTGGCAACTCGGCTATCCGTTCGCCATCGGGCTGATGATCATCTCCACCTTGCTTATTCTGCTGATTTTCAAACTGAAAAAGTGGATGTAACGGGTTTTCGACAAGTTTTCAACAAAGGGTATTGACAGAATGTTGAAACCGGTACAAACTTTACAGTTTTCAAAACGATTGACGTTTCATCGACATTTTTCGATACGTGCAACAAACTGAGAATAAACAAGGTAGAGTAGATTTCGACAGTTTGAACAGACTATTATTATCAAGGAATTTTTTTATAAAAGAATATATTATATATTTATGAGTAAGAACGAGAACGGCGAGTTGGCAAAAGCCATACGCCGATTGTGCGAAGAAAAAAATGCCATTATTATGGCGCACTACTATACGCGGCCGGAGATACAGGAGGTAGCGGACTTTATCGGCGACTCGCTGGCACTGGCGCAGAAAGCCACACAAGTGGAAGCGGACATCATCGTAATGTGCGGAGTGCATTTTATGGGTGAGACGATGAAGATACTCTGTCCGGAGAAAAAAGTGCTTATCCCCGATATGGCGGCAGGTTGCAGCCTGGCGGACAGTTGCAAAGCACCCGATCTGGCACGCTTCAAGGCGGAACACCCGGGCTATATGGTGGTCAGTTATGTGAACACGAGCGCGGATGTGAAAGCCCTGACCGATGTGGTCGTAACTTCGTCCAATGCGAAGAAAATCGTCGATCAACTGCCCGCAGATGCGAAGATCATCTTCGGTCCGGACAAGAACCTCGGCAACTATATCAACAGTGTTACAGGGCGGGAGATGCTGCTTTGGGACGGTGCCTGCCATGTGCACAGCCGTTTCTCGCTCGAAGCATTGTTGGCACTCAAAGAGCAGTATCCCGATGCACCCGTACTGGCACACCCCGAATGCAAGGCGGTTATTTTGTCTCAGGCGGACGTTATCGGTTCGACCAAGGCATTGCTCGACTACAGCACAAAAAGCCCGCAGAAACGCTTTATAGTGGTTACAGAGAGCGGTATTTTGCACGAGATGCAGAAGGCGTGTCCCGACAAGGAGTTTATCCCCGTGCCACCGGAGGTGTCGGAGAGTATCGGCTGCCAATGCAACGAGTGCGAGTATATGCGCCTCAATACATTGGAGAAACTCTTAGCATGCCTGCGCGACGAGACCCCAGAGATACTTGTACCCGATGAGGTTGCCGCGCGTGCCGTGCTGCCGATCCGCAAAATGTTTGAGATGAGCAAATAAAAGTGATTACATCAAATAAAAACGGATTGCTTGGAAATTATTTCAGGCAATCCGTTTTGTATTGAATTGTTAATAGGATAGGCAGGTGGTCGGAATACCCTGTCTGGTAGCGGTAACCGATATAGGTACGGCGTGGCTTGGTGTCCAAATAACGCATATCGTCTTCTAACAGATACGGTGCTGAATAGACCTGTACATCGGTTGTATATAGCAATGTATCAGACAGGTAGAACTGGTCAAGAAACGCCCACCGTCCTTGGTATTTATGTGTGCCTTGCGGGCTGTCGGAATGTTTTGGCAGCCGCAGCATCGCATTGTGCAGACCATGGATATTCTCTTCGGGTGCGGTATTCATATCGCCCATAACGACGATTTGCGCTTTTGGAGACAGGGCAAAGATAGAATCGATATGCTGCTGCAAAACCGCCACCGCCGCCTCGCGTTTCCACGCCGTGGCAGCCGCACCGCCTGACTGTGACGGCAAATGGCACAGAAAAAGATGCAGCGTGTCCGTGTTGTGATAAATTCCCGATGCATAGAGAATATCGCGGGTAGTCTCGTCCTCAGAAAGCGGGACAGGAACAGGGTAGGCGTTCAGCAGGCAAAATGTCGGACGATAGAGCAATGCCACATCAATACCCCGTTTGTCGGGGCTGTCGAAATGGACATACCGATAGTCGAAACGCTGCAATGTGCTGCATAAGTCGCTGACACACTGCTCGTTTTCCACCTCGCAGAGTCCCACTATATCCACCCCGTCAAACTGCCCGATATTCGTAATCACCTGCGCAATATGCTGCACTTTGCAGCGGTATTTGGAGTATGTCCAGTGATACTTGCCGTCGGGTGTAAAACCGGTGTCCGGATTGAGCGAATCTTGGTCGGGGTGGAATAGGTTCTCTACATTATAGGACACGATACGGAATAGCCGGTTTGGTTCGGTTTCTCCCGATGAAACCGCCGAATAGCCCGCCGACAACGACAGGCAAAAACACAGCAGAAAGAAGAATCTCCGCATCAGCAAAGCATCATAATTGCTTTTTGTAGTGCGGCGATAAACGCATCGATGTCCGTATGGTCGTTGTACAGCCCGAATGACACCCGTACCGTCCCAGGTACGCCGAGATAGTCAATCAGCGGTTCGGCGCAGTGGTGCCCCGTGCGGACAGCCACGCCCTGCCTGTCAAGCAGCGTGCCTACATCAAAGGGGTGTACCAACATATCGCCGTTATAGACATTGAACGACACCACGCCCGCTTTCTTCAGCCCGGCGGCATAGACCCGCACACCCGCTATCCGAGCGAGTTGCTGCTCTGCATAGCGGCTCAGATCCGCCTCGTGCTCCGCAATAGCGTCCATACCGATTTGCTCCATATAGGTCAGTGCCGCCGAGAAACCGAAACTGCCGATGAAATCGGGTGTTCCTGCCTCGAACTTGTAGGGCAGTTCGTTGTAGGTGGTATGCTCAAAACGCACATGCTCAATCATCTCGCCACCGCCTTCCGCAGGGGGCAGCGTGTTGAGCCATTGCTCCTTGCCGTACAGCACACCCAAGCCCGTCGGTCCGTACATCTTGTGCGCCGAGCAGACAAAGAAATCGCAATCCATCGCCTGCACATCGATCGGCAGATGCGGTGCCGACTGTGCCCCGTCCACACACACAGGGATATTCCGCGCATGCGCCAAACGGATAATCTCCTCTACCGGATTGATGATACCGAGTACATTGCTCACTTGCGCCACCGACACGATCCGTGTACGGTCGCTCAGGAGCCCCTTAAACGCCTCTATATTGAGCGAAAGGTTATCGTTTAATGGAATTACCCGCAGTACGGCTTTTTTGCGCTCACAGAGCATTTGCCACGGCACAATGTTAGAGTGGTGCTCCAGTTGGCTGACGATAATCTCGTCTCCCTCGTGCACCATCGCTTCGCCGAAACTGAATGCCAGCATATTCACCGAGTCGGTCGTGCCCTTGGTGAAGACAATCTCTTTGGCAGACCGCGCGTGCAGGAAATCCGCCACGTGCTGCCGTGCGTCCTCATGGTGCTTGGTCGCCACCTGGCTCAGGTGGTGCACCCCGCGGTGGATATTCGCATTCCAGTGCGTATAGCCGTCTATCAGGGCATTTAGCACCGCTTGCGGCTTCTGCGCCGTAGCGGCATTATCCAGATATACGAGCGGTCTCCCGTACACCTGCTCACCCAATATAGGAAAATCAGTACGATTCATATTTAATTAACAAGTAAGAATTAACCATTAACATACATTTCGGGTCAAACCTCCAACTTCTAACAGCGCAGCGGTCTAACCTCCAACAGCCGTAGGCGGTCTAAATCACGGCTTGTAAAAACTTTCCTCCAGTATTTTCTGCGCATCGGGTTCTGCCATCAGTTGTTGCAGCGTAACATCCCGGTTATTTTCCATATAACTCTCTGCAATACGCCAGCCAATCCATGTGCCGAGCCGTCCCGGTGAGTCCTGCGAAATCTCTGCCGTGAACGGTCCTTCGTTGAGATACGAGGTCAGCACCACGTTCTCGGTTTTGAAGATGTCGCGCTTGTCCATCATCAGGTGCCATATCGCCCGCTCGTTCTTTTCGCACCAGTCCCATTGCTGCTTAGTATAACCCATTACCTCGTAATCGGGCAGGGTGGGGAACAGCACCGACAGCAGATACATCACTTTCCCGCGGTATATCATCTGGTCAAGCAGACGGCTTTTGGTGCTTGTATAGGGCAGGTTGCGGAACAGATACGCACTCACCACATCGGCGGGTATACACTCTTTGCGCATGGTCTGTTTCTGGTAGTCGTACACCACGCGGTTGTAGTACTCGTAATCGCTCCCGAGATACATATCCGCCCCTACGGCAATAGCGTCTTCAAAGAAATAAACCGACGCATTGAATCCGGAGATAAACAAATATATTTCAGGTATTTGCATATCCGGATACAGGTAGCATATCCGGGTAAACGCATCGTCCAAACTGCGCTGTATATCCGATATATCGGCAAACATCTGCTTCTCGCGCAGGTTGGTCTGCTGAAAACCGTAGGTCGTGTCCTCCAGAAACTGCGGTAACGCCACTGCCAAATAGGCGGTGTCCGATACGGGAATACCCAATATATCCTCTACAAACATCGGCATAAAATCGGGATATTCCGTGTATAATCGCCGTATATCACGTTCTATATCAGTCGTTTGCACGCTTAGTAGTGCGCTGTCGAAACGCACTATTTCCACGTGCTGCGGCTTCATCTCTTTGCTGCTCGGGAAATACTGCCGTCCTTGTTTGCAACCGACCAACAGTAGCACCAATAGCAAATAAAGGTATTTTTTTTTCATTTTTGTTTACTTTTGATATGTATAATCAAACGTAGGTGGATCGTTATAGGATAGGCGTAGGATAGGCGTAGGTTACTATAATATTTTTGTTTAATATTTTTTTATTCTATCTTTCTATTATTCTATTATTCCGTCCTTTATCTCAATCACCCTGTCGGATATATTTGCCAGTTCCTTGTCGTGGGTTACAATCACGATCGTCTGTCCGTATTGTTCCCGCAGGTGCAGCAGAAGCCCGTTCAATTCGCGTTTATTCGCCTCGTCAAGGCTTCCGCTCGGCTCGTCGGCAAGTATCACCGACGGCGACATCATCAATGCTCTGGCAGCCGCTACACGCTGTTTCTCTCCTCCCGACAACTCGCTTGGCTTGTGCGACATACGGTCTTTCAGACCCAGTTCGGTCAGCAGTTTCTCCGCCCGTGCTTTTGCCTCTTTTTGTTCTACTTTCCCGATTAACGCAGGCATCATCACGTTTTCCAACGCGGTAAATTCCGGCAGCAACTGGTGGAACTGGAAGATAAACCCGATATGACGGTTGCGAAACTCGGCTAACTCTTTCTCTTTCAGCGAGAAAACATCCACTCCGTCTATCCGTACCGTACCGCTTGTCGGCTTGTCCAATGTACCGATAATCTGCAGCAGCGTGGTCTTGCCCGCACCGCTCTTGCCTACAATCGCCACAATCTCGCCTTTCTGCACGGTCAGATTGACACCTTTCAGCACTTCCAACGTGCCAAACGATTTGTGTATATCCCGTACCTCTATGATGTTATTTCCGTTCATACGCTTTATTGATTATCGCTACCGCCCGTTCTATCAGGTCGTCCTTGTCCGAACTGCGCAGCGTCTCATATACATCGGGTTCTATTCCCTCTTCAATGCTCTGCTGGTCAGCATCATACATCTTCACGCTCGAGAAACGCACCGTCCACCCGTTGGGCAGTTCGTAACTCATCGGCATACCGCCTCCGCCACCGCTTACGCCACCCAACAGCAGTGAGTTTTTGGCATAGCGCATTGCATTGACAAAAGAGTTCGCCGCCGAATAGGTGTAGCGGTCTTGCAATACAATCACGGGTCTGAACCACTTGTTCGGCATATCGCTCTCGCGCACATACAGCGGTTCCAATGACGAATAATCCGTATGCCCTTTGCCCGATTTATGCTGCCAGTAGCCGATCAGGGTATCATTTTCCATAAATGTAGCCGCCAACTTGTAGGCATTGGTCAGGTCGCCCCCGCCGTTGTTCCGTACGTCCAATACGATACCTTTGCAGTCTTTGAAAGCCGTCAGCACATAGTACATATTGGCTACTCCGAAACTCGACGAGAACGAACTATATCGTATATATCCTATGCTGTCCCCTGCTATTTTTGCATAAGTCAATCCTCCTGCGCGGCGGGCATTTTGTAAATATACATCATTGATTATCTGACTATTATATAATACAGGATAATCCTTATACCATTCATCGCTGCTTGATACGTCAAACGCCGTATAGAGGTTTACATGCCCGTCGTGGAGACGGTTGAGCATACTTGCCATTTGGTCAAACAGACGTATATCCGCCTGTTTGTCCGCAGGGTCTATCTGTTTCGCACTATCCATATATTCTGTATAAATAGCGTCCCAGTCCACCCCTTTTTCCTCTACAAAACAATATCTCTCGTCAATGATATGCCACAACGCCTCCATATTGCCAACAGGCGTATCGGGGTAGGAAACATCGCCCAAGGTGTGTGTACAAGCACACAGCCCGCATACTAAATATGCTAACACACTATATATCAACCGTTTTACCATTCCGTCAGTCGTTTGTTCGGTTTCAATTTGTAGCGAAAACACGTGCCTACTACCATACTTACCTGCTCGCGACTGAACCACATATCGCCCTGTCCGTACTCCAGGTACTCGTGTCGCACCCCTACACGCCACGTAGAGTGCAGAAACTGCATATCAAGTGTCAGTTCGTGGTTCAGATAGCGGTGGTTCCACATACCTGCACAGCGCACAATACCTTCTATGCCCTCTGTCAGTTCGTAATACGACTGCCAATAGTCGGGCATAAAGTCCACGCCTATTAGGTTTGCTCGCACCGTATAGCGCAAGCGGTAGGACGTCTTACGCGCTGCAAACGAGTAACTTACGCCGCCCATAGCCTCCATTTGTACCGCTGCATCCATCGAGTACGGTTTGTTCACATTGCTCAGTATGGTGCGGGGCATAAAGTCCAAATCCAAGTACGGACCAAGCCATATCTGTACGCCTGCTTTCGGGAACTGCCACGTGTAGAACGCACCCCAGCCGCCCTGTATGCCCAAGGCATATATTCCGTTGCTGTGCGGCTGATTATACACCCAACCGAAACTTACATCCACACGCCCTGTGTGTGCCCAGTTGGTCAGTTTACCTTTTCGCCCGAGGCGGCTCTCCTGCCTGAACGGCTGCCACCATTCGTTGCCTAATCCCACGCGCATACCCGAGTAGAGTAGGGGACTGAGGTACTGGTCCTGTTGCCACATACCGCCATAGTTCACGTGGAGCACATTCTCGTGTTCCACGTTCTCCGCCTGCAATGACATTCCCAAAAAAGAAGTACACCCCGCAAGCAAAAGACACCCTATGGCAAGCCCCCGCCTCATTCCATCATTTCATTCTATTATTTTATTCTATCTTTCTATCTTTCTATTATTCTATCTTTCTATGCCTCGATGGTCAATCGTCGGTCTCCGTTTTCCAACACTTCTATATGGATATTGACGGTATCCTCTGGCAGAATCCGGTCTATCATCTCCGGCCACTCTATCAGGCAGTAGTTACCCGAGTAGAGGTATTCCTCTGCACCGAAGTCCAATGCCTCGCGGATGTCTTTTAGTCGGTAGCAGTCGAAATGATATACCTCGCCTTTGTGCGGGTGTTCCACATCATATACATTCACTATCGCAAAGGTCGGACTGTTCACTACATCGTCCGTTCCCATCTCCTGACAGAGTTGTTTGATAAATGTGGTCTTGCCGGCACCCATCTTGCCATAGAACGCATACACACGATGTGGCTCCGTGGTTCGGAGTATATCCAGGGCAGGTACACGCTTTCCCTCTTCATTGAGCAGAAAAAGTCCGCTCTCAGAGTCTTGTTTTATTGTATAAATACTCATAGTCGTTTCAAATATGCGATTCTCAGCGCGATATTTTGCTCTGAAAATACTCGTAAATCATTGAACCTCTTTTATTTCCAAGTAATTTTTGCCATTCTTCCATACTTGCCGAACTAGCACGGCGTACGGAACCGAAATGTTGCAGTATCTTTTGCTTTGTAACTTCTCCAACTCCTTGTATATCATCGAGTTGGCTTGCTATTTGGTGCTTACTGCGTTTCTGTTTATGGTATGTAATGGCAAATCGGTGCACCTCATCCTGTATCTGCGTCATCAGTCGGAACACCTCGCTCGTTACAGGCATACTCACCTCTACGGGCGGAAAGCCGTAGAGCAAAGTTTGTGTTCGGTGCTTGTCGTTTTTCTTCAAACCCGCAATCGGGATAGACAACCCCAGTTGGTCTTCCACCGCCTCGCGTATGGCGTGCATCTGTCCGATACCGCCATCGGCAATAATCAAGTCGGGCATCTTGCTGCCGTCGTCTTTCAAGTGCTGGTACCTGCGGCGTACCACCTCGCGCATACTGGCATAGTCGTCCGCACCCTCCACGGTCTTTATCTCAAACCGCTTGTAGTCTTTCTTGCTCGGTTTAGCCATCTTATAAACCACGCACCCTGCTACGGCATCTGTACCCATGATGTTCGAGTTATCGAAACTGTCAATCCAAACGGGTAGGGTAGGTAGTCCCAACATTTTCTGTAGTTCGCTCAATATACGAGTTGCCCGTTGCTCGGGGTTGAGTTTGTCGGCTTGTTTCAGGCGGTCTTGCTTATACTGCCGTACATTCTGCATAGCCAAGTCAAGCAGTTTCTTTTTGTCCCCGCCGTTGGCAATATAGATATGCAGCGTTTCATCAAAACCGTCCGGTATGAACGGTACAATCACCTCGCGGGTAGTGCTGCCCAACTGCTCCCGCAATTCCATCATACCGAGTGCCAGTATCTCCTCTTTCTCTTCTTCTACTTTTTTCTTGTATTCAATAGTCTGCCCTTGTACAATACTGCCATTGTGTACGTGCAGCATAGAGATATACACATTATCATCCTGCTCATCATACCCGAAGACATCTACATCGCCAGCCGTAGTATTGGTAATAATCGTCTTGCTGCAAAACTGTTGCAGCAGTTCCAGTTTGCGTTTGGTCTCTGCCGCTTCTTCATACTTCATTTGGGCGGACAGAGTGTACATTTCTGTTTCTAATTGTTTACTGATCTCATGTGCGTCGCCTCGTATGATTTGCCGTGCCTGGCGTATCCACTCTGCATACTGCCGGCTCTCGGGTTTCATCTCGCATATACCGCAACAGTTATGCAGGTGGTATTTGAGACAGACCTTAAACTTACCTTTTTTGATATTGTCATCCGATATCGGAATGTTGCAGGTGCGGATAGGGAATAGCCGGTGTATCAGTTCCACTACCAAGTCCACCGTGTTGCCAAAACTGTACGGTCCGTAGTATTCGCCTGCACGCTTGTTGATGGTTCGTGTCTTGAATATACGCTGGTAAGGTTCTCGGGTGATACAGATACTCGGATACGACTTGCCGTCTTTGAGCAATATGTTGTAGTGCGGCTGATATTTCTTAATCAGGTTGTTTTCTAATAGAAATGCATCCTGTTCCGAATCTACTACCACATAGCGTATGTCGGCTATATGGGCAACCAATTGACGAGTCTTTGAACTGGCGTGGTCTTTCTGGAAATAACTATTTACCCGTCTATGCAGGTTCTTTGCCTTACCTACATAGATAATCTCTCCATCGGTATTGAAGTATTGATATACACCCGGACTTTGCGGAATACGTTGGAGTAGGGTAGTAATATATTCAGATTGTTGCGTTGCCAATTTAAGAAATCAAATACAAATATAGTTATATACCCGATTTACAAATTTACATGTGTATAAGCGTATCCACCTCGGTAGCATTGGTCAGTACTTTGCGACCATTCAGTACATCAAGTTCGATAATGAAATTCACATATACTTTCTTTACGCCGAATTTCTTTACCAACTCTACTGCCGCTGCCATAGTGCCACCCGTAGCCAACAGGTCATCATGAATAAGCACTACATCGTCAGCAGAAATAGCATCTTTGTGTATCTGAATAGTATCTACTCCATACTCTTTTTGATAACGTATCTCTACCGTCTCAGCAGGTAACTTACCGGGTTTACGAATGGGCACAAAGCCCACACCCAATTCCATTGCTACTGCAGGGGCTACAATAAATCCACGTGACTCAATACCTACCACTTTGGTAATACCCTTATCTTTATAAAGGTTTACCATCTCATTACGCATCCAACGCAAGCAATCCGGTTGGCGCAGGGCAGTGGTAATATCCTTAAACTGAATACCTTTTACAGGAAAATCCGGAATGTTACGAATCTGTTGCTTTACTTCTTCTGCTGTCATATTATTTTTAGTATTTATGTTTCACGTGGAACAAATAAGTTTGTTTACATAGTAAACAAAAAATAATTTACCTACCCATAAATATGAGTAAAACGCTAATATCATTAGGGCTTACACCGGGAATACGGCTTGCTTCGCCTATAGTGCTTGGCTGTATCTTTGTTAGTTTTTGCCGAGCCTCTGTGGATAAAGATTGTAAACTTTGATAATCGAAATTTTGCGGAATACGTATCTGGTCAAGACGTTGTAATTTATTGGCGGCTAATTGCTCACGATGAATATATCCTTCATATTTCAAATTAATTTCTGTGCTTTCTATTATCTCGTCTTGCTGTAATCTTGGTGGAATTATCTCGGATAGTTTTGCTTTGAGGATAGGCAATGTATCAATCAGATTGGGAATAGTTACTTGCGGACGCAATACTAATTCGGATAGTTTGCAGCTCTGTGAAAGCGGGCTTGCACCTGCTTGCTCCAAGTAACCGTTGATTTCGTTAGGTTTGATACTGGTGGTTTGCAAATGCTGTGTAAGTGCTGCAACGGCATCTTGCTTATTGCGGTATGCCTGATAACGGGTTGTATCTGCAAGACCTAATTGATAACTACGCTCCGTAAGCCGTACATCTGCATTATCTTGGCGCAGAAGAATACGATGTTCTGCGCGGGAAGTGAACATACGGTATGGTTCGTCTACACCCTTGTTTACCAAGTCGTCTATCAGTACGCCGATATAACTTTCGTCTCTGCCCATTGTAAATGGTGTACCGCCGATAATGTTTTGGTGAGCATTGATACCTGCTACTATACCTTGTCCTGCGGCTTCTTCGTAGCCGGTAGTGCCATTGATTTGTCCTGCAAAGAACAGATTGCTGATTATCTTCGTTTCCAACGTATGTTTTAGTTGTGTAGGGTCGAAGAAATCGTATTCAATGGCATAGCCAGGGCGGTACATAACAACATCTTCCAGACCTTTGATGGTCTTGAGTCCTGCGAGTTGTACTTGCCACGGAAGACTGGATGAAAAACCGTTTACATAGTATTCGTTACTATCCACACCTTCCGGCTCAAGGAATATCTGGTGTGCTTCTTTGTCGGCAAAGGTTACAATCTTGGTTTCAATGCTCGGACAGTAACGTGGTCCTATACTCTTGATTTGTCCGTTGAAAAGGGGAGAATCCGGTAATCCTTTACGTAGTTCTTCGTGGGTGCAAGGGTTGGTATAGGTAATCCAACAACTCATCTGTTTGAGCGGACGCGATACATCGGTGAGATATGAAAACTTGTGCCAGTCGTTATCGCCCTGTTGCTCTATGAGTTCATCAAAATGAATGCTTCGTTTATCAATGCGTGCCGGTGTACCGGTTTTCATTCTTCCTGCGTTGAAACCGAGAGAAATCAGTTGTTCGGTCAATCCGTATGAGGCAGGTTCGGAGGTGCGTCCGCCGCGTATTTGTGCTTTGCCGAAATGGAGCAGTCCGTTTAGGAAAGTTCCGTTGGTAAGTATCACTGCCTGTGCTTTTATAGAGATGCCCAATGCGGTTTTTACCCCGGTAACTGCTCTGTCGTTTATGATAAGTTCGGTAACTACATCTTGCCAAATGTACAAGTTTTCTGTCGTTGAAAGCGTACGAACCCATTCTTCGATAAAACGCTTTCGGTCGCTCTGGCTACGCGGACTCCACATAGCGGGACCTTTGCTGCGATTGAGCATACGGAACTGAATGGCGGTCAAATCTGTAACGCGTCCCATTTGTCCGCCGAGTGCATCAATCTCACGTACAATCTGTCCTTTGGCTATACCTCCTACGGCAGGATTGCAACTCATCTGCCCAATTTTATTCATATCCATAGTAATAAGCAATGTCTTACTGCCCAAACGGGCAGCAGCACTTGCCGCTTCGCAACCTGCATGACCGGCACCTACTACTATGACATCATATTCAAAATCCATCGATTTCAACGGTATTTTTACTATATTTCTCTTTTTTTCTGCTTACTTTCTATATCTAATATCAGTAGAAAGTATAAAAAATGTAATTTCTTTCGATTTCAACGTATAATTTTACTTCTATGCAACCATCTCCATAAGCCGCTGAAACTATTGTTGCTTATTGTCTTGCACCGTGGTGTAAACGCATCAGGCAGATAGGTCTTTTCTACCGCCTCGTGTGTATTGCGGTCCAAAAGAATGCCCACAATATCGAAACGAGGCGATTTCTCTATTTCGTTGTAGCGGATATATGCGTTGGCTGCGGCAATAATTCGACGTCGTTTGCGTTCGTCCACATATTCTTCAGCACGCTTTCCGCCAAAGGTGGATGTACGTGTTTTTACCTCTACAAAGACTATCTCTTTGCGGTTTTCGGCAATGATGTCCACTTCGAGATGCCCCATACGCCAATTGCGTTCCCGAATACGCAGTCCGTTCTGTTTGAGTATCTGGACTGCAAGATCTTCACCAATTGTCCCTATGAGGTTATGTTCTGCCATCTGCGTGCCTGCACAATATACCAAATTAAATTCACCCGCAAAGTTACAACAAAACTCCGAAATGTGCAAATTGTCTTACACTTCGCTTCTCTACACCGCGGACGAGGCGTCTGCGTCCCCTGCGGAAGATCGGTGCCAACTCCTGGGTAAACGCCGCTTATCCTATGCAGAATCACCCGTTAATCACCCGATAATCACCCGATGCAGTTATACGGATGTATATGAGTTGTAGACACAAGTGGGAGAACAAAAAAAGAGATTGCTTTTCGGCAATCTCTTTTTTACAAGTATGTTTTATTATTAGCGGACGCGCTCGCAGTAACTGCCGTCGCGGGTATCCACGCGGATCAGTTCGCCCTCGTTGATGAACAGAGGTACACGGATCTCTGCGCCTGTCTCCAACTTGGCGGGCTTGAGGGTGTTGGTAGCGGTATCGCCTTTGAGCCCCGGCTCGGTATAAGCCACGGTGAGTTCTACCTTGGTAGGCAGTTCGGCAAAGAGGATAGTGTCGGTAGAAGCATCGCTTACTACATCACAAACAAAGCCCTCTTTGAGGAAATCAACACCTGTGATAAGGTCGTGAGCGATAGGCACTTGTTCGTAGGTCTCTTGGTTCATGAAGATATAGTCGTCTCCCTCCTGATAGAGGTATTGATACGGACGACGCTCCACGCGCACATCCTCCAGTTTCTCACCGATATTGAAGCGGCGCTCCAATACACGACCATCCACTACATCTTTGAATTTCACACGCATGATTGTATTTCCCTTGCCCGGTTTTACGTGGAGGAACTCAATCACAAAATACAGACGGCCGTCCATACGGATACAAACGCCGTTTTTAACGTCTTGAGAGTTAATCATATAATTTTCTGATGAAATAAATTAAAAATATGCAAGATACGGACTGCAAAGGTACAGAAAATATCCGGATTACACAAATTCACATTAAATAATTTCACATTCTTTGCATAATAATTCATTTTTTACTATCTTTGCGGGCTGAAAATTACTCACTTGAAAAAAGCATCTGCGTATGGGAAATTTCTTCTCTTCTCTTGACATTTGGCAGATACTGCCTGCCTTTGTATTTCTGATTGCCATTATTGACCCGCTCGGCAATATGCCTATTACTATGGCTATGGAGCAGAAAGGGACAAAAATCAGTCCGTGGCGTGTATCGCTCGCTTCTGCCACAATATTGATCGGTTTTCTGCTGTTAGGCGAGTGGATATTGAAACTCTTCGGTGTCAAAATCGAGTATTTCGCCATTGCAGGCGGGTTTATCATCTTTTTGATGGCATTGGAGATGATACTGGATGTTACGTTTTTCAAGACCGACATTGGCGGTTCAGGCAATCTGGTACCGTTGGCCTTCCCGATGTATGCCGGTCCGGGGGCTTTTACTGCATTGATTGCCATGACAGCAGAGTATTCCACACCGAACCTGATTTGTGCCGTGTTGCTCTGTATTGTGGTGTTGTTTATTATCCTGACCGCCACGAGTTGGCTGATGAAATACTTGGGCAGCACATCAATTTATATTATCCGCAAGTTCTTCGGTATCATTGTGCTGGCTATTGCCTGCCAGTTGATATTCGGTAATTTTGCGCTTGTGTTGCACAACGTGATTTTCCAAGGATGACCGAAGCGGATATTCGTCAGGCGGCTTTGGAGGTCGGTTTTGACGATTGCGGCATAGCCACGGCTATGCGTTTGGAGCGCGATGCACAGTATATGGACAACTGGGTGGCGCAAGGGCTGCACGGGAATATGGACTACTTGGAGCGCAACCGCGAGAAACGATATGACCCGAGCGAACTGGTAGAAGGCGGCAAGACAGTGGTGGTTTGTTTGCTCACCTACGCCAAGTCGGGTAGGGATTACCATCGGGCTGTGAAATCGAAATTGTATCAATTAGACGCCCTTTTGCGGGAGCGGTTCGGCGATGCTATCGTATCAGAGAGCCAGCATATATTCTGCGATTCGGCACCGTTCTTGGAACGCCGTTGGGCGGTGTTGGCAGGGCTCGGGCAGATAGGTCGCAACCATCAACTTATTCATTCCCGTTTGGGCAGTATGGTACATCCGGGGGAATTAGTACTGCAAGTGGAGGTGGAAACTGTGCCGAAAATACAACCGGCTGACATCTGTGCCGGTTGTCATCGCTGCGAAGAAGCGTGCCCTACAGGCGCATTGCGCAATCCCGTATGGGACGCCCGGCTATGCATCGCCTACCAAACGCACCATTGTCTCGTCTGCCAAAACGTATGCCCCTATAATCAATGCACAATGCATAATGCGTAATTTACACACTTACAAATTTACAAATTCTTTCCGATTATGATTCCGTATAATGAATTGCATATCGCCCTTGCGTCCGACCATGCAGGCTATGCGCTCAAGCAGAAAGTGCGCCGGTATCTTGAGGAGCAAGGTGCACAGGTAACCGACTACGGCTGCTACTCCGCCGAGAGTTGCGACTATCCCGACTATGCACACCCTATGGCTCAGGCTATCGAGGAGGGCAAAGCCGATATGGGTGTCGCCATCTGCTCTACGGGGAACGGTATCTGTATGACTGCCAACAAGCACCAGGGTATCCGTGCCGCGCTCTGCTGGGACGAACCCTTGGCGCGTTTGGCACGCCAACACAACAATGCCAACGTACTCGGTTTGCCTGCCAATTTTATTACCGAGGAAAAAGCCCTTCAATTAGTGCAGATATTCTTCACTACGGATTTTGAGGGTGGCCGTCACGAGCGTCGTGTCAATAAGATTCCTTGTAAGTAGGGCGGTCAACCAACTGCGCTGTTGGGTGTCTTATGCGCTGTCCTTTTGGGGGATAGTGCGGGTGCGTCATCTGCCGACATTTGTATCGGTTGAGCCGGCTAATTTCTGCAATCTGCGCTGCCCCGAATGTCCAGTGGGTATGGCTAACGGACACCCGCAAAGCGGCAAAGCGGAAAGGCTGCGCCCCGAGGTGTGGAAGACGCTGCTTCGGGAGATTGCCCCCTACGCACACACCATGCAATTCTATTTTCAGGGAGAACCGCTGCTTAACCCCAACCTGCCCGAGATGATACACGAGGCGCACGAGACGGGACTATACACCATTGTCTCCACCAATGCACAGGGTGTAACACCCGGCTTGGCGGAGGCTCTTGTGCGGAGCGGACTGAACAGAATCATTGTTTCTTTGGACGGCTTGTCACCGGAGTCATATAATGCCTATCGTGTGGGGGGAGATTTGGAAAAAGTGCGTGAGGCGTTGTGTCTCCTGCACGCTGCCAAGCAGCGTTTTCACAGCCGTACGCCCCTTATCGAATGGCAATGTCTGCGCCTGCGTACCAACGAACATGAGTGGGCAGAGATGCGGCGGGTGTATCGCCGTTGGGGTGCCGACCGATTAGTATTCAAGACTGCGCAACTATACGATTATACCAACGGCAACCCGCTGATGCCTGCTAATCCCCGTCATGCCCGTTATACAATCGGCAAAGACGGGAAGTATCATCTCAAGCAATCGCTGTGGCGACGCCTGTGGGGCATCTCCGCCCCATGTTGCCGTTTGTGGTCGGGGTGTGTCGTTACCACCTCGGGCGAGGTGCTGCCTTGCTGCTACGACAAGGCGCACGCCTATTCTTTCGGCAATATCCTAAGCACACCGCTTTCCGTACTATTTCATTCTTCGATGGCAAATGGTTTTCGTTATTCTGTTCTGCTGAACGAAGGCATTGCTATTTGTCGCAACTGCAATAGATAGGATTTAAGTCTCCTATGCCACAAAGCGGCAAGAAAAATGGAAGAAAAAAAGCGATTTTTATTTGCTTTATGGTTACTTATAGCGGAATTTGCGATCTGCTTTTATATGAAATTATCGATTATAATCTACATTTTAGGTATAAAATTGTTGGTTATAATCTACATTTTTGATATGAATTTGTTGATTAGGATGCATTAATCTCTTGTATATATCATAAAAAATACGTACCTTTGCAACCAAACTAAAAAAATAACGGCTATGATTAATCGACTTATCAATCAATTGGTTGTTGCAGACTTCTTTCAAGGAAAGGTTATTGCTGTTTTAGGTCCTCGCCAAGTAGGCAAGACTACTTTATTGACGCAATTATCCATTCCCAATGAAGAAACACTTTGGCTGAATTGTGACAATATAGATGATTGCCAGACATTAGAGCATCAAAGTACTACCGAGTTGCAGCAATTAGTCGGTAATAAACGTTATGTAATTATAGATGAGGCGCAACGTGTGAAAAATATCGGTTTGACACTTAAGATGATGGCAGATACGTTTCACGATAAAGTACAAGTGATTGTGACAGGTTCGTCTTCGTTGGAACTCTCTAATCAGATTAATGAGCCGGCGACGGGGCGCATCTACGAATATCGTCTTTATCCATTTTCATTGGCAGAATTAAGTTTGCATACATCATCACGCGAGGAGCGACGCCTGTTGGAGCAACGTCTCATTTATGGTTGTTATCCTGAGGTTGTAACACATCCTGCTCAAGCCAAACGTATCTTGACCACCATAGCCAACAATTATCTTTATAAGGACTTGCTGAGTTATAATGGCATTCGAAAACCCGAGATACTTGCACGTTTGTTGCAAGCCTTAGCAATGCAGGTAGGTGAACAAGTGTCGTACAATGAACTGAGTCGCTTGTTGGGTATTGACCGCACAACAGTAGAAAACTACATAGACTTGTTGGAAAAGTGTTTTGTTATCTTTCGGTTATCATCCTATAGTGGTAATTTACGGACAGAATTGCGGCATAACCGCAAGATATATTTTTACGACAATGGTATCCGTAATGCCATTATCAGCAATTTTGCACCGCTCAATCTGCGCACCGATGCTGGAGCATTGTGGGAAAATATGATGCTCAGCGAGCGTGTGAAGTATAACGCTTATCGCCGGAGTTATGCTAAAATCTATTTTTGGCGTACGCAAGCACAGGCTGAGATTGACTTTGTTGAGATTGAAGACGGAGTAATGCAGGCGTATGAGTTTAAGTTTAATTCTAACAGAATGCCCCGTGTACCCAAGGCATTTGCAGAGACGTACACGAATGCCTCATTTCAAGTAATCACACCTGATAATTACCAATCGTTTGTCGGTATTGTTTAGGGGTGTTGTTCCTGATTTCTAATATAACGTGAGTTCGGAATAAAAACTCCTATGTCTCATCGAAATGGACTTGCGACATTGAAACTCGTTACACGAGTTTCAATGTCGCCGTCATTTCTCCTCTCTGTCTAAGGAGTTCTCCTCAAGCCATAGGCTTTCGTGTCGGAAATCCGCAAGAAAGCGGTATTTCCTTCACCACAAAATAAATTTTGCGGAGCCTATATGGGTATGAAATCTAAGTAACTCTTTGTTGTTACATCCATAAATTACCGTAAATCTTATCGCCTACGGCGGCAAAGCAATCGGGAAAGAATGTGTTGCTTGGCATCAAGGGTAAACGCCTCATATCCATATAGGAATCACCTACTAATCACCCACTCTTGATAAAGGGAAGTAAGCAGAAAGTTCTTTGGCAGTAGGGAGAGCGTTGCGGGCAAGAAACCATTGGTCAAGATCCAGTTGCGGGTCGCCGAGACGGTCGCGTATCTTTTGGCGGCGGTTCCAAATGGTGCGATCGGATATATTGAGCAAAAAAGCCATATCGCTATTGCTGAAACCAAGGACACCAAGAACTATCACCTGTTCATCCTGAGTAGTGAGAAGGGGATGGTCGTCTTTCAGGCGGTTCAGCAGGTTGCCATATAGCGTATTGAACTCTTGCCGCAATTCCTGCCAGTTTTCTTCCTTTGTAAAGACAATTTGCTCCAAATAATCCCTTACTTCCCGTGGCAGTTTGGCGGGGATATCATCTACATGCAAGTGTTTTGCCATATCCATACGCTGGTAAAGTTGTTGGCGCAACGTATTTCGTTTCTCGTTCAATTCCGCATTCAATTCGCGTATATTCGCCTGCATAGCCTGCTCTTTCTGACGATGAAGCATACGTTTGTGGTGGTAAATAAAGAGGACTATCAGCAGGATGATAATAAAGCCTGACGCACCCGCACCGATGGTTATCCACAGACGCTGGCGGGTGATCGTCAATCGGAGTGTCTTCTGCTGCTCTTTCTCAAGGTCATACTGGCGCGAAATGAGGTAGGTGCGGACCTTGTTGCTGCGTTTGATTTGCTCACGCAAATCATCATACGTTCGCACCATTTCTATCAAGGCTTGCTGCGGATAGCCCTGTATGTACAATAGTTTGCTATGCAGGTAGTGGTATTGCGCTACGCTCCAATCTGCGGTGGCGGTATCTGTGGCAAATTGTTGCAAGTAATGCTCGGCAAGCGGTACATTCCCCCTGTCTATATGATACTCGGCAATAAAGTCAGCATAGCGTGCATATCCTAACGTATCAGACAGATAATATGATATACCTAATACCTTGCTTGAGTCGAAAGGCTGTATATATCGTTCTTTGGACAGAACGGCTAACAGATATGAAAGCGTATCTTGTGCCAAGCGTGCATAATGTATGGCTTTGTCAATATTTACCTCATCAGGTATCTCACCTTGATATGCAGCCATATCATACAAACTACCATAACAACTACTAAGGCGGATATAATCATCGTTTTTAAGGAAATAGGGTAATGCTTTTTGAATTTTTTCAGAGGCTAAGAAATACAATATATTGTCTTCAAAAATGGCACCTTGTATCAGGTATATCAGTCCTGCAAATGATTCAGTCGAATCCAAATACGGAATATATTGTTCCGCCTCTTTCAGGCATAGCATTGCCTTCTGACATCGGTTGGTATGCTCGTATTCCGCACCTTGGATATATAATGCTTCGCATAGGTGTTTTTTGTCGCCAATACGTTGGAAATAATCCACTACAACGGGCATAATGGTATCGGGGGAGACGGGTTTCCATAGTTTGAGCGAGGCATATTCGTGCAGCAAATACCAATGCATTTGGTCATTTTCCGGCAATGAATCGGGGTTGATAGCAGCCAAAATTGCCAATGTACTATCAGGATGGGCTTCAATCAGGGCATTTGCGTGTAAAATTTGTGTACAACTCATTTTATATCGTTTATCGCAACCGCCTAATATACAGACTATTGCGAAAATACAGAATAGTAAAATTGTATCAAAACAAGGCAGGTAAGTATTTTTTCGTAGCATAAAATACGGGTATTGATAATCAGTGAGTTATAATTGAGTAATAAGGCATTTTTAACAGGGCGGGTAAGTGTTCAATTTGGAGATTTTGTCTATTTCCACTACTTTTGCAGCGTCAAATGTTTCGCAAAGATAAATGTTTTCTTGCATATAACAAAATAAAAATACACGTATGAAGCGAAATCTACTATTGCTTGCCCTTATGGCAATGTTGGCAATGCCTATGTTGGCAACCACTCCTCCAACCAATGTGAAACGTCCACATGGAACCAAAATTCCTTTGAAAGAAGTTCCGACTATGCCAATTAGGGATATACCACGCATCACTCCTGTCCCATTAAAATCAAGAATTGTTCTTTGAAATATTTGTAGATTAGTCAGTTACGCGGATTTTATGAGTCAACGGATTGATTTTTGCAGTCACTTTACAAACGTAAAGATATGCAAAATTTATATATTTTCTCACAACTCGTCAAATTCTTGGATAGAAATCATTTCAACCATCTTGTTCGTAAATATGAAGGCGACAGATACGTGAAACATTTTACCTGTTGGAATCATCTGCTTGTAATGATATTCGGGCAACTTTG
>CAKUYO010000022.1 GCA_934716995.1 uncultured Bacteroidales bacterium | reverse complement strand
TTATCGGTGTGAACGAGTATCGCCTTGAGCACGAGGATCCGATCGATATTCTCGAGATTGATAATACCGCTGTACGTGAGGAGCAGGTGGCTCGTCTCAAAGAACTGCGTGCCAACCGTGATGAAAAAGCCGTGCAAGAGGCATTGGCAGAGATTACTGCTACCGTTCAAGAATGGGCGGATGGCAAGAAATGCTCGCACAATCTGCTTGATTTGGCTGTCAAAGCAGCAGGTTTGCGCGCAAGTTTAGGTGAAATATCCGATGCTTGCGAGAAAGTGGTAGGACGTTATAAAGCAACTATTAGAACTATTTCAGGCGTGTACGCAGCAGGAACAAAGAATGACAGTGATTTTGAGCGTGCTCAACAACTCACTGCAGCCTTCGCGAAGAAAGAAGGCCGTCAACCTCGTATTATGATTGCCAAGATGGGTCAGGACGGTCACGACCGTGGTGCCAAAGTGGTGGCTACCGGTTATGCCGACTGCGGCTTCGATGTGGATATGGGACCGTTGTTCCAAACTCCTGCCGAAGCTGCCAAGCAAGCCGTTGAGAACGACGTTCACGTGCTGGGTGTTTCCTCTTTGGCTGCAGGGCACAAGACCCTCATTCCGCAAGTGATTGAGGAGTTGAAGAAACTCGGTCGCCCTGACATTATGGTCATCGCCGGCGGTGTTATCCCCGCGCAGGACTACGACTTCCTCTACAAAGCGGGTGTGGCGGCTATCTTCGGTCCCGGTACCAACGTGGCGAAGTCCGCTTGCACCATTATGGAACTCCTGATGGCTGAATAATAAGATAAGTCTATAGGTTTATTCGAGCCGTCCGACAATCTTTGTCGGACGGCTTTTTTATGCATAAAAAACCGAATATGCAACTCATATACTCCATAATACCGATTACGTAGAAAAGACGTAGAAAGGACGTAGAAAGAATGGAATTTTATAAGGGTGTTAAGCGATATTTTTATGCATATTATGCATTCTTTATGCATTATGTGTATAATTTTTTTTGAAAAGTGCCATTAACATTTGTGTATGTAATTATTTTGCACACCTTTGCAGCGATTCTTGCTGAAGAATTATTAACTGTAACGGCAGTTAGTACATATTTATATTATACCGACCTACCGGTTTCGTTAACGGAAATCTGGCAAATTATCTGAAAGACGATGAATTGGCAGTGTTGTTAGTACGTTTATGCGTGCTACTGCTTCTGTGTTTATCGTCTTGGGTATTTGCTATAACCCCCGTTAAAAAACGCAGAAGCAGTTTTTTTGTGTCTATTATGGCGCAAAGTGTATAGGGCTATCTAAACATCATTGATAATCAGTGGCTTATTTTTACGTGATAGCAAAAGGACTAAAAAGGACTTTGTGTACACCATACAAAACTGCTACCTTTGCACGCAGAAACAAACCAATAAACATAATTAACCCTTAAAAACAAAACAAAATGAAAAAATTATCTTTCATTGCACTTGCCTTGGTCGCAAGTTTGACTTTCACTTCTTGTGGCAATTCTGCCGAGTCACTGGTCTCGCAGTATGAGAAAGCCTGCAAGGCGGGAAACACGGAAAAAGCCATGAAAATTGCAGAGAAAATGGAGAAATTAGACGAAGACGAACTGACCGAAGAGCAGGCTCTCCGTATCTACAAGGCATCGTTGCAATTATCCGATTTCTAACTTTATAAATTAACAATCAATCACTATGAAACAAAAATTTATCTTGGGTGCTGTGGCACTTTGTTTGGCAGTAGGACTGACTTCTTGCGGAGAGAAACAGGAAGAACTGACCAAGATGATTTCCGCTGATGCCGTTACTTTCTCGGGAAAACACAAAAACCTTTTGACCATTCCCGCTGATGTGGATTCCGTCAAAATAATGCTGGTGTGCGCAGATGCAGAAAATCACAGATGGGATGTGCGTGCAGTGATACCGGTACAGAATACCAAGGCGTGGAGCCGGATACCGGGTACCGACACACGCAAGTCCACGTACTTCGAGCCTCGTATGGGCAATTTGAATGTCACGTATTTGGATGCCAACGAGTCGGAAATAGGAGACGATCTGTCGATGGACGGGAGTGTGATAGAGAGCGTGCTGTCCTCTGACGACATCATTACGGAGAAAGCATCGGTAAAAGATGCGTGGGAGTATTCGGGCGACAAGTCCTACAAAGCCAAACGTGCGTTGTTTGACAAAGTAGCCGGTATCAGTCTGAGCAATATGGAACTGAATGAGGTGAAGCCCGCCGAGAAGTCTTCCGGCAAAAGCAGTTCCAGTCTGTCTGACATCTACGAAGATGCACTTAACGAAGTGGCTGATGCGTATGAAGATGCACTCAATGAGGCGGTTGGCGATTATGAAGATGCCGTCAACGAGGCTTTGGGTGCTTTGGGATTCTGATCACAACTTTTTGTTTCACTTAAATAAAAAATTATCCATTATGTCTGAAATTCAGAAAAAGAATGCACCGTATGCTGTAGCAGCATTGGTGTTGGGAATCTGCTCGTTGTTGTTCGGCTGTTTCTTTGTCGGCTTCGTTTGCGGTATTGTAGGCGTTGTGCTTGCAAAGAAAGGTCTTACCGAGTATAATCTCCACCCCGAGCAATATACCGGTGCGGGTATGCTCAATGCCGGCAAGATTATGTCCATCATCGGTATCGTCTTCGGCGCAATCTACATTGTTTATTACATCATTGCAGTTTGCATTATCGGTGCTGCCGGCTTCAGTTTGTTTGATATGTTCGGCGGCGACCTGTTCGATATGCTCTAACTTTCCCCTATGCTATGCAACTTCTCCCTTGTGCGTGGAAACAACTCCTGGGTATCAGTTGCCCGTTTTGCGGGTTCCAGAGAGCCGTTGTGCTGCTGTGCAGGGGAGAAGTGTGGGCTTCCGTGCAGATGTTTCCGCCTTTGTTACCCTTGATGGCGGGCGTATGCCTTACACCGGTTTTATACTACTGCCGCCAAAGGACGGCTCTTAATATAGTGTGGAGCATTGTCCTGTTGTGCCTTCTATTGAACGGGGTGTATCAAAATATAGTCCATTAGCGGGACGGAAGACAAGGATACAAAAAAAGCAGTCTGTTTGGTTGTGGCAGACTGCTTTTTTGTATGTATATAGTTGCATTTATTTCTTTGCGGCAAAGGCGAGAGCGTAGAGGCGCATTTGCTTGAGCATTGCCACCAGACCGTTGCTGCGGGTGGGGGAGAGGTGCTCGCGGAGGTTGATATGGTCGATAAAATAGAGGTCGGCACCGATAATCTCTTGCGGGGTATGACCGCTCAAGACATGAATGAGCAATGCCACAATACCTTTGACGAGAATGGCATCCGAGTCGCCGTGGTAGATGATTTTGCCGTCTTGTATCTCTGCCGTGAACCATACTTTCGACTGGCAACCGTCAATCAGGTTCTGCTCGGTGCGGTCGGCTTCGGGGAACGGTTCAAGACCGTTGCCGTACTCAATGAGGAGTGAATAGCGATCCATCCAATCATCAAAGGCGGAGAACTCGTCTATGATTTCGTCTTGTATTTCGTTGATAGTCATAACAGGAATGTTTGTATAATTGTTGTTAAAAAATAATCGTATCAAGAAGAGCCTATCCTAAGCGCATCCACCCGATATCCACCCGACATCCACCCGACAAAACAATACGCTGGATAGGGAATTATTTTTATTGTTATTTTAATATTTACTCTTTGCCCCGAAGGGACTGAATGAGGTGGTAAAGGTGGTCGGCGATGCGCTCGTCGGCTTGTTCGTCGCACTCGCCCAACGGGGCTTCGATGATATAGTCGGCTTGCGAATAGAATGGTTCGCGCGAAGCGAGATGCGGGGTGATGAATTGCAGGAGTTCCTCCTCGGTGCGCCCTTGCAGGACGGGGCGTTCATTGAGGTCGGTAAGCGCAAGACGCTTGGCGAGATGTTCGGGCTGCCAACGGATATAGATGCTGGTGCCGAGTTCGTGGAGACAATCCATATTGTCCTCCCAGCACGGGTAACCGCCCCCTGTGGCATAGATGACCCGATCCATCGGCAATTCGGCGAGTTCCTCCACCACGTCTTTCTCCTTGTGGCGGAAAGCGTCCATACCATACGTACGGATATAATCGGCGGTGCTGAGCCCGTAGAACTCCTTAAACGCATCGTCCAAGTTGACGAAATGCCAACCCAACTTGTCGGCAAGCAAGCGACCTGCAGTGGTTTTGCCGGCACCCATATAACCTATCAAATAAACAGGAAGTTCCATTTTGGGTATTCTCCACAAATGTCCATTAAAAAGCCATTAAAATCGTATTATGACTCCGTTAATCAGTCGTTAATGTATTGGAAAACATATAATGATCCATTAATTAACCATTAATGTGCCATTATAAGCGCTTTTTTTCCACGTCGTCGAGGATTTGGGCGGTGTTGTCTTGCCAGACGAGTTGTCCGTTGCGGATAGTGGCAAGGGGAAATATACATTCTTTAGCAGGGCGCATCTCACGAAGGAGTTGCCACTCCTTATTATATATGTGTGCGCACGAGGAGCAGACCGGGGCGCAGACGGTTTGCACTACGAGAATGCTGTCGCCATAGTTCTGCACCTCGATATAGCAACTGTCCGCCATACGGATACGGCTGTAGCGGGCGGATTCCTCTTCCACAACGGGACTGCCGCCCAGCGCAGTGGCATCGGTAATCCATTGCTTGACAAGGTCGGTTTGTGCCTGCACGAACAGGACAGGCAAACAGCATAGTATGGTAAAGAGAATTTTTTTCATAGCCTTATTGTAGCAGCACCACCGCGTATGCGGCGATACCTTCTTCGCGACCTACAAAACCGAGATGCTCGGTAGTGGTGGCTTTGATAGAGACGGCATCTGCGTCCACACCCATCACTTCGGCGAGACACTGCTGCATAGCGGGAATATACGGATTGAGTTTAGGAGCCTGCGCACAGATGGTACAATCGCAGTTGCCCAACTCGTACCCCTTGGTACGTATCATCTCCATTGTACGGCGAAGCAGAATCTTGGAATCAATGCCCTCGTATTCGTTACCCTTGGTGTCGGGAAAATGATAGCCGATGTCGCGCATATTGGCAGCACCGAGCAGGGCATCGCAGAGCGCATGAATCAATACATCGGCATCCGAATGACCGAGCAAGCCGCGCTCCGAGGGAATATCAATTCCCCCCAACCACAATTTGCGATTGGGGGCGAACTGATGAACATCATATCCGAAACCGATTCTCATTTTTTACAGACCGCTTTGCTAAAGGACAAATGACCACTCACGGCGTTCGCTCAAGAACAAAAAACTAAAATGTATAGATGTTATCAGTCGTTACATTTTTATTCTTTGTTCATTGTCCGTTGTTCTTAGTGTTTATTTGCGGTTGTTTACGAGGTCTTTGATACCGGCGAGGTCGAAACCGAGCGTGAAACGCATAGTCTGGTCAAGCGGGTTGGAAGCCGCCAAACCGATGCAGTAGGCTACGTCCAGCGAGAATATACTGAGGTGGAAACCGGCACCTGCGGTGAGGTAGTTGCGGTTACCTTTGTAGTAGTTCTCGTAACTATAACCGAAACGCGCAAAGAACTGCTTGTTGTAGGAGTACTCAAGACCAGCACCCCAACGCACCTCGTTGAACTCTTCGAGCGAACCGCCCGGTGCATCGGCAAACGACTGGAAGATACCCTTGACGGAAGACAGGGCGGAGTAGCCCTCTTGTGTCCATGTACCACTCTCATCATCCGCGAACTTCGACTTACGCGACGGAACCATCAACTTATCTGCCTGTACGCCGAAAGTGAGGCTGTTATATTTATCAAAAGGCAACTCGTAGTTGACACCGATACGCATAGTGGCAGGGATAAAGTTCTGGGTGATCTTGTCATAAGTCATCTTGCCACCGAGGTTTTGCAGCGCAAAACCGAGCGAGAAATAACTGGTTCCCATCGGCAACTCGATAGGCTGGTGGTAGTAGAGCGAAACATCCGCCGCCATAGTCCAAGCAGGATACATCTCACCTGCCGTAGTGGTGGAAGTGTTGTAGCCGTTGTTGAGGTCGGAGTACATAAAACGCAGTGCTACCGCCATACTGACATACTCGTGCAACTTGCGGTAATAAGAGAGATCAAGCGACCACTCGTTGGGGCGAACATCCTGCAGCACGGTACCATTGGCATCAGTGAGCGATACATTACCGAGCGAAAAATAGGTGAACGAAGCCGCAATACCGCCGGCAAGGTCTCCGAAATTATAGTAACCGGCGATATGCGCCAGGTCGATGTCGCTTACCAGTTTGCGCAACCACGGGGTGTAGTTTGCGGTAAGTCCGCCTGCACTTTGCATATAGGCATATTTGGCAGGGTTCCAGTGGAGCGAGTTGAGGTCGGCATCGGTGGCTACACCTATATCGCCCATACCGGCGGAGCGTGCATCGGGCGCAATACTCAAAGAGGGCATTGCGGTAATAAGCGGGTTCATTGTGTCATCGACAGTCTTCTCTGCCTTTGCATTGATGGCAAAAAGGGTAACGGCTGCGAGGGATAAAAGAACTTTTTTCATTGTTGTTTATTGAAGAATGTGATTATATACTTATTTGATTTTCTGATAAATACATCAAGAAATATGCTTCATAGGCTTGAGTTGTTTTTATTGTACGACTACGATCTTGCCCGATTTGGACGAATAGCCGCTGTTTTCTGTTTTGATACGAATGTTGTACATATACAGTCCGGGGTAAAGCCCCATTTCCGACAGGTTGAGTTGCACTTGGTCGGGGTTCTTCTGCGACTGCTGCCACATCAGGCGACCCGACATGTCATACACGTATATTTCCGTCAGTACCACCATATCGGGTTGGTCGTAATTGACCACCATATTAAGGACACCCGAAACCTGTACGGGGTTGGGGTAGGTAACCACAGAGTAGATATTCGGGTCTGCCCCTTTTTCTACGATGAAGTTGAGCGAGGCGGTAGTGCTGTTGTTGAGCAAGTCCCAAGCACGGAAAGTGAGACTGTGTGCACCTTCTGCAAGTTCCTGCATCAGGTAACTGACCTGTCCTTTTTGGTAACTGCCGTCGGCAGAGGTAAAGAACTCGTTGAGCACATACGTATGCGAGGCACTGTTGTCCACTACCAGCATCAGGTCGTGCCCGATACCCGTACCGACGGTGTTGATACCGTTCTCGTCCTCTATATCAGCGAAAAAACGCGGTGTCTCGTAGGTGATGCCACCGTCCACGAAAGCAGGAGTATTGAGATAAAGCGAAATCTTCGGTCCGACTGTGTCTTTGGTAAAGACAGAACCTGTTCCGCCGATAACGAAATCTTCGAAATGCCCGACACCCTCTACCTCTTCGGTTGGGTCATAAGCATAATAGACGATACGCCCTTTGCCATAGTTGTAGCGGATGTCTTTCGGGGTCATAAACGTGTAGGAGAAACGCCCGTTCTGCACGTCAGCCAATCCGCTGAACAGGGTGTTGGGGTAGTCGTTGTAGGTGACGGTTTGTTTCTTGTCCGCATTGCTCTCATCGTTGTCGCGGGTGGTAACACGCTGCATCTTGTCATAGACGGTGATGTTCACTTTGCCGTTGAACCACTCAGCCGTTTGTGCGTCCGAGTCCTCAATATGTCCCTCTATCTGCTGCACATCCAAGGCATGGAGCGTATCCACTTTTGTGGAGGTAACAACCTGATAACCGGTAGGATATGCCAGACGGATAGCAGGGTCGCCAAGCAATACATACGACATCTTGTTTTCGTCCGTACCTGTCATATTCTTTGCCACGGCAAGGGCTTTCCCGATAGTCATCTCATACGAATACGGGTCTTTGTGTCCGAACAGCGTGTCGCAGAAATAGCGGTTGATATAAGTGTTCTGCGTAGCATAAACGGTACGTCCTGCCGATATGACGCCGATGGCACCGCCGTTAGGGTTGAGAACGGCCTCTTCGGCAGCACAGCGTTTGCCCGAGTCGAAATGGGCGAAACTGCAGGTAGCCAGCATCCAAAGTGCCTGGTTGGAGTTGGTCATGCTCTGTATGCTTTTGAGGTTCATCATACCCTCGTTGGTGATGGCATTGTAGCCGCCGTGTCCCGAGTAGTTCATATAGAGTGCTCCGTTCTTGAGCAGGTTGTCCAACTTGTTTTTCGCCAGCGGGTAACTCTCGCCCGAGGCATCTGTTTCCTGCGGGTATGCATCGAGGTAGATTTTATTGACCACAAAGTCAGGGTTCTTTCTGCGCACACGCTCCGCACCCTCTTCCGCCACACGTGTATGGAGGTTGTTGTCGCCGTCGTCAGCCAGGAAAATCAGTTGGTTTTTCCATTTGCCGAAACTGCTGTTCTCCATATAAGCGACCAACTTATCCACCATTTGTTGTGCTTCGGCAAGGGTGTTCACGGGCAGACGACCGACACCGATGTCCATGCGTCCCTGTGTATCGCTTTCGCCCTCGTTGTTGTCGAGAAAACCGAAATAGTCGTCGGAAGCGTATGCTTTGGTTTCCACGGTGGAGTTTTTTGCCTGATAGGTGAGCAGGGTGTTCTGCCCCGAGGTGGTAAGCAGTTTGCGGTTGTCAAACGTACCGTCGCCCATCAGCAGGAGCCAACTCGGCTTTTTGCTGCTGCCTGTGCCGCGGTCGTAGAGCATCTTCATCAACCAGCGGTATGCTGTGGCATCGGGTGTGCCGCTCGAGAACTCGTTATATACCTGTTGGTCGGTGGCAACCGCCCATGTGATACCCTGTTTGCGCTCGTGGGCTTGTGCAAGGCGGGTTGCTTCGGCAGCAAAATCCGCAGGGCAGATAATCACATAGTCGATATTCTTGAGCCGGTGCAGGTTCTGGTTGCCGACAGAGCCTATGACGGTGGGTGTCAGCCAGTCGGAACCGTTGGTATTAACCGCTACATACTCCTGTACCGCTGTCTCGTTGCTGCCGACAAAGGTGAGTGTGTTGCCCGACAAGGTAGCAGGCATGCGCGTGATGTTGGCACGGTCGGTGATGTTCCAGACCTGTGTTTGTGCAGTGGCATTGGTCAGCGAATAGACAACAGGTGTGGACGAACCATAGTTGGCGGGTGTGCGGAAAGACATATAACTGCCCGTCATTGCCAAACGGCACGTAGCGGATAACTCGATATAGTTCAGATAACCGGACGCTCCCGCTGCAGAATTGGAGAAACTCAGGGTTACATTATGGGTATTACCGGAGGCGGTATAGTCCCGATTGAACGTGGCTAACGTTCCCTTGGTGTAGAAATCGCTGACAGGAACAGAATCCAACTTGACCGTATTGCTTGAGCCGTTGAGATTCAGAGTGAAACGCGAAGCGCGGGACGAGAATGCCGCCACCTCGCTGCGGATACGTACAGGGGAGGAGATAACCACATTGGGAGTTGTAAACGAGAAAGTACGATTGGGAGTGGTTGAGGAGAACAGTTCGCCATAGAACTCCCGTCCGCCGCCGTCCACGCCGCTTTCGCGGTCAAGCAGGTTGATCAAGTCCTGCTCGTGGATCTGATAGTTGATATAGGTATCCACTTGGGTGCCGTCGGTGCCGTCAATAGCGGTTGCAACGGGCATACTGCTTTGTGTACCTCCGTTGTCGGTAAGGAAATAGTAGCCGTAATCGGAATACGGATTGCAGGTGTGGATGAATTGCGTGCCGTTGTATTCCCAAGAGGTGGCACCTTGTGCATAGAACAGGATATAGTCGCCCGCACCGAAGACCCCGTCGGCTCCTTTTTCTATATAGAAACCGACAGCAGGCAGGTCGTCAATCTTGGCTTTGTTGAAGTTCTGTGTCAGCATAGCGCCGCCATAGCCGTAGATGCGCACGTTGGCGGGGTTGCTTAGTCCGGCGGCTTGCAGTTCCCCGTAGGTCATCCGATAGACACCGCTTTCGCCAACACGGATTTTTACCCACGAACCGCTGCTCAAGACGGACGATTCCGTGTAGGTATGTGTGATAGCAAGAGCGTAAACAGCGATAACTGACAGACTGAATATGGATAAGAGTTTTTTCATTTGATTTTGCAATAGAGTTTTTCTTCCCGGTTGGCTACCGCACGCAGAATTTCGTTGGTGCAGACCGTGCGTGCGTCTGTTTTTTGTTGGATATAAATCAAGTCGCCTTGGCGAATGGTCATCACTTCGCTGACGCGATGTACAGCCTCATCGGGGCTGATAATCAGTTCATTCGCATCGAGTGTTTCTTCCGTCTCGTCGGTATGTACAAGGCTCCATGTATATTCCGTACCGGTGCCGAACTCGCCCACCGACAAAGAGAAATCGAATGTCGTGGCGCGCAACCAGCTATGTCCGCCCTTGCGGGCTTCCGCCAACACATCGTATGCCACAAAGTCCGCCCCCGGCGCGACGGCATCATAGTACCGGTTTCCGAACCGTGCGGCGATGTTCTTGCCCAAGCGGCAGACACGCAGAACGATACAGGGAGTACAACGCAGGTCGTGCGTCCAATCGGGGACAAACATCGGTTTACGACCATTGAGCAACGAAGAATCGCCTTTCAGCACCATCTCCGTCTGTCCGTCAATATATGCAAAACCGATGATTTTCATACGTTGTCCCAATGAACCAATTTGCCGACAAAGTTACGATTTTTTTTCAAAATATACAAACAGGCACAAACATTTGTACCTTTTTTCATAAAGAATGCCACCTGTTGGGGAACAGGTGGCAGACGAAAAGTGGATAATTTATGCATAAATATAGTGCATATCCTGTATAAAAACGGGGCTTAAAACCCTGTTAAACTCTGCTTCTTTCTACGTCCTTTCTACGTCTTTTCTACGTAACTGGTACTATGAAGTACACAAAGTGTATATTTTGCATATTTTCTGCATATCCATTTCCGAATTACGCATAACTGCCGGCGGCAAGGAACAGGAGACCGATGACAATGCCGATCAGGCACAGCACTTTCTTCCACGGATCTTTTTCTTTGAGCACCAGAATACCGTACAGGAACGGAATGATCGTGCCGCCGCGGCGGATGGTGGAAACCACCGAGATGAGCGATCGGCTATCGCTCAGGGCTAACATATAGACATAGTCGCTCAATACCAGAAATATGGATATGCCCGCAATCGCCCATGTCCATCGGAAAGCCGCTGCCGTTGGATCGGTTGTATGGCGGAAGTAGCGTTTGCGGTTGGTGAGCAGGGTGGCAATACCCATCATCAGTGCCTGATAGAAAGTGTAATACACCTGCACGGCATTATGGTCGAACCGGCGCATCATATATTTGTCATATAGCCCGCTGGCGGAACCGATCAGTATCGCCAACAGCAGACAAACATAGTATTTGCGTTGGCTCTTTGGAGTATGAATATCGCCTTGCCCCGCACGGTGTTCCACTAATGAGAAAGCAAAAATACTGCCCAATGCGCATACTACGCCTGCCCATTGCCAGCCGTTGAGCCGCTCCCCGAACAGGAGCATGGCACCGATAAGCGTCCACATCGGGCGGGTCGCCTGCATTGGCGATACCACGGATATAGGCAGATACTTGATCGCCACGTAGGCGCATACCCACGAACTGAGAACAATACACGATTTGAGCAGGATAAGCAGGTGTGCCGTCAGCCCCACACGCGGCACATAGAAGAGACTCCCGCTCATCATCTCGGGGCAGCAGCGCGATAGCAGGAGCGGTATCGCCAGTATGGCGGAAGAAATCCACAGACTGACAGTCAGCACGTCCGGTACGCTGTTGTCGCGCAAGGAACGTTTCTTGCTGATGTCATAAAACCCCAGACACAGGGCGGACAATATGGCGAGAATAACCCACATACTTAATTACGAATTATGAATTATGAATTACGAATTATGAATTATGAATTGTGCATTATGCATTATGCATTGTGCATTATGCATTGAGAAATATCTGATACCCCACTTCGCAGTTCATACAGCGGCTTGCCTGGCAATAGTTCTGGTACAGGTGTATCAGTGCTTGCGTGTCGGCGGCAGAGTGCACCTCTTGTCCGAGCAAGCGCCATTGACGGATAATACTGTTGTTTTCAGGGGCAATCTGCTCCATCAGCAACAGGGCTTTGTCAATCGCGGCGGTGTCCTTGTGCGCGAGCGCATACGCGTACTTATAGGGTATCACGCTGTTGATAAGCAGTATATCTATCGAACTGCGCCCGATAGGGGCGGGGAAACTGATTCTGTTGGGCGTATCTTCTTCGGCGGGGTGGAGCGTCAGAAGCGATACCAACTGCTCCAAACCGCTTTCTTCCATCAGGCGGGAGAATAGAAACTCCGATTGGTGTATCAGTTGTGCAAACTGGCGGATACGCACTTCGGGAAACGCTTGCGGGCGCATCCGGGCTTTCTTCCACAGATAGCCGTCGATAGGGGTGAGGGAGAACTTCTTTTGCAGAAACAGGTATTCGCGCAGGAGACGCTGTTCCTCGTCGGTCTGTGCCGTTGCGGCGGTCAGCAGACCAGACTGACCGAGCAGAATGGCGGTCAGTTGGAACAGGCTGTTGCGGTGTTTCTGCAGATACGCGAGCGGCGTCTGTATAGCCATCGTCTCGAATGGAATGCCGTTGGTATGAAAACCGAAATTATGGGCCAGTGTGATATAAAAAGCGTGTTCCCAACTGCCGTGGGTGATGCCTAACAGCCGCTGTATGGATTGCTGCTTGCAGTCCAAACGCTTGTGCAGCAGTGCTTTGCGCCACCCGTCGGTGAGCATCGACGGGTCTTGGAGCAATCGTTTGCCGCACTCTATCACCCCCTCGGCGGAGTCCATACGTTGTGCCGCTTGTACAAGCCCGGTAAGATAGTCCCGGTTGTCGGGATAGCGCAGTTCGCATTGGCAGACGGCTTCGCCTTGCGAGTTATATACCTGCTTGTCGGCTTGCCGCACCACGTGCAGAATGACGGAGTCGTATGTCTGATCCAAGTGGTGGCGGTGCTTGTACCAGTCGGAGGAGGTCGGATGTATCTCCACGTTGCCGAACCACTCCTGCCCGCCTATGCGCAGGTGCACGTCGGTGAAGTCGGGACCGGCATCCGTGTTGTGTCGCCCGACGGAGAGAATCTCTATCGGCTTGCCGTTGGTGGTAGCCTGCGGGAATGGAGCCCACAGACGGTTTTGCCAGATGTAGTGCAGTAATATCTCGGGGAAAGTGCCGCTCATTTAGACGGCAAAATTACTGCTTTTTTTGTGTATATGCAAAAAAAGCACTACCTTTGCATATATTTAGAGGATACAATGGGAAGTGATAATTATAAAAAAACAAGTGTTCTTGGAATGAAAAATCATTATTTGCATTACCTCGGCGAGGTGATGACGCATCAGTGGAATGATGCAGCGTTGACGGATTACGGGGAGGAGAAAACCTACACATTCGGGGATTTGGCAGTGGAGATGGAGCGTTTGCATGTGTTGTTTCGTCAGTTGGGAATTAACGAGGGGGATAAAGTGGCTATTGCGGGGCGCAACTGCGCCAACTGGGTAGTGGCATATCTGGCGGTAGCGTCCTATAGGGGCGTGGTTGTCAGTATCTTGCAGGATTTCAAGTCGGAAGATATAGCCAAACTGCTGGTACATTCCGATGCCAAAGCCCTTTTTGTAGGTCCCTACGTATGGCGTGAGTTGCAGCAGCAACCGTTGGAGCAGTTGTCGGCAGTAATCTCAATCGCGGATTTCTCCGTTGTCCGCGCCAAAGAAGGCATACAGGTGCCTGCCAAAGAAACCATTGATGCCGAACTGAAAGCCCGTTATCCGCACGGTATGCAGCCGTCGGACGTACACTACGAGGTCAATCCCGGCGATCTGGCACTTATCAACTACACCAGCGGCAGCACAGGCTCGCCCAAGGGCGTGATGCTCAACGGACGCTCGCTGAGCAACAACGTGGAGGCGGCTATGCAGATCCTGCCCGTCGAACCGGGGCAGCGTCTGGTCTCTATGCTCCCGCTGGCGCACATGTTCGGGCAACTGGCGGATTTCCTCTACCCGCTTTGTGCCGGTACCCACATCTATTATCTGACCAAGTCGCCCACGCCGAGTATCCTGCTGCGTGCCATGGCGGATGTCAAACCGTATATGGTGGCTACCGTGCCGCTCGTGATAGAGAAGATCCACAAGCAGAAACTCGATCCGCTGTTGAGCAAGAAAATACTGAAAGTGTGCTGGTACACACCGGTGGTGATGAATATCGTGCGAAACCATGTGCGCAAGGCTCTTGTAAAAGCCTTCGGCGGACAGGTGCGCTATTTCCTTTGCGGTGGTGCGGCTATGAACCCGCTGGTGGAGAAATGTCTGATGGATGTCCATTTCCCTCTCTCTATCGGATACGGTATGACCGAGTGCGGACCGCTCGTGGCAGGCAATCCGCCCAAGTATTTCAAGCGTCGCAGTTGCGGTGTGCCCGTGCCGAATATGGAGGCGAAGATAGAGAACCCCGATGCCAAAGGCGAAGGGGAGATACTCGTGCGCGGCGAGAATGTGATGCTCGGCTATTACAAGAACGAGGAGGCTACCCGTGCGGCGTTCACCGAAGACGGATGGATGCGTACGGGCGACCTCGGCTATATCGACAAGCGCAAGAATATCTATATCCGCGGGCGCAACAAGACGATGATCTTGGGGGCGTCGGGACAGAATATCTACCCCGAGGAGATCGAGGACAAACTGAATGTGCAAGAGGGGGTCAGCGAGTCTGTCATAGTAGAGCGTGAGGGGCGTTTGGTGGCTTTGATTTTCCCCGACGAACAGACCCGCAAGCGTCTGTCGGTGGAGGAGTTGCAGCAACTGATGCGCGAGAACATCAAGAAACTCAACAAACTCATTCCCGGTTACAGCCGTGTAAGCGACATCGAAATCAAGCAGGAACCCTTTGAGAAAACCCCTAAAAAGTCCATCAAACGCTTCCTGTACAAGTGATGTAAACAGATGACCTCCTGTCTGTGTTTGTTTTCCGACGCAAGACAAGGGACATAATGATACAGATCAATTTTTAAGGCGTAATAAAGGGCTGCTCAATGATTGGGCAGCCCTTTTATGTAACATTAATCAACCACGAATTATCCATTACTGATAAATGGTTTGATTATATGGTCAATTATATGTTCCTGTCAAAAAAATAACGATTAATTACACGATAATTAACGTTCTAATAACTTAGTCCCGGCGGAAGATGTCGCGGGTGTAAACCTTGTCTTTTACATCGTCCAAGCAGCTGTCGTAGCGGTTGGCGATGATGGCTTGGGAAAGAGACTTGAACTTCTGCAAGTCGTTGACCACCAATGAACCGAAGAACGTGCTGCCGTCGGGCAGGGTGGGTTCGTAGATGATGACCTGTGCGCCCTTGGCTTTGACACGTTTCATAATTCCTTGGATACTCGACTGGCGGAAATTGTCCGAATTGGACTTCATCGTCAGGCGATAGACGCCTATCGTACAGGTGTGCTCCTCGCCGGGGTTGAAATCGCCGCGGCTGTAGTAGTCGTAGTAGCCCGCTTTTGCCAGCACGCGGTCGGCAATGAAATCCTTGCGGGTGCGGTTGCTCTCCACAATCGCTTCGATGAGGTTCTCGGGTACGTCCCGGTAGTTGGCGAGCAACTGTTTGGTGTCCTTGGGCAGGCAGTAACCGCCGTAGCCGAAAGAGGGGTTGTTGTAGTGGGTACCGATACGCGGGTCGAGACATACGCCATCGATAATGGCTTGTGTATCAAGTCCTTTCATCTCGGCGTAGGTGTCGAGTTCGTTGAAGTAACTGACGCGCAGGGCGAGGTAGGTGTTGGCAAAGAGTTTGACTGCCTCCGCCTCGGTGAAACCCATATAGAGGGTGTCGATATCCGTTTTGATAGCCCCCTGTTGGAGCAAGCCCGCAAAGGTGTGCGCCGCCTCCACGAGACGGGCATCGCTGAGGTCGGTGCCGACAATGATACGCGACGGGTAGAGGTTGTCGTAGAGTGCCTTCGACTCGCGCAGGAACTCGGGCGAGAAGAGGATATTGCGGCTGCCCGTCTTCTGGCGGATACCCTCGGTGTACCCCACGGGTATGGTCGATTTGATGACCATGATGGCATCGGGATTGGCTTCCATCACGAGACGGATCACCGTCTCCACCGCCGAGGTGTCGAAATAGTTTTTCTGGCTGTCGTAGTTGGTCGGCGCGGCAATCACCACAAAATCAGCGTTTTGGTATGCAGCGTGAGCGTCCAGTGTGGCGGTAAGGTCGAGCGGTTTCTCGGCGAGATACTTCTCGATATACTCGTCCTGAATGGGCGATTGGCGGCGGTTGATCATATCCACCTTCTCGGGGACAATATCTACTGCGGTAACGTGATTGTGCTGCGCCAGCAACGTGGCGATAGACAATCCTACATATCCTGTTCCTGCAATGGCGATGTTCATTGATTGGTAATTTGTAAGTTTGTAAATGTGTAAATTTGTAAATGCGCTTATCGGGGCATCCTCCTGCTATCCACAGGGTATCCACCCGACATCCACCCGTGTTTGCTATATAATCGGCGGCAAAAATCCATTAACAATTTATAAGCATTGGTTGTATGCGGAATGCCCTGCGATTTGTTATAGGTTGCGCATAGGTTGCGTATCCCTTGCTGTTTGAACTTACTTGAAGTTTATTAACTTAACGTAAGTTAGAGATAAAAATTCCTTTGCCGCAGAGCGGCAAGAAATCTAAGTAAATTTTTTCCTTTGCTGCCATAAATTGCCATAAATCTTATTCGCCTACGGCGGCAAAATATGCAATTATATGTACTAATGCCAACTTATAGGCGTGCATCCACGAGGCTGCGATCAACAAAGTTCTTCACGTCGAAGATGACAGCCCCCTGCTCTTTGTACTTGCGGAAGTCGAAGGTCTTGAACTGGTCGTGGCACACGCAGGCGATAACGGCGGCGTAGGGTTTGTCGGGGTCGATGGCGGGGATAAGGTCTTTGCCGTACTCGCGCTTCACCACTTCGGGGCTTGCCCACGGGTCGTAGATGTCCACATGGCAACCGAAATCCTCCAACTCGTTGGCGATGTCCACCACCTTCGTATTGCGGCAGTCGGGGCAGTTCTCCTTGAAGGTAACGCCGAGAATCAATACGTTGGAATTGAGGATTTTATGGTCTGTTTTGATCATCAGTTTGAGCGTCTTGTCGGCAATAAACTTGGCGATGGAGTTGTTTACGGCACGCCCGCTGAGAATCACCTGCGGGTCATAGCCGAGCGATTTCGCCTTGTGCGCCAGGTAGTACGGGTCCACCGAGATACAATGCCCGCCGACCAGTCCGGGGCGGTATTTGAGGAAGTTCCATTTGGTACCCGCTGCCTCGATGACGTCGTTGGTGTCGATGCCTACGCGGTCGCAGATGAGTGCGAGTTCGTTCATAAACGAGATGTTCACATCGCGTTGGCTGTTCTCCACCGCCTTTGCCGCCTCCGCCACTTTCATGTTCGGTGCGCGGTGGGTGCCGTTTTCCAGAATCGAGTTGTAGAGGGCGTCCACGATGTCCGCCACCTCGGGCGTGGAACCCGAAGTAATCTTCTTGATTTTGGTCAGGGTGTTGATTTTGTCGCCGGGGTTGATTCGCTCGGGCGAGTAGCCGCAGAAAAAGTCGCGGTTGAACTTCAGTCCGCTGTTGCGCTCCAATACGGGGACGCAGTCTTCCTCGGTGCAACCCGGGTAAACGGTTGATTCGTAGATAACTATGTCGCCCGCATTGAGCGTTTTGCCGATGGTCTCGCTTGCCTTGAGAAGCGGCGTGAGGTCGGGATTGTTGAAACGGTCGATAGGGGTGGGGACGGTAACGATATAGGTGTTCACCTGCCGCAGTGCCTCTGAGTCGGAAGTGAAAGTGAGTCCGATTTTGCGGGTGGTGTTGTATGCTTCGCGTGCCTGCTTCATACCAATCAGATCGGCTTCAAGGGTATGGTCTTTGCCGGATTCCAGTTCTTCCACGCGTGCTTTGTTGACATCAAATCCGATGACGCGGTATTTCTTGCCGTACTCGATAGCCAAGGGCAGACCTACATATCCGAGACCCACCACGGCGATAGTTCGATTTTCTACCATAAATTGAATTTGTTAAAAAAGCCCACAAAAATACTGCTTTTTTTTCAAATGTACAAGCGCGCGTACGCGATGGGGCAGCAAAACCGAAAAAAGATGTGAAAAAGATGAAAAAATATGGTACGGATTTTGTAAAGTGGGTTGTGTTGCGTAATTTTGTACGTAATTTGCGGTTATGAACGTTAATTATCGTATAATTGGACGTTAATTGTTTTTTGGAACATGTAATTATCCGTTAATTAGCCATTAATTATTTGCAGAGCAATAAACAATACAAAACAAATAATGAAAAAATTCAATCTGTGGAATGCGGTTTGCGGTTGGGTGGTGTTTGCCATCGCGGCGGCAACGTATCTCTTGACCATTGAACCCACGGCGTCGTTTTGGGACTGCGGCGAGTTCATCTCAAGTGCTCACAAGTTGGACGTGGGACACCCGCCCGGAGCACCATTCTTTATGCTGATGGGGCATTTCGCCCAGTTGTTCGCCTCCGACAATGCCCATGTGGCAATGTGTGTAAACGCTATGTCGGCATTGGCATCGGCATTCACTATCCTGTTCCTTTTCTGGACGATTACCGCCTTGGCACGCAAGTTGGTGAAACCCGACACGCTTGCCAAAGGTATCGGTGTGCTGGCGGCAGGCGCAGTGGGTGCACTGGCGTACACGTTCTCCGATACGTTCTGGTTCTCCGCTGTGGAGGGCGAGGTCTATGCTTCGTCATCGCTGTTTACGGCGATCGTGTTCTGGCTCATCCTCAAATGGGACGAGCACGCCGACGAGGAGGGCTCCGACCGCTGGCTGATACTTATTGCCTACCTCATGGGCTTGTCGATAGGTGTCCACCTGCTGAACCTGCTGACCATACCCGCCATTGTGTTGGTCTATTATTTCCGCCGTTACGATTTCTCGTGGAAAGGCGTCATCTGTGCGTTCATGGCATCGGTGGCTATTCTCGCGGTGGTGCTGTACGGTATCATCCCCGGTTTCCCGACTATCGCGGGCTGGTTTGAGTTGCTGTTTGTCAACGGTTTGGGCTGTCCGTTCAATACGGGTCTGGCAGTATATATCGTGCTGACGATTGCCGCGCTTGTGTGGGCAACCGTCGAGACGATGCACAACGACGGCGGTCGCCTGACCGTGCGCCAGATCATCTCGTTTGTGCTGGCATTTGCTCTGTCGGGTGCGGCATTCCTGTTCGAGAGTTGGTGGATCGGCTTGCTGCTCAGTGCAGCGGTAACGGGTCTGCTTTTCTGGAAACGCAACATCGTCTCCACGCGTCTGCTGAACACCGCCACGCTGATGATTGCGGTTATCCTGATCGGTTACAGCAGTTATGCGGTATTGGTTATCCGCTCGAGTGCCGACACCCCGATGGATCAGAACTCGCCCGACAATGTGTTCTCGCTCAAGTACTATCTCAACCGTGAGCAGTACGGCGACCGTCCGCTGTTCTACGGGCAGTCGTACAATGCGCCGGTGCAACTTGAGGTGCGCGGAAATATGTGTATCCCCGTAGAGAAACAAGGGCATGCGCAGTACGCTCCCGCGCCCAAGGTGGATGGAGAGAAAGACCACTACGCTATCACGGGCTACAAGACCAACTATGTGTTTATGAAGGAGTTCTGTATGCTTTTTCCGCGTATGTACTCGTCGCAACCGAGCCACGTGGAGGCATACAAAGAGTGGGCGGACGTCAAGGGCAAGCGTGTGCGCTACGACTACTGCGGGCAGCAGAAGACCGACTATGCGCCTACGTTTGCGGAGAATATGCGTTTCTTCTTCCGCTACCAGGTGAACTTTATGTACTGGCGTTATTTTATGTGGAATTTCGCCGGTCGTCAGAACGATCTGCAGTCGTACGGCGACATTACCAAGGGCAACTGGATCAGCGGTATTCCGTTTATTGACAACGCTATGCTGGGCGACCAGTCGGCACTGCCTACCGAACTGAAAGAGAACAAGGGACACAATGTATATTATATGCTGCCGCTCCTGCTCGGTATCATCGGTATTGTTTGGCAATGCGGCAAGCGCGTGAAAGAGAATGGTGTGGAAGTGAAAGAGGGATGGAAATCGTTCACGCTGACTTTCCTGCTGTTCTTCCTGACCGGTCTGGCTATCGTCATCTATCTCAACCAGACTCCCTACCAGCCGCGTGAGCGGGACTATGCGTATGCAGGTTCGTTCTATGCGTTCTGTATATGGATCGGTCTCGGGGCGTTGGCGTTGATCGACTGGCTCTCAGCCGCCGTCAAGAACCCGAAAGCACAGGTGGCAATGGCAACGGTGGTAACACTCGTCTGCCTGCTCGTGCCGGCGCAGATGGCTTCGCAGAACTGGGACGACCACGACCGCTCGAACCGCTACTCGTGCCGCGACTTCGGTGCCAACTACCTGAAATCGTGCGAGAAAGAGGGTATCATATTCTCCAACGGCGACAACGACACCTTCCCGCTCTGGTATAACCAGGAGGTGGAGGAAGTGGGTACCGATCTGCGTGTATGCAACCTGTCTTATCTGCAAACCGACTGGTATATCTCGCAGATGAAACGTCCCTACTACGAGTCGTCCGCACTGCCTATCTCGTGGGAGTACAAGGATTTTATGCCCGGCAAGAACGAGATAGCATGGGTGGACAACAAACTCGGACCCATCTCGGTGGACAAAGCGTTCTCTTTCCTGCGCTCCGACGACCCGCGCACCAAGAACAAAGAGGGCGAGAACTATCTGCCGTCGAACCAACTCTACGTGCTGACGCCCGACAGCGAGAAAGTGATGTTCAAGTCCGCCCGCCGCTACACCCGCTCCCAGATGATGATTATGGAAATGCTCAGTCAGAACCAATGGAAACGCCCGATGTATTTCGCCGCTACCGTGGGCAATGACTACTACCTCGGTTTGGAACCCTATTTCGAACTGACGGGTATGGCATACCAAATCACCCCCGTGCGCAGTGCTGACGGGCAACCGCGCGTGAACACAGAGAAGATGTACGACAATATGATGCACAAGTTCGCATACGGAAATATGAATATCCCCGGTATCTATATTGATGAGAACCTGATGCGTATGTGCCGCACACACCGTATGATGTTTGCCCAGTTGGCAGAAGCGCTTATCAAGGAAAACCAGCGCGACAAGGCGGTCGAAGTACTCGACTATGCCGAGGAGATGCTGCCGGGCTGCAATGTGCCGTATGACTACACATCGGCTTCGATGGCAGCCATGTACCTGATGCTCGGCGAGGCGGAGAAAGCGGATGCCATCCTCGACAATGTGGCGAACAACTGTGTGGAGTACCTGCAATGGGGTGCGCAACTGAGCAAGCAACAGCGTGCCGGTGCACAACAGACCATCGGGCACCACGCCGCAGTGCTGGGCTATGTGCTGCAGACGCTGGAGCGTTATCAGCAAACCGAATTGTTCGACAAATACTATCCGCTCTACACACAATATGTAGGACACTAACAAGCATTTTATAAAGGAAATAATAAAAACTCTGCTGCTTTCGCCTCGGCGGAGCGGCAGAGTTTGATTTTGATAGAAACATTTGTCCAAGCGCGGCGCATGTTGCGCTGCAAGACAAAGTTTTGAACGTTTTGTTTTTATTTATATAGTGTTATGAAAATGGTAAATCAAATCCCCGTATTGCTGCTTACGGGTTATTTAGGCAGCGGCAAGACCACGCTTCTCAACCGTATTCTTACCAACCGCAAGGGTATCCGCTTTGCGGTGATTGTCAATGATATAGGTGAGGTGAATATCGATGCCTCCCTTATCCAGCAGGGTGGGGTGGTCAGTCAGAAAGATGATAGTCTGGTGGCTTTGCAGAACGGTTGTATCTGCTGTACGCTCAAGATGGACCTGGTGCAGCAACTCCACGACCTTGTCTCGCAAAACCAGTTCGACTATATCGTTATCGAGGCTTCGGGTATCTGCGAGCCTGCACCGATAGCCCAGACGCTTTGCTCTTACCCGCAGATGGTGCCGATGTTTGCCAAAGACGGTGTGCCGGTACTTGATTGTATCGTTACCGTGGTGGACGCGCTCCGTATGCGGGACGAGTTCGCTTCGGGCGAAGACCTCAACCGCAAGGACATAGGCGAGGAAGACCTCGCTTCGCTGGTTATCCAGCAGATCGAGTTCTGCAACATCATCTTGCTCAACAAGTCAAGCGAGGTATCGAAGGAGGATTTGGAACATATCCGTGCTATTATTCGCGCCATCCAACCCAAAGCGGAGATTATCGACTGCGACTATTGCGATGTCGATTTCGACAAGATTTTGAATACCAAGATGTTCAATTTCGATGCGGTGGCTACTTCCGCTACGTGGATACAGGAGGTGGAAGACGCACACCACGACGAGGACGATGAGGACGATGACCACGACCACGATCATAATGAGCATGATCATCACGACCACCACGACCACGAGCACCATCATCACCACGATGACGACGAGGGCGAAGCCGAGGAGTATGGTATCTCCACCTTTGTCTATTATGCCCGCCGTCCGTTCAACCTCGGACTATTTGACGAGTTTGTTGCATCCAAATGGCCGAAGAACGTTATTCGTGCGAAGGGTATGTGCTATTTCTCTGACGAGTACGATATGTGCTACCTGTTCGAGCAGGCAGGGCGTCAGTTCAACCTCAAAAAAGCGGGGGAATGGTTCGCCACGATGCCGCAGGACGAGTTGGAGGCGCTCAAGGCACAGGATGCCCAACTGCGCCACGACTGGGACGACCAATATGGCGACCGTATGCAGAAACTGGTCTTCATCGGTCAGCACCTCGACAAGAAGGCCATCACCGAGGCATTGGACGCTTGTCTGGACTAAGGGCTGACCGGCAATTATAAATCTACGGGCGATTCTGTAAGGGCAGAGTCGCCCGTATTTTTATATATGCAGTTTCTCCAAAGCCCTCAGGGTAAGACGGGAGAGGGCGTAGTGGTCGAGGCCGGCAAGCGGTACCGTCTGTGTGTCGGGCAGTGCAGGCAGCGATGGTACGCGGCAGCAGAAGAAACGTGCGTGCAGGCGCCGGTGGCTGAGGATATGCGTGAAGTCGAGTGTCAGGAAATCCGCAGTGTGCAACACTTCTGTGGCTTCTCTGCGGTCAAACAGGTGGTCGGTTTCGATGAGCGGAAACTCGTAGAGGTGCTGCCAGATGTCTTTTTCTGTGCGTTGGTGGAGCAGGGTGGCAGAATGGCTTATATATATAAGGTAGTTCAGGTACCGGTCGTGCAGTTCGTGGCGCGGTTTGCGCACGGGCAGCAGCGCGGCGGTGCCGTGCGCACGGGCTTGGCACCATATACCGAGCGGGCATTGCGGGCAGGACTGTTCCCCGCTGCCGGGGAGCGTGAGCGACGGGGTGCAGTGGAGGGCGCCGAACTCCATAATGGCGGAGTTGAACAGGCGGGCGTTCTTGCGGTCGAGAAGGGTGTCTATCAGGGTGTGGAAATGCTTCTTGCCCGCAGAGGTGTCAAACGGCGTATCACAATCGTATAGCCGCGTCACCACGCGATAGACGTTGCCGTCCATAGCGGGGTAGGGCAGGTTGTAGGCAAACGAGGCGATGGCACCCGCCGTATAATCACCGATACCGGGCAGCAGGCGTATATCGTCAAACGCCGTGGGAAAGGGCAGCCAGCCGCGGCTGACAATCATCTGTGCCGCCTTGTGCAGGTTGCGGGCACGTGAGTAGTAGCCGAGTCCCTGCCAATAGCGCAGCACCTCGTCTTCGTGTGCTGCGGCAAGGGCGGAAGCATCAGGAAAACGCTCCACAAAACGGAGATAATACTCCATACCCTGCACCACGCGCGTCTGCTGGAGGATAATCTCCGAAATCCAGATCTTGTACGGGGCATCGGTTTCCCGCCACGGCAGCACGCGTTGGTTCTGCTCATACCATCGGTACAGTGCCCGATGCAGTTGAGAAACAGTGTTCATTGGTTGATAAGTTGGGCTATGACAAAGTTACGGAGGATTTTGTAACGTGCGGGGGCGGGCTGGTGGTCGAAGCGCGTTTGCCAGTAGGCACGGCGTGCGGGGTCTGTCAGTTCGGTCTGTGCAATAAGGACAGATTGTTGAAACCGTGAGCGGTTGGCACGCTGGTTGTCGGTGGTTTTGGCGGGGTTCTGGCGTTTGGGGTAGTTGGATACAACGGTTTTGCCAAGGCGTTTGGCGCAATAGGTCTCGCTATCGTTAGCGAGTCTGCCATGAAGTCCGGAGATGGGAAATTCTAGATCTGCTTTTGCCATAATATGAAATGTATAAAGTGTATATTTTTATTGTATAATCTGCATAAAAAGGAGGCTTAATCTCCCTGTAAGCACCGCTGCTTTCTACGTCCTTTCTACGTCTTTTCTACGTAATTGAAAGCCTAATGCATACTTATGCATAATAGAACAAAGAACATAGAACAAAGAACAAAGAATAGTGCATGTTTCTGTATGCAAAGATACAACAAAAAAGGCGGAAATGCAATAGGCGTGAGAAGAATTGCGCATTATTGGGAATGTAGTCCCAGTGGTATATTTTAAGGTAGGGTAGGTGGGGTAGGGTAAGTACTTATTTATTTATATTATGTGTGTGCGTGTGTATGTGTATATAGAGTTTGTATTCTTATCTACCCTACCCACCCGCCCTACCTGCCTTGCTTGTCGGGGTGTTGAAGTGCAGTGTGTCTGTATTGAAAATCAGAGACTTGTTTGTGAGTAAAAATCGGGGTCTTTTTTGCTTGCAGAATGATTTTTTTGACGAAAAACTTTTGTAAATCAATTTTTTATCGTACCTTTGCAAAGTTTTTCGCCGCAAAAGCGGTTTCTATAGAAAGAACAGAAAAACAGAACGATAGAAATATAGAAAAATATATAGAATTATGACTAAAGCAGAACTCATTACCAGCATTGCTATCCAGACCGGCTACGACAAGACGTCGATTGCCACCGTCATAGAGTCGGCTATGGATAACATCAAGAAGACCGTTGCCGCCGGTGATAATGTATATCTCCGCGGTTTCGGCAGTTTCACCACCAAGACCCGTGCCAAGAAGATCGCACGCAACATCTCGAAGAATACTTCCATCGAGGTGCCTGAGCATAAGATTCCCGCATTCAAGGCTTCGAACGAATTCAAGAAACAACTCCTCTAATCAGGAATAATATAATAACTATTTAATAATTACAATTATGCCAAACGGAAAGAAGCATAAGAGACATAAGATGTCTACCCACAAACGTAAAAAACGTTTGCGCAAGAATCGTCATAAGCACAAGTAAGACGATTCCGTTTTTAACCTGCTTTGTGGCTTGAGACACGTTTGGGCGCAAATGTGTTGCCACAAAGCATTTTTATTTTATTGAGAACCATTATGAAAAGCGAATTGATTGTGGACGTACAGCCACAGGAGATTGCTATCGCGCTCACGGAAGACGACCGCCTGCAAGAGGTGAGTCGGGAGCAACGCAACAAGGATAATTTCTCGGTGGGAAATATCTACTACGGTCGCGTGAAGAAAGTGATGCCCGCGCTCAATGCAGTCTTTGTGGATGTAGGTTATGAGAAAGAGGCTTTTCTCCATTATTTGGATTTAGGTTCACAGTTTCGAACGCTGCAAAGTTATGTTACCAAGGCGGTTTCCGACCGCCGGCGGGTACCCCGGTTGCAGAACACACCCCGCCAACCCGAGGTGGGCAAGTCGGGCAATATCAGCGACGTACTCAAAGTGGGCGACCCTGTATTGGTGCAGGTCAGCAAAGAGCCGATTAACACCAAGGGACCGCGATTGACTGCCGAAATCAGCATTGCCGGACGCAATATGGTACTGATACCGCTTGCCGACGGGGTGATGGTCAGCCAGAAGATCAAACGCGAGTCGGAACGCTCCCGCCTGAAACAACTGATCACCTCTATCAAACCCCAAGGGTTCGGTGTGATCGTGCGCACGGTGGCGGAAGACAAGCGTGTGGCGGAGTTGGACAGCGAGTTGCGCCTGCTGGTGCAACGCTGGGAAGACACCGTCAAGTCGCTGCAACAGAAAGAGCCTGTCAGTCTGGTCAGCGAAGAACTCGGACGTACCATAGGTGTGATACGCGATGTGTTCTCGCCGGATTTTACGACTATCCAGGTCAACGACAAAGCGATATATGACGAGGTGCGCCAGTACGTGGAACTGATTGCTCCCGACAGCGCAAAGATCGTCAAGTTGTACGAGGGTACGCAGCCGATATTTGACAAGTTCGATATTACGCGCCAGATGAAGACCGGACTCGGACGGGTGGTGGGCTTCAAGCACGGCGGGTATCTGATTATCGACCGCACGGAGGCATTGTTCTCCATAGATGTCAACTCGGGCAGCAAGAAACTGTATGAAGACCAGGAGGAAAATGCGTTTCAGTTCAATATGCTTGCCGCAGAAGAACTGGTGCACCAACTCAGGCTTCGGGACATCGGTGGAATCATTATTGTCGATTTCATCGATATGGACTCCAAAGAGCACCAGCAGCAGTTGTACGACTATGTACGCAAACTGATGTCGCACGATCGTGCGAAACACAACGTGCTGCCGCTCAGCAAGTTCGGACTGATGCAGATCACCCGCCAGCGCGTGCGCCCCGCGGTAGAGGTGGATGTGATGGAAGTTTGTCCGACCTGTATGGGCAAAGGCAAGATACAGCCTTCGATTCTCTTTACCGACCGGGTGGAGGAGGAGATAGGGCATTTCTTTGAACATTACGGCAAAGGCTTGCGCCTGCATTTGCATCCGTATGTGTATTTGTACGTGTGCCGCGGGTGGTTCAACAGCCTGAAATGCCAATGGCGCCGCAAGTACGGTGTGCGTGTGGTGGAAAACCAGAGTCTGGGTATGCTGGAGATGCGTTTTTGTGATGCAAAGGGCAATATCCTGAAGCATCAGGAAGAGCCGCAGGAGCAGCCCAAGCAACCGCAGAAGCAGCAGCTTAAGGAGCAACCCAAGGCACAGCCCAAGAAAGAGCCTGCCAAAGCCGAACAGCCCAAGGCGCAGCAACCGGCGGAGCAGAAGGTGCAACCCGCGAAGAAGCAACCCAAGGCAAAGCAGCAGCCCAAGAAGGAAACGCCCAAGGCAGAGCCGACCAAGCAGGAGAAGCCTGCAGAGAAGGTGCAGACGGCACAGCAGCCCGCAACGGCGAAGAAACCGAAAGCGCAACCGGCTCCCAAAGCCAAGCAACCCAAGGCGCCCAAAGCGCAGCCGCAAAAAGAAGCAGAGGCGCAACCGCTACAAGAGACTGCATTGTCTCCATTGCCTGCGGTGCAGCCCGCTCAGGAGTCCGCTAATCCAAACGAGGAAAGCAAGTAAACAGAAAGAGAGATTCCCCTCAAAAGGAGTCTCTCTTTTTTATTGTAATTGTTTTGCTGCATATCGTTATTTTTTAGCGGAAAACACTTGTGTATATCAGAAAAAAACAGTAATTTTGCAGCCGATTTTGCACTATGAGTGAGCAGAAAAGTCATATCGTTGATCTCTCTACGTTGGAAGTAGGGTACTATGAGTTTGATTATCAGTTGGATAATGCTTATTTTGCGACGATAGAGAAAACCGAATTGCTGGGCGGGCAGGTATCTGTCAAAGCGGTGTTGAATCTGCGTGAGGAGGATTTTGACCTGACAATAGGTGTAAAGGGAGTAGTGCAAGTAACGTGCGACCGTTGCCTTGATCCGATGGATATCCGGATGGATGTAGAGGAAAAAGTGAATTTGGAGGATGAAGGCGAAGAATCGGTGGAGAAAGTGAAAACCATTGATTTGGATTGGCTCGCTTATGAAATGATAGTAGTGAATCTTCCGTTGGTACATAGTCACCAACCCGGTGGTTGCAATCCGCAAATGGATGCACTTCTCCAAGACCACCTTTGTACTGAGCCGGAGGACGAACAGACAATAGAAGACGGAGAGGTGGAGTAACCGGCGGGTCGTTCTGCGTGGCTCGGGTGAGGACACTGTACCGTTGTATTTTTTGACTTATTAAATAAAAGAAAAACTGATATGGCACATCCTAAAAGAAGACAATCGCACACCAGACAAGCGAAACGTCGTACGCATGACGTACTGAAAGTACCCGCATTGGCAATCTGCCCGAACTGCGGTGCTCACTACATTTATCACACCGTATGCCCGAGTTGTGGCTACTATCGTGGTAAACTCGCTATTGAGAAGGCTGCAGAGGCTTAATCGCCTGTCATAAAATCAGGTGATCACCTTAGGCTCCGGGTGAAAGGCTCGGAGCCTAAATTTGATTTGATACCTTAGTAATTATAGTTTCTATAACCGGTAGAAAAACCTAAAACGTAAACGATAGATATTCTCGCGCGGGAGCGCGGGTGTGGCTCGAGAGAGTCACCTGTTTTTTTAACCTATACAAAAAAGATTATGTACAACAACCAAGACAACACCAACCGTCCCGGTGGCTATCGCAGGAGTGAGAATCCGCGTGAGCAAAGAGACGCCTATATGTCGGAGGACGGCGCAAGCGTCCGTCCGCGTTTCAATTCCTATAGTTCCAGTCGCGACGGCAGTCGTCCGCGCCAGCGTTTTACACGCACCGATGGTACGCATCCGCGTGCAGAGCGTGTAGAACCGCGTTATAACCAAGGCAGTTATAATGCCGACGGAGCGCAGAGCAACTACCGTCCCCGCTATAACCAGAACGGCGAACGTCCGCAAGGCGGCTATCGCCCCCGTTATAACCAGGACGGCGAGCGTCCCCAGGGCGGTTTCCGTCCCCGCTACAACAATCAGGACGGCGAGCAGCGTCAGGGCGGCTATCGCCCGCAGGGGCAGTTCCGTCCGCGTCCGCAGCGCAATGCCGGTGTGTATAGCGAGCGCAAACGTCAGACCTACCAGCAGCAGTATGAAGACCCCACAAAGCCTATCCGCTTGAACAAGTATTTGGCTAATGCCGGTATATGCTCCCGCCGTGAAGCGGACGATTTTATTCAGGCAGGTGTGATTACCGTGAACGGGGTAGTGGTTGATTCGCTGGGCGCAAAGGTACTGCCGACCGACAAGGTGCAGTTCCATGACCAGCCTGTCCGCCGCGAACGCAAGGTATATATCCTGCTCAACAAGCCCAAGAATACCGTTACCACGACCGATGACCCGCAAGAACGTCATACCGTGATAGATATTGTCCGCAATGCGTGCGCAGAGCGTATCTATCCCGTAGGTCGTCTTGACCGCAACACCACGGGCGTGCTGCTGCTCACCAACGACGGCGATTTGGCTGCCAAACTGACCCATCCGAAGTTCGGCAAGAAGAAAGTATATGCCGCTACGCTGGATCGCGATCTGGAACCGGCAGATGAGGCGGTTTTGCGCGAGGGGGTGGTGCTTGACGACGAGAAGATTGTACCCGATGCATTGGAGTTCCCGAAGGGTGATCGCAAGCATATCGGCTTGGAGATCCACTCCGGGCAGAACCGTGTAGTGCGCCGTATGTTTGAGAAAGCGGGCTACAAAGTGATGCAACTCGACCGTGTCAGTTTCGCCGGACTTACCAAGAAGAACGTGGCACGCGGAAAGTACCGCTTCCTGACCCAGAAAGAGGTCTCGATGCTTCAGATGGGTGCTTTCGAATAACAGAATCTGTTTGCATAAAAACGGCTGTACGGATAAATCGTGCAGCCGTTTTTTGTATATGTCGCGGATTTATTGTATCTTTGCAGTTGCAAGAACGGCATAGCAAATGACACCTTATGATTTGGCTTATGAGTATGTGATGCACACCAACAGGAGCATCTTTCTGACAGGCAAGGCGGGGACGGGCAAAACCACCCTGCTGCGCAAACTGCGTGCCGAGTGTCCGAAACAGATGATGGTGGTGGCACCTACGGGCGTGGCGGCCATCAATGCGGAGGGGGTTACGATACATTCGCTTTTCCAGTTGCCTCCGCAACTCTTTCTGCCAACGCCTGCCGAGAGGCGCAAACTCTTTGCGGAGATGCAGATGCGCCGCCCCAAGCAGCGTTTGCTGCATAATCTGGAGTTGCTGGTGATAGACGAAATCAGTATGGTGCGTGCTGACTTGCTTGATACGATAGATGCCGTATTGCGCCGGATGAAACATCGTCCGAACCTGCCTTTCGGCGGGGTGCAGATGCTGTTTATCGGCGATCTCTATCAACTCTCGCCCGTGGTACGAGAGGACGAATGGAACTATCTGCGTCCGTTCTACAGCGGTCCGTATTTCTTCCAAGCCAATGTATTCCGGGAGATTACCCCCGTCTATATTGAACTTGACCACGTCTTCCGTCAGACCAACCGGCAGTTTGTCGATCTGCTCAACGAGGTGCGTAACAACCGCCTTTCGCCCGCCTCACTCGCGTTGCTCAACAGCCGGTATATCCCCGATTGGAGACCCCGAAAGGACGAGCCGTTCCATATCGTGCTTTCCACCCACAACCGCAAAGTGGACGCTATCAACTCGCGCGAGTTGGCGGCTCTGCACGGCAAAGAGTTTACCTGTCATGCGGTGGTAAAAGGTACTTTCCCCGAGTCGCAGTATCCTGCGGATGAGACGCTTACGCTCAAAGAGGGCGCACGCGTGATGTTTATCCGTACCGATTCCTCGCCCGAGAAACAATACTACAACGGCAAATTGGGTGTGGTGGTGTCGCTGGGCGAAGACGGGATCGTGGTGGAATGTGAGGGACAGGACGGCGGCAAAGAGCGGATAGAAGTCCATTCGGAGACATGGGAGAACATCCGCTATACCGCCAAAGCCAACAGCGACGAGATACAGACCGAGGTGGCGGGTACATTCACGCATATCCCGCTGCGTCCGGCGTGGGCGGTTACCATCCACAAGGCACAGGGACTGACCTTCGACAACGTGGTCATTGATGCCGCCGATGCCTTTGCCGCGGGGCAGGTGTATGTGGCATTGTCGCGCTGCCGTACGCTGGAGGGACTGGTGCTGCTGGGCAAGATACCCGAATCGGCACTTACCAATGCGCGTGAGGTGTTGGACTTTACTGCAGCCCAGCCGCCGATAGAGCGGGTGGAAAACGCCCTTGACTCCTCGCAACGAGAGTATCTGATACAGGTGCTTTGCGGGCTGTATGATTTCCGGGACGCGATGCAGCGGGTGGAGAATATGCAGCGGTTGGTGAGCAAATCCAAGGCTTTCAACCACGATACGGCTACCGGTTTCCTTGGACGTATAGAAAAAGCGATGGCGGGATGGCAGCATACGGCGGAGGTGTTCCAAAGGCAGATACGGCAGATTCTCAACGAGGAACCTGTTCGCACGGCGTATCTCTCCGAGCGTCTGCAAGCCGCCGGCGGTTATTTCTCGCAGGCGTTGGAAACGATGCAGACTACACTCAAAGCATCGCCTGTCTATACGGACAGCAAAGATGATGCGAAGGATTTCGAGGAGCAGATAGACGAACTCTATGTGGATCTGGCACGGCAGGCGTTTGTAATGAACAAGATAGGCAAACAGCCGTCGGTGCAGGCTTTTTTTGATGCCCGACAGTCGTTTGCCATACCCAAGGTGCATATTTCAGCCAAGAGCGAACAGAAAGCGGAAACCAATACGGAGAGCCGGCACCCCGACCTGCTCAAACGTTTGTTTGCATTGCGTCATAGTATTGCCGAGGCGCAGGGGTGGGAGAATACCGTCTACCTCGTGGCGCAGACCAAGACGCTTATTGAGATCAGCAACCTGCTGCCTACTACCAAAAAGGATTTGATGGCAGTATCCGGTATCGGCAAAAAGAAGTATGAGTTGTTGGGCGAACAGGTGCTTTCTATGGTGAAAAAATATGTCAGGGAACAGTCAACCACCGCTCAACCACCTGACATCCACCTGACTTTGCAGGAGCAATCCGCTACCCGTTCTCTTTCGCCCGCAGAGATAGAACGCGCTGTGGCGGAGGCGAAGAAAAACAAACGTCTGGCAGGGAGCGTGATGACCACGCTGCACCTGCTCTACGAGGGCAAGGACATTGACGCTATCGCCCGCGAGCGCCGTATGACCCGCAACCGGATAGCAGAGCATATCGCCGAACTATTGCAGAACGGTATCATTCACAACTCAGAACTCACAGCCGACGATCGTGATTTGGTGGAAGAGATTTTGGGAGTATAAAGATTTGTCCTGAGATACAGAAAAAACGGCACCGCGCAGGCGATGCCGTTTTTTTCTGTATGACGTGGCTCTTTGTTATTTCTTCAATGCCGCGATAGACTCGCGGAGCGAGGCGATACGTGCCTCGGCATCGGCTTTCTTCTTGCGCTCGAGTTCGACCACCTCTGGTTTGGCGTTCTGTACGAAACGCTCGTTGCCGAGTTTTGCCATTACACCGCGCAGGAAGCCCTCCTGGTGCTGCAGGTCGGCTTCGAGTTTCTTCAGTTCGTCCTCCACGTTGATGAACTTGTCCAGCGGTACGCTGTATTCGGTGGTGCCCACGATGAACGATGCTGCTCCTGCCGATTTCTCCACGTTGCCGACCATAACCTCGCAACTGCCGAGTTTCTCAATCAGTGCACGGATAGCCGCGTCGGTCTCCGCGGTGGTATTGACCGTCAGTACCTCCTTGAGCGGGATATTCTTGCCCGCGCGGATATTGCGGACGTTGGAAACCACCAGTTTCAAGTTCTCTACATCAGCCAGCAACTGCTCGTCGGGAGCGGCAAAGGTTGCCAGCGGAGCCACCATAATGCTCTCGCCCTCTTTGCGCTCGGCGATGTTCTGCCACAGTTCCTCCGTGATGAACGGCATGAACGGGTGGAGCAGACGGAGCATCTGGTCGAAGAAGAAGAGCGTCTTTTTGTAGGTGGTGCGGTCGATAGGCTGTCCGTAGGCGGGCTTGATCATCTCGAGGTACCACGAGGAGAACTCGTCGCAGTAGAGTTTGTAGATAGCCATCAGGGCTTCACTCAGGCGGTATTTGCCGAACAGGTCTGCCACTTCATTGGCGGTCTTTGCCAACTGCGACTCGAACCAGTCGGTAGCCACGCGCTCGCTCTCGGTCTGCGCCTTGTCGGTAACCTCCCAGCCTTTGACCAGACGGAAGCAGTTCCATATCTTGTTGCAGAAATTGCGTCCTTGCTCGCAGAGGCTCTCGTCGAAGAGAATGTCGTTGCCTGCGGGGGCGGCAAGCATCATACCCATACGCACACCGTCGGCACCGAAACGCTCTATCAGGTCGAGAGGGTCGGGGCTGTTGCCGAGCGACTTGGACATCTTGCGCCCGAGTTTGTCGCGTACGATACCCGTGAAATAGACGTGCTTGAAAGGTTTGTCCCCCATATACTCATAGCCCGCCATAATCATACGTGCCACCCAGAAGAAGATGATGTCCGGTCCCGTAACGAGGTCGTTGGTGGGGTAGTAGTACTCAATCTCTTTGTTGTGCGGGTGTTCGATGCCATCGAACAGCGAGATCGGCCACAGCCACGACGAGAACCATGTGTCGAGTGCGCCTTCGTCTTGTACGTAGTTGCCTTCGGGTTTGGTCTCCGAAACGACAATCTTGTCGGCGGGATAGTCCTCCAAGCCCGTCTGCGCGAGGAGGTCGGCGTCGTAGTAGGCGGGTATGCGGTGCCCCCACCATAGTTGGCGCGAGATACACCAGTCCTTGATATTCTCCAGCCAGTTGCGGTAGGTGTTCTTGTACTTGGCGGGGTAGAAGACGATGTCGTCGTTCATCACGGGCGGCAGGGCGATGTCTGCGAAGTGCTGCATACGGATAAACCATTGCAACGACAAGCGCGGCTCGATAGGCACGTTGGTGCGCTCGGAGTAGCCCACTTTGTTGTCGTAGTCCTCCACTTTCTCCACCAGTCCGAGTGCCTGCAAATCTTCGACAATCTGCTTGCGGCAGTCGAAGCGGTCCATACCGTGGTATTTCGCCACATTCGGACGCAACTCTTCCTCTACGGTGTCCATATTGAGGTGGGCATCAGGCGTGAAGATGTCGATGGTCTTGAGGTTGTATTTCTGCCCGAGGGCGTAGTCGTTCACATCGTGCGCGGGCGTTACTTTCAGGCAGCCCGTACCGAAACCTATTTCCACATAGCGGTCTTCTATAATAGGAATGACGCGCCCTACACCCGGTACGATGACGTGTTTGCCGCGCAGCCATTGGTTCTTCTCCTCCTTAGGATTGATGCAAACGGCAATATCGCCGAAGATAGTCTCGGGGCGGGTGGTAGCCACTACGGCATAGTCGGCACCTGTCTCGGGATTAACCACACCCGGTTCAGCCACTTTGTAGCGCAGGTAGTAGAACTTGCTGTGCTCGTCGTGGTAGATAACCTCCTCGTCCGAGAGGGCGGTCTGGCGCTCGGGGTCCCAGTTCACCATACGCAGTCCGCGGTAGATAAGTCCTTTCTTATACAGGTCGCAGAACACGTGGATAACCGCCTTGGAGCGGGTCTCGTCCATCGTGAATGCGGTACGGTCCCAGTCGCAGGAGCAACCGAGTTTGCGGAGTTGCTTGAGGATGATTCCTCCGTGTTCGTCCGTCCAGTCCCATGCGTGTTTGAGAAACTGCTCGCGCGTGAGGTCGGACTTGTTGATGCCTTGCTCTTTGAGGCGCTTGATGACCTTGGCTTCGGTAGCAATCGAAGCATGGTCGGTACCCGGCAC
>CAKUYO010000021.1 GCA_934716995.1 uncultured Bacteroidales bacterium | reverse complement strand
AATGAGGGGCTGCTCTTTCGGGGCAGCCCTGATTTTATGCAAAAAGAATGCATAAAAGGTGCATAAACTGCATAAAAACATCGCTCAAAAGCCGCCTATCCACCGCTCTCGTTGCCGTCTCGTTGCCGTAATTCCTATTACAAGTATAGGAATTGCATAAAGTGCATATTTTTGCCGATTTGTGTAATCGGGAAAAATTGAGTACCTTTGCACAATAAAATATTTGCACAATAAAACAAAGATATATGGCAGACGACAAGAAAATCATTTTTTCGATGGTGGGGGTGAGCAAGAGTTTCTCGCCGCAAAAACGTGTACTGAACAACATCTACCTTTCGTTTTACTATGGTGCCAAAATCGGCATTATCGGTTTGAACGGTACGGGAAAATCCACCCTGATGAAAATCATCGCCGGTGTGGAGAAGAACTACGAAGGTGAGGTGGTTTTCTCGCCAGGATACAGCGTGGGTTACCTGGAGCAAGACCCGAAACTTGACCCCGAAAAGACCGTGCGCGAGTGCGTACAGGAGGGTGTACAGCCGATTATGGATATGCTCCGCGAATATGACGAAATCAATGCCGCCTTTGCCGAACCCGATGCGGATTTTGACAAACTGCTGGCACGCCAAGCCGAACTGCAAGACAAATTGGACAGCAGCGATGCATGGAACATCGATACCAAATTAGACCGCGCGATGGATGCGCTGCGCTGTCCGGACGATGATGCATTGGTCAAGAACCTGTCGGGAGGCGAGCGCCGCCGTGTGGCACTATGCCGTCTGCTGCTTCAACAACCTGATATTCTGTTGCTTGACGAGCCGACCAACCACCTTGATGCCGAATCGATCGACTGGCTCGAACAGCACCTGCAACAATACGCCGGCACGGTGATCTGCATCACCCACGACCGCTATTTCCTTGACCACGTGGCAGGCTGGATTCTCGAACTCGACCGCGGCGAGGGTATCCCGTGGAAAGGCAATTATTCTTCGTGGCTGGAACAGAAAACCGCCCGTATGGCAATGGAAGAGAAACAAGCCAGCAAGCGCAGAAAGACCCTTGAGCGCGAATTGGAATGGGTGCGCATGGCACCTAAGGCCCGTCAGGCAAAGTCCAAAGCCCGTTTGGGAGCCTACGACAAGATGCTCAACGAGGAACAGAAAGAGCGCGAAGAGAAACTGGAGATATTCATCCCCAACGGACCGCGTTTGGGAAACAAGGTGATCAATGCCGAAGGCGTTGCCAAAGCGTTTGGAGACCGGGTATTGTTCGAAGATTTGAATTTTATGCTTCCGCCGAACGGTATCGTGGGCGTGATTGGTCCTAACGGCGCAGGCAAGACGACCCTGTTCCGTATGATTATGGGTATGGAGAAAGCCGACAAGGGTACTTTCTCGGTGGGCGAGACGGTGAAAGTGGGCTATGTGGATCAGGTGCACTCGAACATAGACCCCGAGAAAACGGTATTCGAGACCATCTCCAACGGTACGGAATATATCCGCGTGGGCGGACGCGAAATCAATGCCCGCGCTTATCTGAGCCGTTTCAACTTCACGGGAAGCGACCAAGAAAAGAAATGCGGTGTGCTGTCGGGCGGTGAGCGCAACCGCCTGCACCTTGCCCTGACGCTCAAGAGCGAGGCAAACGTACTGCTGTTGGACGAGCCGACCAATGACATCGATGTGAACACACTGCGTGCACTGGAAGAAGGCTTGGAGAATTTTGCCGGTTGCGCGGTAGTCATCTCGCACGACCGCTGGTTCCTCGACCGTATCTGCACCCATATCCTTGCCTACGAAGGCGACTCGAAAGTGTTCTGGTTCGAAGGCAGTTACTCCGACTACGAAGCCAACAAACGTATGCGCCTCGGCGATGATGCCGTAGAGCCACACCGCGTGCGCTACAAGAAACTGATGGAATAGTAATTTCTATTAGTCCTATCGGACTCATTAGCCTTATATAAAAACAACTCCCGTTAAATTAGCGGGAGTTGTTTTTTTCAGAAAATTGGAGCCAGAATACGTGCGAAAGACTCTATACAGCGTTCCCACAGCGAGCGTTTGCGCCAGTCGGCGAGGTTGAGTTCGTGTGCCTGGAGCATATCCTGCTCAAACAACGCACGTTGCTGCAGAGCCACATCCGTATCATAGACAAACGCATTGATTTCAAACGACAAACTGATACTGCGCGGGTCGATATTCACGCTACCGATGCTTGCTATACGGTCGTCCGCCACCACCGTCTTGGCATGCATATACCCTGCGTCATAGAGAAAAACGCGCACTCCCGCCGACAAAACACGGTCAAGATACGAAAACGTGGCTTTGGGCACAAGAATACCGCGATCGCTCTGAGCAGGTATCATCAAGCGGACATCCTTGCCCGCAAGGGCTGCAGTACAAAGGGCATTCAAGATAGCATCGGTGGGGATAAAATAGGGCGACTGCAACCAGACATAGTCGCACGCCCCGGCAATAAGCAGCGTAAGCGACTGGTTCATCACCCGCCACGGGTCGGTAGGATTGGATGTTACGATCTGCACCTTGGTTGCCGGCGAAGTATTTTCCACCGCCTTCGGGAAATAGCGCTGACCGGCGAGCAGTTGATGTGCGGCGAAATGCCAGTCGGAAAGAAAAGCAATCTGCATCTCCCCTACAGCCGAACCCGTAATGCGGAAATGCGTATCGCGCCACACCCCAGTACGGATCCCCGTGAGATACCGCTCGGCGATATTCATCCCTCCCATATAGCCCACCTTGCCGTCAATAACAACCACTTTGCGGTGATTGCGATAGTTGGAAAACGATGAGAGATACGGAAAAATCCTGTTGAAAGGCTGCACATCCACCCCACCCTTGCGCAGGCGGCGATAAAAGCCGACCGGTATACTCCAGTTGGCAGCGGCATCGTAAATAACACGCACCTCCACACCATGCGATGCCTTATCAATCAGAATATCACTGATTTGTCGCCCGACGACATCGTCCTCAAACTTAAAGAATTGGAAATGGATATGGTCTTCGGCAGCCGCCAGATCGTGCTGCAGGTGTTCCACCATATCTTTGAACGTGGTGTATAGTTCGATATGGTTGTCTGCAGTCAGATAGGATTGGTTATTGGCAAGCAGCAAATCCGCCAACGGTTTTTCCGTTTCCGTCGGAGCAACTGCCAGCGGTTGTATATGCGCTTTCAGTGTCTGTAAATCTTCCTGTTTGATAAGCGTATGCCGCATAGGGCGCGTACCGAACAGGAAATACAGCACCAACCCGACCACCGGTACAAAAAGCAGCAAAAGCACCCACGCCAACGTATCGGTCGGTCGGCGGTTTTCCATCACGATAACTACAATCGTATTAATGGCAAAAATCCAAATCAATATGTGCAGCCAAAGCGGCATCAGTCTTTGCGTTCAGACAGCGGGAGTAGGCGGACATAGCCGCACAATTCTATGAAAACTAAGTTATTTTCCTTTCTTGCCACAAAAATACTGCCAATATACGCCTTATCGATTATCCAAAAGACACAAACTGCATACTTTTTATTACCATATAGTATTTTTATGGTTCGCAAAAAGTACATTTTGTCCGTTTGGAACATTTTTTGTATATTTCAACGTAGAACAAACATATATTCACGAAAAACGGAACAATATGATAGGCAAAATTCCTTATGAGAACATTCTCATTTCTGACGATTTGGATGCTTTGGTCAACAACAACCAGGTGCCGGTGGCTTCTGCGTTGATTATTGTGTGCCGCCAAGGGCGTCTGCGGGTGGAACTGAACCAAGACAGTTACGAGATACAACAAAATGACTTGCTCTTCTGTATGCCCGATTTCCTGCTCGGACATTATATGCATACGCCTGATTTCCAATGTCAGATTTTCTCTTTTACGTCTGATTCTCTGAGCGATATAGCCTATTCGTGCCTGCGCTTGCAAGACAACTGGTACGACAAGTACAAGTTTCTCTCCAGCCATCCGATTATCCACCTCAACGAGCGCCGCCTGCAGTTGAGCGAGGCATACGGACGATTAGTGGAACTCTATTCGCAGGAATCCACCCCCTATCAGAAACGAATTGCCGAGATGCTGGCACAAGCCATTATCTTTGAGATGATTTCATGGGTGGACGAGTCAATGCACGAGCAGCACGAAGAAGATATTGTGCCTGTCAGCGAAACGATTGCCAATGCACACACCACGCAACTTTTCTCGCAGTTCGTCCGCCTGTTGGAAAACAACCGCACTTCACGCCACTCGGTTTCGTGGTATGCCGACCAAATGGCGATTTCCGCCAAATATCTGACCTATATCTGCAATCAGGTGGCAAAGAAAACCCCATCGGACATTATCAACGAAATAGCCATCCGTGAAATCAAGCAACGCCTGCTTGCCACCGACGAGAGTATCAAAGAGATTGCTTTCAGTATGGATTTTGCCACGGCAAGCAGTTTCTGCAAGTATTTCCGTATCCATACCGGTATCAGCGCACAAGCCTTCCGCAAACAAAAACGGTAAAAACCGGTTATAACATATAATTCCCCCGCAAATTAACCATTAATGAGAGACTATAAGGAATGTTAATTGTTAATTGTTAATTGTTCTTCGTATCGGTCAATGGCTTTGCGCATCAGCAAACGCCCCTGCTCCATAATGGTTTCCGCCTTGTCAAAATCAAAAGTGGTGAACGCATATTGCGGCATTTCGGCAAGGATATCCGGCGGCGTGAGTTGCAGTGCCAATTGCGTATTCTGCTGTATCTGCATATCCAACATTCTGTCCACCATTGTAATATAATTCACAGAATTAGAGAGGTTTACACTTTGCTCCACTTGCTTTTTCTCCAAACGCATAGTCAGCCCTTGTAACTGCGAAGGTAGGTTGATACCTTTTTTCTTTATCAGTTCGGTTGCTTTGCTCAATGCAGATTGGGTCTGCTGTTTCTTCACCGCCATACTGTCTTTGCCGGAGATATTCATTGCTACAAGCAAGTCGCCGCGTTGCCGTTTCACGCGATTGAGCGGCAGCGGATTAAGGATACCGCCGTCCACCAATAGCCGTCGCCCTTTCTGTACGGGCTGGAAAAAAAGCGGAATACTGATACTGGCACGAATGGCATTGAACAGGCTGCCCGTCTTAAACACCACCTCGTCCGCCGAGATCAGGTCTGCCGATACAATCGAACACGGAATGGGCAGGTTTTGAATCAGACAATCGGGTACCACCTTTTCCAACTCGTTGATAATGCGCTCGCCTTTCACAACCGAGTTGAACGAAAGCGAAATATCCATCATCTTGAGTATCAACTGTTTGTCAACCTGCAAGAACCATTCTTTGGCTTCTTGCAGCCGCCCCGCGGCATACATACCCGCAATCATCGACCCCATCGATGTACCCGCAATGCTCGTTATCTCATAACCTCGGTCCAACAGTTCTTCAATAGCGCCGATATGCGCCATTCCGCGGGCACCGCCCGAACCAAGCACAAGAGCCACATGTTTCGTTTTCATAGCAGTCTGTTTTTTATGGCGCAAATTTACGGAAAAATACCGATGTTTGCAAGTACACCATGTATAAAAAAGTCAGGTGGATGTCAGGAGGATAACAGGGGGATAGCGTATGGCACTATGGCCATCCATAGGGTAAGATCATAGAAGCCAAAGGGAAAAATGCACAAAAAAGAGGCTGCCCGAAAAGCGGACAACCTCAGAATACTAAATGAAAAAACAGCGATCAGTCAGTATCTTTGCTGTACTGGCAACTGAAACTGCCACCGGAGTAGGACATCGTAATTCGCAAAGTGGCACCGTCTTTCTCCAAACTATAGTTGGCATTCGTGCCATAGTCGTTACCTGCAAAATTGGACGACTGAATGGTTTTCACATAGTTGTCATAACACGATTTCTCGCATTTGTAGTCAAAGTACGTTACCGACTCCAACCCGCCAATGTTGCTATATTGCACATTTTCCATTTCGTACTCATACGCCGGAAAATCCTGCAACATCGGATACGTTTTTACGACATCAGCCCATTTCTGCACCTTGTTGACATTGTCCACATCGGTGCCGCCAGTTTTGCCATTACAAGCCACCATAGTCAAGGCACACAGGCATAGTGCCAGACAGGTTTTAATTACTTTTTTCATATCTGTTATAAATTTGTAAATTGTTCTCAATTACACTATTTTCGCAGGAATCAGTTTCTCGCGAATCTTGATGTAGATAATGGTCTCTTTCTTCGCGAACTCGGTCTTCACATAACCCATACCAATGCCCACCTTGGTGTTCGGCAGCATGATACCGCTCGTTACGTGACCTATCTGATTGCCATCGGCATCGCAAATCTCGTAGCCGTTACGCGGAATGGCACGCTCTTGGCACTCGAAGTGAACGAGTTTGCGTTTCACGCCCTCTGCCTTCTGTTTGAGAAGGAAGTCTTTGTCGATGAAGTCCTTGGCGTCAAACTTCGTAATCCAACCGAGACCTGCTTCCAACGGCGATGTGGTATCGTCGATATCGTGTCCGTAGAGGCAGTACCACTTCTCGAGACGCAGACTGTCACGTGCGCCCAATCCGATAGGTGCCAATCCGAAATCCTTGCCTACCTCAAACAGAGCGTTCCATATCTGCATAGCGTTCTCTTTGGGGAAGTACAACTCAAAGCCGCCTGCACCCGTGTAACCCGTATTGCTGAGGATAACGCCCGGTACGCCTGCGAATGACCATTCGCGGAACGAGTAGTACGGAATGGCACTGAGGTCAGCATCGGTGAGCAGTTGGAGCATCTCCGTAGCCTTCGGACCCTGTACTGCCAACTGTCCGTATTTGTCGCTGGCGTTCTCGAGAGTCACACCGAAAGTATTCTGCTTGTTCACCCACTCCCAATCCTTGTCGATATTGCCGGCATTGACCACGAGCAGATATTTGGTGGTGGAGTACTTGTAGATAATCAGGTCGTCCACAATACCGCCTTTGCCATTGGGCATGCAGGTGTACTGCGCCTTGCCTGCTTCCAGTTTGCTGACATCGTTGGTGGTGATATACTGCAGGAAATCAAGGGCGCGCTCACCCTTTACCCAGAACTCGCCCATGTGGCTAACGTCGAACACGCCTACGCCCTCACGAACAATGATATGCTCCTGATTGATACCCGTCGGGTATTGGATAGGCATATTAAAACCGGCAAACTCTGCCATCTTCGCACCCAACGCAATATGGGTCGCGGTGAAAGGTGTTTCTTTTAACATTGTATTGTAATTTAATGGTTTATAGTCTATTTTTTCTCTATTTATTCTCTATTTCGCAGCGCATATCGTCCAATATCTTTCCTTTGTATGAAAAGTATTTGGCACCTTGATAGGCTCCGGAATTGTTACGTTTGTCTTCGGGCATAAATGTACCTACGAAAGGTGACAGTTTGTAGATGCGTCCCTCGTACTCTACGGTATCGTCACTTGCCACTTTCACTTGTACACCCGTAGGCACAAAGGTTACCATCTCACCTATTTGAATACCCACCATACTGAACTTGAATCGCCCGCGCTTCGGCGTATGTTGCTGTTCTTCATTGGAAGCGTCCACACTCTCAGCGGTATGCTGCTCAATAGGTTTGTTGTCCTTATATACGGTGATTACCGCGTCATCCAACATATTGGCTATATCGCGGAATATATCCAAGGCAACTGCCGGCTGTACATTGAAGAACTCTCTGTTTTGGCGTATGCGCAAATCTGTCAGCCGGTCAATGGTCTTGTGGATATATTTCTCCACATAGTCGTATTTGGTCGTCTGAATGGTGGCGTATATCTCAAAAGGCAACGGCACAGCCGTATTGTCCAGTTCCTTGGAACGTACATCTACGGGGCGTGCGCTCTTGCCAATCTTTACCCAATCCTCCCGAAAACTCGGATTGGTCAGTATATATACATATCCTTTTTCCTCCATAACTGAACGCCTATGCTTTTTCTACTATCTTGAGAATGACTTGCATAGCCTTCTCCATGGAGGGGATAGGGAGGTACTCGAAGCGGCTGTGAAAGTTCTCACCGCCGGCGAAGATATTGGGGCAGGGCAGTCCTTCGAATGACAAGCGTGCGCCGTCCGTACCGCCACGGATAGGCTGGATATGCGGGGTGACACCCACTTCCTTCATGGCTTCTTCCACAAGGGTTACAATGTGCATTACGGGCTCCACCTTTTCGCGCATGTTATAGTACTGGTCACGCAGTTCTATCTCCGCCGTGCCCTCGCCGTACTCGCGGTTTATCTTGCGCACAAGGTGTTCCATCTCGCGCTTGCGGCTCTCGAAACGGGCACGGTCATGGTCGCGTATGATGTAACTGAGGGTGGTCTCTTCCACGGTGCCGGTCATACCTACCAAATGGTAGAAGCCCTCATAGCCCTGTGTATGCTCTGGGGTCTCCCAGCGGGGCAGCATGACAGCCAACTGGTAGGCAATGCGCATGGAGTTGAGCATCTTGTGGTAGCCGTAGCCCGGGTGTACGTTGACGCCGTGCACGTGTATCTTGCAACTTGCGGCATTGAAGTTCTCGAACTCCAGTTCGCCTATGGTGCCGCCGTCCATGGTGTAGGCAAAGTCGCAGCCGAACTTCGCGACATCAAAGTGGTCGGCTCCCTGACCGATTTCCTCGTCGGGCGTGAAGCCTACACGTATCTTGCCGTGTTTGATTTCGGGGTGTTGGATAAGGTACTCGCACGCCGAGACAATCTCTGCGATACCCGCCTTGTCGTCTGCGCCAAGGAGCGTCTTGCCGTTGGTGACGATGATGTCTTGCCCCTTGTAGCGCAGTATTTCAGGATACTTGGAGGTCTCGAGGACGATGACTTCTTCTTCGTTGAGGAGTATGTCCTCGCCGTTGTAGTTCTTGATGATGCGCGGCTGAACGTGCTTGCCACTGGCGTCAGGCGATGTGTCCATGTGGGCAATAAAGCCGATAGTGGGTTTGCCGTCCGTGTTGGCAGGCAAGGTAGCCATCAGGTAACCGTTCTTGTCGAGCGTTACATCCTGCATACCAATGGTTTGCAGTTCGTTCTTCAGGTACTCGGCGAACTCCATCTGCCCCGGTGTGGAGGGCGTCATATTCGTCTCTTCGTCTGAAGTGGTACAGAAACTGACGTACTTCAGAAATCGGTCGGTGATATTCATATAAATTTATAGTGTGTTTATTAGATTACAATACTCATTTTGTCGGTATTGCCGGCGGCGAAGGCGAGGATATTGTCGCAGACCTCGTCGCACATAGCAAGGCGACCTTCCCATGTGCCCGTACCCGTATGGGGAGAAAGAACGATATTGTTCAACCAACGGAATGTGGGCGGCACCTTCGGTTCGTGCTCAAACACATCCAATGCCGCACCCGCTATCTGTCTGGTTCGCAATGCTTCTGCCAAGGCATCCTCGTCCACGTGTGCCCCACGGGCGGTATTGACGAGGTAAGCCGACGGCTTCATCATCTGCAATTCCGCAGAACCGATTATGTGATGCACCTCGGGCGTATAAGGCAGGTTGAGCGACACAAAATCCGCTGTCCGCAGCAGTTCGTCCAACGACACATAGGTTGCGTTGTATTTCCGCTCTGTCTCCTCAGGCAGACGATGGCGGTTGTGGTAAATAATCGTCATTCCGCTTGCTACGGCACGGCGTGCCAAGGCTTGTCCGATACGCCCCATGCCGACAATGCCCAACACTTTGCCATAGAGCGAGTGGCTGAGATTGTTCATTACACCAAACTCCACCCCGCTCCGACGGCGCATATTCTTATCAAACTCCACGGTTCGGCGTGCCACGTCGAGCATCAGCGCAAAGGCTAATTCGGCAGTCGGTTCCACTACGGAATGCGGGGTGTTGGTAACCCGAATACCCCGCTCACGGCAGGCGTCAAGGTCGATATTGTTGTACCCCGCCCCGAAATTGGCAATCAGGCGCAAGTTTGGCGCAGACGCAATCATCTCGCGCGTAACGGGTTTGTCAAAGGTGGAAACCAATACCTCTGCTTTCTCAAGAGGTACAAACAGACTATGTTCTGCCGCCAGACGGGCAAAACCTTTCTTGGGTAATGTTGTTGTAAACGCTATTTGCATAATCGGCTACAAAGATACTGCTTTTTACGGAAACCGGCAAATAAAAACAAGCGGTATTTCCGTATCATTTGCACAGACACAAAAAAAGCAGTAATTTTGCAGGCCTTTACAACCGAAATCAGGCTCAGGTATGAATGGTTGGTATTAACCTGCTATCATACAAGCAAAAACCGCCTAATCTCATACAAATGACATAGACCTGACGGCACAAGGATAAGGAAAAGAAATCATCTGCAAATTGCGTTATTTTAACAAAAAAATATGTCAGTACATACACAAACTACGCGCGTAACCACTACACAGTTGCGCAAGATGAAAGAAGCAGGCGAGAAAATTGCCATGCTCACGAGTTATGATTTTACACTCACCTCACTGATCGACGAGGCAGGCATTGATATGATACTGGTGGGAGACAGTGCCAGCAATGTCGTTTGCGGCAACCAATACACGCTGCCCATTACGGTGGACGAAATGATTTTCCTCACCCGCGGTGTGGTACGCGGTGCCAAACGCGCGATGGTAGTCATAGATATGCCTTTCGGCAGTTACCAGGTAAGCGAAGAAGAGGGAGTGCGCAATGCTATCCGTATGATTAAAGAGAGCGGTGCAGACGCTGTAAAATTAGAAGGCGGCGAAGAAGTGCTGCCCGTAATACGCCACACGGTTCAGGCAGGTGTACCCGTAGTTGGACATCTGGGACTCACTCCGCAATCGGTGAACCAGTTCGGTGGCTACGGGCTGCGTGCCAAAGGCGAGGCCGAAGCAGAGAAACTGCTGCATGATGCCCGCTTACTGGACGAAGCAGGCTGTTGCGCCATTGTGCTGGAAAAGATACCGGCAGCCCTTGCCGCAGAAGTTACCCGACAGGTGAGTTGCCCCGTAATAGGTATCGGTGCCGGCAACGGAACAGACGGGCAAGTATTGGTTCTGCACGATATGCTCGGGCTGAACCAAGGTTTCAAGCCGAAGTTCCTCCGCCATTTTGCAGAACTCGGCAACGAGGTAAAAACCGCTGTGGGCGCATACATATCTGCCGTAAAAGACACCACTTTTCCGAATGCGGAAGAAAGTTACTAAACAACGTGAGTGCAAAATAACGACGACTTATAAAAACAAAACTCACAAAACTTTTCTTGCAGTGCAACACGCACTGCGCTTTGAAACAAATGCACGAAAAAATTAAACCAAATATATCCAAATATACATTGTTGTTTTACAAATTAACAAATATACCCCTTATATCGAATTGACGTTAAATAACGGAGAATACAGCATAAAGATGTGCGAAATGGCAGAATGAACGTGCAGAGAAGCCAAACGACAGAAAAAACAATATATAAGGCACAGTTTTTGCTTTGCGTGGGAGAATAATCATTTTTTAGCAAAGAGTGGAAAAAATATACGACTTTTTTCAACGCAGGAAATGGCTGCTTTGGACGCTGTTCGGCGTTACGTTTGTTGCGTTTGTGTTGCTGGGACTGCAATGCAAACTGGAGGAAAACATCTTCAAACTACTCCCCAAGACCGATACAGAGACCACTGAGAGTCTGGCATTCACCAACCTGCGGCTGAAGGACAAGATTATGGTGCAGGTAGTGAGCAAGGACTCTGCCGCACCCGTTGATGCCGAGACTATGGCTTTGGCTATGGAGCGGTTTATCGCACTTACAACGGAGCAAGACTCTGCAACTCACACTATCCTGAACACCCTGTCGGAGATAGACCCGATGCTGATACTCGATGCGGGCGGTTATCTGATGGAGCATGGGGCGGCATACACCGATTTTACCGACGGGGAGATGGACTCGCTGACAAGCGTGGAGCATATACGCGGGCAAGTGGCACTATACAACGGACTGCTCGAAACCGACCTCGGACAGAACCTGTACGACCTAATGGCTTACGACCCGTGCGGTATCAGCACCAAGGGGCTACCCGTTTCGCTTTTATCCGCAGACGGCAGCGGCACAAGCAGATTTCAATACAACCATATTTTTGCAGGCGACGGGCAGGCATGCATCGGATTTATCACGCCCACTTTTGGTACGGATGACTCGCAGACGGCTGCCAAATTAGTGCGCTATATGGAGCGGGCACGGGAGCAGGTGCAAGCCGAATACGAAGGGGTGGATGTATTGTTTCACGGCACCATCGTGCTGGCGGGCTACAACTCGATGCGTATCCGTTACGACCTGTTGGTAACGCTCGGTATTGCGCTCACTATCATCATACTGCTCCTTGCCTTTACCCTCAAGCGTCCGCGCTATCTGGTGTTGCTGCTGGTTCCGATAGTATATGGGGCGTTCTTCTCGTTGGCAATGATCTACGTGGCACGGGGCTGGATGTCGCTGATGGCGTTAGGGTTAGGCGTCATCGTATTGGGCGTGGCACTGTCCTATTGTCTGCACGTGGTAATACACTATGTCTATACAGGCGATGTACGGCAGACCGTGCGCGAACAGAGCAAACCTGTTTTTCTCGGGGCACTGACCACCATCGGGGCGTTTGCGGGGCTGCTATTCACCAAATCGTCGCTGCTTCAGGACTTTGGTATATTTGCTTTGCTTGCCGTAGCGGGTACGACGGCTGTCAGCCTGATCGTTATGCCGCATTGTTTCCCGAGCAAGAGCACACCCAACAAGCACGCTTTCCGTGTGTTGGAGCGCATTAACTCCTACAACATTGACCGCAACAAATACATCTGCGGGGCGGTAATGATTTGGGTGGTGGTGTGTCTCTGTTTCTCGGGCAGATACACTTTCGACAGCAACCTGCGCAATATCGGCTACATCGCCCCGGACACACAACGGGCGATAGACAGTTGGAACCGCCTGCAGAACGACGGACACACGGCACAATACTATGCCTCGGTGGCTCCGACGTTGGAGGAAGCCCTGGAACAACTGCCCGCCATAGAGCAGACTGCCGACAGTTTGGCACAAGCGGGACAAATAGCCCGTCCGATGAAGATGAGCGGCATACTCCCCTCGCTGCAAGAGCAGGAAAGGCGCATATCCCATTGGCAGGCGTATTTCACCCCCGAGAAACAACGGAAGGTATGGCGCAACGTAGAGCAAGCCTGCGGGGAAGAAGGCATGGCTGCGGAGATGTTCGCACCGTTCCGGGAGGCTATGGCATCGCCTGCCGAGCCGGAACTGATAGCCGAAACGGGATTGATACCCGAAGAGATACTGGGCAATTTTGTAGAAGAGACGCACAACGAAGTACTGGTCTATTTCCCGCTCAAGTACATCACTGCCGACACACGGCATATCAACGATATGATGACCGCTGCAACGGGCTGTATGGTACTGGATCCGTACTATTACAGTACCAACTTGGTGGAACTGATACACGATGACTTCGATAAGATCATGCTTATCAGTTCGATCTTTGTGCTGCTGTTGCTGCTTGTTACGTACCGCAATATCTGGATTGCGCTCATTGCTTTCCTGCCGATGATACTGTCGTGGTACACGGTGCTCGGTGCTATGGCATTGTTCCACCAGCCGTTCAATCTTATCAATATCGTAGTATCATCGTTTGTATTCGGCATAGGCGTGGACTATAGTATATTTGTCATGGAAGGGCTGATCAGCGGGGAAAAGAGCAAAACAATGGTTTACCACCGCACGGCTATCACCATATCGGCATTTATCCTTGTGCTGTGTATGTTCTCACTGTTCTTTGCCTCCCACCCCGCCCTCTATTCCATCAGTTTTGCCTCGGTGGCAGGTATGATCACCACACTGCTGCTGACCTATACATTAGAACCCAATTTATACAGATTGTATCAACATTTTCGCAATAAAAAACAATGAAAAGAACCATTTTTTTCACCCTTTTAGTCGTGTTATGCAGCAGTATTTGGGCTGTAACGGCACAAGACATATTGGCACTGCACCACGCAGGCGAGACCCTGCAATGCGCCTTTACCGAAGTGAAGACTATGCCGCATGCCAAAAAGGAGATATCCAAATCCGGCAACCTTACCTATACCCATCCAACCGACCTGCGTTTGGACTACACCGCCCCGGCAGGAGACTATACGCTGATCGGCAAAGAGTTGTTTGAGGTGCGCCGGAACGGGAAAGTGCAACATTTCAATATCAGCAACCCCGAGCAACGGATGTCGGTATTCCGCCAAAGTCTGCTATATGCATTTGCCGGCGATATAGAAGCCTTGACCGACCTGAACGATGCGCAGGCTGATTATCAGGAGAAAGGCAACATGTATATTTGCACCGTCACGTCCGATAAAACAGCCGGTGCACGCGGAATTGCACAGTTGCAACTGACCTACGACAAGAAAAGCGGTGTTTTGCAATCTCTTGTCATCACCGAAAACAACGGCAATTATACCACCTATACTGTGAAAAAATAGAGTTTCACATCACACAAGAAGAATATTCAAAGGGGCTGTCTGCATTAATCAGACAAGCTCCTTTGTGTTTGTATCCGTATAAGAATTATATAAAAAAGTGCATACAGCCACCTTATAGACAATAATCCCGTTGCCGTCTCGTTGCCGTAAATTGAATATCTTACAACCTTGGGATTTTAGTGGAGATATTCCTTATTGACAGATACGGAGTAGGAAAATACGGTGGAGTATTGCGTATATCGTTTTTTTTTAGTACTTTTGCAGCGTATTTGGTGGGGGTTCTCCCCACGACTATGATTTTTTTCTGAATACATTTTTATTATTTTATGCAATACGATTTGAATGAACTCGAGCGTATGACGCTTGATGAGGTACGAGAGATTGCTGTATCAATGGGTCTGAAACCCAAACGCACACAATCGCTACGAGAAATTTGCTATGGCATTCTCGATGCGCAGGCAGACAACCGCGCCAAAGAAGTACAAGCCCGCGAAGATGCCAAAGCGGAAAGAAAAAAGACACCCAAAACCAAAACTCCCCCTACCCCCTCAAAGAGGGGGCTTACAGAAACTGCCACAGACAACGCTGCTCCTGCGACCGAGCAGCCTGCGGCACGCGTACGGGCACGCGGGGTAAAGCAGGTGAGCAAAGTCAGCACCAACGGAATGAAGAGCGAAAACGTGGTGGCTACCGTAGGGACGGAAAAAGACCAGTTGGACGAGATGCAGGAGCAACTCAAACAAAACAACCACAAGCAGAACCGCACTGTGCGGGCTATCGAGGCAAGAAAGCCGCTGAAGACTCCAGTACCCCAGACTTCCCAAACTCAAACTCCCCCAACCCCTTCAGAGAGGGGGATTTCAGGGCATACTCCCGTTGAAGGTGATTTGTTTGCTACGGCGGAAAACGTGATTACCGCGCAGCCTGCTGAACAAGTTGTCGTTGCGGAAAAGCCCGCAGAGACTAACACTGAAACCGCCAAAGCACCGCAAGCAGAGGCTGCATCACAGAAGAAACGCGGGCGCAAGACCAAAGAGGAACTGGCACGTATCGCTGCAGAAAAAGCCGCGGAATATGCACGTTTGCACCCCGAGTTGAGCAACGGAGATGCCGGACAACAAGAGGATACCACACTACAGGAAACGGAAGAAACTCCTGCAGAAGAAACCGAATCCGCTTATCGTCCCGCACCGCAACAGCAATCCGCACCGCAGCCGCAGAACCAGCCGCGCGTGCAGATTGACCTCGGCGAACACGTGATTGCCATGGGTACGCTGGAGTGTACACAGGACGGCTACGGTTTCCTGCGTTCGGCGGATTACAATTACCTCCCGTCTCCCGATGATGTGTATGTGAGCAAAGAGCAGATACGCAACTACGGACTCAAGCCGGGCGACACGGTGGAGTGCACCATTCGCGTAAACCGCGACCCCGACAAGTATTTCCCCATGGACAAGGTGATACGTATCAACGGTTTGGACCCCGAGAAAGCCAAACAGCGCGTGGCATTCGAGAACCTGACACCGCTCTTCCCCGATGAGAAATTCAAACTCTGCAAAGGCGACAAGTCCGACCCATTGTCGGTACGTATCATCGACCTGTTTGCGCCTATCGGTAAAGGTCAGCGCGGACTGATTGTGGCACAGCCGAAGACCGGTAAGACGGTGCTGCTCAAGCAGATAGCCAATGCCATCGCCGCCAACCACCCCGAGGTATATATGATTGTGCTGCTCATCGACGAGCGTCCCGAGGAGGTAACGGATATGGCACGGTCAGTGAATGCCGAGGTGATAGCCTCGACCTTTGACGAACCCGCCGAGAACCATGTCAAAGTGGCTAATATCGTCCACGAGAAAGCCAAACGCTTAGTGGAAAGCGGACACGATGTAGTCATTCTGCTGGATTCGATTACCCGCCTCGCACGCGCCTACAATACGGTAGCCCCCTCAAGCGGAAAAGTGCTGTCGGGCGGTGTGGAAGCACAGGCTTTGCACAAACCCAAACGTTTCTTCGGTGCAGCGCGAAACATCGAAAACGGCGGTAGTCTGACTATCATTGCCACGGCTCTCACCGAGACCGGCAGCAAGATGGACGACCTGATTTTTGAGGAATTCAAGGGTACGGGTAATATGGAACTGCAACTCGACCGCAAACTTGCCAACAAGCGTATTTTCCCTGCAGTGGATATACCCGCATCGAGTACCCGTCGCGACGATCTGCTCCTTCCGCCCGATGTACTGAGCCGTATGTGGCAGATTCGCAAGCAATTGAGTGATATGAACAGCATCGAGGCGATGGAGAAACTGAAGAGTTATATGGAACGCACCGACGACAACGACGAGTTTCTGCTCGTGGTCAACGGGGCGAGATAATTCACAATGCATAATGATTTAATTCGTAATTCACAATTCTTCATTCATCATTGAGTAATCGTATTGTCATATTAAACGGGCCTAACCTGAATATGTTAGGGCGGCGGGAGCCAAGTATTTACGGGACAGAGTCGATGGAGCAGATTATGGTCTGTCTCCAAAGACGCTACCCCGATGTATGGTTCACCTACCTGCAAAGCAACCACGAGGGGGATTTGATTGATTGGGTGCAGAAGTACGCAATGCACAATGCACAATGCACAATGCAGAATGAGGTGTTATGTGATGGCATCGTACTGAACGCGGGCGGATACACGCACACCAGCGTGGCGTTGCGCGATGCGGTAGCCATGGCGCAAGTACCTGTAGTAGAAGTACATATATCGGATATCCGGCAACGGGAGCCGTTCCGGCGGGTGAGCCTGCTGACCGATGTATGTGCGCACACGATCATGGGTATCGGCACCCGCTGCTACGAAGAAGCCGTGGCATGGATTATAAAGGAGAAAGAACGTTAATTAACGTGTAATGAATCGTTAATTATTCGTTTTTGAAAAACATATTATCCATTAATTAATCATTAATTCCTCTTTTCCTTTCATTTTCTCTGATTTTTCTTGCCCTATGGGCATAGGAGATAATTAAAAATATGCAGAAAGTCATTAGCACCATATTGATTTTGCTGGCAACCGTTGCGGTATGGGCGGATTGCACCATTACAGGGCGTGTGGCGGACAATGCCACGCGCGAGGCTATCGACTTTGCCAACGTCAGTCTCACCAAGTCCGGCGAGAACGTCCCTGCAGGCGGCACCGTGACGGACACCGACGGACGTTTCCACATAGAGCATATCGGCAACGGCGAATATACGCTGGTGGTCAGTTTTATGGGATACAGGGAGTATCGCAGAACGCTGACAGTCAAAGGAAAAACGCTTGACCTCGGCACGATTCTGCTCGGCGAAGATACACAAGCACTGCAGGAAGTGGAGGTCGTCGGGCAGGGTTCGACCATGCGTTTCGAACTCGACAAGAAAGTGTTTACTGTGGATCAAAACGTGATGTCCGCAGGTGCCAACGTGTCGGAGGTGTTGGAGAATATCCCTTCCGTGGACGTAGATCAGGAGGGTAATATCTCACTTCGCAACAGCGAGGACGTCGAGATTTGGATCAACGGCAAGCCCGCCGGACTGAACAGCGACAACCGTGCCGACATCCTGCGCCAGATGCCCGCCGAGAGTATCAAACAGATCGAACTCATCACCAATCCGAGTGCCAAATACTCGCCCGAAGGTACAGCTGGTATCATCAATCTGGTGATGAAAGAAGATCGCAAGGCTGGCTATTACGGCAGCGTTACCGCAGGTATCGAATACGGTTTGGCTAAGCCATGGAATGTCCCTCCCGGAGGCAACGTGGGCTTCAATCTCAATTTCTCCAAAGGTATAGTGGATGGTTACGTCAATGCGGGCTACCGTATCCGTACTTCGAATGGCGGGAGCAACACAGAGCGGCTGAATATCAACGGCACAGGACAGAAAGACACCGCCGCCATTCCCGCTGCGGATAAAATTTCGTACCTCACCAAGAACGGGCAGAATAACAATATCGGCGGCGGAATGTTCCTCCGTGCGGGACTGAACATACGCGCAGGCGAACATTCATCGATAGGCGTATCAGGCTTCGGTATGGTATCCGACCCCAAGGCTTTCCGCGAGCATAACCGCAACACGAGCCTCTACCTGCTCACCGACTGTGCTACGGGCGACACACTCCGTTTCTACGACCGCACCCAAGACGGCAAAGGCTGGCACCCGGGCGGGCAGGCACAAGTGGACTACACCTACAAGCAGGACAAGCACCAGGTTATCGTAACGGCGCAATACAACCATTTCACATGGAATCAGGAGACGCTCTACACCCAGCACGAGAACGCTGACACCACCCGTCAGGAACAGGACAATTACAACCGCGACCAATCCGCCGACCTTGCGGTCGATTATGAGTGGAAACCGACCATGTCTTCGCGTCTCGAGGCGGGGTTGAAAACCACCATCTCGTGGAATCAATCCAATGCCTGCGCCTACAACGACCACCAACGCACGCAGGAACTCTACAACTACTACACGCGTTTCGAGGGGCGCACCGAGAACTATGCCCTCTACCTCACCTACGGCAACCGGTTCTGGGACAAACTGTCCCTGCAAGTGGGGCTTCGCGGCGAGTACTACCGCCGCCACCTCGAATCCTACTACAAGGACAGCAGCGGTGCCGAGAAGGATGCCTACGCACAGAAAGAAAACAAACGCGATACGGCTTATTTCCAACTCTTCCCGTCCGCCTATCTCTCCTACGATTTCGGGCACGGGCATGAGTTGCAACTCATCTACACCCGTCGTGTCAACCGTCCGTGGGGCGGGCAACTCAACCCGTGTATGGATTTCAGCGACTCGACCAATATCTCCTACGGTAACCCCGACCTGCTGCCCGCTTATTCGTCATCGCTCGAACTCAACTACCTCAAGACATGGGAGCGGCATACCCTCTCGGCAGGACTTTTCTGGCGGTATCGCGACGGTATTGTGCAGAATGTCAAGTATATGAGCGGAGATGTGATGAAGAACACCTTTATCAACGTCGCCAAACGGCAAGACCTCGGTGCGGAAATCGTCGCCAAGAACCGCCTTTTCAAAGACATTCTTCAACTCACCACCAGCGCGAACCTCTATTGGAACACCATTACTGAAGGTGCATATCACGATTTTGTCAATGGTGAAGAAGTGAATGTTACCCTGCCCGCACAGAATATCCTGGCATGGTCTGCCCGCATCAATGCGCAGTTTATGTTCACCAAGACTTTCTCCGGACAACTCTCCGCCCGTTACCGCAGTCCGCGCGTCGTGGCACAGGGTACGACCACGCACAGTTATTCGATCGACCTCGGGCTGCGCAAATCGTTCCTCAACCGCAAACTCGTTCTTGCGTTCAATGCCCGCGATATTCTTGATTCCCGCGCACGACGCAACACCACGTGGGGCGACGGTTTCTGGCAGAATCAGGAGAACCGCTGGCACTCCCGCACTGTCAGTCTTACCCTCACCTACAATTTCGGTAGCGGCACAGGGCGCGACCAACGCAACGGAGACCTTCCGTCCGACGATAGTATGAACTATGAGCAAGGCAGTATGGAGGAATAGAGAGATTTTAGAGGTTAGACCGCTACGCTGTCAGAGATTGGACCGCCAAAGGCTGTTAGATGTTAGACTAAAACGGATACAAATATGAAACGTACCATATTATATAGTGTGCTGTTGGGGCTGCTGTTGCCGGCTTCGCTCCGTGCGCAGAACCGTCCCTACGTGGACGACCGTCTCGTGCATTTCGGTTTCTCGCTGGGTATCAATTTTATGAGTTTCGGGGTTACCGACTCGCAACTGGACATCGACGGTGAAATCTATCATGCCCGCGTCAGCAGTATGATGCCCGGTTTTTCGGTGGGCTTCATTACCGACCTGCGTCTCTCTCGCCACCTCAGTCTGCGTTTCACTCCGGGTATGCAGTTCTCGTCGCGTACTATCTCCTATACCAACGAGTCGGGCAATACTTTCCCGCTCAACAAAAGCCGGAAGACAGAGGTACTGGCTATCCCAATCACTATCCCGCTCTACCTCAAATGGGCTGCAGAGCGCGAGGGAAACTATCGCCCCTACCTCATCGGCGGCGGCGGTGCAGCATACAATGTCAGCCTCGACCGCGAGAAACCTGTTTTGCTAAAAAGGTGGGACTATTTCGTGGAAGTCGGTTTCGGTTGCGACCTCTATTTCCAATGGTTCAAATGGTGTCCCGAAATCACCTACCGCATCGGCTTTGCCAACCAACTCGCCCCCGTGGACGGTCGCAACGAACTGCCCAAAGAAGACGAGTTTTACACCCGTGCCATCGACAAACTGCTGAATCGTGCCATCGTTCTCACCTTCAATTTTGAATAAAAATATATTAATAAATCCGTGCCTTTTTCTCTATAAAAACATCATTGAAAAGTAAGGTGGATAAGCATAGGATGCGCATAGGATAGGCTTCGGTTGAGCAGTGTTTGATATACAATATATTTTAATCAATGAAACGCATATTTTATATTTTTGCTATACTCTGTTTGCTGGTCGGTTGCCGCGAGTCTGTGGTATCGGACGATCCCGCTTTGCGGCTTACGTTCTCCAAAGATACCCTGCAGTTTGATACCGTCTTTTCCACTATTGGCAGTTCCACGTTGCGCCTGATGGTGCATAACGACAACCGCAATGCACTGTCAATCAGCAAAATCTGGATGCAAAACGGACAGTATTTCCGTGCCAATGTCGATGGAGAACCTACCCTTTCCCATCTTACCGACTACCAACTCAACGGTGGCGACAGTCTCTATGTGTTCGTGCGTGTATATGTCGATCCGTTGAACCAAAACTCGCCTGTCCTATTGCGCGATTCGCTCTGCTTTGCCGTCAATGGCAAGGTGCAGCACGTGTTTCTCGAAGCCTACGGGCAGGATGTACATATCATTCGCACCGGCAAACGGCGCACCGAGTTTGCACGCGATGCCGTCTTCAATGCCGACAAACCTTATCTCCTATACGATACCGTCCTGGTGGGCGGCAAACTGACCCTGCCCGCCGGCACACAGATATACTTCCACGAGGGAGCCTCACTTTGGGCGTTGGGCGATGTGGATGCACAAGGTACATTGAAACAACCCGTCCTCATACGAGGAGACCGCCGCGACCGCCTGTGGGACAGCGTACCCTACCTCCATACGGCGGGGCAATGGGACGGCTTCTACCTTATCAACTATGCCGACGCCCCTGCTGCCACCTACCGCCTCAACTATGTCAATATCCTGAGCGGTAACATCGGTTTGTATGTACAGAGTGAGCGCAAAAAAGACCTGCCAGTACTTACGATGACCAACTGCCGCATACACAACCATACCCTCTACGGATTGGTTTTGCAGCACATCAGTGCCACCGTTGCAAATACCGAAATCAGCAACTGCGCTTCCTACTGTGTCTATCTCTCGGGCGGTGAACAGCAGTTTGTACATACCACCATCGCGTCCTATTTCGGCAATGGTAATTTTAATTTGCAAAACACCACACGCAAAGACTTGGCGGCGGTCTACATCAACAATCTCAACAAAGAATGTCCCACTACCGCCTCATTCCTTAATTCCATTGTCACGGGTGTCCGCCAAAACCAGTTGGTGGTTGCCACCCCTCTATCCCGCTATTATCCGGGTACATTCATCGGCAACTACCTCAAGACGGATTCTCTCTCTCTCCCCAATGCTACCCGCAATGTCTATTGGCAGGAGGACGACAGCGTACAGGTATTCCGCAACGATTTCTATTCCCACGACGACTACCGCTATTACGATTTCCAACTTGATTCTCTCTCTCCCGCTCTCGGTATAGCCGATTCCCTCACCGCCCTTTCCTACCCCATAGACCGTTTGGGTGTTCCCCGTGCAGGTATTGACTCGCTCCGCCCCGATGCAGGCTGCTACCAGCATATTGCTCAATAATATGACTCCCCGCGAAGTTCTGCAACGATATTGGCACTATGACGATTTCCGCCCACTGCAAGCGGAAATTATTGATTCCGTATTGGCAGGACGCGACACGCTGGCACTGATGCCCACCGGCGGCGGCAAAAGTCTCTGTTTCCAGGTGCCGACAATGGTGATGGCAATGCACAATGCACAATGCACAATGCACAATGCAGAGGAAGAAGGACAGGGATTGTGCTTGGTAGTTACACCGCTCATTGCGCTGATGAAAGACCAGGTGGAGAACCTGTACCAACGCGGTATCCGTGCTGCCGCCATCTACACGGGTATGACCTACGAGCAACAGAAAATTGCCCTTGACAACTGTCTTTTCGGTCCATACCATTTTCTCTACGTGTCGCCCGAGCGGTTGGAGAGTGAGGAGTTTCGCAAACGCTTGCAAGCCCTCCCCGTCTGCCTAATTGCCATCGATGAAGCCCATTGCATCAGCCAGTGGGGCTACGATTTCCGTCCCTCCTATCTGCGTATTGCGGATATTCGCCAACTGTTTCCGGAAGTACCCGTTCTTGCCCTTACCGCTACTGCTACACCCGATGTAGTGGACGACATACAGGAGCGGTTGGGATTCCGTGAGAAGAATGTATTCAGGAAGAGTTTTCATCGCGAGAACCTGCAGTACGTAGTGCGTTACACCGAAAAAAAAGACGAACAGATATTGCATATTCTCAGCCGCGTACAGGGCTCGTCCATTATCTATGTACGCAATCGCAAGCGGGCGCAGGAGTTAGCCGCATGGCTGCAAGAGCAGGGACTTCCCGCCGATTTCTACCATGCAGGGCTGACCACACAGGAACGGAGTGCCAAACAAAAAGCGTGGAAGGAGTATTCGGATAATCCCGAAAAAAAGACAAATAATGGAGAACCGTACGGCATTCGGGTAATGGTCTGTACCAATGCATTCGGTATGGGAATAGACAAACCCGATGTGCGTTTGGTTATTCACCACGACCTGCCCGATACTCTCGAAGCATACTACCAGGAGGCAGGACGTGCAGGACGCGACGGCAAAACATCATTTGCCGTACTGCTCTACAATCCGACCGACAAAACCAAAGCCCGCAAACGTATAGGGGACAATTTTCCGCCCAAAGAATTTATCGAAACCGTCTATCACAAGACCTGTGATTTCCTGCAAATCGCCCTCGGTTGCGGTGCCGGCAGAACGTATGCTCTCCATATTGACCAACTCTGCCAAGTAATGCACCTTCCTGTCTTGCAAACCTACTCTGCACTGCATCTGCTGTCGCAAGCCGGTTATATTGATTTTGAGGAAGCACGGGAGATTTCCACACGCATACTGATCCGCCACTCACCTGCCGAACTGGCAAACTATACACTCAATCACGAGCAAGTGCGTCTGTTGGATTACCTGATGCGCAAATATACAGGTATTTTTACGGATTTCCAATATATTGACGAAGATGCCCTTTCTGTCTCCTATGGCGGAAAAAAAGCCTTTCATAACCTGTTGGTAAGCCTGGCACAACGCGGCATTATCACGTACCTGCCCCGAACCGTAGCCTGTGGTTTTACCCCCCTGCGCGACAGACAAGCGGAAATTTACCTCTCGCCCAAAGTATATGAAGAGCGGCAGCACCGCTACTCCACCCGCCTGAAAGCCATGGTGGAGTATGCCGAACAAACACAATTCTGCCGCGAGCAACTGCTCTTGGGCTACTTTGGTGAAAACGATGCCCCCGCCTGCGGACATTGTGATGTCTGCCGCACAATGAGTAAAAATAATCAATAAAAAAAGCAGGCTGCTCACCTGCTTTTTTATTTTACTTACGCTGAAAGCGATAGGTTTCATCAATCATTTTTCCATTATCTATACGATAGAAATGCTGATTGGTAGTCTCAGACTTCAGTCCGCCTAACGCAGCGACGTACGGACCTACCTTTATAAAATCAAATGCCGATATGGGAAAATCCTCAGGCAGATCCGCCGCACCGGTGTACCATGCCACTTTCTTGCCTATAGAGCGGATATAATGCGCCATATCCAACAACGTACTTCGGTCGCCATCTCCGCCCATCAGTCCCACACACGTTACATACGGATAGCGTGCCAATAGACAATCCAAGGACTCTGGTGCCAGCGGTGTGCCGATATCTTCCCGCAGTTGCGGACTATGGCAACCCTCACAGCGATGGGGACAATTCGACAAATTGAGTGCCAGCGTCGTCTCGTCCGGCACCTCCTGAAAAACAATATCGTAGTCTGCAAACTTCAACATAATTCTCCGTTAATTCCCGTTAATTGACCGTTCATTTTTTCCATTAAAGACCACTAAAAATTACTTATTTGCGGTGTCGGGTCATTTGGAAACACCACTTGCGCAGAAGGAGTGTCGGCAAAGAGGCTCCCACAGCAAGAGCGAATACTACCGCAGCCGTAACCATACCATTGGTAAACACCTCCAGCATATAGTGCATCGCATTGGCGGAATCACCCGTGCAACCCATAAACTGCGTAATGGCAAAAATGGTGCGGTAGGCATACATACCCGGTATCATCGGCAACAGAGCGGGAATATACAGCGTTGTGGTCGGGCAATGCAGCCAATAGGAAAAACCGACACATATCGTACCGATGACCAATGCCCCGAAGAAAGAAGCCGTCATAATATCAAAATTGACGGTATGAATCAACAAATAACGGGTAGCATGCCCGATAGCGGCAAGCAGCGCACAAAACGGAATGGTACGTACCGGCGGATCGGAAATGACCGAGAAACCGATAGCGGCAACCGCAGCGAGCAACCCGTCCCGCAACAAAGAAAGCATCATCTCACCCATCACTATCCAATTATTAATGTTGTACTCAACAGACCTATTGCCAAACAACCTATCAGCAATACGGCATCCACCAAGCGTGCAAACCCCGCCAACACGTGCCCTTCAACCACATCTATCACGCTATTGATAAGCGGCACACCGGGTACCAGATAGAGTGCACTGGTAGCAATAGCAATATCAGGAGTATGCCCCAAATGCCAATAGCCGCACAATGAGGCAATCATTGAAGAGAGGAAAGCGCATACGAACCAGACGCCCAATGTATTCAAGTGCTTGCGCAACATCAGTATCTTCACGGCATATCCGATCCATGTAGCCACCGCCACCATAGCACATGCCCACACATCGCCCTCGAACAAGCCGCAGAATGCCGCATTGGCAAAACCGACCAATACAAGAACTACCCAGTCGTTGATTTTGCGGGTAGCCACAATAGCCTCATACCGGTGCCACAATTCCTCCAGACTGAGATGCTCATCATACGCCTCCCAACTGAGACGGCTCAAATCAGTATTCAGCCGGAAACTGACAGGACGATGCCGTATAGTGGTAACTTTGCTGTACACATGTTGCCCGTCCCGCGACGAAAGTGTAAGCGTAAGCGTTTTGTGCAGCACCGTCATCTCCGCTTTTACATCAAACGAATCCGCAATACGGGTAGTATTGCGGACTATACGTGTGGTATGTACTCCTGCGGCAAGCAGACACACCGCATATTCCGAAAGAAAATTGGTGTACTGCTTGAGGTCAGAGTGTACTTTACTTGCGTCTTCTTGCTCCATATTTAGTTGCATTGTGCATACGCATTACGCATTGTGCATTACGCATTATTCTCCACGTGGGCATAGTAGCGGCGTGAAGCCTCCTGCTGGCGAGCCTCGGAGAAGTTGCTGATACGTTTCAGATAACCGATGATACGGGTCAGATAATCCAGATTCTCACTACCGCAGACGGGGCATTTGTGCAGGTAACGCTTGTCGATATGCCCGCAGTCGTTGCAGACCGTGTTCGGGATATTGAACGTAAAATAGTTGGTTCCTTCTTGTGCGGCAACACGTAACAGGTTGCGGTACTGCGCCTGCGACAAATGCTCCTCAAGGTTGCAGTGCAAAGCCGAACCGCCCGTCAGGTGCTCCACATATTTGCGGCCGTGAAGGCGGAAACGGTCCAGTACATTCAGGCTGTGGTCTTCTACAATATAGAAATAACTGTTGTAACAGTCGCGCGGCACTACATATCCGTCTTCCTTGTCCCACTTGGCGTGTTTGACACCCACGTTCTCCGCAGGAATCATCTCGCAGTTGAACATCACCTCCTTGGTGCGGTACTGCTTGTTGAGACGCTCGATAGTACCCAATACATCCTGTACAAACTTGGTATATTGCTCGTTGTCGTTGATAGGTATCCCGAGGAACTCGGCAGCCTCCACCAGACCATTCACACCGATCGTCAGGTACTGGCGGTTGATATTGATAAAGCCCGAATCGAACAACGGCAGCATCCCCTGCTCCTGCAGGCGTTTCAGGTTCTCGTTGTAAGCGAGTTGCACCTTGTGCATCAAATCGACCACCTCCTCAATATAAGTAAGATACGACATACCCTGGCGCACGGCATACTGCACGGTGCGGTTGAGGTTGATAGTCAGCACGCTCTTCGACCCCGTGCTCACACCGCCCGCACCGAGGGTGTAACTGAAACCGTTGTCGGTTATCTCGTTGCGCAGGCGGCAGCACGATGCCAGCGAGTCGGCATTGTCGCTCAGGTAAGTGAAGAACGAGTGTCCTTCGGCATACATCTCTGCCGTGAAATCGGCATACTCTTTGTCTTTTACATCGCCGTTCTCGCTGAGCAACGCCATTGTCTCTACGGGGAAAGTCAGCACACTGCGCAGACGCTCGGCGTTGAACCACTTCATAAAACGCTTCTGCAACCAGTTGAGCGAATCCCAATCGGGTTTCTCGCCATCGGGGAAACGGAAATTACCGAAGATACTCTCGAAATAGTAGCGATCGTAGTAACTGATATTCCAGAACACCGACTGGAAATTACGTGCGCCCGTAGGCTGGTTGATCGAATAGACCACCTGCTCGAAACAGTCGGTAATCACCTTGTCTATCGTACGTTGGCGTTTGCTCAAGTCCACCACCTTGTCGGCATGCAGGTAGTAGTCCTGTCCGTATTCCTTGCCGATAAAATAGTTCATATACATCAGAAACTCGGGCGTGGCGCAAGCACCGCTCAACATTGACGACACCATAAACACCATATTGATAAACCCGCCGCAGAACGACTTGAGGTTGGTCGGAGGCGTGGCATTGCCGCCGATGGCTTTCGTGCCCTCGAGCAACCACGGATACATCGTGATGCTGGCGCAATAGTTGGCAAGGCTGGTCTCGTCGTTCTTATAGATAAAGTGCTGTTTGAGCAATGCCATATATTTGTCTGCCAACTCCTTGCCGAACATCTTCTCGATACGGTCGGTCAGCATACGGCGGTTCAGCCGGATATAGTTCGACTTGGGCAACTCGCCGATAAGGGTGGCGATATTCTTCTTCTCCACATTGGCATTCGCGTCATACTTGCTGCCTGTAGCCGCATTGCTGGCGTTGCAGTAGTTCATCAGGAAATCCAACTTGTCCATCGTCTCGCGATCCTTGGTATGACGATAACGGTAGATCATATAGTTTTTTGCCACCTGGTAGTACCCCTCTGCCATCAACGCCACCTCTACCTGGTTCTGTATCTCCTCCACACTGATTCCGTCGTGAATACGCAGGCGCGAAATGATTGCCGCCATAGTCTCCTCGGTTGCAAAAGTACCCGAAGCAATAAACGCCTTGTTGATGGCGTTTTTGATTTTGTCGATAGAGAAAATCTCCGATTTCCCATCGCGCTTGATGATACGTGTCTCCATATTGTGTATTTTGTTTTTTCTGTGTCAGTACAAACCGCAGAACACTTCCCAAACCAAGGGATAAATGTTCTATTTTTCTATTCCGCCAAGGTATCTCTATCCTATGCGTATCCTATGCATAAGGAGTTCTACTCAGCCCACCGGGCTTCGTGTCGCTTCGGCGCTCAGTGTGCTTTGCACACCCGCCTTACGCTTCACCTCCTTACTTTCAACGATACCTTCCCAGACGTAAAATGTTCTATTTTTAATGAATGTTCATATGAGAAAACAGCCACCTATGCCTTGAGATAATCATCCCCTCCGTTCCCTCAACGCCTTTCTCAAAATATGATAACGGCACCCCACGGGATACGATACGTTCCCCTCACACGATCAGACACATACATATCATACATATCTGATTAACAGCACGTTATAATTATGAGATGTAAAACTTAGCGTGTATTTCCATCCGAAAGCACTTTGCAAAGGTACGACAATTTTCGGATATATACAAATGTATTTTATGACAAAAAAGCCCCCTTCCAACACGTTTCCGTGTAACTCTCTATAAATGGGAAAGATACAAAAAACAATAAAAATCACGCACTTTGCAAATAGGTAATTTATTGCAAAATGCGTGTTAAAAAACAAATTCTATCACCGGAATTTTTACTGCCTTTCAGCCATCAAATGTTTGCATTCGCTTACTGCACGTTTCAACTCGTCGTCGAACCGCAGTTGGTAGGCGGCTTGCCCGCGCTGGTAGTAGTATCGCAGTACAATCTCGCTGCCGAGAAGGCTTTTCACCTCTTCCAAATTGCGGTAAATCGCCTCGCGGAAAGAAGGCTGCAACTGCGGCAGCAATGCCTCCAAGGATGCCAATGTGGCAGAATCAATATCTTCATGCCGTGCCATTTCGAGTACGTCGCGGAAATACTTGCCCGTCTCAGTCTCGTAGGTAAACTCTTGTTCGTCCAGGAAGCGGCAGAAATCTTCGATGTCCCGGTCGGTCAGCGCGAACACTTCGGGTGCGGCAATCGTATCGTGCAAACGATGATATTGTGTCGCATAGTCGAAGAACATATTTTTTATATACAACGAATAGCATACGTCCACTTTGGCGGAGTCGGACAGCACTATATCGGGCAGGATACCGCCCGCCGTATCACGGCACAGTTCTTTTCCGCGCTGACGCTCGGCATAGTCAATCGCCTGAATACACCTTCCAGAAGGCAGATAATATTTGGATGTTGTTACCTTCAAATGCCCGTCGTAGGCAATAGGGCGCACATTCTGAACCAACCCTTTGCCGAAAGTGCGCTGCCCGACCAATGTAGCACGGTGCAGGTCTTGCAGACTGCCGCTCAATATCTCGCTTGCCGAAGCCGAGTTTTTATCAACCAATATCGTCAAGGGAAGGTCGGGGAAACGTGCCGAAGACGTGGTGTAGTAGGTGCGGCACGAGTTCTGCGTCTTGCCCTTGGTAGAAACGATTTCCGTCCCCTTGTCCACAAACAGATTGACTATACTGATCGCCTCGTCCACAATGCCGCCTCCGTTGCCGCGAAGGTCAATAATGAGCGCACGGGCATTTTGGTTGTAGTAGAGATCGTCCAATGCCATAGCAAACTCGCGTGCAGAGTTGGTCGTAAACTCCGAGAAGCCGATATAACCAACCGCCTCGGGAAGCGTATCCGCCGTGATGGTGCAGTAGTAGGTGATAGGGTCTATATGAATGTCTTCACGGGCGAAACTGACCGTAAACGGTTTCTCCACGCCTTCGCGCTCCAACTGAAGCGTTACCGTCGAACCGGGAACACCGCGCAGGTTATTGCTCACTTCCGAAACCGTCTGCCCTTTGGTGGAAATGCCGTCCACCGAGAGTATCCGGTCGCCCGCCTGTACGCCGTTGCGCTGTGCAGGTTTGCCTTCGTAGGGGTTGGCAATGATGATCTGCCGCTCTTTCTCACCGCGTTTATTCTTGGTCTCGCGCTGCTGAATAATCGACCCGATACCGCCGTATTTGCCCGTGGTCATCATTCGCAGGTCGTCATCTTTTTTCTTGGGATAATAGACCGTATAGGGATCAATCTTGCGGAGCATGGCATTGATGGCAGTCTCCGTCAGATCGTCATAATTGAGCGTATCCACATAGTTGATATCCAACTGCCGCATCACATCGTTGTAGATAGTCAGCGACCGGTCAATCCGACTTGCCTTTTGCCTTTGTGCCATCAGCGGCATTGTGATTACCAATGCCAATGATGCAATATAAAAATAACGATTATGCATATTTTTTGAGTTATAATCCTTTGCCCGATGGGCAAGAAATCTAAATAAATTTTACAACAGGTTCTATGAACTTAATTGCTATAAATCTTATTCTCGCTTTGCGAGACGAACAGAACGAATACCTGTTTTGAAATCATAGGCTCCAAAGTTTATCAACCATCCCTGCTCTTTGTGCAATAGACGCAAATATGTTTTGAGTTGTTTGTAATGTATAGGTAATAATTCTTCAATGGATTTAAGTTCTACAATAATACAATCTTCCACCAATAAATCCAACTTTAAGGAATTATCTAAAATTTGTCCTTTATACACAATAGGTACCGGCATTTCTGATTCTACTTTTAATCCGCGTGAAGTAAGTTCAAAATACAAGGCTTTATGATACACGGATTCCAATAGTCCCGGTCCTAATGCATTATAAACCATCATTGCCGCTCCGCGTATTTCATACGATATTTGTTCTATAGTCATTTCAAAGCGCACTAAAATTATAATAATGTCCCATTTCTGCCGCGCCGATAGGCGAATAAGATTTATGGCAATTTAGTACCCTACAATACATAAGATTTATTTTAGATTTCTTGCCGCTTTGCGGCAAAGGAGAATCATTAAACACTATATCTTATCTCAGTTTATTGGGTACAAATGCCGACACATCTTTATTATAGGCGTACAGGTCGCGGACGAGAGTGGACGAGATATGGGCATACTCAGGACGTGTATATAGGATAATCGTCTCTATATCACCGAGTTGCTTGTTTGCTTCCGCCATATTGCGCTCGTACTCAAAGTCGGATACACAACGGATACCGCGCAAGATAAACTCACTCTCCTGCTGCTTGGCGAAATCCACCGTAAGACAATCGTAAATCATCACGCGTACACGCGGCTCGTCCTTGAAAATCTTTTGTATTGCCTCTTCGCGTTCGCGGATAGGGAAAGTCTCTTTTTTTGTACTATTACGTCCGATACCGATAACTATCTCATCGAAAAGTTTGAGTCCGCGCATCACGATATCGTAGTGCCCGATGGTAAACGGGTCGAAACTACCGGGGAAAATGGCTCTTTTCATACTGGTTCTTTGTTCTTCGTTCATTGTTCTTTGTCTGCTTGTGCCGCAAGCGCATTCTTGCGCGGATTGTCATACATCTCGTAGAGTTTTTCGCGCAGGAAAATCTCGTCTTTATTGGGAATATCCACCAAGGCGATACGGCTTTCGATATACTTGTCAAAATCCGTGCCACGCTCAAACAATTCGTACCCGAGGTGTATGTGCCTGTCAATCAAGTCGCACACAAACTGTATCTGCTCATTGCGGCTCTGTTCACGCAACTCAGGGTGCGCCTGCAATGCCTGCTCTATTTCACGGTTGATAGAGGGGGTCAGGCGGTATATCACCCGCCCTTTCTGCCCTTTGATACCCGTTGCCATAGAGCGGATATCGTCCGCTTTGGTCTTGTGCCAATGCGGAATATCGCGTTTCTGCTGCATCTCCTGCGCCTTGAGATAATCGCACGGATCGAACTCATAAGAAATAGATACCGGGCAGATATTCAGGTGCTTGACAGCCTCAAAGAAGTCAGGAGCATCAATAGTCAACATCTTCAATACTCCGGGCTGCGTACGGTCGTTGCCGTCTTTGGCACGCCCCTCCCGCTGAGCCAACCAGATGGATTTGTTATGGTTACGCAGGTCGTTGATATATTGCGACAGCAGTTTGGCGTTCTCCAACTGTTGATGAACCGACCCGTTGCGTATCACCACAAAACAGCGCAGATAACGCACAAGCGGCTCTATCCACCATTTACCAAACAGGTTGTTACCAATGCCAATGTATGGGCGGATAAAATACCGCTTGCGCAGCAACATTGACAGCCACGCCGAATCCATACAGATGTCCCGATGGTTGGTCATAAAGAATGCCCCGTGTCTGATGTCCCGCTCTATCTGTTTGCGGTCGCCCAAATAACTCAGTTTCACCGACTTGGTCGTCTTCCACTGGCATATCCGCAGTACGGGGAATATCGTAAACCAATCGCTGATAGCCAGCCACCAGCCGTTTCTATAGGCACGTATTTTCTTATAAGGATCCACTATATTAATGATGAATTAGGAATTAGGAATGTTATCTATTACTCTGCTATACCTTTTTGTTGTATCAGTCAGGCGGATGTCAGGTGGATGTCAGGTGGATGAGTATTTTTCCAATGCATCTTTGCTCGCTTCCCGATAGGCGACCATCAGCCCGCCGGTACCGAGGAGGGTTCCACCGAAATAGCGCACCACCACCACAAGGATATTATCCAACCCGCGTGCATCTATCGACCGAAGAATAGGTACCCCTGCCGTCCCGTGCGGTTCGCCGTCGTCTTTGGTGCGCCACAAGTTTTCGCCCAAGCGGTAGGCATAGCACACATGCCGCGCGTCGTGGTATTTCTTCTTGTACCACGCCACACGTGCCTTGGCTTGCTCTTCGTCTGCAATCGGTTCCGCAAAAGCAAGAAAACGGCTGCCACGGTCTTTGTAAATTCCCTCAAACACCGCTTGTGGTGCTTGTGCCGTCTCTTTCTTTTTTGCCTTGTCCGCCGCCTGCGCTTTCCCCATAGTTGCTTAATTTTTCGCAAAGATACAACATTTTTCTAAGATACACAACCGCCAACAGAAATATATGCAACAAAAAAGCCCCACCGAAGTGAGGCTTCTATCTCTCTTGGTCAAATAAACTTAATGTTGCAGCACCGACTCTATCTGGTGCACTTGCTGGCGTAGGACGGGGTCTATCTCCAACTGTTCGCGCATCAAGGTCAGCGAATGAAGCACCGTGGCATGGGTGCGACGCCCCATATACAAACCGATCTCGTTGAGCGAATGGTCGGTCAACTCCTTGCTCAGATAGATCGCCACGTGGCGCGCCTGCATAATCTCTTTGGAGCGGTTCTGCGACAGAATAGACTTCTCGGGGATATTGAAATGCTCCGCCACCGCCCCGACCACATCGCTCAACTCCACCGTACTCGGCTGTATCTCCACAATATGCGACACCACCTGTTCGGTCAGTTGCAGGTCAATCTCACGGTCGGTCAACGTGGAGTGCGCCAACAGGCTCGCCAAGATACCCTCCAAGTCGCGCACGGAGTCGCGCACGTTGTTGGCAATAAAATCAATCACATCGTCCGACAACTGAATGCCGTCGCGGTGCATTTTGTTGAGCAGGATATTGCGACGCAGCGCATAGTCCGGACGGGTAATCTCCGCCGACAAACCCCATTTGAAACGGGTCAGCAAACGGTCTTCTATATCCTTCAGTTGTACCGGCGAACGGTCGGACGTAAGTATCAACTGTTTGTGCGACTGCTGCAGGTAGTTGAATATATGGAAGAACGTGTCCTGCGTACCTTTCAGCCCGGCAAAGTACTGGATATCATCCACAATCAGCACGTCCACACTCTGGTAGAAATTCAAGAAATCGGGAATACGGTTGGTATTGCGTGCGTCTTGGAACTGCAGTTTGAACGTATTGGCAGACACATACAGCACACGTGCCTGCGGATTGAGCAGACGGGCTTGGTTACCGATGGCATTTGCCAAGTGGGTCTTCCCTACCCCGCTTCCGCCATAGATAAACAGCGGGTTGAACGCCGTGTAACCGGGCTGCTTCGCTACTGCCACACCGGCGGTACGCGCCAGTTTGTTCGGTTCGCCGGCCACATACGAATCAAACGTATAGATACTGTTGAGTTGCGTATCAAAGTCCATCACAGGCGCCGCAGGCGTATAAGCCCCGATCCCGTTCTCCTTGCGGATATTCTCCTGCGAAGTGCCTGTCGAAGGAATGGTGCTCCCCGCCCCCGAGGTAGAGTCAATCAGCACACGGTACTCCAACTGTGTCCCCTGTCCGAACACACGGAACAATGTTGCCGACAGCAGGTTGATATAATTCTCCTCTATATATTCGGCAATGAACTGCGACTTCACCTGCAAAATCAGCACGTGATTGTCATACTGCAACGGCACAATCGGTGCAAACCAGGTCTGGTATGCACTCGGTGTCAGGTTGTCAGACAAAATCTTCTGACACTGCGTCCACAATATGTTCAGTTGCTCGTTCATTTTTTGCTGCCCAATTAGTCCAATGGGGCTAATTAGTCCGATAAGGAGAGTCTTGTGATTTCAAAAAAGCGCGAAAAAAAGACGAAGGGTGTACCTCCGAATTCGAGTGCAAAGGTACTGCTTTTTTCCCAAGCGGGCAAATTTCCCCATCACGGCGTTTCTTCAAAAACGGCGTATTTGTGCCTATTTCAATAACTTACGACTTGCAAACTGAAAATCAACGCATTACAAAAGTTTTCAACATTCAGCCCATTGATTTACAGATACTTTGACATTTGCAATAGCAACATTTCTTTTTTCAAAAATAATATGCCTAATCCGCTATCTATGTACGTTTTACGGAAAAGTTAAAATAAATGCTATTTAGAACAAAGACAAACTATATGTCCTAACTTATATTGACTATTAATTATATGTGCCAAAGCAACTATGGCAAGTTAATCGTAACAGGGCAACTGCAAAACGACATCTATACACTTTATGCAACAAATATAGTGCATAAAATGGGACTAATAGACATTTCTTGTACCTGAAATTGCTATAATGCTCTGATTTTCACATCTTTGCAGGCAAAAAAATAAAATGAGCAAAAATTACCTCAAAAACAGTGCCCAAAGTGTGCATCATCTTCGCTCATCAAAAAGGGCAAAATGAATGGTCACCAGCGTTGGTATTGCAAAGAATGCGGTCACATTTTTGTCCGTCGCTATGCCCTTTCCGATGAGGTTCTATACACGGATTACCTGTTCGGAAAACAAACCATTCAACAACTTGCCGTTTCTTGCCATTTAAGTGCCCGGCAAATCCAACGGCGGTTACATCACGTGGAAAATCAGGGCATTTGCCACTCCTACCCTCGTCCCGTAGCCATCCAAATGGATGCCACTTATTGGACGACGAACAATGGTCTGTTAGTCATTAAAGATGCACATAGAGGCGATGTCTTGTGGCGCAAATTTCTCAACAGGAAAGAAACGGTTGCCGACTATATGGAGGGCGTTTATGATTTATGTTCCAAGGGATATACCGTTATTGGGGCAGTGGCAGACGGATTGCGCGGATTGCGGCAGGCATTAGGGAATATACCCTTTCAATACTGCCAATTCCATGCAATACGTTTTGTAAGAATACAATTGACCACGCGCCCCAAGACCATACCCGGACAGCAGTTGTCGGCTATCGCCAATGGTATGGCACACACAGACAAAGAGTCTTTTGAAGGAGCCTTGTCGCAATGGTTCGAGCAATGGCACGATTATATCAACGAGCGCACAAAAAGCGAGAACGGGTGTTCGTTTTACACACATCGCCGGTTGCGTACGGCTGCATTGAGTTTGAAACGGAATATGGATGTACTTTGGACCTTCTATACCCGTCCTAAACTCGGATTGCCAAACACCAACAATGCGATGGAGAGTTTCTTTGCAAGAGTGAAAAAATTGGCAGGCGTACACAACGGATTGAATGCACAACACAAAAGAACGATGATTGACGCATATATTTCCGTCTATAACGCCGATAAACAAAGGCTACAAGAGACTTTTTAGGTACAAAAAATGTCTATTACTACCTTACTACCCCTATTTCAGGTACAAGAAATGTCTATTAGTCCGGAAAATGTATAAAAAACACCTCATAAAAACCTATCTCGTTGCCGTCTTTTTGCCGTAAATGGTATTATGAAATATAGGAATTGCATATTCCGCATAATTTGGCTCCGAACTATCATCCGATTTTGCGGTTGCGATGGCAGTATTTGCACATATCAAAAAAAAGCAGTACCTTTGTGGCGTTTTAAGAAAAACATAAACAATCCAAAGTATAGCAATCCATTGTCCCTCATCGACCGCATATTGAACAAACTCAATCTTTCGGAAACCAAGAAAAAGGTTGTCCGCAATTTGCTGTGGGCGGTTACCGGTAAAATAGTAACGTTGTTGGGCAGTTTGCTGGTGGGTATATTCGTGGCACGCTATCTCGGTCCCGAGCAATACGGACTGATGAACTATGTGGTCAGTTATGTGGCTCTATTCCAGGTATTTGCCTCTTTCGGATTGGATAATATAGAGATACGGGAAGAGGCAAAATGCAAGGGAACGGGTGAATACGGACACACGCCATCAACAGAAGCAAACACTATTCTGGGTACGGCTTTCGGGCTGAAACTCATCTTTGCCGCCATTACAATGGTACTGGTCATTGCTACGGCATGGATTTTTGAGGCGGATGCTTTCACCAAATGGATGATCACGCTCTACTCGCTGAGTATGATTATGCAGACATTCAGCGTCATCCGCAACTATTTCACATCAATTGTTTGGAATGAATATATTGTAAAAACAGAGATTAGCCGCACCCTTATCGGTGCTGGTATCAAGGTTGTTTTACTGCTGCTCCACGCCCCATTGGTATGGTTCATTGCCGCCACACTATTCGATACCGTCCTTATTGCGGGAGGCTACCTGCTCTCATACCGCAAAAAAATCGCCTCACCACGATTGTGGATGTTTAACAAAACGACAGCCAAGTACCTTATAAAGGAGGCTTTCCCCCTGTTGCTCAGTGGTGCCGCCGTAGTGATTTATCAGCGCATTGACCAAGTGATGATCGGGAATATGATAGACAAAGAGGCGGTAGGTTTTTTCTCGGTAGCAACGGCATTTGTGGGAGTACTGATGTTTGTGCCGATTACGCTAACAGATACTTATATGCCGATTATATCCAACCTATGGAACACGGACAAAGAGGCATATAAGCGGCAGAACCAGCAATTTATGAATATCACAGTCTGGGGAACACTGCTATGTTCTATAGTGGTATGTGTGTTGTCTTACCCGCTTATACGATACACGTTTGGTCAGCAATATCTCCCAGCAGTTCCCATTCTGCAAGTTCTCGCATTTAAGGCTGTCAGTGTTGCTTTTAGCAGCGTCGCGGGAAAAATGATTGTGGCTGAGGGATTGCAGAAATGGACGATCCTGCGTGACATTACGGGGTGTATAGTCTGTATTCTGTTAAACTATTTACTTCTTCCCAGATTTGGTGTAATTGCCACCGCTTGGATAGCCATTGCCAGTAACCTTGCTGCCGGTTATCTGTCTTCCATTTTTATTCCCGCATACAGACATACGTTTGTTTGCCAGACCAGATGTTTATTCTTTGGTTGGAAAGATTTAACAAAAATTGTATCGGTAGCAGAAACAAAGAAATTATAGACCTATGAAATCTTTATCTTTAATAATACTGACATACAATTCACAAAAGGATATTTATGATTGTCTGAAATCGGTCTATGATTACAATGACATTGGCGAAGAGTTAGAGGTTATCGTTGTTGATAATAATAGTCCATGTTTCGCAGAGATGCAAACTAAGATTCAGAGTGAATATCCTAATGCTATTACAATTGCAAATAAACAAAACGGAGGATATGGTCAAGGGAACAATGTGGGGA
>CAKUYO010000020.1 GCA_934716995.1 uncultured Bacteroidales bacterium | reverse complement strand
TCTGACCTACCTGCTCCGGCGATGAGAGAAGGCGGGAGCAAAGCATATCTGTCGGGCTAGGGGTTACAGGCACGTGGTGTTAGAAGGCTATTTCGGATCGCGGTACAGGTCGTTGCAAATCTCGTATTCGCACGAAGGAAGACCGCTCTTTACGGGCGGGGCTGTCTTGCAGGCAAGCCGTATGGTGCGAGGGGATGATTTTCTTGTGCTGAACGGAGACACGCTGTTCGATATTGATTTTGACGCTCTGTGTACATTCCACAAGACACATTCTTCCGCTGTCAGTCTTGCCCTGCGCGAGGTGGACGACACGGCACGTTACGGAGCAGTACGGACAGACGGTGATTGCGTGGTTGCCTTTCAGGAAAAAGATGCCAGTGCAGGCGCGGGGGTGATCAACGGCGGTATCTATGCCATACGACGCGACTGGTTGCAAGGGCTGAATATGCCCGAGAAATTCTCTTTTGAAAAAGAGGTGTTGCAGGCAATGGCCGGCACACGATGTTTCCACGGGATGGCATTCCGTGATTACTTTATTGACATCGGTGTGCCTGTAGATTACTATCGTGCGCAACGGGAGTTTGCGGGGATGTTTCCTGCCGACACCAACTTGTTTCTTGACAGGGACGGGGTTCTTAACCGCCGTATAGAGGGCGATTATGTGCGCTGCTGGCAGCAGTGGGAGTGGCTAAAAGGTGCCAAAGAGACGGTAGCGGGGCTGTCGAGACGGTTTGTGCATACGTTTATTGTCAGCAATCAGCAGGGTATCGGCAAGGGGTTGTTCTCTATGGAGGATGCAGACGATATCCATCGGCACGTGCGGGCGGAGGTGGAAGCCGCCGGCGGACACATACACCATATATATATATGTCCGGATTTGAAAGATAGCGGGAGCGAAAACCGCAAACCCGCTGTCGGTATGGCGTTGCAGGCGTGCGCGGATTACCCCGGTGTGCAACTGACAGACAGCGTGATGATAGGCGACAGCGTAAGCGATATGCTGTTCGGTTGGCAGGCGGGTATGCGCTGTATCTACCTGACCAACGGCGAACCTGTTCCCGAGGGGGTACGCGACTATACCGATTTGGTGTGTATAGACCTTGCCGATGCGTCGGCACTTTTCTCCTAAAAAAAACAATGATTTAGGGATATCCATTGAAACTCCATTGCGGACAATGTATCTTGCATTGTAAGTGTCCCGGTTGCTTTTTTGATTGCATAAAGTGCATAGATATTTATTATCTGTCGCAAAAGGGTAGGAAAGATGTTAAAAATATATCTTTTTGCCACTTTATTTTGCTTTGCTCTTGTGTATTTGCTACATTGTTCGTATCTTTGCCGTGCGTTTTGGGACGCATAGTGTTTCATACTTAAAAACAGGTCAAGTTATGAACAAGACTGCTTTCTGCTGTTTCCTTGTAGGCGTACTGCTGCCTGCCTTTGTTGCCGAGTCTTCTGCTCAGTCCCATTTCGTGCGCTTTTCTTTGGACGAAGCATATATAGGCGAATACCCCCCCCGAGAAAATAAAGATATTATTCGCTCTGCTGGTTCCTTAACCTCTGTTGGTTTGGGTTACCGTTATTCCAAGCACCACTTCCTTCTGGATGTGGGGCTCGGTGCGGCGTATTCCTGTTTTATCATAGAAACTCGTAGTGTTTGTGCAGATAATAGAAGATGCTGATTGGATCGGCATCTTCTGTATACATTGTGGCAATCAAAGATAGACTGTTGATTGCTGTTATATTTATTTTAATATCAACATTTTAAGCGTATGAAGAAAAAACTACTCGTTCTTCTAATAGCTATGGTGGCTATTGTGGTGAATCTGCAAGCTCAGACGATAGTCTTGTCGGAGAGTTTTGAAAAGGGTATGCCGGCAGGTTGGACGCAAGAAAGCGTGGTCGGTAACCAGACATGGGTAACCGAGACAATTGTCCCCGGTGGAATGTTGCAGTATCCGGATGGAGCAGTATCCGGATTAGGACGTGCTTTGCTGCGTAACACGACAGGAGAATCCAAAGGTTACAAAACCAGACTTGTCACACCTGTAATGAATTTGGATACCGTGTTCCAACCGGTGTTGAGATATTATCATGCGCAGATGAAGTGGACAGCGGATTTTGATACATTGCGTGTTTTTTATCGTGTGTCAGAAAATAGTAACTGGGTACTGTTGCAAGAGTTCGGTGAACCTGTCCAAATGTGGACAAAAGAGATGGTGGAACTTCCGCGTGTAAGCAAAACCTATCAGGTGTGCTTCGAGGGCAGTGAAAACATGGGACGTGGCATTGTGCTGGATAGCGTGGTCGTACGATCCAAACCGGAATGTACGATCCCTCATGATATGACGGTTACCAATATGCATAAAAACGAAGTAACCCTCAACTGGTTAGCAAGTTTTGATGCTGTGCATTTTCATGTGATTGTTGCTAAAACAGATGAAATTTTGGATATAGACGATACGGATATAGAGCAAGCCAAGGCTGACGGTCTGATTGTGAAGGATACGGTTGTCAGTGGATGGCAGACTTATATTCAGTTGGCGAACTTGGAAGGTAAAACCAATTATGTGGCTTTTGTTCGTTCTCTGTGCGAGAATGAGAATAGTGATTGGGGGGCTTACCCATTCTATATGAAGGCGATAGAGAATCTGCCCTATCACGAGGATTTCGATTTGCCGGCATCGTCTGCAGTCGGACATCACCAGGATTGGACATACGGGACAGATCTTGCGATTGCTGCGCCATATATCAATGTAAATCAATCGGCAACATCGGCAAAGTATTTTGTTCGCAGTGGTTATGCATTGTGCTTTGCCGGCAAGACCACGCCGGGTTCAGGTGCGAATATCGCTGCTCATAACTTTGCTTATGCTGCCACGCCGATGATAGATGTGGACGACATCAGTAAGTGTCAGGTGAAATTCTGGGGTTCGCTGGGCAACTATGGTTCGTATAAGACCAATGCACGTGCGATAATCGTAGGTGTGATGGATGATCCGGACGATATTACCACGTTTGTGGCAGTAGATACGGTTAGGATGTGGCGTTACGCCACCTATGAGAATGTGGTTGTTAACTTGTCTTCTTATAAGGGTGAGGGGCGTTATGTGGCGTTTGTAAGCCAATTTGATGAACCGAACCAATTTTATATAGATGATTTGACTATAGAATTGCAGCCTGCTGTACCTGTGGTGAGCGGTATCCAGGCGGCTCCGCTGGCAACGGGTGCGGAATTGGTATGGGATAATGTGACTTCGGCGTATAACGTATTGATTTCTACCGAGAATGTGGATGACGCAAGTACGATTGCCGCGGCAAAACGTGTAGTGGAGACCAAGGTGTCTGCAGCCCGCTATACGGCAACCGGTCTGACTGAAGGTACGCAGTACTATGCATACGTGCAGGCGGAAGGCGGAAAATGGTCTGCGGCTCAACCGTTTACCACTTCGTATAAGAAAACACTGCCAATGAAATTCGGTTTTGAGACCTCGGAGGGGACAAGAACCATCGGGACTTCTTCTACCAAGTATCCGAAGTATGTAGGGGTACACTCCACAGCGAGCGATTATCCGAAGTTTGAAACTTCCAAGTCTAAAGCAAATAGTGGTGTGCAAGCCTTGACCTACTCTTTGGAGGTCGGACGTGATGCGTGGATTACTTTCCCCGTCCAAGATTCGGCAATACAGGACTTGGAAATGGAGTTCTATTTGCGTGCAAGTTCTTCGTCTTACAAAAACACGGAAGTCACAGTCGGTGTAATGACCAATCCTGAAGATTTGACCACTTTTGTGGCAGTAGAATCTTTTGCAACAGCAGCAGAAACGTATGCACTTTGCTATACCGATTTCCTTTCTTACACGGGGAATGGCAAGTATATTGCTATCCGTTGGACGGAAAATGAAGTTGGTGGTGCAACCAGTGCTTCAAATCAGAAGTCATATCCGATTTTGGATGATGTTACCATTGATGTGCTTTCCAATTGCGTAGTGCCTAAATTAGGAGTGAAAGATGTTACTGCTTCGACGGCTGCATTGGAATGGACGGCACGTAATATGCAGTCATTCCATATATTGATAGATACCGATGGCAGCAAGACAGAAAACGACTTGACAGCGGCTCTAAAATCGCCGACTACGGTAGTATATACCGATACCGTTTCTGATGTAAATGAATTTACTGTTCCTACCGGCGAATTGCATTGGGGACGTACTTACTATGCATACATTCGTTCTGCGTGTGGTGAGAACGAGAATAGTTATTGGAGCCGTCCTGTTGCGTTTACTTTGGCTACGCCCGAGGCTGTTGCGTTGCCTTATATGGAGGACTTTGACTATTACGGCGCGGGTGCCGGAATGATGGCTGCAGGCTGGTATGTGGCAACTATAGACAACTATCCGCAACTCAGCACTTCTGCCAAGTATAGCAGTACTGGCAGCAAGAGTAACTATGCCGGTGTCTATTTCAAGAGCGCAGGTCCGGAACGTGCCGGTAAATTGTTTGCACCGATATTGGATGCCGACAATTATGGTAAAGTAAAAGTGTCATTCTGGGCAAAGAAAGAGGATAGTGTCTCTGGTACCGACTCCTTGCGTATCGGTGTTGCCAACCAAGCAGACACAAATGCCGTTATCACATGGTTAGATACGATTGCTATTCCGAAGACAGGGCAATTTGACAACTACTACAGCGTCAATCCGCAGTGGGCTGCTGCTATGGGTAAGTACTTTGTTTTCCAACAGTACTGCTACAATGGTGTAACAACACGTTACATATATGTGGATGATATCCGTTTTGAAAGCATCAATAACATTGCACCTTTCGGTTTCAAGACAGAAGATGCAGGCGACAATAGCGTTACTATCTCGTGGCAAGGCGAATCCGAGAATGGTTGGAAAATTTGGGTAACCACTGATGAGATAGACACGGATCAGTTGGATAAAGCGGATGCGTCCAAGGTGATTATCAAAGATAGCACTATTACGAGCAATCCGTTTACTATTACGGGATTGAAACCTCAGACAGGATATTATGTATATCTGAAAGCATTAGGTGGCGAAGAGTGGAGCGAGGGATATAATGCATGGACTCAATGTATCAAGTTGGTTCCGAACTCAGCGGCTTCACGTCAGGGCTTTGAAGGGTATCTTACGGCTTCTACCACTGCAATCACATCATACGACAAGAGTACATTCCCGGAATGTTGGACGCGTCATGGTGGTGATGAATATAAACTGAAACCGAGTTACGTACCCTTTATCCATGTGGGTAAAACTACGACGGCAGTGCCGAGTAAAGACAGTTATTCCTATTCGGGCTATGCCGGAGCGTCCTTGTATGCACAAGCCTCTTCCGGTGGTCCGTCGTGGTTTACTACGCCGGAGATTGATGCGAAAGATATGAAGAATGTAACGGTGTCGTTCTATGCGCGCGGTGCTGACAGCAAAACGCTGTCGATGTTTGTCGGCGTAATGACGAATCCGGATGATTGGAGTACTTTTACACCGCTCTATGAATATCAAGCACCCGATAAGACTTCTTGGTATGAAGTAGAGTGCAACCTGGGTGCATGCGGATATAAAGAAGGAATGGGTAAGTATATAGCATTCTCTACGTCAGCCACTCTTACATATACCACAAGTTACTACATCGATGATATAGAGATTTCCGAATCTGCTTGTCCGAAAGCCTATCCGACCATCTCGCGTTTGACGGATAATTCGGCACGTTTGATGTATTCTTCGGCTAACATCGATGTACGTATGCTTTTGTCGAAAGATATGGTGATTGATGCGGATAGTCTTAATTCGGAAACAGACGGAGCGGCTTATTTGGCAAAGATATTGGCTAATCCTGCAATGTTGAAAGATACCACGATATTAAGTAACCGTGTCCTCGCACTAAGAGAATTGGAGAGCAGTACCTCATATTATGTGGCGGTTCAAACGCTTTGTGAGGAAGATGAATCTCTTTGGAACGTAACTTCTTTCCAGACACTTTGTGCTCCGTTATCTGCAGCAGAAACAGGCATAATCACATTCGAAGAAGGCTTTGAGTTGGAGACGAATGGCGGTTCTTCTGATCCCCATATTATGCCATGCTGGACAGTTGGGAAAAAAGGCGTGCAGGATGGTTTGTATATACCTTTTGTGGCATCGGGAACTGATGCTCCGGGGGGGAAGGCGTTCCTGCGTTTCCGCACGGACGAAGGTTCGACCGGAAATGGGGCTTATGCAATAATGCCTGCAGTTGATGTGGATAGCATCAAACGTTTGCAAATATCTTTCTTGGGACGCGCCTCGGACAATTACCAATTTTCTAATATCAAAGAGATTAGAGCCTTAAACAACGGTTATGCGGGCAGTATTATTGTCGGTGTGGTAACAGACCCTGCTGATATTGGTACGTTCTCTGCTATAGATACTATTACTTATACGGATAATGCGGTACATAAGGCTATTGTGCGCTTCAATACGTACGATGGTTTCCAACACGAGTATGGCAAGCATGTGGCATTCTTGTCGGAGTTCAACCAGGATAACTACTTCTTTATTGACAATATCAAATTTGATACTATTACGGATTGTGGTGCTCCTGTGTCTTTGAATATAAGCAATGTTACAAGTAACTCTGCAGTTGCGTCTTGGAAAGGCATCAACGATACGTATCGTGTGATGGTTACAACTTCCAAGTGGCAGGACAAGTTCTTGGAAACAAATCGCAATTATGTGATAAACGATACTATAAGCGGAACTACTCATACGCTGACAGGCTTGGATGGTAACATCACTTACTATTTGTATGTCAAATCGCTTTGCGATGGCGGCGATGGCGAATGGTGCTTGGAGGGTGTAACATTCACCACCGAGTGTCCCGAGGTTGCATCATTGCCTTACAACGATAATTTCGACCGCTACACATCCGGAACCAAGTACTATCCTGCTTGCTGGCATCGTTTCTATGCAGGCAATATGGATGATGCAGCGTCATATCCTTGCATCTATTCAAGTGCCAAGTATGGCGACACGGGCAACGGTCTGCAATGGAATATAACAAGTGCTAATAGCGCAGAAGACAAGCGTCCGACGGCTGCTACACTGCCCATTGGTGGCGACATCAGCAAAATGTTGCTCTCTTTCAAATTGAAGACTGCTTCCGCTGTAGCGTCCCCCAATGGTATCATTATTGGTTATGCTACCGATGTTACTAATATCGATAGTCTGCTCAACACCGTTCAGTATGTAGATACAGTCTATCCTTTGGCTAATTCCAAAGAATGGACGGAGATTATCCGCACCATGGAGGATTGCACGGGTGAGAACGTGTATATTGTTCTTACCGAACTCTACAAGAATACCACGGAAGTGTATATGGATGACTTCAAAGTGCAGAAGACACCTACCTGCTATGTCCCGAAAGTTAGAGTGGACAGTATCGGTGCCAAGGAAGTGAAAGTAACAGTACTCCCCTACTTCACTACCGACAACTCATGGGATGTGTTATGTATCAGTGCCGACTATACCGATACCATTCAGGCATCTTCTACCGATACCACTTTCCTTGTGAAAGGACTGAAACCTTCTACCTATTACAACATCTTTGTTCGTACCAACTGTGGTGCCGGTGATATCAGTGAGTGGAGCGAAGATGCTGTATCATTCCGTACTCTGTACCAAATAGGTGCCGGTATGTACTATAGTTTCGAGGCAGAAGAAGGCATTGAAACCATAGAGAGCGGTACCAGTTCCTATATTATTCATCCAAGTCTGTATGCCTATAATAAAATAGATGGACGTTATCACTCGTCTATCGTCAGTGGAACCAAGTATGCACGCACAGGATCGGGAGCATTTGATATGTATATATACAATGCATCTTGGACTCCTACGTTCCTCTCTTTACCGGAAATTATTGGTTCTGACACCTTGCAATTACGTTTCGATATGCGTGCTGCAGAGGTGGCTTCCAGCAACTCAGCCAAGATAACAAGGACTGCTACTTTTCCGTTTGCTGAATTGGAAATAGGTTTGATAGATGCCGACCACAACCCAGATTCATTCATTTCGTTGGCTACCTACAAGACCACTGATTATGAAAATAACGAGAAAGTGACCATAGCCAAGAATGCACTCTTTGACCAAGTGACATTCCCGTTGCCTACTGGCATCAAGAATAAGTTTATAACATTGATGATTAGGCAAGTGGCAAACTTGGATGTGTTTATTGATAACCTGTATATCGAGAAAAAACAAGGTTATCAAACGCCTGTCATTGGAAGAACTTCCATCACACCGACTACATTGACTCTCAATTGGGATGCCAATGGTTCTGCCAAGTGGAATGTATATCTCACCAAGAGCGCGGAAGTATTTCCCATTGATAGCGCGAGGGAAGCAGATATCGTGGCTAAGCAAACCGTTACTGCCAATATGGTAACTTTCGAAGGATTGACGCCAAACACCAAGTACTTCGCCTTTGTACAGGTGGCAGACGCTGACGGCTTGGGTGCTACTTCTGCACGCCGCACGTTTGTTACACCGGCAGATGTCAAGGTGGTAACGAGCGATACTATTTCTTTCGAAGATAGCAAGACCACCCGTTTGGTAGTGCCGCAGAATTGGTATGTGGGCAATGACGCTTCTACAGTGGCATTGCAGCAACCGGGTGCCTTGTTGAATAACTATAATGCTACCTCTACAAGCAGTGCCAGTGGTGCTGTAGCCGCGCACTCGGGTACTCGTGCTTTGCAACTATACAACACGTATGGTACACATCTCGGTGCGTATGCTGCTATGCCGATATTGGATGCAGACTACGATACGATTCAAGTGAATTTCTACGCACGTCCGTTCTACCAGAAGAAAGACGGTAAAGTGGGAACAGCCTACAACAACCGTCCTCTCGTAGTAGGTACAATGACCGACCCGAACAACATTGCTACATTCGAGCCAATCGACTCGTTCTTCTACTCCAATGCGGCTGTCTCGACTTCTGATTTGGTGAAGAACCTCACTGACAATGGCTGGAAGAAATTCGGTCTCCGCCTAAAAGGGCGTGCCGGGCAATACTTGGCATTCTCTGCGCCGGTAGCAGGACAATGGTATATTGACGATATTACGTTCAGCAAACGTACCTGCCTCAAACCGACCAAACTGCGCGCTAACGACATCACCGGACATTCGGCAACGCTAAGTTGGAGTGCAGCAGACGAAGATGTGCCGTGTATCCTCCAAGTATCCAAAACCACTTCGTTTGGTACTACAGACTTGATATTCGTGGACACTCTGGCAGAACAAAAGGCAATTGTAGCAGGTTTGGATGGTACTACCACCTATTACTATCGGGTTCGCCAAGATTGCGACCTTGTCAACGAATGGTCTATGGCTCAATCGTTCACCACAGAGTGTGCTGAGATTATGGGCGGCTACACCAATAGTTTTGAAGATAAGGAAAAGCACGTGCTTCTACCGAAAGCATCCAGCGATTACCAACCACAATGTTGGGTAGTGGGCACGACCTGTGGCAAAGCAGTAGGTATAGTAGATGGCTCCCCATACTATCACGTTCCTCGGTTGGTTGAATCATCAGGTACATCTTGGTATTCGCACAACACATTAAGCAGCGATTTGAAAGATGTTTGGGCTTTGCGTTTCGAAGGCAATGGTGCCAAAGAACTCACAAGTTCCAACTATCTCAACTACTACGACCAATGGATAGCAATGCCTATATTGGAGAACGTAGATTTGGATACCTTGCAACTTTCATTCTATGCCCTGCCCGGTTCGTATAATCCGCAAACGGGGTCGATCGCCAAAGGTGCAGCCTTGAATACCATTGTGGTGGGCGTTATGTCCGACCCGAATGACCTCTCCACGTTTGTGACTTTGGATACCTGCACCTATTCTCGTAACCTTACAGGCGCCGTGGCTACCGCTGCCAACGAGTATATGGCACAGCGTTTCGAAGTACCTCTTGCCGGAATGCAAGGAAAAGGTGGTTACATTGCCTTCCGCACTGATGCACAAGGTTGGATAGAATCGCACCCCGAGTACGAACAATTCAGCATCAAAACATTGTTGTACATCGATGACATCGCACTCGAACATGTCAATACTTGCCCGACACCTACCAACTTGGCAACAAGTGATATTACGCTTACAAGTGCTACATTGAGTTGGGAGGGAGATGAATATGCGCAGTTTGTTGTAAATGTATCGTCTGATGCTACTTTCAGCGATATGAATGCGTTTGTCCTGCAAAATGAAGTTGTGGCTAACAACCGCATCGTAGTTACCGGTTTGGATACTGCTACTACCTATTATTGGTCGGTAGCCTCACAGTGTACTCCTACTATGGTATCTATGGCAGCGGCAGAACAATTCAAAACTTTGCGCGTACCGATGTTCGACGAGATGTTTATTGAGGAGGTTGCTATACCCGCCGACTGGACGATGGATGGCACCCGTGCTGCGGATGTATTTGCCGGTGCTTCAATGACTAACCGCATCACTTCTGGCTCCTACACTAGCGGGTGGGCTCGTATATTCCCCGAGGAAATTGTGGGTGTCGAAGGTCCGCATATGCAGGCTCCACTGAACTCAAGTTATGGCGAGACAGGTCAACAAGTAACCAAAAAATCGTGGTTGATGACGCCGGCTATCGTGCTGAACGATACACAAGATGCTTGGCTCACATTCAATGCTGCGCTTACCTACTTCAACAAGGCGGATGCTGCCGATCAGACCGGCTCTGACGACCAGTTTATGGTAGTTATCTCCGACGATGGCGGTAACACTTGGAAGCGTGAGAACGCTACTGTTTGGAATAACGAGACCTCCAACGACGAAACGGATGCCAACTATCTATATGGCAAGGGCGATTATGTACTCAACTCGCTGCCGAACAAGGCTGTTAAAGAGGAACCTGTTACCATAGAACTTGCCCAATATAAGGGTAAAACCATTAAGGTCGGTTTCTATGTCGAGTCCACTATCAAAAACGCCTACAACGGCATTCATATCGGTAATGTGCATATCAACTATTTCGCCAAGAAATCGGATGCACAAACCGCTTGCCAGTTCGAAGATATTGAGTCAATGGGCTTGTTCTATGTCGATGGAGACAAGGTCGTTGAGGGCGAGAACGTGTTTACTAAGGTGGCTTTGGCAACCGCAGAAACCGGCAACAATGCTGTTGATACACTCTATACTCTGACGGCTACCTACAACATGGCTCCGCAGGTGGTTATCAATCAAACTATTTGTGAGGGCGAAACAGTTGGTAGCGAATGGGGTTTTGCCGACCGTACCGCTACGGGCATTTACAAACGGAAGACTACTTCATTGGTTACGGGCTGCGATAGTATTACTACGCTCAACCTAACCGTTATCCCCCGTCAATACACTACTCTTGAAGAGAATATCTGTTCCGGTACATCGTTCGAGTTTAATGGTAAATCGTACAACAAGACGGGCGTCTATGTAGATACGCTTTCATCGCTTGTTACCGGCTGCGATAGCATTACCAAACTGATCCTCGTGGTTAATGAACCCATTGAAGTAGAGGTGGATGCTCACGGCTGTGCAGGTCAACCGTATTATTTCACTTCTCGTTATCCCGAACTGACTATCGAGGGTACATATATGGATACTGTTAAAACCGTATGGGGCTGCGATAGCATCGTTACACTCCATCTGTTGTTCTATGATACCGATACAATGCGGATGGATACACTTATTAAACTCACGGATCTGCCGTATTTCTATCAAAATACGCAAATCACCTATCCGCTAAGTACCGAACCTGGTACCTATGTAGATACTATCTCTGTTAAGGGAACGGATGCACAGTGCGACTACGTACTCATTCATACCTTGACAATAGAGGGCGGACAGGGTATCAATAACGTGGATTGCGAGGCGATTACGCTGCAGCCGAACTTGATCGGTATTGGTGAAACGGTTACCGCTACGGGTAATTTCCGTGGACAGCAGGTCGAGATACAGGTTTATGATATGGTCGGACGTTGTATCAAACATGAACATCAAAAGGGACGTAATATCTCTATCAACGGATTCCATATCGCTGGACTTTATACCATTAAAATTACCGACGAGAAAGGTAAACAGTATATGGGTAGAGTGATAGTTAAATAATTAATTGGGCTTTCGCAAAGAGGTGTAGTATTCCTTCTTCTTAGGGTTTCCATAACCTTACCATATCAAGAGTGGGTGATTAGTGGGTGATTCCGCTGTGGATACCGAGTGGATACCAAGTGGATAGATGTACTATCCCTGTTTGCGAAAGCATAAATAAATGTAGAATGAAATCGCATTGCTATCTTTTAGCAATCTTGTTGGGTTTCTCTCAAGTGTCAGGCGCTTACACACGTTTGACACCTGAGAGACACCATTTTTTATCGGTCGATGCGGCTATCGGCTATGCATCGCTCGACAATCAGGCGGCTGATCTCAAATCGGGAACAGGTGTCGCTGCTAATGTAGGAGTTGGTTATAGAGTATATTATAATCATCTTCTCTTTTCCACGGGTATAGAGGGATATTATCTCTATAATACCCATTCGATGGCAGGAGTACAACGCAATCTGAATATGATAGATACCGAGGGAATGCCTTTTACTTTGATCGCAGATGCTTCTGACGGCAAAGATATATGCCATTCCTTAAATTTGAATATCCCTGTATTATTGGGTGGAGAGTTCCGTAAGTTCTACTTCCTCTTAGGACCGAAATTCTCATATAATTTTTTCGGACGAACTGAATCCTCCGCTATGCTTACCACCAAAGGTGAATACGAACGATATATCGGAGTGTTTGAAGATATGCCTAATCATCAACTACAGACTTCGCCTGTGTCAAGCGGAAAACTTCCACTGACGTGGGACATTGACATCTTGGCACATGTAGAGATCGGAATGCGATTGGGAAACTTAATCTCCATAACGGGGGCGGATGTCCCCAAACCCAAGCAAAGGTTCTATATCGCATTATATGCTGATTATGGAATACTTAATATCCATCGCAATGTCCCTACGGGGGAACGACTCGGCTATCGCGAAACTGCTGACAGCGGTCTGCAATTCTATATGACTCCGGCACTCCTCTCTAACGAACTGCGTGATATTGAAGTACACCAATATCAGGTCGGTATCAAGGCTACGATATTATTCGAGTTGCCACAGCGCAAACCTTGTGTAATTTGCAAAGATTAAACCATAAAAACTGTCTATGAAACGTCATTGTTTAGTTATAATCCTGTTCGTATTCTCCTTGCTGGGAACTCCGGTTCTGTCTCTGCTGGGAGATACAATGTCTGTAACAGTCTCTGCTGCTACTCCGCAGAAAAAGACAACTGCAAAGAAAGCAACAAGTTCCAAACAATCGGTCAAGAAAAAGCAATCACGGAACAACAACGTCCGAAAGATTCCTGCAAAAAAGTCTAAAACGGTTGCAAAGCAGCAAACTAAGAAAAATATCCAAACCATTGCGCCGGCTAAAACACCGGAGCAGGAAGCACAGGACTATCGGGGGCAGGTAGCCAAAGTGGAACGCTATAATGCCAAAGCAGCAGCCTATATGACACGTGACATCTCACATCGTGTAGGTCTGTGGGGGCAAATAGGATACTCTGCTATTGTCCCGCGTAGTTTTACATATGAATCAGAAATTTCATTAGGTTTCCTGCCGAAAACCATCGGTGGAGTGGGAGGTGGTGCAGGATTAGGCTATCAATTGCAGTATAAGCGTTTCCTATTTACAACTGGGGCTGAATGGCAGATGTACAATTCCCATACACAGTTAGGAAATATAGTACGTACATTTCCCTTAAAACAATATGAGACTATGACCTATGCCTACGACTATACAATGCAGGACTACTGGCAGGCAGGATATATACAAATTCCTCTTATGTTTGGTATGGAATTGTCTGATTGGTATTGGCAACTTGGCGGAAAAATAGGTCTGAATGTGATAGGGGCTTCTCGTCTTTCAGGATTACTGACCACTAAAATTACGGATAAAGAACTAATTGATGACCTGCAGAATATGTACTCTCATGCTTTGGTCAACAACTACGACTTTAATGCCGATAAGCAGGTACAACCTGTACGCTTTAGCTTTAATGCCGCTATTGCAGCAGAAATAGGCATAAGTCTCGATCGTTGGTTGCAACCGCAGATCAAAAGCAAAAGGAAAATGACGGATGCACAGCGGTTTGCTCGGTCTATGCATTATCGTGTGGCTCTTTTTGCAGAATATGGTGTACTAAACATCAATAATACTGCCAATATAAAAGATAATGCCTCGGACATACCTGCTGATTTTACCTCAGTCCTTAAATCACAGCCATTGGCTGCCCCGTCTGACCTGTACAATAAAGTTACTTATGGTTCATCCCTCTCTACAGAGTCTGCACGTAATGCGTATCTGAACCCGCTGTTGGTCGGAGTCAAGGTAACAATGTTCTATGAATTACCTCGCAAGGACAAAAAGATGCTGCCTTTACCTACAGAACCCAAACCACGTTTCTTAGCATTAGTTACCAATGCTGAAACAGGAAAGGCTATTGCTGGAGCGCAAGTTAGCATTATGGAAACTGCATCGGATAAAGTAACAAACAAGGCCTCCAATAGCAAAGGTGTGGCACAAACACGCTTGTCGAAAGGTACATATCGCGTAGCGGTGGCTAAATCAGGATTTCTGCCATGTGATACGATAGAGAATTATCGCCATCATCGGGATCTTGGGGATACCTTGAAATTCCAATTACACCCATTGCCACAACCGACTGTCTATACGCTGTGCGGATACGCTTTGGATGCTGCCACCAAACAAGTTCTGGAAGCAGATATTCGCATCGTTGCAAGTGCAGACACCACGATTCTTTACCATGGTGCTACCAATGACGAAGGTCTGTTTGTCAGTGATCTCGAAGCAGGGCAATACACTATCAATGCAATATGTCCGGGCTATATGCCGCTATTGCAGGATGTGTCTTTCTATCAGGATACCATTACCCTGCTTTTGCAGCGTATCAAAGAGGGTGTTAAGGTGAAAATTAACCATCTCTATTTTGCTACCAATAAGACTACTATCCTTCCCGAATCGGAAGAAGCATTGAGTGATCTGGCTGATTTCTTGCACGACAATCCAGGTGTTTCTATCCGTATCACAGGTCATACCGATGCTATAGGGTCTGATGCTGCCAATCTGCGCTTGTCTATCGGACGTGCCAAAGCAGTGCGTGCTAATCTTATTATGCGTGGTATTGATGCCGACCGTATAGAGTTTGATGGTAAGGGAGAAACAGAACCGATTGCTACCAATGACACCGAGGAAGGTCGTGCGCAAAACCGCCGTGTTGAATTCGAAATTCTCAGTACCAACGGAGAAAATATACAACAAGTTTATTAAGGCAATAGCATATGCGTAGATATTTCTTATTCATACTATTATACGTATTCTCCATTCCTGTATTATTGGCGCAACAGCCTATCTCTGTGCCTTTCTTATGCAGTTTTGAAGACGATGTGGAGATCCGCCGGATGTGGACGCTTAACCCCAATAGTGCCAATGCTGCAGATCAATGGGTGGTCGGTGGAGCCACTTACTCCGATGGGGTGCGCTCCTTATACATATCTTCCAATAGTGGTATCACCACGCGCTATGGTTTTCAGCCCAATGTCGTAATGGCATATCAAACCATTCGTTTCCCAAAAGCAGGGGCGTATAATATCTCGTTCGATTGGAAATGTATAGGAGATGATAGCAAATCCAAATTGTACGTATGTATCATTCCTGAGCAGTGGCTTACTACCGGTATGTACAACGACAATAGGGGAGGTACACATGGTCTGTTGGATTGTGTGAACGAAACATCCGGCTTGTTTACAAATCGCAATGTGTTGTCTCGAATGAGCAAACTGACAGACGGAACAAATACCTATGAATCTTTGTCCGGAAGTAAGAAATGGCAGAACTATGCAATCAAGGGGGATGGCGCAAACCAGGAAACCAGTATCAGTGTCAATTCTTCTTCTCTCAATACCAACTTTGTTTTGGCGTTCATCTGGGCTAACAACAATACAGAGGAGGATTCATGCCGTATGGGCGCATGTATTGACAATATCCAGATTGCTTCCGCTACTATCAAGAAACCCACCAATATGACGGCGGAAATGCATTGCGAAGATTCTACATTAGTTGTTTCTTGGAAATCCAATTCACCCATTCATGATTTGGAAATCAAAAGCACCAACGCCACGCTTTGGAGCAGATTTACGAACATCACCGCTTCTGACGATACTATACAAACGTATGCTATCCCTATGCGTGAAGAGGGTAGTTTTAATATACGTATTCGTGGCTATCGGGGTAATGAAACGAGTGCATATACCAGTTTGAATAATGTCGTTTATTGGTGCCCCGATAACCATTGCATCAATTATATTGATTTAACAGGACCTGATACGGAATGCCGCTACGGTGGTATGGATGTTTGGCCCAATCCGCAAACGCTCGGTGTAATCGATTTCGGAGAAGATGCTATGGAAAGTCGTCATACCGTTAATTGGATAGAAGATAGAATAGATCCGCTTACTACTGATAGCCGAGATGCTTTCGGTAGAAGTGTGCCGGGGCTGCAGACTATTCCTGATGGTTATTTGGCTTCTGTCCGGTTGGGTAACTGGAATAATGGCAGTGAGAGTGAGTCTGTTACATATAATTTTGTCGTCGATTCTGTATCACAGGCAATTCTTATTCTCAAATATGCCATCGTCTTTGAGGACCCGAGTCACCCGGGAAACCAATGCTCTTTTAATATCGTGGTCTTAGATTCTCAGGATAGAAAAATTGATGCTACCTGTGGAGAGGCTAATTTTGAATTTGACGATGCGAGCGAATGGAACAAGACCTCTAAGGAGGGGTACAATGACATCTATTGGAAAGACTGGACTTCTATTGGTCTGGACTTGCGGCGCTATCATGGCCGAACGCTCAAGGTAAGGGTAACCACAACCGACTGTGGACAAGGTGGGCACTTCGGGTATGCCTACTATGTATTGGATTGTGTATCTGCTTCTCTGCAAACTGATAACTGTGGTAGTAACTCGCAAATCGAGGTCAGTGCACCGGATGGATTCGACTATCGTTGGACTGATTCGAAAGGAACCACCGTTGGAACTGAACGTGTCCTAAAAGCCGATGCGGGATATGAGACTTATACTTGTACCGCATGTATGAAAGATGCCCCCGATTGCTGTTACCAACTTTCAACCGACTTTGCACCTCGCTATCCGGCACCGCAGTTCGATTGGAAACCGGTTCCGCAGAATTGCCGAAATTTCATCTGGTTTACCAACCGTAGTCATGTCTTGGTTAAATATGATGATTATGAGAAACATACCCAAGAGGCATGTGATCAAGTCGTATGGAATTTTACAACAAAAACGGGCTCATCAACCACTCCCGCTGACAATCCTTTGATCGAGTGTGATGCCAATGGAGATACTATCCTCGTTTCTTTGCGTGCCGTTTTGGGTGGGGGATTATGTGATAGTATCTTGCAGGATACTATCATCATTCCGTCTATTAAAACAAAGGATAGTACGATTGTGGCATCTACATGTGAAGGAGAAACGTATATCTTTGCGCAGCAAGCCTACACGGAAACCGGTATTTATCAGGATTCCAAATTAAATATGGCCGGCTGCGATAGCATCACATTTCTCAACTTGACGGTTTATCCCCAAAGTCCTGTGCAATATATTAGTGATACAATTTGCTCTTCCAATATCCCATATGTATTAAATGGTATAAGTTTTCTCTATCCCGGCGTTTATTCGCAAAAATTGTACAATCAATATGGCTGTGATAGTATAATAAATCTTGCCTTGCATATCGTGGATAAGTTCGTGGTTGAAGTGGATAGTCTGCCAACTTTGTGTGCGGATGCGGGAAACTTGATTATTGATTACCATATGTTGCAGCATCACTTCGATAGTTTGGCAGTTCGCTTTACAAGTACTACTCCACAAGATGCTTTCTACAATCAGATGATTTACGATACTCTGCAAACCCAAATTACATATCCTTTCCCGGAGACTACTACACCCAATCACTATCATGTGCAGTTGGAATTTTATCAGCACCATTCGTGTGGAAACCAGATCTTTGACCTGGATTTCGATGTGCAGTATAGTGCTTCTATTATTGAACAAAAGTGGGATGATGTACTCGCTATCCTCAATAGCAAGTACAATGGCGGATATACTTTTACGGTATATCAGTGGTATAAGGATGGGCTACTTATAGATGGTGAAAATAAACCATATCTGTATCAGCCTTTGGAACTTACATCGGAATATAGTGTTGCACTCACCCGCTCGGATGGCACTACTATCCGCAGTTGTGCCTTTACGCCTACTCTGCATAATGATATTACGCCTTTCCCTACTTTGGCTACCACAGCGCAACACCTGCCTGTTCGTAGAGAAAATACCGAATCGCCTGTCACGCAAATCAAAGTCTATACTGCGTTAGGACAGACGTATTCTACAACTTCCCTTTCGAATGGAGAGGGAGAAATTATTGCCCCGACTTTACCAGGCAACTATTTGGTCGAGTTCCAATACCAAGATGGTCATACCCGGACACAGCATCTTGTTGTTTTATAAAATAAAAATAAATAACATAATGATAATCAGACTATGAAAGTGAATCAGTATATCTTCTTGTTGTTCTTCTTGTTGGGAACAGCATCTATGTATGCACAAGTATCTGCATCATATACATGTGATTTCGAGGATAGTATCCAAAATAAAACATGGGTATTGACTAATGGCAATGCGGCCAAATCCGTGCCGAATAAGTGGTATATAGGCAGCGCAATCTGCAATACAGGTATGCAGAGTCTGTATATCTCTGCCGATACCAACAAGACTGCGTGTTATGTTGCGCATAGTTCGTATGCTATTGCCTATACCGATATCACACTCAGTACCGGAACTTATGATATCTCATTTGATTGGTGTGCCGTAGGATATACAGCAGGTGTAGATGAGGGATTATATGTCGCTTGGATTCCGGATGATTTCGGAGGGGATACTGTTTATGCAGAATATAGTTCCAATGCTTCGCTTACCAATGACCTGAAATTATGTGTCTTGCCGGAAACCGGTGAGCCGGAACGCTTGTGCGGGAGCGGCGTTTGGAAAACGTATCGGAGTACAATTACATCCGATGGGAAACACCATAGGCTCGCATTTATTTGGCTGACAAATAGTCAATATAGTGTGTATAATCCGGGAGCCTGTGTGGATAATATCAATATCATTCACAGTGGCAAATGTCCTATGCCTACTGCTCTCAAAACCACCAATCTGGGAAACCAACAGATCCGCCTGGATTGGGAGGGCTCCAGTCCCAATTATGAGGTGAGATGTTATGCGTATGCTACAAAAACATGGACTACACAAGTGGTGTCTGATACCACGGTTACCTTCTCCGGCATCCCGGATGGAGTATGCGATTTTTATGTGAGTGCATTGTGCGAAGAGGATCTGAAGAGCATCTCTGCACAAACATCAGAGTTCTTATATGATCCCCAAAATCATTGCATCGACTTCCTGACCTTGGATAGCATCAATTGTTTTATATCCGAACAATCAGTACAAAATACACCGGTCGCAAATCTTACATGGAAAAACAAAAAAGTGGATTATGGATATGTTTCACAGGGCAGCCGGCACACAATACACACTCGGCAGGATGAAACAGACCCTCGGACGTGTGGAGGATTGAAAACCATACCGGATGGCGAGATAGCATCCGTACGTCTTGGCAACTGGAATACCGGCGGTGAGGCGGAGCGTATAGAGTATAAGTTCCACGTAGATGCCGCGGTTAATCCGGTGCTGCTCCTTAAGTATGCAGTCGTATTGGAAAAACCGGGCGATGGTTGCAAACCCAATCCAGGATTCTTACTCCGCGTTTTGGATAAAAATGGGCGTTTGGTTTCTAAATGTGCATCGGCGGATTTTGATTATAAGGCAGCCGCTGCTGCAGACTGGAATGCTTGTACCAAATCAGGAGAAGTTCGCTGGAAAGATTGGACTACGGTGGGGATCAATCTGGCAGAGCATGACGGAGAGACACTTACGATCCAACTTACCACATACGATTGCGGCGGTGGAGGACACTATGGATATGCATATTTTACACTCGGATGCTCTGACGGACAACTTACGGGTATGTCTTGTGCCACAGAGAATCTGAAGTTTACCGCTCCGGATGGTTTCAAGTATCGTTGGTATAAAACTACAGAACCCGAAGTTATACTTGGACATGAGCAGGTGTATGAGGTGTTGTCGCAAGATACGTGCCATTATCAAGTAGATTTGATGTTTGCACAGGATTCCACCTGTTACTTTAGTCTTACCGCCTCTGCACAGCCATACCAACCTGCAGCAAAAGCCGTATGGCAGTGGAAACCGAAAGACTGTCGGAATGAGGTGCTGTTTACTAATTTAAGTTGTGTTAAGGAGACTAATCAGATAACGGGTACGGTGACAGAAACAGGCAAACCTGTGGATTGGGTGCTGTGGGATTTTGGCGACGGAACAACATCCTACGAGGCTAATCCTACTCATATTTTCCCAGCAGATGGTGGGGCAATAAAGGTTAAACTTATCGCACACTTGTCTGATTGTGTGGATACATTATCCATCAATGACGTTTTGCCTGCTATCGGAACGCATTATGATACCATACCCGTTCAACAATGTTTTGGTACAGAATATACTTATGTCTATACTGATATAGCGGGTGCTGCACAAACCGAACATCTTTTAGAATCAGGATTGTATACCTATACACTTCGCGCTTCCACAGGTTGTGATAGTCTTGTTACAATCAATCTTCAAATGACAGATACTGTCTATCAAACCATAGATACACTCATTGTGCGCGGAGACTCCTATGCTGCGGGAGGAAAAACTTTCTCAGAAACGGGGAACTATCGGCTATACCTAATGTCAGGGGCAGGGTGTGATAGTGTGCTTATGCTTAATCTTCGCGTTTATGACAAGTTAATGGTTGATATGGATACGCTTGCTATAGCATGCTATGGAGACCCTGATTTTTCTTTGAATTATAGGTTTATACAAGGTTGGACGAATACATATTCTGTTAGTTTTTCCACTGCACTTTTTCATAATATAGAAAGAGAAGAACTTCCGACACATTCTGTTATTGATATTGCTATTCCTACTGATACAATGGTAAGACCCGATATATATCGTGGTGCTGTAACATTCTATGATTCTATTAGTGGCAATGTTACACTTCCCTTTGCATTGGAACTTCGTTACAATTCGTGTGTGATTGCACAGCGGTGGAATGATGTATTGGCAATTCGTAACCACGACTTTAATGGTGGATATGACTTTACCAATTATCAATGGTATAAAGATGGTACTCCTATTCAGGGAGCCACACTATCGTATTATTATGCTGAACAGGAATTGAATCCTAATGCGGAATATACTGCGCTTGTTACACGTCGGGATGATGGTGTTTCGCTGTTTATCTGCAGTATGAAGCCCACTTTAGTCTCAAAGGAGGAAAAACCTGACATCCCCACTTTGGTCGCTCCTCAGCAACCAATGCCGATTTCGATGAGAAAAGGTTCTGTTAATGGTATTGCACATTGGTTTACTCCTTCCGGTCTGAATACCCGTACACAATATGTTTCGGATGGAATAGGTGTCGTATCACCGAGCCAACCTGGGGTATATATTTTGATTTTGGAAAGCGATTTGGAAAGTACTAATTATCTTGTTTTGGTCAAGTAATTTGTATTTTGTCATTACTACTGTTGCAATAAACTATCGCAACAGTAGTAATGACAGAGAATAGCTAATGATAAATTTAACTTAGGGGCGAAACTTCACGCACCAGTATTAATGGGATACCATATATGAGGCTGCTCAATAACCATTTTGTGCAGCCTCATTCGTGGTACTGGTGTATATGTTTGATGAGTTCATTCTTCTCCTAATTGTCGCACTTGCTCGTCAAAGTTGCGGTTCTTGTTAAGTGCGTTGTTTTTCATACGCACACGGTAGTTATAAATCGTACTGGCGGAGTAGCACAATAATTCCGCTATTTGTCCTACATTGTCTATTCCCAAGCACACCAAGGCATAGATTCGCAGTTCTGTGGTCAGTTTTTCTCTCGGTTTGACGGTTATGCGTTCCTGTTCGACCAGAAGGTTATTGAAATCCTGTACAAATTGGGATATATGGAGAGAAACGTCTCGTCGAAAGACGCATAAAACTTCTGCATCTCTTGTGCCAGAAATATATCCGTATTGCGCTCTTCTGCCCACCTTGCCATTTTGCTCAGTCGACGGATATATTCGCTATATACAATCAGAAACCGGCAGATATATTGCTGTTTCAGTCGGTTGGCATCGCGTAACTTTTGGTTGCTCTCTGAGAGTTGCCGGTTTAGTTCTTTCTGTTTTTTCATGCAACTCCAGCAACTGTCTGTGTTGAGTGTCTTTTGTGCCTCTGCCAAGTGTTGCAGTATCTTGTTTTGATGTAGTGCATAGACAATAATGGCAAGCAGCAATACTATGCAGAATGCCACAGCATATAGTGCCCAAATAAGGCGTTGGCGGGTCTCTTGTTGCCGCTCCTGATATGTTTGTGTGATGAGGTGCGCCAACTGGTTCATTTGTATATAGCGCAATGGGGCATTGAATAATGCTGCATTCTGCAGCGAATACTCTATGTAGTGGTTTGCCCGCTCAATGTCCCCTTTTTGATACAGGTGGTTTGCCAGTATCCATGATGCACCATTGTCGGTTACGGCGCACCGGATATCGGTAATTGCTGCACGTATCAACCATTGCTCCGCCATATCGGGTTGTTGCTAGTCTTTGTAGATTAAATACCGCTGATTATGGGGCGCCGGATGTCCGTTTTTGTCAATGGCAAGACCATCGCAGACTCTCTCCGTCTCGATACCTACCATGCCACATATCTGTCGCACACCGTTGAAGTAACCAACGGACATATTGAAAAAATCTTTACCTCTATAGAGGGAGCAACTATCCTCAATGCGGTTAAGATAGAGCCGATAGAAAAATAGAAAGATAGAATACACACTCTTTGACATATTGTAAAATCGTCCAAAAAGATAGAACAAACCTACAAAACAGATCGGTGCTATTGTGCAAACCGGACAAAAAAGGTACTTTTGCAGAAATTCCATATTGCAAAAACATATGCAAAAGTATGACTATGAAAAAGATATATCTTGCCTTATTCGGTTTCTGTTTGTTTGGTGGTTCTTTCCCGGCGCAGGCTGCGCAGCCATGGCACACAAGCGGAATGCGGAGCGAGTGCGTGCTCTTTGAACGGCACACATGGAACGCAGCAGATGCCGTGGATGAAGAACCGGGCTACAGCCGTCGCCGCTATACCTATACCGACTCGGTGTTCATCCCCGATGCGATGGGGGGCAAGTGCTTTACCCTTTCTTGCGGGGCGGCGAACCAGGAGGCGTGGGTATATATCAACGGCGACTCGGTCGGTTACCACGCCGGCGGATATACCGCTTTTGCATTCGATGTTACCCGCTATTGCCACGCGGGGCAGTGGAACCGTGTGCATATAGTGGTAAGCAACGAGTACAACGGGAATATACCCCCTCTCTCTGCCGACTTTACGTTCTTCGGCGGGCTGTATCGCGATGTGGTGCTGACCGCCACCTCCCCTTTGCATTTTGCCACCACGCACTTTGCCACCCGAGGTGTGTATGTCTATACGCCTGCCGTGTCGGCAGAGCGTGCCACAGTGCAGATAGAAGCCATGGCAGAGGGAAACGGGAAAGTGGAGTTTCTGGTGAGCGGACACGGTTATCAGAAGACTATCAAAGCCAAGATACAGACCGGCAAAGCCTGTGCGGAACTGACTATCCCGAATCCAGCCTTGTGGACACCCGATACCCCGAACCTCTATACAGTGCAATGCCGTCTTTATGACAAGCACGGGCGGCTGCAAGACGATACCCGGGAGCAGTTCGGCTTGCGGTGGTACGGCTTTGGCGAGGACGGTATGTTCTATCTCAATGGCGTGAAAACCAAACTGGTAGGCACCAGCCGCCACCAGTGCTACAAGGGGGTAGGCAATGCTCTGCCCGACTCGCTGCAACACCGTGATATTGAACTTATCAAGGCTATGGGTGCGAACTTCCTCCGTGTGGCACATTACCCGCAGGGAGAGTATATTATGCACCTGTGCGACAGTATCGGTTTGCTCTGCTCGGTGGAGATTCCGCTGGTCAATGCCATTACCGAGAGCGAGGCTTTTGCACAGCGTTGCGAGGATATGATTGACGAGATGGTGTGGCAGAACCGCAACCACCCCTCTGTCGTACTATGGGCGTACAGCAACGAGATACTGCTCCGCCCGCCGTTTAAGAACGATACCGCCCGCCATAGTCTCTATTGCGAGCATGCGGCTGCGCTGTGCCGTCGGCTCAATGCGCACCTGAAAGCATTAGACCCGATGCGTCCGACGATGATTGTTCTGCACGACAATTTCAAGGAATACAGCCGCTATGGTTTCCCTCAGGCTGCCGATGTGGTAGGGCTGAATATCTACAGCGGCTGGTACTCGGGAACGTTTTCCGGTATGGACAAGAGTGTGGAGCGTGTGCATACGGCATTGCCCGGCAAACCGCTTTTGCTCACCGAGTTCGGTGCAGACTGCGATCCGCGTATCCGTACCGCTTTCCCGGAGCGGTTCGACTATTCGACGGACTATGCCCTGCTTTTCCACAAGCATTATCTGCCTTTTATCCTGAATTGCGATTACCTTGCGGGCGGTATGGTCTGGAACTACAACGATTTCCATTCCGAGGCGCGTCTCGGTGCGTTGCCGCACTACAACTGCAAGGGATTGGTTACCTCTGACCGCCGATGCAAACTGACCTATTTCTATTATCAGTCCGTGCTATGCAAGGACAGTGCCGGCGGGCACGCTGCGGATACATTGCAGCAGATGTTACGCCTGCCGCAAGCGGAATCCATGCCGCTACGTGTCAATATGGGCAGCCGCTGTTTCTTTACCGATGACAGTGCCCGCATCTGGCAGCCCGAGCAGGCATACCAAGAGGGCGGTTGGGGCTATGTGGGCGGCGAACCGTTCACCAAGAAAACCAAGTACGGGCAACTGCCTGCTACCGATGTGGATATACTCGGTACTGACCAAGACCCGCTTTATCAGACCGCCCGCGTGGGGTTAGAGACGTTCCGTGCCGATGTACCTGCGGGGCAATACGAGGTAGTGCTGTATCTGGCGGAGTTGGAGAGCGAAGAGCAGGAGCAGATGTCGGTTTACAATCTCGGAAACGAAGCCATAGATACCGGTTTCTGCGGCAGGGAAATGACGGTGCAAGTACAAGATACCGACCCTGTTACGGTCAATCTCACCCGCCAATACGGCAGATACCGTGCTGCGGAACTGCGCTATACGGTAGAGGTGCAGGGGAATGAGGGAATACAGATTGTTTTCCGTCCCATTAAAGGCACTCCCATTCTCAATGCCATAGAGATAATCAATTTGTAAATGTGTAAATTAACAAATGCCCATTTACAAATTTATTAATTTACACATTTACAATTTCTTCCTCCATGCGCTTGGTGTCATGCCGTAGCGTTTGCTGAAGCAGCGTATGAAGTAACTGGGGGTGTTATATCCCACGATGTCTGCTATCTCGGCGATAGATTTTTCCGGGTTCTCTTTGAGCATAGCGGCGGCGCGTTGCAGACGCAGTTCCGAAATCATTTCATTGGGTGTTTTGCCTGTCGCGTCCTGTAGTTTGGTGTATAGTCCCGTACGGCTCATACACATTTCCCGTGCTAATTTGTTGATATCGAAATCAGCATCATTGAGGTGTGTCTCGATGATGGTCTGTACCTGCTGGGCGAACAGAAAACGTTCGTTTTGCATCCGCTCGCGCATCTGTCGCAACTGCTCGTTTTTCTTTGCCAACTGTGCTTCCTGTTCGGCTATTCGGGCTTTTGTCTTGCGCAAGGCGCGTTGCAGAATGTAGCCGCCTGCTGCCAGTACCACGCAGGCAATCAGCGAAACAAGCAGTATCTTTGCCCACCATGTTTCGTACCAATGCGGCTCGACAATAATGTGGAGCCGATAGGTGTCGCCTATGTTGTCCTGCAGCAGGAAATCGTATTCTCCCGGTGCCAAGTTGGTATAGGTTGCGCTCTGTGCAGCGGTGGCGGGTTGGCGGTTGGTGTCGAACCCTTCCAATCTGTAATAGAGTTGCGGGCGCAGTATGTTGCTGTACGACGAACTGCCGAAACGGATTGTCAGCACTTTCTCGTCAGGTTGCAGATACAGTGTGTCCAATACGGGCAGCCCCTGTGTAATCCGTCGCACGTTGCCGTCGCTGTTGCGTATTGTGATACCTACGGGGAAGATATGTACGGGTTCGCCCGGTGTCATTACGTCTTTCAGGCAGAAACGGCACATTCCGTCGATTCCGCCCACCCAGACCGTCCCTTGCGAGTCGGCGTAGAGACTTTGCTCGGTGAGAATCTCGAGTGGAAATCCCGTTTTGGCGGTCAGGTAGCGTACGGCGGTGAAATCGGCGGATACTATGGTCAGTCCCACCGAGGTGGCGATGATGTAGTATTCGGGTGTGGTGAGCAGGTCGATGACGCTGCGGCTGTCCAGACAGGCATTGAGTTCGGCAAACGGCTGCCAAACGCCTGTTGCCGTATCAAAGCGCAGAATACCGTCAATCGTCCCAGCCAGCAGGTTTCCGGCGGTGTCGTTGCCGAATACATGTACGGGTTTGGGTATGTTGTAAGAGAACAGACGGCGGGTGGGGATATGGTAGGCGTAGGTAAGGTGTTGGCGGGCGAACCAGAGGACGGAGTCTTGCCGCCGGAGGTGCGCCAACTCGCCCGAGATACAGACTGAATCCAACACGGAAAACCCGCCCGTGCTCCGCCGCATCAGTCCGATACCGCGCTCGGTGGAGAAGAACAGGGTGTCTCCGTATCCGACCAATTCGCGCACGCGGTTATCGGGCAGACAGCCTTGTGCGTCGGTGTAGGTACGCAGGCGTTTGGTGCGGGTGTCCATAGTGATGAGTCCGCTCTGGTGCGTACCCATATATAACAAGTGGTGCGGCTCATCCAACAAGAGCGATTTGATGGCAGGTTGGGGCGTGGCACGGTCGATACGCACGGGAACGATGGTGCCGTCGGGGTACAGCACGTTCAATCCGCCTCCGTTGGTAGCAATATAGACCGTGCCGAGACTGTCGGAAATGATACTATTGACAATAGGATAACTGAGCGGGTGTGCCTGCTCCTTGCCAGCGCCATAGTACGTATAGATGGCGTGGCGCGGGTTGTAGAGGTCGACAGCCCCGAAGAAACTGCCTATCCACAGGGTGCCTTGTTCGTCGCAGGTGATAGCCCGTACGGAGAAAGGATAGTCATCGGGCGTTCCTTGTGCGAAAGGAAGAGGGCGCATATCGGCGGCATTGATACATATCAGTCCGCTGTAGGTGCCGACCCAATAGTTTCCCTGATGGTCTTCGGCGACAGTGCGCACGTCGGTGGCGGCAATGATATGCTGCCGGTCTCCTGCAGGACTGAGGCAGTATAGTCCGTCTGTGCGCGAACAAAGCCAGAGGTTCTGCCGGCTGTCGCGGAAGATCTGTACTACAGAGGGTATGGCTATATGCTGCAAGAGCCGTCCCGTTGTGTTATACAGCGAGACTCCCTCACGGTTGCTGACAATGATCTGCTCCGCCGACTCGTAAACAGCCATAGGGCGGGGAATGAGAAAGAGCGGACTAAGGGTTGTGCCGTTGTAGGAAAAGAGAGTGTCGCGTGCGGCTATCAGGAAGCGTCCTCGTCCGTACACGACGGCTTGTACACCGGCGGAGTCTATTACCGAGAGCCTCTCCGTGCGCAGATCGAGCCGCAGGACGCTGCTTCCGCTGCGGAAAAGCAGATTGCCGTGGCGGTCGCCGCATACGGTATGGATATAGTTGTTGCGTATAAGCGGGTTTTCCGTCTCGTCGCCGCGGAATATACGGCAGTCGTTGCCGGCTATGCAGTTCAAGCCGTCCCGTGTGGCGACCCACATACGCCCGTACTCGTCCTGATAGAAGGCATTGATACTATAGTGCGACAATCCGTCTTCCACACCGAAGTGCTCCATTGCCGCAGGTGTAGCAAAGACGAGAGCAACCCACGCAGACAGAAATGCAACGGAAAGACCCCGTTTAATAGCAAAATCGTACAACATATTATTGTGTTTTGGTATGCAAAGATAGTATAAATTCCGCAAATATGCAAACGGGGTCCGATAGTTGCGACAAGATATGAGCGATATAGGCTGTGTGGCACGCAATACATACGACAAAGGAACTGCATTCACAGTTGAATCACATACGAATCACATACGAATCACATACAAATCACATACACCTGCAAGGTAGTTGCTTCGTAGTTGCTATGTCCGTGTACGGCAGGTATAAGGAAGTTGATTGCTCGTGATCAACGGAAAGCAAACAGAAAGCAAACGGAGGGCAAACTGAGGGCAACAGCAGTATGGCAGAATAGTAAAATGATATATGTTTGTGTGTTTTGTACAAAAGTGCAATTATTTTGGATTTAATTTGTACTGCTATTGCAGATATTGTCGTAATTTTGCAGCGGGTTTGAAAGGTGGAACGGACTCTGTTGATTATTGTTGATTGACTGTTAAAGCAAAGCAAGTTTATATATAAAGAAAAATACTCAACTTATCTGATACGATATGAAAAAGATATTTCTCAGTATTATTTGTGCAATATGCTCCGTCATGCTATGGGCGGACGTAGAGGGTGTGGTGCGCGATGAGCAGGGAGAGCCGCTTATCGGCGTATCGGTGCTGATAGAGGGTACGACACAGGGTACGATTACCGATTTTGACGGCAAGTTCTCGCTCCATGCAGAGGAAGGACAGACGCTTGAAATCAGTTATATGGGTTATCGTACGGAGCGGGTGAAGGTGGGCAAGGCTTCGCTGCAGGTGGTGCTGAAAGAAGACACCAAGACGCTCGACGAGGTGGTGGTAGTGGGTTATGGTACGCAGAAACGCTCCGACCTGACGGGTTCTGTGGCATCGGTGAAAGCCGATGACGTGAATGCCGTGCCGACCGGCAGTGTGGCAGAGATGCTCCGCGGACAAGCGGCGGGTGTGGTGGTAACACAGAACAGCGCACGTCCGGGCGGACAGTCGGATATAGTGATCCGTGGCAAGAAATCGCTCACCGGCGGCAATGCGCCTCTTTATATTGTGGATGGTACGCCGGTGGACAATATAGACGACTTCAATGCGCAGGATATCGAGTCGATCGAAGTGCTGAAAGACGCTTCGGCGCAGGCTATCTACGGTGCGCGTGCGAGCAACGGCGTGATACTGGTTACCACGAAGCGCGGTACTGAGGGCAAGACGAGTGTGGACATCAACGCCTACGCAGGTGCGCAAATGGTGAAGCGCAATTTTGACCTCTACAACGGTGCGGAATGGGTGGCACTCAAACGCGAGGCGAACCGTGCGTTTGTCTATGACCCTGCGACCAAGACCGCTACGGGTGAGTATCAGGACGATGTCGCATTGTTCGGCAATATGTACCAGAACATGGTGGACGGGAACTATACCGACTGGGAGAGCCTGATGATCAAGCCCGCCCTGCAACAGAAATACGATGTGAGCGTGCGTACGGGCAACGACCGCACCAAGATGTCGGCGGCACTCGGTTTCTTCGATCAGGAGGGTATGATTGCCCCCGCCAACTACCGCCGTTACAATGCACGTTTCGATGTGTCGCAGAAACTCGGCAAGCGGGTTACTATCGGCATGAAAGCCAACTATGTACACAGCGACCAGAAATCGGAAGACTCCGATTTTTCGAAAGTGCTGACCGAATCACCGCTGCTCAGCGCTTATGATGCCGACGGCAACATGCTTTCGCTTCTGGCGGACAGCAAGTGGAGTCCGCTATGGAACAATGCGCACTATACCTCGGACAAGAAGACCGACCGTTTCATGCTCGGGCTGAACCTTGACTGGAACATCCGGGGCGGACTGACCTACCGGCTTAACACCTCGGTCAATTACCGCAACCAGGAGCAAGGCACTTATCGGGATTCGCAGCATGAAAAGGGCAGTTTGGTAGGCGGTTCGGCGGCTATAAGCAACACCAAGTATGTGGACTACCTGCTGGAGAATATCCTCGGCTACGACCATACATGGCAGGACAAACACCACTTGAATGTAACGTTGGTGCAGTCGATAGAGGCTATCCGCACCACCAAGACCACCACGAGCGGTTCGGGCTTTGCTACCGACGACCTGGGGTATAACAACATCTCTGCGGCATCGATTACCAATCCGACGGTGCGTACCATCACTCCGCGGCATCTGGTCAGTTTCATGGGGCGTGTGAACTACAGCCTGATGGACAAGTACCTGTTCTCGGTCAGCACCCGTGTGGACGGCTCGAGCGTGTTCGGCAGGAACAGCAAATGGGGTGTTTTCCCCGCGGGGTCGTTTGCATGGCGTATCAACCAGGAGGATTGGCTGGCGGACGTGAACCGGCTGACCAACCTCAAACTGCGTCTGTCTGCGGGGTCGGTGGGTAACCAGGCTATCTCGCCCTATCAGACACAGGGTCTGGTGGACAGTTACTATATGCAGTTCGGCGACGGGAATGCCCTGGTGGGCTATCTGCCGTCGGGACAGTTGCAGAACCCCGACCTGAAATGGGAGACCACGACCAGTTACAACATCGGTTTGGACTTCGGTTTCCTGCGCGACCGTATCATGGGTACGGTGGAGTACTACCGCGCCAAGACGACCGACCTGCTGGTAGAGAAGAGTATCAACCAAACGACGGGATACAATACCCAACTCGTGAATATGGGTTCTGTGCTGAACCAAGGCGTGGAGATAACGGCGAACTTTGTTCCCGTCAAGATAAAGAACTTCACGTGGACGGTGGACGTGATCTGGGCGCACAATCAGAACAAGATCCTCTCGCTCAACGGTGCCAAAGGTGCGGACGGCAAGCCGCTCAACGACGAGGCGAACGGCTGGTTTATAGGGCATAATATCAATGCTTACTACGATTATGTGTTCGACGGTATCTGGCAACTCGGCGACGACATACCCGACTACGGCGGAACCTACCAGCCCCAACCGGGTGATATCCGTGTCAAAGACGTGAACAACGACGGCAAGATAGACGAGAATGACCGTGTAGTGATCGACCGCGACCCGAAATGGACGGCTTCGCTCGGGACCTCGTTCAAGTTCTACGGTGTGGATATATCGTTTGATTTCTATGGTGTCTATGGGGCGGTAAGGCAGAACAACTATCTATATGCCAGCAACCAGGGCGGCGACCTGAAGGGGGTGCGCAACGGCATAAAAGTGGACTATTGGACGATAGAGAACCCGAGCAACACGGCTCCGCGTCCGAGAGACGGTAATATCTCCTATTTCTCGTCGCTGTCGTACCAGGACGCATCGTATTTCCGCTTGCGGACGCTGTCGGTGGGGTATTCGTTCCCCAAGAAACTGATTGCCAAGGCGAAGATGAGCAACCTGCGTATCTATTGCACGGCTTCGAATGTCTTTACCTGCACCAAATACCAGAGTTACAGCCCCGAAGCCGGTGCGGGCAGTTATCCCGAGCCGCGCACCGTGATCGGCGGACTGAACCTGAGTTTCTAACCCTTTAAGGACTTAAAGACCTTAAAGTCCTTAAAGACCTTAAAGACCCTATTCATTAAACAGCAAAACAATGAAAAAGCATAGTGTATATATTCTCATAGCGGCACTGCTGCTGACCTCCTGCCACGACTGGCTGGACGAGAAAGTCTATACCCAACCTACGGGCGAGTATATCGTTTCCACCCCCGCGGGTATGGCGAGTGCGGTGCTGGCGATGTACTACAAAGACCGTGAGATATTCCGTAACAACGATGATGCGGAGACTATCCTATGGATGAACATGCTTGTCGGCGACGACATCACCTATTGCCGTGCGGGTGAGGGTATTCCGCAGTTCGGACGCTATCAGGACCTGCTGCCCACGACGCCGAGCGTGGCACGCCTGTGGAAGCAGCAATATGCCATGATCGGATATGCCAATATGGTTATCGGTGCAGCGGACAAGGTGGATATGACCGACCCTGTGGCAATACAGGCGGTAGCCGAGGCGCGTGTTTTCCGTGCGCATGCCTATTTGCGCCTGCTGCAACGCTACGACAATATCTACCTCACTACGCGTGTTACCACACCCGAGAACGTGAACGACTCCGTTTCCTATATGCCTGCCGCCAAGGAGGACGTGTATGCGCTGATGGACGAAGACCTCGATTATGCCATTGACCATTTGGCGTGGACCACCACACAGCCCGGTCGTTTTACGCAGGGCGTGGCACGCCTGCTACGTGCCAAGTCGGCGGCATGGCAGGGCAAATGGCAGGAGTGCGCCGACCAAATCAACGCCATAGAGCAAAGCGGGGTATATGCACTGCTTTCCGACCCGCGCGAGGTCTTCGATGTGGCTGACCTCAACCACTCCGAGGCGATACTTGTTTCGCAATGGAACAAGGCTACCGGCGGCTGGTTCACCAATACGGTTACCAACACCAACAGCGGGCACCGTATGTGTATCATCTGTACGCCGAAGTACAACGAACAGAAAGGTATGCTGATTGACTATGCATCGGGCGGCTACCCGTGGGGACGCGTGTTCCCGAACCAATACCTGCTCAGTCTCTACGACCGTGCGCACGACCTTCGCTATACCGCCTGGTACAAGACCGCATGGACGTACAACGATCCGGACAACCTGCCGCGCGGACGGCACGTGGGCGATACGCTTGTCGCTACCACGGAGGCGGCATATCAGAATGTGCACCCGATGTGCACCAAATACAACGATTCCTATACCAAGGCGTCGCCGACGGATAACGAGTCGTTCAAGGATATCATCATCTACCGTCTCCCTGATGCCTACGTACTCGGTTGCGAGGCATATATCCATCTCGGGCGGCAGGATTCGGCGGCATATTACTACAACAAGACCTATACCCGTGCGGGCAATGCAGCGGAGACACAACCGATTACTATCGAAATGCTGGCGGACGAACAGGCGCGCGAGTTGGCATTGGAGGGCGACCGCTGGAACTTCCTCAAACGTGAGAACCTGCTGGTCAAGCAGGTAAAGGCACACGGTGGAGAGTTTGTGAAGAGCGAGCGTTGGGGCGTGCTGAATAATGATACCATTATCCGCAACAACGTCAGCGACTACCACAACCGCTGGCCGATACCCCAAGCCCAACGCGACATTATGCACACTTTCCCGCAAAACCCGGGATACTAATCAATGCACAATGCACAATGCACAATGCACAATGCACAATGCATAACGTGCAACCACTAACGCGTAGCCACTAACGTAAAACCACCAACGTTTGCATCGCAAACCATAAACAACACAATATTATGAAAAAGATCTTCTTTTTGGCTTCAGCAGCCATGTTGACCCTGGGTATCAACGCCCAGAACTTGCTCCTTGAGGAGTATTTCGAGTATGAGGCAGGTACGAACCTTATCACCGATACCATTACATTGTCCGACAATATGGACGGCGTAACGGGGTGGAGTACATCCTCTAACAAAAATTCAGGACAAACCCGTTTCACCATTGCCGATGCGCCGCTGACTTATGAAGGTTATGCCGGTTCGGGCATAGGCAATGCGTTGCTGTTCACTCCGCAATCCAAAACGGGACAATCCGTATTCAAGAACTGGGGACACGGCGTATTGAACGACTCGACCATCTATATCGCTTTTATGATTCAGTTCCCCAAGCAGGAGGTGAATTACGCAAGTCCTGACTATTTCATGGGTATCAAGATGGAGCCTTCTGCAACAACAACAAACTTTGCCGGTCGCTTGTATGCATCTGTAGAGGCGATGGACGAGATTACGGGTGCACCTTTTACGGGGCAGGAGATTTCCTTCGGTATCAACAAGTCGAGTGATGGCAAAGCCGAATGGACGAACCCCGAGAACGAACCGTATTTCACTTTCGACAAGACTTATCTCATTGTGATGAAATACCATGTGGGCAAACTCAACGGCAAGACCGCCGCAGAGGAAAAGGGCAACTATGACGACGAGATGTGGCTCTATATCAATCCGATGCTGGGCGCAGAACCCGCTACGGCGAACCTCTATCAGAAAGACCCCAACGGGAAAGACGCTTATCGTCTGTCCGGCAGCGGAAAGGAGATGGGTTCCTTGCGCGGTTTCTATCTGCGTGGCGGCGAACCCGGCAAAGCCAACACCATCGCACCCTATATCATTGACGGTATCCGCGTAGGTTATGCATGGGAGGACGTAATCGGCAAACAGACCGCTCTTGATAATACCCGCACCGAGGCAAAAGCCGTTAAATCAATCGAAAACGGTCAACTCGTTATCCGCCGCGGTAGCACCACCTACACCATCCTCGGCACGGAGTTATAATGTGCTGTGGGACGCGGGGATGCCATCGCCCGCGGAACACCTCAAAAAAACAGCATCTGCATAGCAGCCGTAGGCGAATAAGATTTACGGCAATTTATGAATGCAAAAACAAAGATTAACTTAGATTTCTTGCCGCTTGCGGCATAGGAACATTATGAAAAAACGCATACTTTCGTTATTCGGTATTGTCGTAGTGGCAGGGACACTCTCTGCCGCTACACTCAATGCAAAGAGTTCATACAACGGCGGGTGGGGCAGTTACAAGATAGACCTTGTCTCTACCCTCGGCGGCTACACCCCGGCGGAGAATACCGCTTCCGACTATACCCGCACGGGCGCATGCGCCTGGCTGCGTGCCGACTCTACGGGGTTCTACCATGTGGAGAAGATTGACAACCGCTGGTGGCTCATCGACCCGGACGGGTATGCGGGTATCAATATGGCGGTTACCAGTCTCGATGCCGGTGCCTTGCAAGACGATTATGATGTCTTGCGCCGCAACGGCTTCAACGGAACGGGCAATTTTATTGCCTCCGAGTCGCAGACCAAGAACAGCAACAACCTCTGGAACTATGGGCAGATGTCCTATACGCGGCGGTACACTTTCTATGTCAACTATCGCAAGGTGCGCCCCGACTACTACGACACACCCAAAGAGGTGCAGGACAAAGCCGCCAATTACCTGCTGGTACTCGATCCCGAGTTCGAGACCTTCTGCTATGCGCAAGCCAAAAGCAATTTCTCGCAGTACAGCAACGAGCGCGACCTGCTGGGCTATTTCACCGACAACGAACTGCCGTTTAATGTCCGCCAGTTGGATCTGGTCATTTCCTCGCTTTCCGCGGGCGACCCTACCTACGACAGCACCGTTGTATGGGCGGCACGCAACGGGGTGGACTTGTCCGCTCCTACAGAAACGCAGAAAGAGGCGTATGCCGCTTATCTTGCCGAGCGGTATTTTAGTGTGGTTACAGGTGCTATCCGTGCGGCGGACCCGAATCACATGGTTCTCGGCAGCCGTCTCCATGGTGTGCCGCGCAGCATACAGGGGGTAGTGGATATGTCGCACAAGTATTGCGATGTTACGTCTGTCAATTTCTACGACTATTTCTGCCCCAACGACCAGATTGCCAAGGCTTCATGGACCAACGGACACCCCTGTCTCGTTACCGAGTTCTATATCAAGGATGTGCATTTCAAGTCCGGCACGCAGGAAGGCGCAGGCTGGTATGTCAACAGCCAGGCGGATCGTGGCAGATGGTACCAGAACACTTGTCTGCAACTGCTCAAAAACCCTTGCTTCATAGGTTGGCAGTATTTCCGCTTTATGGACAACAATAATTCCAACAAGGGACTGGTCTCCGCCACACGCGAGGAATATACCGATATGACGCCATATACCGCCGAACTCAATTCGCAGGTCTATCGTCTCATTGATTTCTTCGACGGCACCACCCGCTGCCCGCAGGAGACTGCTCTTACCGAGTGTCCTTTTGCGCCCGTCGCTGACACCTACGTTACTTTGGGGGCTAACCAACAGGACACCCACGGCACGGAGCAGACCCTTCTCGTGCGCTATTACGGCACTGAGAACCAACGCCGTGAGTCGTTCCTGCGTTTCGACTTGTCGCAGGCTGCTGCCCTGCTGCCATACCTTAAAAATGCCGAGTTGCGCCTTACGTGTGCCGCTGCCGACGGCGAACCGCACAACCTGCTTGTGTCGGGCGTGGAAGACCCGTCGTGGACGGAAAATCTGACGGGTGCACAGCGGGCAGCCAATGCCTCGTGGAAAAGTACCTACAACCGCCTGGCGTCCTGCAAGCAAGCCTTTGTGGCGGACAGCACCTATACCTTTGATGTTACCCGCTGGGTACTCGACCACGCCGATCAGCCGTCGTTCAAACTGCATGCGCTCACCAAGACCGACGATGCGGTATCGTTCTTTTCCCGCGAGGGTAAAACGGCTCCGCAGTTGGTGCTGACTTTCTATGGTCGCCATCGCCTGCCCGATGCCGTAGAGCAAACGGTTACGACATCGCCCGCTACCAAGATTATCGAGAACGGGCAGGTCTATATCCTCCGCGCAGGCAACAAATACACCCTTTTCGGTGTACCCCTCCCGCAAAAACGATTCAAATAACCCTGTAAAAACAATAACAACATGAAAAAACTTTTTCTTTCTATGGCAGCCGTGCTGCTGTCTTCAGTGGCTTTCGCCCAGTCGTACACATTGTATTTTGTGGAAAATACAGATGCTTCCAAAGACGCTGGTGATATTTATCCCAAAGGCAGTACCCCTGAGGAATATATCGCCAATATATTCGGAGGAACCGACAAGGTAGCCTCTATTGATACGCGCGATGCTATTTACCCCGCACGCGAAAATTGCGGCGCGAAATTCGGTTCGTCAAAGAAAGCAGGTTTTATCGGTTTTACTTTGGCTAATCCTACCGAGGTCGATTCGATTGTTATCTCTGCTGCTATGTATAATGCAGAGGAAGGCACGGACGGCTTCAAGGCAATCAATGTGCTCACCGAAGATACCGCTGCTTTTGCTCTTTCTGCCGGCAATAAAGAGTTTGAGAAATGTGTATGGGAACCCGCAGGCGAAGTTAAATCTATTCGTATCAATCAAACCACTGTCGGTCAGCGTATTTATGTGAGGAGCATCGCTATCTATCCGAAGACGTTGGAGCCGGAGAACCCGACAGCCGTCAATACTGCTGTTGCTGAATCCGACAACCGCATTTACACCCTTCTCGGTGCTTACGTTGGCACAAATCTTGATATTCTCCCTTCCGGTACCTATATCCTCAACGGCAAAAAAGTTATCAAATAAAATTAACGATGAATTAACGGCAATTAACGGAGACTTAAATACCCGATGATGTCCTTTTAATGGCTTTTTATATGGACATTAGTGGAGTAAAAACGAATCCCTAATACGGAACTCTAAAAATTACACGGAATATGAAAAATCTCTTTGATATCAAAGGTAAGGTGGTCGTCCTCACGGGCGGCTGCGGTGTCCTCGGACAAACGATTGCGCGCTATCTCGCTGAGCAGGGCGCACACATGGTCATCCTCGATATGAACGAGGAAGTAGGTAAATCTTTCGAGGCGGAACTCTCGGCTGTTACACCCGCTATGTTCCTCCGCACGAATGTTCTGGATGCAGACATATTGGAGCAGAACAAGCGCGACATCCTTGCCCGTTTCGGTACGATTGATGTCCTGCTCAATGCGGCGGGCGGTAATATGGCGGCGGCCAATATCGCTCCCGATAAGACGTTCCTCGATGCATCGGATGATGCTATCCGCAAGGTGGTCGAACTCAATCTCTTCGGCACTATCCTGCCTACCAAAATCCTCGGTTCAGTCCTCTGCGAGAAGAAAGAGGGGGCTATCGTCAATTTCTGCTCCGAGTCTGCCCTCCGTCCGCTTACCCGCGTCTTCGGCTACGGTTGTGCCAAGTCGGCTATCGCCAGTTACACCAAGTATATGGCTACCGAGATGGCGCAGAAGTTCAGCCCGCGTATCCGCGTCAATGCTATCGTACCGGGTTTCCTGATTACCAACCAGAACCGTGCTTTGCTCACCAACCCCGACGGCTCTCTTACCGCCCGCGGTGAAGATGTTATCCGTCATACTCCTGCCGGTCGTTTTGCCGTACCCGAGGAACTCTGTGGCACTATCCATTACCTCATCTCCGAGGCGTCCTCTTTCGTTACGGGTGCCCTGAGCGTCGTGGACGGCGGCTTCGATGTATTCTCTATCTGATCTCCGTATAGCATCTGTATAGAAGGAGTAGGTGATTAGTAGGTGATTCCTTATAGGATAGGTGGTGCTTACCTAGGAGTTGGCACCAAGTCCGGTCGGGGACGCGGACGCCTCGTCCGCGGTTTTGATACGTAAACGTGTGGAGACGACGCGTCCCGCGTCGTCAAACAGTCACTGTTGGTATATTTTCCTCTATTTTTCTTGCCGCCCCGCGGCATAGGAAACATATCACCCGCCCTGTATGTTAATTATTAATTGTTAATTTTTAATTCTTAATTGGAACAATGATTCAAACAATGCGCTGGTACGGACCCAATGACCCCGTCCGTCTCGCCGATATCCGTATGGCAGGTGCCACGGGGGTGATAACCGCCCTCCACCATATCCCCAACGGGGAAGTGTGGTCTGTCGGTGAGATACAACGCCGCAAAGCCGAAGTGGAAGCCGCAGGCTTGGAGTGGACAGGCGTCGAGTCTGTCCCCGTACACGAGCATATCAAGACGCAGGAGGGTGATTATCTGCGGTATATCGACAATTACAAGCAGACTCTCCGCAACCTCGGCGCGTGCGGTATCCGTATGGTTACCTACAATTTTATGCCCGTACTCGATTGGACGCGCACCAACCTCGACTATGTCTTCCCCGACGGCAGCCACGGCTTGATGTTCGAGAAAGCCGCCTATATGGCATTCGACCTCTATATCCTCCGTCGTGAGGGTGCGGAAGCCGGATACACCGCAGAGGAAATAGCCCGTGCGCATGCCCGTTACGGGCAGATGACCGAGGAGGACAAGCAGACGCTTACCCGCACGATGATTATGGGCTTGCCCGGTGCGGAGGAGTCGTTTACGCTGGAGCAGTTCCGTGAGCAACTCCTGCGCTACAGGGGTATCACCCGCGAACGATTGCAGCAGAACCTGATTTTCTTCCTGCGCGAGGTTTGCCCTGTGGCAGACGAAGCGGGTGTCTCGCTGGTTATCCACCCCGACGACCCGCCTATGCCTATTATGGGCTTGCCGCGTGTTCTGTCGTCGGCTGACGATTTCCAAGCCCTCATCGATGCCGTGCCCAACAAGAGCAACGGCCTCTGTCTCTGTACAGGTTCCTTCGGCGGCGCAGGCAAGCATGATCTGATAGGTATGATGCGCCGTTTCGGCGACCGTATCAACTTTGTCCATCTCCGTGCCGTCAGCCAAACACCCGAGGGCGATTTCTACGAGAAATGGACGTTCGAGGGCGACCTTGATACCTATGGGTTCCTCCGTGCAATGGTGGAGGTGGAGCAGCAGCGCGGTTGCGCTATTCCGCTCCGTCCAGACCACGGTCATTGTATCTGCGACGACCTCGCCAAGGGCAAACGCACCAACCCCGGCTACACCCTCCTCGGC
>CAKUYO010000019.1 GCA_934716995.1 uncultured Bacteroidales bacterium | reverse complement strand
TCCTTTATTTCTTTAATTTCTCTCGCACCGCATAGCGAGTGCGTAGGACATCTTTTGCCAATTTTCTTCCATTTTTTTTTGCCGCTTGCGGCATAGGAGACATTAGTGCCAACTGCTGGGTAGCCACCGAATGTTAGGTGTTTACCATATCGTTCGGCAGATAAGTGGCGCAAAGCACCGCTTTGTGTGGCAGTCGCGCGCTATTGACCGCTATTGCCTTTGTTTGTGCCAATCCGATAGCAAATTCGGCACCGCTGTTGCTTATTTCGGGAAAAAGTCGTAACTTTGTCCTCAATATGAAAAAACTCATCTTGCTTGCCGAGGACGGCGAGCGCAAACTGATCAATGACATTGCCGCGCAACTCGGTTGTGCGGACATACTCTCGCAATACGAAGTGCTGGTTACGGGTGTCGGCGCAGTCAATATCATTCGTGCTTTGCGCAATGTGCCTGCCGGCACCGAGATACTCAATGTCGGCTATGCGGGCAGTGCGAACTTTGACCTCGGCACCCTTGTCGCGGTTACGGAAGCACGTCTCAACCATCCGAATGTGTCTTATCCCGAACCGGTATTGCCACTCGATGTACTGCCTTGTGCCGCCTCGCTTACGCAAGCCGTTTGCTACAGCAACACCGATTTTGTACTCCAATCCGACTACCGCGACTGCGTCTTCGATATGGAGTTGGCTTACATCTGCAGTCTCGGTTTTGAGTATGTCAGTGCCATCAAAGTGGTCAGCGACAATCTTTCCCTTCATACCTATCATACCGTCGCCAACGGCGTAGAATAAATTATGACAACCATCATTCTCAAACCGCACAAGGACGAATCCGCCCGCCGCTTCCACCCTTGGATCTTCTCCGGGGCGATTGCCAAGATACAGTTGGACAAAGACTATCCTTTTGACGCTCCGCAGGAGGGCGAACTGGTGGTAGTGCAGAGCCATAGCGGCGACATCCTCGGCGTGGGGCACTACCAGATAGGTTCTATCGCCGTGCGCATTCTGGAGTTCGGCGTCAGCACGCTCCCGCCGCATTTCTGGCACGACCGTATCGCTTCCGCCTATCGTATGCGCGAGTCTGTCGGGCTTGTCCGCCCGGACAACAACACCTACCGCCTTATTCACGGCGAGGGGGATTTCCTGCCCGGACTGATAGTGGATATCTATGCCGATACGGCAGTCGTACAAGCCCACTCGGCGGGTATGCATCTCCACCGCCAAGAGATAGCCGAAGCCATTGTGGCAGTAGTGCCTGCGGTGCAGAATGTCTATTACAAGTCCGATGATACATTGCCCTTCAAGGCGCAACTCACCGGCGACAAAGCGGGCTATCTCTTGTGGACAAAGAACAATGAACAAAGAACAAAGGACGAAGAGGAGTTTTGGAGCAAAGAGAACGGCTTGGAGTTCCGTATCGACTGGCTGCGCGGGCAGAAGACCGGTTTCTTTGTCGATCAGCGGGAGAACCGTGCTCTGCTGGAGCGTTATGCCCGCGGCAAAGATGTGCTGAATATGTTTTGCTATACGGGCGGTTTCTCGGTCTATGCCCTGCGCGGCGGGGCGCATCTCGTCCATTCGGTGGACGTGTCGGAGAAAGCCGTTGACCTTGTGCGCACAAACGTGGCACGCAATTTCCCCGATTGCACCAACCATACGGCGTATGCAGTAGAGGCGTTCGAGTACCTTGCGGACATCAAAGACAAGTACGACCTGATCATCCTCGATCCCCCTGCTTTTGCCAAGCACCGTGATGCGGTCAAGAATGCTCTGCGAGGCTACCAGCGTCTCAATGCCAAAGCCATTGAGCAGATACGTCCGGGCGGTATCTTGTTTACATTCTCCTGCTCGCAGGCGGTGGATAAGGAGATGTTCCGTCTGGCGGTCTTCAGTGCCGCAGCCCAAGTGGGACGCAAAGTGCGTATCCTCCACCAGTTGCACCAGCCTCAGGACCACCCCGTCAATATCTACCACCCTGAAGGCGAATACCTCAAAGGATTGGTCTTGCAAGTGGAATAAATAGACCTGCCCCGACCTCCCCAACCCCTCCAAGGGAGGGGCTATAAACATATCAACTCTTTCAACTTATTCAACCACGCATCAACTAATCAACTTATAAACCTGTAAACCTGTAAACAAGAACCATGACCGACTTTGTAGTATGCTTTGATACCGAGACCACGGGGTTGGACGTCCAGCGAGACTCTATCATCCAACTCTCGTTGGTCAAATTCGATTCCCGCACTTTCGAAGAGACAGAGGCGCTTGACTGGTATATTCTCCCCTCGTGTCCGTACCATATCGACCCTGCGGCTGAGGCGGTACATCATATCACGCAAGCCAAGTTGGAACAGGAGGGCGTGAGCCTGAAGAGTATCTATCCGCAACTGATGGCGTTCACCGGCGGTTGCGACATCCTTTCCTACAACGGCAACGGTTTCGATGCCCGTATTCTCTACTACAACCTCCAGCGCGAGGGATTGTCGTTTGATTTCGACAAACATATCTTCTACGATGCCTACATCATCGAGGCGGCACGCACTTCGCGCAAACTGAGCGATGTCTATCGCCGCTACTACGGGCACGATTTCGAGGACGCGCACAACTCGCTTGCCGATGTGCGTGCCACGATAGCGGTCTTCAAAGCACAGAACGAGACCCGCACTTCCGACGAGGAAATACACCGCCCCGAGTTCGATTTCGTCTCCGTGGACGGTTTCCTCGCTCTCAAAGACGGTGATTTTGTCTTTGCACAGGGCAAATACCGTGGCAAGACTATCGCCCAAGTGGCACAGGCGGACACCTCTTATCTCGACTGGGTGTGTAAGAACTGTGCTGCGCCCACCCGCCAATATATCGAAGACCGGCGGCATCCCAAACGGCACCACTCCACGGAGCATAAGCCGAAACCCTATTCGAAACCTTCTCCGAAGCCCAAGCAGGTTCCTCCGGCAACGCCTACCCAGATGTCCCTTTTCTAAAATAACGGCTATAACTGAAAATCCCCGTTTGACCGGTTGTCAAACGGGGATTTTTCTTTAACGGCTATTTCGTTAGTCGGAGAACTTTGCGCAGATGAACTCGCGGTTGAGGCGGGCGATGTTGGCCAGCGAAACCGATTTCGGGCACTCGGCAGCGCAGGCACCCGTGTTGGTGCAGTTGCCGAAACCGAGTTCGTCCATCTTGGCAAGCATGTTCTTTGCACGCTGTTTCGCCTCTACCTTGCCTTGCGGCAGGAGTGCCAACTGGCTTACCTTGGCTGCCACGAAGAGCATAGCCGAACCGTTCTTGCAGGCAGCGGCGCATGCACCGCAACCGATACACGAAGCAGCGTCCATGGCCTCGTCAGCCACTGCCTTTGGGATAGCGATAGCGTTGGCATCGGGTACACCGCCTGTGTTCACGCTTACGAAACCGCCGGCTTGCATAATCTTGTCATACGCCTGACGGTCCACCATCAAGTCCTTGATAACAGGGAAAGCACGGCTGCGCCACGGCTCCACGGTGATAGTCTCACCGTCATGGAACTTGCGCATATGCAACTGGCATGTTGTAATGGCACTGTCCGGTCCGTGCGGGTGTCCGTTCACATACATGGAGCACATACCGCAGATACCCTCACGGCAGTCGTGGTCGAAGGCGATGGGGTCTTTGTGCTCGCTGATGAGTTGCTCGTTCAAAATATCAATCATCTCCAAGAACGAAGCACCTTGGAAGACGTTTTTAAGTTCGTAGGTCTCGAAGTACCCTTTTGCTTTCGGTCCTGCCTGTCTCCAAACTCTGACCTTGATATTTATATAACTATCCATTGTTGCTTAGTTTTTGTAGTTACGTGTTTTACGTTCTGTGAACTCGTAGTCGAGGGGTTCTTTGATGAGTTCGGGTTCGCTGTCCTCGCCGGTGTATTTCCAGCAGGCTACGTACGAGAACTTGTCGTCCTGACGGAGTGCCTCGCCTTCGGGGGTCTGATACTCCTCGCGGAAGTGTCCGCCGCACGACTCCTCACGGTTGAGGGCGTCGAGTGCCATCAGTTTGCCGATCTCAATGAAGTCTGCCAGGCGGAGTGCTTTCTCCAACTCGTTGTTGAGTGCACCTGCCTCGCCGGGGATATAGACGTTGCTCCAGAACTCTTTCTTGATAGCGTCGATTTTCTCGATAGCCGTCTTCAAGCCCTCTGCGGTACGTCCCATACCAACGAAATCCCACATTACGAGCCCCAACTCTTTGTGGATCGAATCCACCGAGCGTTTGCCTTGGATAGCCATCAGGCGGTCGATTTTGTCCTGCACTTTCTTCTCTGCCTCGGCGAACTCGGGCAGGTCGGTGGACATACGGGGTACACCGATCTGGTCGCTCAGGTAGTTCTGAATGGTGTAGGGCAGTACGAAGTAGCCGTCAGCCAAACCTTGCATCAATGCCGAAGCACCGAGACGGTTTGCACCATGGTCGGAGAAGTTCGCTTCGCCGATGCAGAACAAGCCCTTGACACTGGTCTGCAGTTCGTAGTCCACCCAGATACCACCCATTGTATAGTGGATGGCGGGGAAGATCATCATCGGGTTCTCGTACGGGTTCTCGTCCACGATCTTCTCGTACATTTGGAAGAGGTTGCCGTATTTCTGTGCCACTACGTCCTTGCCGAGACGCTGGATAGCGTCCGAGAAATCGAGGAACACAGCCAGCCCCGTGTTGTTTACACCGTAGCCCTTATCGCAACGCTCTTTGGCGGCACGCGAAGCCACGTCGCGCGGCACGAGGTTACCGAATGCGGGGTAACGGCGCTCCAAGTAGTAGTCGCGGTCTTCTTCGGGAATATCGCGTCCCTTGATTTCGCCCGCTTGCAGTTTCTTTGCGTCCTCTAATTTCTTCGGCACCCAGATACGACCGTCGTTACGGAGCGACTCCGACATCAGCGTCAGTTTCGACTGGAAATCACCGTGCTTCGGGATGCAGGTCGGGTGGATCTGTGCGTAGCAGGGGTTGGCAAAGTATGCGCCGTGGCGGTACATCTGCATAGCAGCCGAACCGTTGGAAGCCATAGCGTTGGTCGAGAGGAAGAACGTGTTGCCGTATCCACCCGAAGCGATGACTACTGCGTGTGCAAAGAAACGCTCGATACGACCGGTGATGAGGTTGCGTGCAATAATACCGCGTGCGCGTTCCTCGCCGTTCTCGTCCTTGATCATCACAATGTCGAGCATCTCGTGGCGGTTGTACATCTTTACTTTGCCCTTGCCGATCTGGCGGCTCAGCGCCGAGTAAGCGCCGAGCAGCAACTGTTGTCCGGTCTGCCCCTTGGCATAGAAAGTACGGCTTACCTGTGCGCCGCCGAAAGAACGGTTGTCGAGCAATCCGCCGTATTCGCGTGCGAAAGGTACGCCCTGTGCCACACACTGGTCGATGATGTTGTTGCTCACCTCTGCCAGACGGTACACGTTTGCCTCGCGTGCACGGTAGTCGCCGCCCTTGATGGTGTCGTAGTAGAGGCGGTAGATTGAGTCGCCGTCGTTCTGATAGTTCTTTGCGGCGTTGATACCGCCCTGTGCTGCAATCGAGTGCGCACGGCGGGGCGAGTCCTGAATGCAGAAGTTCAGTACGTTAAAGCCCATCTCTGCCAGCGAAGCGGCAGCCGATGCACCTGCCAGACCCGTACCGACCACAATGATGTCGATCTTGCGTTTGTTGGCAGGGTTGACCAGTTTCTGATGGTCTTTGTAGTTTGTCCATTTCTTCTCCAACGGACCTGCGGGAATCTTCGCCATCTCAGGCGTGATGACTCCTGTTGCTTGTTTTGTTGCCATGTATTTATTGAATTATTTTACAATGTTAATGAACGATATAATGCTAACATCAGTGAGAGATAGGCAAAGTTGTTGGCAAGCCAAAGACGTACCGTTTCTTCAAACGAAATAGGAAGACTCCATTTGTGTCTGCTTTTTAGTATTAAATATACAATGGCTTCTGCCAGTATATAGAAACATAATGCGCCCGCCAATATCAGCGTTATGATGTCAAGCATCTCTATTTGCCCGAAGAAAGCCTTTATGCCCGTGGCAATAAGGGTAAAGGCAGCCAAAAACAGGTAGACAATCTTGTCCCAACGGAACAGGCTTGTATCTTTTAGCATTTTAGCCATAGCGTCCAAGAGTGCAAAAAAGGCTATTGTAAAAACCAACCACACGTCGATATTTTCCATCGTTGCATTCCCTGTTTTCGTCAGCAATAGGGATACGGCGACAAAATAGACGCTTTCCCGGGCACTCAACCATATCGAATTATTAAAAGGCTTCATCGGTTTCTGTAGTTTTAGTTAGCAATTATTTCTTTTGTTTCCTTTATTTCTCTTGCCGCGGAGCGGCATAGGAAATAGCCAAACTTATGCGCAGAGCATACCGATACCGACGCCGAGGTAGTAGAAGACGACGATGGCGAAGGGAAGGATAACGAGTGTTGCCACTACGGTACCGATGACGCGGATACGCTTCATCCATTTGAGGTTGTTCCAACCCAGCGTGTGCAATGCCGACCAAACACCGTGGTTGAGGTGGAACCACAGAGCAACGAGCCAGATGATGTACAGTGCGCAATAGATTTGTCCGCAAACAGGTGTGGTGAACAACGCTTTTACGTACGCTGCACCGTTCTGCGGGTCAAAAGCCCCTGCCGTAGCGCCGCCGGTCAGTTCCGCCAACTGCATACGGAACCAGAAATTGTACAGGTGGAGAATCAGGAAACCGAGAACGCACAAGCCCAGCACGAGCATATTCTCCGACTCCCAGTCCACGCCCTCTTTCTTTGCCGAGACGGCATAGCGGTCGTTGCCGCGTGCGTGACGGTTCTGAATGGTAAGGCAGATAGCATACACAAAGTGGATCAGAATGAGCAGTGCCAGCCCGAGTGTACCCACAATCGCATACCAATTGGCTCCCAATACGGAGCAGATCCAGTTGTACGCTTCCTCCGAGAAGACCAGTGCCACATTCATGCAGCCGTGGAAGAGGAGAAAGAGAACCAGAGCAAGGCCGGTAATGCTCATAACGAACTTACGGCCGATAGAGGAATCTTTTAACCACATAGTTTTTTGATGATTTATTTATTGTTTTATAGTTTATTCGGATAGTGTATGCACAATACAGCGTGCAAAGTTACAAGTTTTTTCTGACATACGCAACAGTAAACACTAACTCGCTATAATACAAGCAAAAACCGCCTAATCTCATACGAATCACATACGAATCACATACAAATGACATAGACCTGAAAGCATAAGGATAAGACAACATAATAACGGATTCTGACAATTTGCAGTGGTGGTATTTGATACCATTATCCGTCGCCTTGCTTCTATCTTTCTATCATTCTATCTTTCTATATTCAGTTGTGTATCTCGCAAAAAAGCAGTACCTTTGTCCTCGGTATGAAACGGCATAGCGTGATATGGGCTTGTTTGCTTTGGTGTCTCCCGCTCTTGGCGTTGGATACCGACTACCGTTTGTCTTTCCGTGCGGGGGCGATTATGCCCGACGGTAAAGTGGACGATATGCTCGGCAGGAAAGGGCAGTGGGTCGGTCCGTCTATGGGTGGTGAGTTCGCCGTGGCTTTCCGCCCCGATTGGCGTGCCTTGCACGATTGGAATGATGCTGCGCCCGGTGTGGCGCTCGGCTACTGGTATCTCGGCGACAAGACACTCCTCGGCAATGCCGTTACACCTTATGTTTTTATGGATGTTCCGTTAGTGCGCTGCCCGCATTTCGTCCTCGGTCTCCGTCCGGGTATCGGTGCGGCATTCGTTACCAAGACCTATCGCAATACCGTTCCCGAGGGACATCTGTACCAAGACCTAACCAATGCCAACAAGAGCATCGGCAGCGTCTTCAATTTCTATTTCCCCGAGGCATTTTATATGGAGTTTCCTGTCAGCCACGGGTGGAGTATCCCTGTTTCAGCGGGGTGGTACCATATCAGCAACGGCAGTATGGTGCAGCCCAACTCGGGCTACAACATCTTTGGGGGCGATATAGGCGTGCGCTATACGCCGCAAAGCACTGTTTCACCGGTCTCGACAAGCAAGACCGAACTAAAGAAACGCTGGGAGGTGGAGTTGGCTTTTGCTGCGGGCGGAAGGCAGGTCTATTACCGCGACCGGCAGACTTTCTTCGCCTGCGAGATGCAAATAGCGGCTTACTGGCGGGCGCACCGGATCTTCCGCTTGGGCGGGGGAGTGGACGTGTTTTACGACGGGGCGTATATCCGCCGTGATACCTATTTCAATAAGACCAACCTCGCTGCGGCACGCACCGATGGTGCCGACTGCTGGCGGTTGGGCATCAGCCTGCAGCCCGAGTTTGTTATCGGGCGATTTACGGCAGGTTTCCATTTCGGTGTTTATCTGCTCGATCCGGTCAAGAACCTTGAGCCCGCTGACGAAGCCCGTCAGGCGGAAAACGGGCGGCTCAATAAAGGCATTTTCTATAAATATGACCTGCTCCGTGCAGGCTCGGCAGGCTACCCCGACGGCTGGCTCTATACGCAGATAGCCCTGCGCTATCGTCTCCCGTGGCATCTGTTCGTACAGGGCACTATGAAAGCCCATCTGACCAAAGTGGAGTTCGTTTCTTTGGGTATAGGTGTCTGGCTGTAAATTCTGCATAGCATCGGTTCAATATAGCGAAAGAGTTTGTAGGTCAACAACTGACAACAACTATTAAACAACATATAATAGTATAGCAACTACTACTGCAAACACGAATTGTCATTGAATTGACTACAAATCGGCATTAGCGGGACTTTATTGAACGGACGGCTACGCCGTATTACCACAAATTAACCATAAATTTATATTTCCCAAATCATATCGAACTGACGTTACATATTTTCTTTTGTTTCCTTAATTTCTTTCGCACTGCGTAGCACTGTTTTTTCGTATTTCTTTTGGAAAATTTAACTGCCATTTGCGCGTTTGAAATAATTATTGTAATTTTGCGGTGTGAAGTTGGGGAGGGCTTTGCGGGTGGGCTGAGGTCGTTGGAACAACGATAGCCGCACGCCCGTTTGCCGAACACTTGGCTTCACAGACATAATAAAAGGCGTTTATATGCGCTTGTTTTGGAACTCTGAAATCCGGAAAATTTCGCGACCCAAAGCAAGAGGCAGTAGATGCCCCGTGGTATGTAATGAGTGCCCGCGCCTTTTGGTGCGGCGGTTATGCATATCGGGCGTGGGCGTATATTGTTTGTTCTTGTTGCAAGGGTCTTTCCGGAACCTCAGAGTTGAGAATAAGCAAAAGATAAGGCTCCACGCTTTCTTTGTGTCTGTACCAAATCTGTTTTAATTGTTAATCGGGCAAATCCGGAGCCGTATGCCTACAAAACACAAACACGTGGTATTTATGGCAAAGGTACTATTGAAAAACAGCCTGCTTCTCGCCTGCCTGGTAGCATTGCCCTTGATGGCGGCGCAAGAGAAGAAACCAACCCTTATGATCTTACCGAGCGATAACTGGTGCGCTCAACGTTATTTCACAACCACTTACCTCAATCAGGGTGTGCAGGTGGTGGTTCCCGATTATCCCACTGCTTTCCGCGAAGATACCGAATTGGGCGGGGTGGTCAGCAAGGTGGGCGAACTGCTCACCGGACTTGGCTATAGTCTGAAAGACTGCGAGCAGGAGTTCAAGGCTATGCAAAGCCGCATAGCGGAAGACAATGTGGCAATGAGCAGCACGGGCGCAACGCTGGTAGAGAGTCCGCTGGATATGCTCAAACGCCGCACCAAGTCGGACATCATTATCCAATTGGGCTGGCAGGTGAACAAGGCGAAGGACGGACATTCCGTAACTTTCACTCTGGAAGCATTCGATGCCTATACAAGCAAGCGTATTGCCACCGCATCGGGTACAAGCGATGTCTCGCAAGACCTCATTCCCCAACTGCTGGAAAACGCCGTATTGCAAAAGATTGCCGGCTTTGATACGCAAATGACGCAATACTATGCCGACCTGCAAGCCAACGGACGCGAGATAGTGATGACTGTCCGCTGCTGGGATAGTTGGGAAAACAACTTGGAAACGGAATACAACGGCGAAGAACTGTTGGATTGTATTCAGAATTGGCTTGCCGAGAACACCGTTAACGGCGCGTTCAACCTGACAGACGCCACCGAGACAATGGCACAGTTCGAGCAAGTGCGTATTCCTTTCTTTGACGGGAACGGTAGGGCTGTGGACGCACGTGCTTTTGCCACCCAACTGCGTAAATACCTGCAACAACAATACCAAATCACCGCCAAAGTGATGGTGCGCGGTTTGGGAGAAGCCAACATTGTATTAGGAGAGAAATAGTATGAAACGACCGGTCTTTTTATTTGCCGTCCTGTGTATGGCAGGCACCCTTTGTGCGCAAGATATGTCATTGTCCATCACGGCAGTGCAACCCGAATATGAGCACATCCCCGAGGAAGCACGCCTGCAGTTGGAACACCGCTTGGAACAGATACTCACCGACAATGGAGTAACGAGCGGATTGTCCGACCGCTTTGTCATCTCGGCAAAAGTGAATATCACCGGGCGCGATGTGATGCCTTCCAATCCGCCCAAGATATCCGAGAAATTGGATGTTACCATCACTATAGGTGATGCTATTGACAATCGTGTGTTTGGCAAAACCACAATCTCCGTTGCCGGTATCGGCGTGTCGGAAACAAAGGCACAGATACAGGCATATAACCGCTTCTCTCCCCAAAACGAGAAAATACGGTCGCTTGTTGCCGAAGCCAAAACACAGATAACGGACTATTATACCAATCATTGCGTTGACATTCTTACTAATGCCGACCATAGAGCGCAAATGGGACAGCGCAAAGAAGCCATCGCCGCCCTGTTGGCTGTGCCGCAAGAGTGCTATGATTGCTATACGCAAGCCCAAGCCAAGGCACTGGCTCTCTACCAGGTGGAGATAGACGATGAAGCGCAAGCCTGGCTAAAGCAGGCACAAGCCGCATGGAATATGAAGCATAACTATGAACAGGCAGCCAAGGCGTACGATTATCTGCTTAAGATTAACCCGCACTCTAATGCTGCCGCCCAAGCCGATGTGTTGGCTCGGGAGATAGAGAAGACCCTGCGTGCGCAAGAGCGCAGTATCGCAGCCAAGAAAGCGGCGGAGGAAGCCGAACGGAAAGCCCGTGCCAAAGAGGTGGACGAACGCGAATGGAACCTGCGTGTGCAGCAGTACAACGACAATGTGCAATTGCGCAAACAGCGTATGGATATGATTCGTGAAATCGGTGTGGCTGTGGGTAATCACTTGCCCGAAATGGTCAATAGTGTCGTAAAGAAATGGTAATAACAAAGAAAAAGTAAAATAATCAAGAAAATGAAGAAATTGATGTCTTTTGTATGGGTGTGCCTGATGAGCATATCCATACTTTCCGCTCAAGGAGTGGAGGAAGTAACCTTGGTTGTGTCGGGCGACGGTGCCACCAAAGAAGAAGCCACGCACGTTGCCCTGCGTAGTGCCATCGAACAAGCCTATGGTACATTTGTGTCTGCTAATACGACTATATTGAATGATTCTTTGGTCAAGGATGAGATTGTAACGGTGTCTTCCGGTAATATCCAGAAATATACCGAATTGGCATATATGCAACTTGAGAATGGTAAGTCGTGTGTATCTTTGCAAGCCACGGTGTCGCTGACAAAACTGGTTAAGTATGCCCAAAGTAAAGGGGCGGAATGTGAGTTCGCCGGCGCAACCTTTGGCGCAAACGTCAAACTGTATGAACTCAACAAAGCCAATAGCGAGAAAGCCTTACAAAATGTTCTGACCGTCTTGGAAAATACTGATGATTTGTTTGATTATGTATTGGAGGTGGGCGAACCGCGCATTGCCAACGGAGGAAAAGAGGCTGTCATACCCTATACCATTCGTCTGTATTCCAATCAGAATACGGAAAACTTCTACAACTTTATGAATTCAACATTGAAGGCTATCAGTTATACGAAAGAACAAATACAACCTTTTGATAAAATGGGGTATAGTTTTTATCAATACGACATATACAATGTAAACTTGCAAAATGGGATGTCTGATGGGTATAAAGTTCCTAAGCATGATACATCTTATTTCTATATAGATATATTTGAACGAGACCATTGGAGTAATTGGTTAAAAGATTTACCTGGTTATTTCTTTGGTGATATTGGAATTCTATTTATGCAAAAAGCATATAATATATTGTTAAATGATAATATAGACAATAAATATATGTATATAGAACCACACATAATATATAGAGAAGATCTGTTTCATAGTTGTGAGATTTCTTGCGATGATTACTGCAATGAGTATATTTCGATAAAAAAAGGGATATTCCCTTACGTATATGGAAGAAGTGATAATGTGTTCAGTAAGTGTTATCATCATACTGCTACAGAAAGTATATGCTACATTAATATGGAAAATGCGATTGGGTGTTATGTGGGACAATATGGCAGCACTTTATCCATTCCTGTTGATACTCTCTATAAGATATCCGGTTTCTATCTTACCAAAAAAGACGGTAGCCCTGTTCCTACCACGACTATTTCTTCGAAAGACAAACTGTGGGCTAGCAATGAAAATATTGATGAGATAGATAAAATAAATGAGATAGATGGCATCCCCGTATGCACAGATACAGAATATGATTTGGGCGATATCAAAAGAGGTTCCTCTGCTTCTGTGATATTTCGTTTGGCTAAACGAGACAAATATACTTATATGTACCCTAAAATTTCAAATTTTACGTTTAACGGGCGTCATGCGAATACGGATGATGTAGGCATCGGCGGTGGGTTATTCGGTATGATATCTCCTATAACTTTTAAGAAGATAGAGAACGGCGATTATCATTATGTCCGTGTAACATATAAACCTTCCAAAGGATTCCTTGCCTCTACCGGCCCGTTTCGGGCTGAGATTAGTATAAATATGCAAAAAAAAGATGGTGGTGTTGATACCAAAACGGTTGAAATCACAGGTAACATAAAATAGTGCTATATGGACGGAATCATAAGACATACTTATTCAAGGCTAACCTTGTACGACCTGTTGGCTATGTTGCTTCCTGGCATATTGTTCGTAGGTGAAATTCTATATCTGTTGGATATACCCTTGGAAAACAAAATATCAGTCTCGCTTATTGTTCTTTTAGCATACCCGGCAGGTTTAGTTTTGCATAGTCTTTCGGAATGTGTGTGGAATAATCTGTCCTGTTTGAGAAATAATCCTAAGCATATTAGAGAAAGTTTGAATGAACTTCTTCAAAATGAAAATGTATATATGTTGAAACAACTAGTGGGCGTTGCTAATGTCTTGCAATTAAATAGTAACATTGTGACTAATAATCAACTTCTTGACAAGTACAATGAAGCCTATTATTATGTAGTTGATGTGAAACAGCATGGAAACACTATCCGGACATTGGAAGGACAAATAGCCATGATGCGAAATATGGTTATTCCCTTAATCGCATTGATGTTTGTGATATACAAGTATTATTATCATATTGAAACTTTTGCCTGTTGGTTCAAAGAAAAATATCTCTTTCGCATTTCAACATTATGTATTCTCGTACTAAGTCTATTTGTGATTATCATTTTTTGTTATAGCGCAGTGTGCAAACAAAAAGCCATCTATCATCGTGTATGGGAAGATTATGAGTATTTACGACGTATGGAAACCGACTATGAAAAGACTAAGTAATCTCTTGTTCGCCCTTTTGCTGGCACTGCCCTGTCTGGCACAGGGCTACAACACGGAGCGTACGTCTTTTACACGCTTCCTTGTCCGTATGTACAACAATGCCCCCTTCGAGGGGGTGCGTATCGTGCAGGACTACGACAGCACCTATCTGATGTCCGTCCTGTCGCTTGATCCCGTCAAATACGGAGGCAACGAGAGCGCAATGAACCGTGTGGCATCGGTCAAAGCCATGTCGCAGGCAAGCCGTTTCCTGAACGGCTCGTCCATTACCGACGACCTGATCATCCGCACCACCGAGGATGCTGCTGCGGGACAGACCACCACCGAGATAATCGAGTCTATCCGCGAACATTCGATGGGCTATGTGCAGGCATTGGAGCAACTGACCAACTTCCGCTCTGCCGATGGCACCCGGCAGGTATTCATCTTCCTTGGCAGAAAACCGGAGTAGTCAGGAGAAGCCGGAAAATAAATCAAAAAATAGTTAGGATAGAAATTATCCGAAAAAGATACAGACTGCCTGATTCATGAAGGCAGTCTGTATCTGTGTATAAAAATGCTATATAATATATATATTTTCTGTCAATAAAAGAAAAGAGTGGTAGGGTAGTGGTAGGGCGATATATGCGAGAGCGGAGGCTAAATGATTCGTAGGGTGGGTGTTTGGGGCTTTGCTTTGGGGTGCAATTTCTTGGGGTTGAATTGGCAAAAAAGGTGCTCTATTGCACATATCAGAAAAAAGCAGTAACTTTGCACGGATTTGGAGTGTTCCGATTTCGGGACACGCAAAGTATAAATCAGCACCGGAAGGATAATGAAAATAGCACTGATAGGATACGGCAAGATGGGGCATATCATCGAAGAGGTGGCGCGGGAACGCGGACACGAGGTGGTGTGTATCATCGACCGCAATAATTTGCAGGACTTTGATTCGGAGGCGTTTGCTACAGCGGACGTCGCTGTCGAGTTTACCACTCCCGCCACGGCGGAGGAGAACATCCGCCGTGCGTGGAGCAAAGGCAAACCCGTAGTTTGCGGCACCACGGGGTGGAATGTGGAACAATTCGTAATTCATAATTCTTCATTCCTAATTACCAATGCCTTGGTGTGGTCGAGCAACTACAGCATAGGGGTGAATATATTGTTTGCCCTCAATAAGCAGTTGGCAAAGATAATACAACGTTATCCCGAATACACGCCGAGTATCACCGAGGTGCATCACGTGCACAAATTGGACGCCCCGAGCGGCACGGCAAAAACATTGGCGGAACAGATAAAGACTCCCCCAACCCCCTCAAAGAGGGGGCTTCCGGAGTGTCTGTCGAACCCCTCCTCTGGAGGGGTAGGGGAGGTTGAAGTTCCCATTACCTCTATCCGTGAGGGGGAGGTACCCGGCATACATACTGTTACGTGGGATAGTGATGTGGATTCGATTAGTATCAGCCACTCGGCAAAGTCGCGCAAGGGCTTTGCCCTCGGTGCGGTCTTGGCAGCCGAATGGATCATCGGCAAAAAGGGGTATCATACGTTTGACGAAGTGCTGTGTGTTAATGAATAAGATACCTATTATTTATTTGGATATATTTGGTGTATTTTTTTACGTATTTGTTTCCGGAGCGCGGTGCGTGTTGCACCGCAAGAAAGGTTTTGTAAGTTTTGTTCTTAAATAGTTAATATGAAAAGTTTTCAGGAAAGAATACAAAACGTAGCGCGCCGCGGGTGGATTGCTGCCGGCGTGTGGAGTGCGATATATGTCGCTTTTGTGCTGTGGGTGGCGTGGGGCGACTGGGCAAGTCTCGGTTGGCTGGCGCTGCTGCCTGTTATCTTTGACGCTTTTACCACCCGGTATATCAACTGGAGTTGGTGGAAACGCTACAAGCCTGCGGCAAAAGGCGAACCCGAGAACCCGAAAGCGAACAAAGTGCTGTACATGGTCTGCTCGTGGGTGGACGCTATCCTGTTTGCACTCATTGCGGTGTATTTCATCAACCTCTATATTTTCCAGAACTACCAGATCCCGTCTTCTTCGTTGGAGAAGAGTCTGCGCGTGGGCGATTTTCTCTATGTGAGCAAGATGAGTTACGGTGCGCGTGTGCCGAATACGCCGCTCTCGATGCCGCTGGTGCAGCATACGTTCCCGCAATGGCTGGGCGGCGGCAAGAGTTATATCGACAAGCCGCATTGGGGTTACAAGCGTCTTGCAGGATGGGACACCCCCGAGAAAGGCGATATCGTGGTATTCAATTTCCCTGCGGGCGATACCGTCTGCACCCGAATGCAAAACCCCGACTACTACACATTGTGCCACTACTACGGCAAACAGGTGGTGGAAAGCCGCAAAGACATCTTCGGCGAACTGACGGTGCGCCCTGTGGACAGGCGGGAGAACTATGTGAAACGCTGTGTAGGTACGCCGGGCGATACGCTGCAGATTATAGATAACGTGGTGTATATCAACGGCGAAGCCGAACCGCACCGCGATGGCGTGCAGTTGAACTATTTCGTGCAGACCGACGGGCATATCCTGACCGACACCTATCTGGAGAAGATGGGTATCAACAAAGACGACCGCCGGCGCTTGGAACCGGGGGTATATCATTTCCCGCTCACGGAGACGATGCGCGACGAGTTGGCAAAGAACCCGCATATCATCTCTGTTACTCTCGAACCCGAGCAGCAGGGCGGCGATGTCTATCCGCTGGGGCATACCACGTGGACGCGCGACAACTATGGTCCGATCTATATCCCGCGCAAGGGCGAGACGCTGCGGATCACCGAGGACAATTATTGGCTCTACAAACGTATTGCCGATGCCTACGAGTTCAAACCGATGCACGTGGGCGAGGACTATACATTCGATATGGACTACTACTGGATGATGGGCGACAACCGCCACAACTCGGCGGACAGCCGCTACTGGGGCTTCGTGCCGGAAGACCATATCGTCGGACGGCCGGTATTCATCTGGTTGTCGGTGGAGAAAGACAAACCGTGGTTCAAAGGGCATATCCGCTGGAGCAGGATTGGAAAGAATGCAGTGCAATAATAGCATACTACCCCCGACCTCCCCAACCCCTCCAAAGGAGGGGCTTGACGGATGTTCTGTAAGCCCCTCCTTTGGAGGGGTTGGGGAGGTCGGGAGTGGGCAGGTTATTCTCCCTACTGCTTACCTTGGCTCTGTTGATTGGTACTGCGCTTATCTGCAAGCCCCGCAGGCGGTGCGGATAGAGGTGATGGAGAGTTTTCCGAAACAGACCTGCCGCAACCGCTGCACTATCACCACGCCCGACGGACCGCTGACGCTGAGCGTGCCGGTGAAGAAATCGGAGCACAAGCAACTGACCCGCGATGTGGAAATCTGTTACCAAACCCGCTGGCAGCACCAACACTGGATTTCGCTCGTGAGTGCCTACCGTAGGACACCATACTTCGACTATTTCGAGGACTATTTCCGCCCGTTCTATGAGCGGGAGACAAAATATCTGGTGGATTTGAACAACAGTTTGCACGAGGTGATTATGCAACTGCTCAACCGCAGTATGACGCCACTTGCGGGCTATACGCTGCAGCCGACCACCGACTGGATGGGGCGGAATCTGGAACCCTGTTTCGGCAGCGGACGAAGCATTTTGGACGAGTTGTTTAACTCCCCCAACCCCCTCGAGAACATCCCACTGCGCATTGCTTGTGGGAACCCTGTGAAAGAGGGGGCTTGCAGAGTAGGGGAGGAAAAGAATGGTAAAAATAAGTAGTAATTAGAATCCGTCGAGCCCCTCTTTTTTGGGGGTGGGGGGAGGTCGAAAAGATAATGAAACAAATAGATTGGAAACACCTGACTTTCTCGTACACCGAGTGTGCGAAGATGGTGCGTTGCTCGTATCGGAACGGGCAATGGGGTGAGGTGTATGCAACGGGCGATTTCCGTATCTCCATCCATGCGGCAGCCACGGCGTTGCAGTATGCGCAAGAGGCGTTCGAGGGGCTGAAAGCCTTTCGCGGAGTGGACGGGCGGGTGCGAATTTTCCGCCCGCAGGAGAATGCCCGCCGCATGCAGGAGTCTGCAAAGTCGATGTATATCGCGCCGTTGCCCGAGGATAAGTTTATGGAGGCGGTGCAGATGTGCGTGGCGGAGAATATCGACTATATGCCGCCGTATGGTACGGGCGCGACGCTCTATATCCGCCCGATACTGATAGGGACGACTCCCAAAGTGGGGGTATCGCCTGCGCACGAGTTTGAGTTTATGTGCCTTGCCACGCCTATCGGTCCCTATTTCCCGAGCGGGTTCGGCACAACGCCGTTTATCATCAACCGCCGTGTGGACAGGGCGGCACCCTTCGGCACGGGGCGGTACAAAGTGGGGGGCAACTACGCCTCGTCTTTCCGTGCCACCGAACCGGCGCATGAGCAGGGCTACGGCGTGCTGTTCCTGGATTCGCGGGAGCACAAATATATAGATGAGTGCGGCGGGGCGAACTTCTTTGGTGTCAGAGACGGGGTGTACATCACGCCCAAGAGCGACAGTATCCTGCCCAGTATCACCAACCGCAGCCTGATGACGCTCTGCAACGATCTGGGTATCCGCTGCGAGGAACGGCAGATACCCGTGGAGGAACTCGCGGAGATGCAGGAGGCGGCGTCTTGCGGCACGGGGGCGGCTATTTCGCCTATCTCGCGGATTATCGACCCCGACCTCTCGCGCGTATATGAATATGGTCTTGCCCCCGGCGAGGTGTGCTGCCGTTTGTACCACGCCTTGCAGGATATCCAGTTCGGACGCGCCGAAGACACACACGGATGGAATTATGAATTATGAATTATGAATTATGAATTATGAATTATGAATGTTCCCGCTATCCTCATGGAAAAAGCAGGGAAACCACAGGGAAAATGAGTAATGCAAAAGCATATAATTCCTAATTCTTCATTCATCATTGAAAAGTAAGGTGGATATAAGGAGGATATAAGGTGGATAGGCTTTCTAAGTATTAAGGAGTTCTACTCAGCACACAGGGCTTCTTGTCGCTACGGCGCTCAGTGTGCTCCCGCACACCCGCCTTACGCTTCACCTATAACGATCCTATAACAAAACCGCCTGCAAAATACAACGAAAAATAATCACTTAAAACAAATACCTTATGTTCAAAAATCACCCTAAAGGTTTGATACCTGCCGCCCTTGCGAATATGGGCGAGCGTTTCGGTTACTACATCATGAATGCGGTGCTGCTGCTGTTTCTGGTGTCCAAGTTCGGTCTGTCGGATGCCACGGCAGGTGTGATCTACTCTGTGTTCTATTGCGGTATCTACGTGCTGAGCCTCGTCGGCGGTTTGATTGCCGACAAGACGCAAAACTACAACAAGACCATTCAGTGGGGCTTGATCATCATGGCATTAGGTTATGTAGCCTTGTCCGTGCCGGTGTTCAGTCAGACCGACGGCGACGCTATGTGGTGGGGTATCTTGGTCTTCACCTGTGTGGCATTGCTGCTGATCGCTTTCGGTAACGGACTATTCAAAGGCAACCTGCAGGCTATCGTCGGCAAGATGTACGACGAATTCGAGACCGAGGCGGCTAAGAAGGGTCCCGAGGCACTGGCGCAGGCAAAAGACAAGCGCGATTCGGGTTTCCAGATCTTCTATGTGTTCATCAATATCGGCGGTCTGATTGCGCCGTTCGTGGCTCCGCTGCTCCGCCAGTGGTGGCTCAAGGCGCACGACCTCGTTTACAATGCGGATATGCCCGCACTCTGCCACCAATACCTGGCTGACGGTGTGGTTACCACCAAGTTCACCGAGACTATGCAGCAGGTGATGGCAAGCGGCTATCAGTTTGTGGACAACGCGGCTTTCTGTCAGGATTACATCAATGTGTTCAATACGGGTATCCACTATTCGTTCATCGCTTCGGTGGCGGCTATGTTGCTTTCGCTCGTTATTTTCCTTTGTACCAAAAAGATGTTCCCGCAACCCGCGAAGAAAGAAACCAATAATGCGGTTACGTATTCCACAGCCGAGAAAGCCGCTATGGCACAGGAGATTAAACAGCGTATGTATGCTCTGTTTGCCGTACTCGGTGTGGCTATTTTCTTCTGGTTCAGTTTCCACCAGAACGGGCAGTCGCTGTCGGTTTTTGCACGCGACTTTGTGGTAACGCAGTCTATTGCACCCGAGATATGGCAGGCTCTCAATCCGTTCTTTGTGATCGTGCTGACTCCGGTTATCATGTGGATCTTCGGTTCGCTGGCACGCAAAGGCAAGGGGATTTCTACTCCGCGCAAGATCGCTATCGGTATGGGTATCGCGGCGTGTGCCTACCTGTTTCTGACTGTATTCTCGGCAGTTAAGGGCTATCCTTCGGGTACGGATTTCCGTGCAATGGACGCAGAGCAGATGGCGGCTGCGGGGCTGACCAAAGCCGGTCCGTGGGTGCTGGTGGTGACCTATTTCTTCCTCACGGTGGCAGAGTTGTTTATCTCGCCGCTCGGTCTGTCCTTCGTCAGCAAGGTGGCTCCGCGCCACATGGTAGGTCTGTGCCAGGGACTCTGGTTGGGGGCTACTGCTCTCGGCAACCTGATGATCTGGGTAGGTCCGGTGATGTACAACGCTTGGCCTATCGAATACTGCTGGGCTGTGTTCCTGGGCGTATGCCTTGTTTCGATGGGCGTTATGCTCGGTATGGTCAAGTGGCTCGAGAAAGTGGCGTGCTAATTACGAATTACGAATGATGAATTAGGAATTAACAGATGGATAACGGACATTTTATACAGGCGGTAGCGACTTACTCCGCCGGTTTGGAGAAGCGTATTGCTCAACTGGACAAGACAATTGAGGAACTGCAAAAAAGCCTCAACGCTGCCAATGCCGTTTTGGCTGTGCAGCGCGACTTGTTGGAGGAACTGGAGCAACGCCTCGTAGAGGTGGAAGCCCGTCCCGCTATGGCAGAGGACTCCGAAGTGGAGGTGGAACTCCTGATGGACGACGACACCGAAGAGACGGAACAGGAAACCGCTGAAATAGCGGCGGACGAACCCGCACAGGAGGCTCCCGTTGAGGCTTTGGAGGAACCGCAAACGGAACCTGCAGCAGAAGAGAATACAGATGAGGAAGAACCGGAACCTGTTGCAGAAGAACCTGTACAGGAAGAGCCCCATACAGAGCCTGCACCAGAGGAGCCTGTGCCAATGGAGGAACCGAAAAAGGAGCCCGCTTCTGCCGAGGCACCCAAAGCCTCTACGGCTTACGGGCAACCCGTGAGCGACCTGAAACAGGCTATCTCTATCGGCGACCGTTTCCTCTATCAGCGCGAGTTGTTCGGCAAGAACGGCGAACTGATGCAGCGCACCATTGCCGATCTCAACGGTCTGTCTTCTTTCGACGAGGCGATGGCGTATATCGACAAACATTTCAACTGGGACAAAGAACTGCCGAGTTACGAACTGTTTGTCAACGCTCTCCACCGCCGTTTCGCCTGATTCTTTATTCTTTGTTCTTTGTTCATTGTCTATTATGTTGTACGTTGTCCCGACCCCTGTCGGTAACTTGGAAGATATCACGCTCCGTGCGCTGCGGGTGCTGAAAGAGGCGGATCTGATTCTGGCTGAAGACACCCGCACTTCGTCGGTACTGCTCAAGCACTACGACATTCATACGCCCCTCAAGGCGCACCATAAGTTCAACGAGCACGAGACCTCCGATACTATGGCGGAGCGTATTGCTGCGGGGATGAATGTGGCGTTGGTCTCCGATGCAGGTACGCCCGGTATCTCCGACCCCGGGTTTATGCTCGTGCGTGCGTGTGTGGAGCGGGGTGTGGAGGTGCAGTGCCTGCCCGGGGCTACGGCTTTCGTACCCGCTCTGGTGGACAGCGGTTTGCCTTGCGACCGGTTCTATTTCGAGGGTTTCCTGCCGCAGAAGAAAGGACGGCAGACCCGATTGCAGCAACTCGCTGGACAGACCCACACGATGATCATCTACGAGTCGCCTTTCCGCCTGCAAAAGACCTTGGAGCAACTGGCGGAATACCTCGGTGCCGACCGTCGTGCCTCCGTCAGCCGCGAGATCAGCAAGAAGTTTGAAGAAACAAGAAGAGGCACACTGCAAGAATTGGCAGAACACTACAAACAAACACCCCCAAAAGGCGAAATCGTGATTATTGTGGCGGGTAAAGATACAAAAACAGAAAAAGATGAGTGAATTAAAAGAGATTTCAGGAACCCGGTCTTCAGGGTCTGGGCTTCGTTCTCTGGCGAAAGACACCGTTATCTACGGTCTCTCGTCCATTATCGGCAAGTTTCTCAACTGGCTGCTGGTGCCGTTGTACACATACGTGCTGGCGCAACAGTCGGATTACGGTATCGTTACCAACCTCTATGCGTGGACGGCACTCCTGCTGGTGATACTCACCTATGGTATGGAGACCGGTTTTTTCCGCTTTGCCAACAAAGAAGAGGAGAATCCGAATACGGTCTATACCACGGCGATGATCTGCCTCTTCACCACCTCGCTGCTGTTTGCCGTGCTGTGCTGTGTCTTCCGCCAACCGGTTGCCAACCTGCTGGGCTATCCGTCTCATTCGGAGTTTATCGCTCTGCTGGGCGTGGTCGTGGCGATGGACGCTTTCGCTTCTATCCCGTTTGCCTATCTGCGCTATAAGAAACATCCCATCCGTTTTGCGGCACTCAAACTGCTCTTTGTCTTTCTCAATATCCTGCTCAACCTGTTTTTTCTGGTGCTGTGCCCCAAGATACAGGACTGGAGCATCATCTCGTCGTGGTACGACCCCGGTTACGGCGTGGGCTATGTGTTTGTAGCCAATATCATCGCCACGGGGATCCAGACGCTCTGCCTGCTGCCTGCTATCCTTGCGCCCCGCAAGAGCCATGCCCCTGTTTTCTCGTGGACGTTGCTCCGCCGTATGTTGCGCTACTCGCTGCCGCTGCTGGTGCTGGGCGTGTGCGGTATCATGAACCAGACGCTTGACCGTATCCTATTCCCGTTCTTCTACATGGGCGATGATGCGCAGACCCAACTCGGTATCTATGGTGCGTGCTTCAAGGTCGCCATGGTCATGATGATGTTCACGCAGGCATTCCGCTATGCCTACGAACCTTTTGTCTTTGCCCGGCACAAAGACCGCAAGTCGGTGGAGGCGTATGCCGATGCCATGAAGTACTATATCCTTTTTTCGTACCTGATCCTCCTCGGAATGGTATTCTACCTCGATCTGCTGAAGTTCATCATCGCTCCGGGCTATTGGGAGGGCTTGAAGATTGTCCCCGTTGTGCTGTGGACATATATCTTCCAGGGAATCTATTTCAACCTCTCTTTCTGGTACAAACTGACCGACAAGACCCAATGGGGTGCCTGGTTCTCGCTCATCGGTGTGGTGATCACCTTCACTTTGCAGGCTGTTTTTGTGCCGAAAATAGGTTATATGGCGTCTGCCGCCAGCAGTACGGTCTGCTATTTCGTGATTATGCTGCTGTCCTACTTTGTCGGGCGCAAGTATCTGGTTATCCCCTATGACCTCAAGCGTATAGGTGCCTATACGCTCCTGACCATCGGGCTTCTGGCTGTCTATTACGGAGTGTATGACCTCGGTATGTGGGCGCGAATGGGCGTCGGTACCGCACTCCTTGTTATATATTGTGTAATTCTCATTAAATTTGATTTCAATGTTTTCAGGAATCGTAGAAACCATGGCGCAAGTCGTCAAGGTTGAACAGGAACAGGGCAATAAGCATTTTACGCTGCGCAATCCCTTCAAAGACGCGCTCTCTATCGACCAGTCTATAGCCCACAACGGTGTCTGCCTCTCGGTGGTGAAGATCGAGGGAGACCTCTATACCGTAACCGCTATGCAGGAGACGCTTCACAGGAGCAACCTCGGGTTGCTCCGCGAGGGTGATTGGGTCAATGTGGAGCGGTCTATGCTCCTCAACGAGCGTCTCGACGGACATATCGTGCAGGGGCATGTCGATCAGACAGCACGTTGTATCAATATGTACGAAACCGACGGCAGTTGGTATTATCGCTTCGAGTATGAGACTTCTCAGGAGATGATACGCCGCGGCTATCTGGTCGTGGACAAGGGGTCTGTCTGCATCAATGGCGTGAGCCTGACCGTCTGCGAACCCGACGTGGTGGACGGCAAAGGTTATGTCAGCGTCTGCATCATCCCCTACACCCACGAGGAAACCAACTTCAAATATATCCAGGATGGCAGTATCGTCAATATCGAGTTCGACATCCTCGGCAAATACATCGCCCGTATGCAGGAACTTTGCTAATGCACAATGTATGATGCACACCTTAAAGTCCTTAATGACCTTAATGACCTTAATGACTTTCCTCAAAATAACTAACAAATAAAACCTATACAATATGGACAAAATCAGTTATGCACTCGGACTCTCTATGGGTCAGCAACTGCTCAGCAGCGGCGTCGAAAAACTCAACTATGCCGACCTTGCCAAAGGTATTGAGCACGTCTTGGAAAAACAACAACCGGAAATCGCTTACTCCGAAGCGCAGCAGTTGTTAAACCAATTCTTCACCGAGTTGGAGCAGAAAATCGCAGGGCAAGCCAAAGAGGCGGGGGAGAAGTTCCTCGCCGAGAACGCCAAACGTCCCGAAGTGAAAACCACACCAAGCGGCTTGCAATATGAAGTCATCGAGGCTACTATCGGACAAAAACCCAAAGCCACCGACAAAGTAAAGGTGCACTATGAGGGTACGCTCACCGACGGCACAGTTTTTGATAGCAGTTACAAACGCGGCGAACCGATCACTTTCGGGCTCAATCAGGTCATCAAAGGATGGACAGAGGGACTGCAGTTGATGTCTATAGGCAGCAAGTACAAACTCTATATCCCCTACCAACTCGGCTACGGTGCACAGGGCGCAGGCGCGGCTATCCCGCCCTATGCGGCACTCATCTTCACCGTCGAACTGCTCGGTATAGAATAATCCGCCCCATTGGTCCCATCGGACTAATTCGCCCTATTAGACTAAAAACAAAAACAAATCATACAACAATGAAAAAACTGAGTATTATCGTCCTTGCGGCTATGGCAATGGTGTCATGCGGCAACAGTTATACCGCCAAGGACGCTGTTTTGGAGAGCCAAAACGACTCCCTAAACTATGCATTGGGCTACATCAACGGTGCCCAGATCAAGATGTACCAACTTGCCAACGATAGCAGCAAAGAGAGCGTCAACGAGTTCGTCGCTGCCCTCGAAGAAGGTTACAACGGCAAAGAGGAGACCCTTAGCGAAGCGGCTACAGCAGGTCGCAACGTCGGTACGGGTATCAAGTCGTTTGAGACCAAAGGTCTCGCAGAGAACGACAAATGGACACTCAACGAGAAAATGCTCTTCCAAGGACTGGTAAACGCTCTCAATGGCGACACCACCGTGATGAAAGCCGCTGATGCACGCACTTTCTTCCAGTCGTCTTACGGCAAAGCAAGCGACGCACAGGCGGGCAAAGCCGTCAAAGGCAAATGCCCCGACAAGGTCAAAACCGTTGAACTCAAAAACTTTACCGACAGTATCAACTATGCTTTCGGTATGCTCAACGGCGACCAGATGCGTATGTACCTGCTGGCTAACGACACCGACGGAACCGCACAGAAAGAGTTCATCGAGAACGTCAACAAGGCAATGAAAGTCAGTGCCCGCAACCCGCAACTCGTGATGATGGGCAAGCAGATAGGTAACGCTATCCGTGAGCAGGAACCGACCGGACTCCTCGGTATGGAGGGCGTCGCAACCAACTTCGAACTGATCAAACAGGGCTTTGTCAACGGTATGAACAACTACGATACACAGTTCGACAGCCGCACCGCAGGCGAGTACATCGAGAATACGATGAACCAAATCAAATACGGCGAAATCAAAGCCGCAAGTGAGAAGTTCCTCGAGGAGAACAAACTCAAAGAGGGTGTTATCACTACCGAGAGCGGTCTCCAGTACGAAGTGCTCGTGATGGGCAAAGGCAAAAAACCGCTGGCTACCGACCGCGTAAAAGTACACTACCATGGTACCCTCATCGACGGTACGGTCTTCGACAGCAGTGTGGACCGCGGCGAACCTGCCTCCTTCGGACTCAATCAGGTCATCCCCGGGTGGACGGAAGGTCTGCAACTTATGCCCGTAGGCAGCAAGTTCCGCTTCTATATCCCGCAGCAACTCGGCTACGGCGCACATCAGGCAGGCTCTATTCCTCCGTACTCTACGCTTGTTTTCGAGGTCGAACTCCTCGGCATTGAGAAATAATCCTTAAGGTCTTTAAGGACTTTAATGCCCTTAAAGACCTTATTCCCTTTTACATGGGTATCATCGCAAGACAAAGTATCAAAGGCACCATCGTAACCTATATCGGGGTTGCGGTGGGCTTTTTGACTACTTTCTTCGTTCTTACCCGCTTTCTCACCAGCGAGGAAATCGGACTCGCACGCGTCCTTGTTGATGCCGCCACACTCTTTATCGGCTTGGCACAACTCGGCACCAACTCCTCTATTATCCGTTTCTATCCCTATTTCAAAGACTCGGACACCCGCGACCATGGGTTCTTCTTCTGGACATTGGTCGTCCCGCTGTTCGGTTTCCTGTTTTTTGCTGTCGTCTATTGGGCGTGCCATGTGCCGCTCGGCAACTGGTTCGGAGAGAAATCGCCGCTTTTTATGGACTATTACTATATGGTCCTCCCGCTGGCGTTTTTTATGCTCTATCAGACTATCTTCGAAACCAACGCCAACGTCCTGATGCGCATCGTCGTACCCCGCACCGTGCGCGAACTCGTCGTCCGTCTCGGTATGCTGGCTCTCTATCTGCTCTACGCTTTCCGTGTCCTCTCTATGGACGGCTTCGTCATCGGTCTGTGCCTCAACTATGCGGTTGCCGCCCTGATCAATCTCGCCTACCTCTTTGCTGTCGGGCATATATCCTTGCGACCCGACCGGGCATTCCTCCGCGAACATCCGGGAGTGGTGCGCAGTTACCTGTTCTATACCGCCTTCCTCTTTGTATCTGCCGTCGCCGGTGTTCTGGCACCTGCTTTGTCCTCGTTCTTCATCACTGCCAAGATGGGATTGGAGCACACCGGTATATATGCCATCGCCACCTATATAGCCGTGATGGTCAGTATCCCCTACCGTTCCGTTACCGCCATCGCCTCGCCCCAGTTGGCACGGGCTATCAAGGAGCAGAACCGCGAAGAGACGTCTCATCTCATCCATCAGGTGAGCAACAACCTACTGCTCGTCGGCGGACTGATATTCCTCGCTATATGGTTCAATATCGACCTGATTTTTCACATCCTGCCCAATGGCAGCACCTATGCTGTGGCGAAGAATGTGGTGCTGATACTCGGTATCAACCAGATCGTTATTGCCACCTTCTCCATTTGCCTTTCTGCGCTTAGTTACTCGCGCTTCTATATATTCTCGCTCTTCCTTTCGTTCTTCCTGACGATAGTCTCTATCCTGCTCAACAATTATCTCATTCCTGTCTATGGAATGGATGGCGCAGCCCTCAGCAACCTTATCGCCTATGCGACTTATTTCGCACTGGCATTGCTCATCTTGCGTCTTACCTGCCGCGTGTCGGTCGCCAACCGCAAAACCTTCCTCGGCATACTCCTGATAGTCGTCCTGTTCCTTCTCAACGCTCTGTGGGAGCATTTCCTGCCTGTCGCCAATATATGGCTCAGCAGCATACTCCGCTCGGTCGTTCTTCTCGGCAGCGGTCTCGCTGTCGCTTGGGCGTTGCGTCTCTCCCCCGAACTGAACAACCTCGTCCTTTCCCTTATAGCCAAAAGACGTAGAAAAGACGTAGAAAAGACGTAGAAAGGACGGCAACGAAATGGATGTCTGCAAGGCTTTTATCAGTTGTTGGTTTTATTGGTAACAGATAGAATTAATGGTTAATTAACGATAATTAACGGAGAATTTTAATGGCTTTTTAATGGGTATTAATGGAGACATATATCCACAATAGTTAACGGTAATTAATGGAGTAAAAATGCGCTATTTCATTCGTTTCGCTTATCTCGGTACCCGCTACCATGGCTCGCAGTCGCAACCCTCGGGCGGTACGGTGCAAGACACTATGGAACTCGCTATGGCGACCCTATTCCGTCTGCCCGTCCCGCTTACTTTCGCCGGTCGTACCGATGCGGGGGTACATGCCGAAATGATGTATGCGCATTTCGATACTGAAACACCCGTCGCCGATATACAAAACCTGGTATGGCGTCTCAACCGCCTTCTGCCCGCCGACATCGCCGTGTACGATATTCTCCCGGTCATAGACACCGCCCACGCACGCTTTGATGCCCTCTCCCGCACCTACCGCTACCGCATCACCACCCGCAAAGACCCGTTCCAATCCGCTCTCCGGACCCAGGTGCGTGCGGGCTTGGACTATCAGGCGATGAACGTTGCGGCGCAGCACCTCATTGGCAAACAGGACTTCACCTCTTTCTGCCGCACGCATACCGATGTCAAAACCAAGATCTGCGACCTCTCCCGCGCCGAATGGCTCATCGAGAACGACCACGAAGCCACCTTTGTCATTACCGCCGACCGTTTCCTGCGCAATATGGTGCGTGCCGTCGTCGGTACGCTCTTCGACGTCGGTTATGGCAAACTCACCCCCGCCGCTTTCGCCGACCTCATCACTCGCCAAGACCGCTGCCTCGCCGGCGACTCCGCCCCCGCCCAAGGTCTTTACCTTGCCAATATCCAATACCCCTCCTCCCTCTTCCTCTAATCCTTAATTTCGATAAATTACATCTTTTAGGTTATAAAACTTCGATAAATTACATCGTGGTACTATTCATTTACCAACCAATGTGCAGCGGGGATTACACGGATGGTCATATTATCTTCTATGATGGTTTCTTCTTGCGAGAAGGTTATAATGGTTAGATCCGTACAATTGAATTTGCGTGCCCCCTGCAACAATCCGTTTATCTCCCGTTTGCGTGTCTTTTCTTCGCTCATATCGTAGCATACTTGATATAAAGTTTCCACGACACCGCTTTTTGCAACCAGAAAATCCACCTCGAAACTGCGGTCGCGATAGTAAAACACATCGGCATAGCGTCTGCCCGCACGGTGTAAGAGTTCTATAAAAATAACGTTCTCTAATCGCCATCCCATATTATGCAAAGAAAAAGTATTCGGACGGTTTGAGATAAAAGCGGTATCCACCACGTATAGTTTCTCACCGCGAATACGCTCGCTGCTTTTGTAGGAGAATTTATGTACTGCAAATAGCAAAAATGCCTCTTGCAAATAGTGGCAGTACGTATCTATGGTATGGTCTGATATACCAAATTCCTGTGCTAAGTTTTTTGCATTGTATTCCTGTGCAAAGTTATCCATTAGATAGGTGGCTAATCGTTCCAACACTTCCGGATAACGTACACCAAAACGTTGTGTTATATCACGCCGGATGATAGCATATAACAACCCTGTTATGTAATCTTGCGTATTGTGTTCCGTTTGCAGTTCCGGGAAACCGCCTTGCAGCAGGTAATCGTTCAGTCCCTTTTGCAATAGTGCTTGTGCCTTTGTTGTGAGTGAAGTGGTATCGATTTGTTTGATTTGTGTGTATTCTGAGAACGAAAAAGGATATAGTTCTATTTTATGGTGCCGTCCTGTCAAGTGGGTGGTCAGTTCGTTGGATAGTAGTTTTGCATTGCTGCCTGTAACCAGCAAATGTAGCCCTTGGCGTAACAGTCGGTTTACAAACAGTGGCCAACCATCCACGTTCTGTATCTCATCTAATAGCAAATAGTCAAATTCACCGTATATTACATAGAGGGCAGACAATAGGGTATTCAAGTCTTCCTGTCCCACATTCTCTAACCGTTCATCATCGAAATTGATGTAGGCGGCTTTTACTTTGGCTTCGTGCAATACTTTGCGGCATAGCGTGGACTTACCGCTACGTCGCACTCCAATTACCACTTGTGCCAACTTGCTTTCGAGGTCTATTTCTTTTTCTTCTATACGGCTAATGGTGCGGCTAAAATCCTCATTCAGCCATTCTTCCCGCTGGTCAGCCACTATGGGTAATAAGTCTTGTGTTGTCATTGCCTTTGCTGTTTTATTTCGCCTGCAAAGATACTCAAACTTCGATAAATTACAAAATTTTCATTGATTTATTTCGATAAATTACACAAAATAGCCACCTAAACTTCGATAAATTACATTGTTTGCCAATATGTGCGGTGTCGCACCGCAAGATAAAGTTTTGTTTCTTTCCCTAAAAATCAAACAATATACAAATTTTTATTTGTGTATATCAAACTTTTATACTACTTTTGCAGTGTTTTAACAATCTACAAATCCGAACATTTATCAATAATATATTTTGCCTATGTAAAACCGTGCACCGATAGGCGGTGCAATGACATAATTTTATAGCGTTATAAGCAACACTTGACATTTTGGAAACTGGACACTTCTGAAATTCATTAAAGAGAATCAAGCAAAAGCCGAATGACGCTCACGCTGACCGCGTGGGCTTTTGCGTATTCTATTTGATTCTCTTAGGTAGTCCAGAACCTCAAAATGTCAAATGAACTAAACGGAAAGTTCACGCTCTTTTTATGTCCGTATCTCTGCCAAATAACCCAATTAAATCTATCTATATGGAACAATTTGAAAAATTACTTCTCCAAGTCCGTCGTATTACCGACATCGATCGGCAGCGGCACGCCGAAGCCCGCAAACGCGGCGAATGTTACAATGTCTTCAATGTATTAGGTGTACAGAATGTAGAACTGTCACACTCGGCATTCCTTGCCGCATTGCTTGATCCGAATGGTGACCATGGTATGCAGGATGCTTTCCTTAAAGCCTTTATCGGCTCAGTCATACATGGTAGTAGCAATCTTCCGTTAGATACTGCCACCGCTACTGTCGCCACGGAATACTATACAGGCAACGGGCGTATAGACCTCTTGATTACTGATTCCAACCGCCACGCTATCATTATCGAGAACAAGATTTGGGCAGCCGACCAACCGGCGCAATTACAGCGATATAATGACTACGCCTGCGCAAACTACACCGATTATCTGCTGCTCTATCTTACCCTCGACGGCAAAGAGCCGACAGACCAATCCAAAGGCGAACTGACTGACTATCACTGCATATCCTATCGCAACGACATCATCGGTTGGCTGCGCCAATGTGCGCAACTGGCATTCGACAAGCCGCGTGTGCGTGAAACCATACTCCAATATATCAACGTGTTACAACAACTTACAAATCAAAATACAATGGACAAAGAGCAACTCATTCAACTCCTCTCCGAGAAAGATAACTTTGCACAGGCATGTGCCATCGCGGATAATATGCCCGCCGTCAAACAGCATTTGGTGGAAATCACCCTGTGTGAACAACTCCAGGACGACCGCTACGAAATTATCGAATCTACCTACGACAGGGGCAACTTCGGCGGAATAAGTTTGCGCCCGAAAGGTTGGGAACATTGCTACATCAAGTTTGAGTTTGAAAGATACAACGGCACCACTGAATTGTGTTATGGTATCTTGGACGAACACAAACCGTTTATGGATTTGCCCCGCCAAGACGGCTATCAACAGGATGGTGCTTGGCTTGTGTGGAACTGGATGCCCAAATACCGCTATTGGGATAATTCCACATTCCTCGACATCTATTCGGGTGCCGTTGCCCGCGAATTCCAATCCCGCATCGCCGAACTCCTCTCTCTTGTCGCAACCAACCATTGGCAATTATAAACACAACAAATAACTAAAATTTTATTACAATGAAAACAAAATCTGTTTTGGCAACGTTGCTTCTTGGCGTTGCAGTATTAACCTCTTGTTCCGGTTTGCCCAAGGCTGCAAAAAGTGATGATATGAAGGCGTGGGTCTTCGGACATTGTTTGTCTGATAAATTAGGTAATGAGTACAAACAAAATTATGTGCTGTCTTTGGAGGAACAGGGCGAAGGACTCAATATCGTTTCTGATGCCTATGCAAGTCATATTCTGGTCGGATATTTTAAGGATAGATTCTATTATTGGGCAAAAGAATTTTTAGGCAATTATGGTCAAGTAGTAGGTCATACGTATGATGACGAAGAGTTTTGGACAAAAAAACTGAATAATAAAGCCGATGCCGCTCAATATGCTTTCAAATATGATAAGGAGGCAAGTTATTGGACACCCCAAGTAGGTCAGGCGCACGAAGATCTTATCAAGAATATGTCGGATGCCGAGTTCAAAAAGGGCATGCTTCAAATCTACCATGGTTTCCTGGATTATCTCAAACAGGAGTCGCTCCAATATGTGGAAGTAATGGATTATTCCTACTCCGATTTCGGCGATAGTTTCACCAAATACGACATTATCTATTCTGTCGGCTTGGATTTCTATGCCCAAGTCTCTTTTATCGATATGGGTAAACGTTATGAATATACGCTTGAGAAAACGGCTACATCTCTCAACGAAATCTTGAACTAATATGGCACTTTTCAGTACAACGATAGCCAAACGGCATATCTATTTCGGTTTGGCAACATTCCTTGAGTCATAGTCTCATACATTATGTCGGATGAAGAGGTGGAACAACTTAAAGATTTGCTGATGTCTGTCCAGAATGTGGATGAGAGTGCAACGGCAAAAGCCGAAAAAATGTTGGACAAACTCAAAGACATTATGGAGTGGTTCTCTTGATCCAGCCCTGATGCCAAACAAACAGGTCAAAGGTTGCTTGCTCTCTTGCAGGCAACCTTTGTCTTCCCCAAAAACATCCCTTTTGTTAAGATTTACTTTCCGTTGATCAAGAACTACCGTTTACGAAGGAACTACGAGAGAACTACGAAGGAACTACCTACCAACTTCGAACCTGAAAAGATATACGATTATTAAGATTTTGTACAAATTCTAATATCTGTATAAAGCACCCTGCAGACGGTTTTATAGGGGCGAAAACCTTGATATTTTGCGCCAAATCGGTCTCAGAAAAATAATACAAAATTTTTCATAAATTATTTGGCAGTCTCAAAAATTAGTCGTACTTTTGCACTGCTTTCCAAGGTGGTGGGATTCTTGCAAGAAGTAAAAACTAAATATATTTACCCCACAGACATCGCAGGAAAAGCGAAACCGAATGTGCTCGCGGTAAAGGAGCATCAGATCTTTCATATATTAATTTATTTGTTTATGGCATCTTATGATGTAGAGGTTCCTTTTAAGGAATTCCGCGGCAAAATCTGCCGCCATAGCCAGATCATCTACAAAAAGATGTATGGCAAAAAATTTACAAGTGCCATTTGTAACCCTAATGTGTCTGCCCCGACAGAGGCGCAGACGGCGCAACGCAATAAAATGCGAAGTGCAGTTGCAAGTGTAAAACAATTGACCCAAGCCGAGATCGCAGCCTATCAGACTGCTTTTAAGGCACAGAGTACTTACCGCACGCTCCGAGGCTATATGATAGCGCAAGAGATGCTAAAACTTGCATAAGTTATGGGTATAGTTAAGTTTTTAGACCCCGTTGATTATATCAGGGGGAAAGTGTCAAAAGCGAACACTCAAACCATTTACAAGCGTCTCCGATCAACTAATCGCCGCTTTACGAGTGTTCGTGAAGATGAGGATGACAAACCTGCAACTGAGTCCCAAGTGGCGCAACAGGCAAAGTTCTCAGCAGTGGCAAAGTCCACTCGCAAACGGATGCAGGACGCATCCAAAATGCAGCAAGATTTGCTTGGCTTCCAAAAACAGAAACAGTACAAGACATTGTACGGCTATGTTTTCAGCCAAGAGTGGCTCGCCTATAACGGCTAACCCGTAAATCTTGGATATAATTTCTAATGTAGGGGTATGGTACTGCCTGTCAAACAGACCAATCGGCGCAGAGAGACCTCATGACTCTCCCTCACCGCAACATACAAGCCTCCTGTTTCTCCCGCGGAAGAAACAGGAGGTGTTGTTTTATAAATACTGTACCTTCTCCAATACACACGAATCTGCTTCGCCCGTCATGCAGAAAATGTGCAAATCTGCTTTGTCTGTCAAGCAGAAATTGCCAAAAACTGCTTTGCCAATCAAGCAATTTCCAATCTCGGTGCGGTGCTGGTTGCGCCGCAAGGCAAGGTTTGGTCGGTTTAGTTTCTTTCCTCCATACTATATGGGTAGTACGGGCGTCATTCCAATTTTTCCACTACTTATACCAAAAAATGCACGCCCGTACCGAGAAATAGCAGTACCTTTGCCACCGAATTAAATTCGATGTAAAAGTACCGTACAATATGAAAAAACTGACGATAGCCCTGCTGGCAGCCGCACTGACAGCCTGCACAGCCGCTCCCGAGTTTCAGCATACAACGCAAAAAGAGATAGACGCCATCACCCAATCGGCGTCCTTCGCTATGCCCGAGGTCGTGCTTCCCTCGTTCCCCGACCGCACGTTCTCGGTATTGGATTACGGTGCCGACCCTACGGGCGCGAACCTCTCCACCGGGGCTTTCCAACAAGCCGTTGATGCCTGCAACGCAGCGGGAGGCGGCACAGTCATCGTTCCCGCAGGTGTCTATACCACGGCGGGTATCACGCTCAAATCCAACGTCCGTCTCTATACGGAGCAAAACACGTTCATCACCTTTTCGCCCGATTTCTCGCTATACCCCGTCTATTCCACATGGTTCGAGGGAGTTCCCACTATGCGCAGTCAGTCCCCGCTCTCGGCGTTCAATGCCGAAAATATCGCCATCACGGGGCAGGGTATCTTCAACGGCAACGGCGACTGGTGGCGCCCGCTCAAGCGCAGCAAAGTGAGCGATGTGCAGTGGAAAGCCCAACTCAAAAAGGGTGGGGTTGTTACCGCTGACGGCAAAGTGTGGTACCCCGACTCGGCGTCCCTCTATGCCGCTTCGCTTTGCGAAGACCAGAACGTCCCCGTGGTAACCGACGACAGTGTCTGGGAACAAATCCATTCGTTCCTGCGCCCTGTTATGGTGCACCTCGTAGGCTGCCGCAATATCCTTTTGGAGGGCGTTTGTTTCGAGAACTCGCCCGCATGGAATATCCACCCGATGCTCTGCGAAAACCTCGTAATGCGCGACCTGACCGTGCGCAACCCCTGGTACAGCCAGAACGGCGACGGCGTGGACGTAGAGTCGTGCCGCAATGTGGTCATATCCCGCTGCTCTTTCGACGTCGGCGATGACGCCATCTGTATGAAATCGGGCAAAAACCAACCAGGGCGCGACCGTGGGGTGCCCACCGAGAATGTCATCGTGGACGAGTGTACCGTCTATCACGGACACGGCGGTTTCGTAGTAGGCTCCGAGATGTCGGGCGGCATACGCAATATACAGGTGAGCAACAATCTCTACATCGGCACGGATGTCGGCTTGCGCTTCAAATCCACCCGCGGACGCGGAGGCATTGTGGAGAATATCTATATCCGCAATGTCAATATGGCAAATATCCCCAACGAGGCACTGCTCTTCGACCTATTCTATGGCGGCAAGGGCGCAGGCGAGGAAACCGAGGAAGAGATAGCCGCACGTATGAGTGCTGCGGCTCCTGCCGTGAGCGAAGAAACCCCGCAGTTCAGAAATATATATATCGAGGACGTTACCGCCCTGGATGTACACAGGGCAATGTACTTCAACGGTCTCCCCGAGATGAAGATCGAGAATGTACACTTGAGCAATATACGTATGACCGCCGAGCAGGGGGCGTTGCTCCGCCAGACCGACGGACTGACCGCCACCGACGTGCAAATCACCGCCCGCACCGGTGAGCCCATCGTCCTCGCCCCCACCGTCGAAAATGCCGACATCCGCTAATATAGGACGCATTACGCATTATGCACTATGCATCGCATTGTGCATTGTGCATTGCGCATTGTGCATTGCGCAGCCGCAGACGGCTGCGTCTATGTGGCTCCGTGTATCGCCAGCCGACTCGGCTATGGCGGGTTTCCGTACCATAGAAGCCGAAGGGCAGACACGCTGTATTGTTCCTATCACCGAGTGGACGGCAGACCCCGCCATAGACACCTACCACCAACTCCACCACCACGGAGTCGCTGTCGAGTCAGACTTTATGGCTTATCGTATCTACTTCGACAAGAAGCAGACCATTGACATCTATGCCAAGCGCACACCCCGTCTCGAACTTGCCACTTCTTACTGGTATCCGTCCGACAAGCAACTGGCGCAGCATTACGGAGACGACATTCTCCGCGTGAGCGGCACCGTCGGGGTAGGGAGCGTCAAACCGTGGCGCAACGGCAGGATGACCCATATCGAACCCGTACAGAGCCGCACGCAGCGGATTGTGGAGGTTACACCCGACAAAGCCTCTATGGAAGTGAGCGTAACCGGCTGGCAGACAGAAGGCAAAACCGTGGATATGACCGTCCGCTATACCATCTCCGCCCGTCATCGGGATATGCTCTGTGAAGTCTTTCTCTCGTCGCCCTTGGACAGCCTCTGTACGGGCGTACAGGCGATACCTGCCAAACAAACGGCAACTACGCCGAAACACTTTTTCAAAGACACTACTTCTGCGGGCGTACTGCTTGGCTCATGGGGAACGGATTTCCCCGTGAATGATACCGTCAAGTATGCCCGGGAGATGGTCGGATTAGGTGTCTTCGTCCCTGCGCAGTACGCCGCCCGACCGGTGGAAGACCCGCGCAACAATCTGGTGCTGTTCACCCCCGCAACTTACCTGCGCTTCTATCTGACCACCGTCGCCGCTACCAAAGAGGACAACCCGCCCGCTACTACCGAAGAAACATTCTATCAATACCTGCAAGACTGGCGGAACGGGTTGCAGCAACAATAATGTTGCATATTTCTGTAAAATGAACCTTCGCAACATACCCGACCCAAGCCTATCCTAAGCCTATCCTCCTTACATCCTCCTTACAAAGTTCTCTCCCGTAAAATAGAACATTATACGCAAATCAGGCTGCCCGAATAAGGCAGCCTGATTGATTTTGTAAGAGTAGGGTATTATCGAAACCGGTTAGAACTTGTAGCGTACACCGAGGGTGATACCGGTATAAAGACCGTAGCCATAGAAACCTGCGCCGCCATTGCCGAACCATGCACCGATGTTAGGGCGATAGTCGAATGACAACTCCAGCGGGAACCAGAAATCATAAGCCACACCACAGTGACCTACAACACCTGCATAACCCGTACCAGCCCACCAGAAACCTGCGCCACCACCGACGCCAAGGCACCAGTTCCACTCACCTTTGTTGTTCCAAGGGATAGAAGTGTTGAAAGGGTTAATCCAATCGTAGGTGCAAGTAGCACCAATACCCCAAGCAAATCCGGGGAACTCAACTGCCAAGTCAATCATGTTGGCTGCACCCAAGTTGTGCTGGTAAGAAACAGACAGACCATAACCTAAGTTAGCACCCACTGCACGGGGTTGTGCCGATGCGCTTGCTGCGCACACTACTGCCACTATGGCAGCGAGAAAGAGTTTCTTTTTCATTGTATATTATGTTTAATGAGTTGGCAGTATATATGATGAGGCGGTTTGCGGAAATGAGTATGATTTCTCCAACAGCACCACAAAGGTACAGCGAAAAACGCAAAAGGCGGTTTCAAAACACTAAAAACAGTGTTTCAAAAAAGAAAAAACACCGTAATTTGAAACGTGCATTGCGCAAAACCGTTTTTTTCGGCAAAACACAATGACTGAACCGCATTTTTTTTGTACCTTTGCAGCACAAACTGCTTTTAACAAAAATAAATACGACTATGACAATGCAAAAAAGTCCACTGCAGATTGCGCGTCAATCCTACAAGCCGAAAATGCCTGTAGCGCTGCAAGGTGCAGTCCGCCTCGTAGAGGGCGAGAAAACACAATCGGTGGCAGACCAAGCCGAGATCAAAGAGTTGTTCCCCAATACCTACGGTCTCCCTGTGATTACTATGGAGCCCGCCCAGGGAGTGGATAAAGTGGCAGAACCGTTCAACGTAGGTGTTATCCTTTCGGGTGGACAAGCCCCCGGCGGACACAATGTCATCAGTGGTTTGTACGATGGTCTGAAAGCCCTCAACCCCGACAACAAACTCTACGGTTTCCTGGGCGGACCGAGCGGCTTGATCGAAGGCAAATACACCCTTCTGACAGGCGACATCATTGATGACTACCGCAACACGGGCGGCTTCGACATCATCGGTTCGGGTCGTACGAAACTCGAGGAGACATGGCAGTTCGACAACGGTATCGAGGTATGCAAGAAACTCGGTATCAAGGCAATCGTGATCATCGGGGGCGATGACTCGAACACCAATGCCTGCGTCTTGGCAGAATACTACCTGCAAAAGAATTGCGGTATTCAGGTGATCGGTTGCCCGAAGACCATTGACGGCGACCTCAAGAACGAGATGATAGAGACCTCTTTCGGTTTCGATACCGCCTGCAAAGTGTATAGCGAGTTGATCGGTAATATCCAGCGTGATGCCAACTCGGCAAAGAAATACTGGCACTTCATCCGTCTGATGGGTCGCTCGGCAAGCCATATTGCCCTTGAGTGCGCATTGCAGAGCCAGCCGAATATCTGCCTTATCTCCGAGGAGGTAGAGGCTAAGAACCAGACCCTCAACGACATCGTGGAGCAGATTGTAGAAGTTATTGTGGACCGTGCCAACTCGGGTCTGAACTTCGGTACTGTGCTGATACCGGAGGGCTTGATCGAGTTTATCCCCGCTATGCGCGTACTGATCCAGGAACTGAACGACCTGCTCGCACAGAACGAGGAGTTCGCTTCGCTGGAGGGCGACGATGCCAAACGCGAATATGTGAAGTCGATGCTTACTCCCGCTTCGTGCGAACTCTACCGCTCGCTGCCGAAGGGTATCGCACGCCAACTCACTCTCGACCGTGACCCGCACGGAAACGTAATGGTGAGCCAGATAGAGACCGAGAAACTGCTTATCGAAATGGTAAGCAAGCGTCTCGCCCAACTGAAAGCCAACGGCACCTACAAGGGCAAGTTCTCCGCGCTCAACCATTTCTTCGGTTACGAAGGCCGTTGTGCTATCCCGTCGAACTTCGATGCCGACTATTGCTACTCTATCGGTATGACGGCGGTACACCTTATCGCTGCAGGCAAGACCGGCTATATGTCGCTTGTGCGCAACCTGACCAAACCCGCTTCGGAATGGATCGCCGGCGGTGTACCTATTACGATGATGATGAATATGGAGAAACGTAACGGCAAGATGAAACCCGTTATCCAAAAGGCACTGGTTGACCTCAACGGCGCACCGTTCCTTTACCTGAAGGCACACCGTGCCGAGTGGGCGGATGCGAACACGAGTTACATCTATCCGGGACCTATCCAGTACTATGGTCCTGTTGAGGTATGCGACCAACCGACTCACACTCTGCGTCTCGAGCGCGGCGAGTAAGATAGCGGTTTATAGAAAGAAAAATCGGCTCTTCTGCGAAAGCAGGGGAGCCGATTTTTTTGTATTTAGGACTTTAAGGTCTTTAAGGACCTTAGGGACTTTAAGGACGCTATAGTATATAAAAAAAGAGGATTGTCATCACGACAACCCAATCTTTTTACTTAACCTTAAATCTAATACCATGAAAAACACGGTGCAAAGGTACGGTATATTTTTGATACTACCAAATAATTTGCAAGAAAAATATGTTTTATAGCATATTTTTGATTATTTTGCAAAGTGTATTTGGCAAAATACGGGCTATTAGGGCTCAATCTAACGTGAGTTTGAAATAAAAACTCCTATGCCGCAGAGCGGCAAGAAATCTAAGTTAATCTTTGTTTTTGCATCCATAAATTGCCATAAATCTTATTCGCCTACAGCGGAAAAGTAAGACAATTTGCTTATATCGAACTGACGTTAATCAACATTCCAGCGCGGGAAGATAGTCGGTGTCTGCCACGTGCGCAGCGAGAGACGCAGCGGGAACAGATACCGGTAGGCTTTCTCCCAACCGGTAGGGTCGGGGTCGGGGACGATACGCGAGGCGAGCAGCGAATAGTCCTTGTTCGATACTGCATAGTAGCGCGTGTCGGTGGCAGTGAGAATACGTATCGTCCAGTCGTGCAGGTTACCCATAATGAGGATAGGCATAGTCTGCGGGTTGTATTCGGGTATGTCTATATGGTTGAGACTGAGCGTCTTGGTATCAATAGAGTAGAGTTGATTGCCGGTAGAGACAAGAAAACCGATTTGCCGGTAGTTGTCGAACTCGGTAACGAACAGCGTCTGTGGCTGTACGCTGTCGGGCAGGGCAATATCACGCACGGTGGGGCTGCCTTTTATCATACGCAGATTGAATACCTTACCCCGGCTGTCGGCGAGCAGATAGCCGTTGTCGTAGGCTTTGCGCACAGACGGATTGCCTGCTATGAGACGAATGGGGAATGTGCAACCGTGTGCCTGCAGGACGGAGTTGAACATTGCCGATTTCTCTTGGTTGACAGTGTTGGTCTCGGCGGTGATGAATTCCAGACCGTTGTCGGCCAGGCGGAATACATCGTTAGGCAGTTGCAGATCCACGCGCCCGGATTCGGCATCCATCAGTTCGTAGAGCGGGGTGCGCGGTTTGTTGATTTGTGCGGGACCGGTCTTGAAGGTAAAACTCTCGCGGCGCAGAATCTTGCTGTCTACGGCTTCGCCAAACAGGCTGTCGGGCATACGTCCGTCGGCTACCAACTGGCGGTAGAAAAAATACGGCATCAGCGAGTCGGCTTCGGCGGCGGAGAACCGGTTGCCGTTGAAATCGCAGAAGCCGTCCGCATCGCGGGTGACAAAGTCCTCGGTGTAGGGGCTGTAGTAGATAAAACTCTCGCCGCCGGAGGCGGGTATCAGGAACGAGTACACCCACGGCAGCACCCACATCAGCAGCACCACTGCCACGGCGATGACAAACCCCTTGTATATGGTCAATCCGTTGATTTTCATAATTAGTAGATTGTTAATTGTTAATTATGCATTGTGCATTGTGCATTATGCATTGTTTATAGCCCTTTCCCTTCTTTGAACCGTGCGATGCTGAGCATAGGCAACCCTGCAAACAGAACGGTGAATACAGCGAGGACAGGCAGGAAAGCATTGTAGGTCTCGGGCATAATGCTTACATAGAACATCCGCAGGCACACTCCGGCAAACAGCATTTCGGGGATACGCATACGCCACGTGGGTTCGAGGACAATCCAAACCGTAAACAGATAGGCTTGTATGCCTGCCACATACCAGACCAATACGGTCAGGAATATATGCCGCAACATCTCAGCGGGCAGCCAAACCTGCAAGACGGCATAGCACAGCCCTATGTTCAGCACAAGCAATCCGAGCATAATCACTACTCCGTAGAACACCATCGTTCCGATGGCTTTCCAGTTCTCAATGGGCAGGTGCAGCGTCAGTTTGATACGTTTTTGCAGCATCTCGGGGAGCATCTGGGTGCAACCGAGCAGTATTCCTGCAATGAGCGGCACGAACTCCAGCAGTTCGAGCAACAAGGTATCGCGCCCGAGCAGGGTATCCCACACGGGCATCACGCCATTGACGGCTATGAGACGGTGCGCGTCAATCAGCAGGTAGGCACACAGCCCGAGCGATGCCACAAAAATCAGCACCACCGCCATGCGGGTCTTGAGCCACTCTTTCATAAATATACTTCGCAGCATAATCGGACAATTTTACAATTTACACATTTACAAACTTACAAACTTACACATTTACAAATTGATCAGTATTTCCCTGTCAGTTCGATAAACGTATCTTCGAGCGTCATTGTGGGCGTAATCAGTTCGCTTACAGGGCATTGGCGCAGTATCTTGCCGTAGTCCATAATGATACAGTCGTCCACCAGCCGCTCCAAATCCTGAATGATATGCGAGGTGAGAAATACCGTTTTGCCCTTCGACTTGCAGAAATCGCGCAGGTACTCCACGAACAGCCGCCGGTATCCGGGGTCTAATCCGAGCGAGAAATCGTCCAGGATCAGCAGTTCGGGGTCTTGTGCCATCAGCAGCCCGAGTGCCACCTGCGAGCGTTGCCCGTTGGACATCTGGCTAAGGTGCTGATAATCTTTTACGTGCAGCAGCCGCATCAACTCGTAGTACGCCTCTTTGTTCCAGCGCGGATAGAACGGCGCATAGAAACGCTCAATCTGTTCGATGGTCATAAACGGGTACTGCACATGCCCCTCGAGCAGCAGCCCGATACGCTGCCGCACGTGTGCGGGCATAGTGCGTGTGTCGTAGCCGAGAAGGCGGCAACTGCCCGCCGCGGGGCGGATAAAACCGCTCAGAATGTTGATGGTGGTGGTTTTGCCCGTACCGTTCTTGCCGAGCAGCCCGAGAATGTGTCCTTTTGGGACGGTAAAACTTAAGTCTTTGTATATGAGACGCTTGCCGTAATAATGGGTTACGTGGTCATACTCTATCATTGCTTCGTTTTCTGCCATAAACGTTGGTTTTGTCCTTTTGTCTGCAAAAGTACATAAAATTTCCGAGATCCGCAAGAGTGCATTGCGGATTGTATGGAGCCTATGCATAAAAGATGTATAAAAAGTGAATAATCTGCATAAAAAGGCTGCTTATACGCCGCAGAAGATATGATTCTTTCTACGTCCTTTCTACGTCTTTTCTCCGTAATTGGTATTATGAGGTACAGGAGTTTGCATAATCTGTATATTTTGTATAGTTGCAGTATGAAAATCCGTTTGATGGAGGATGGGCACTTTCCTAAAAAACATTTGCCCGTTTCCTTAAAAATCATTATCTTTGCACCCAGATTCAGAACAATCGCCATGAGTACCAAATTCTTCAACAATACCCCGCAGCACACCTTGTTTGACAAATTCAAAGGAATTGTGGAGGGGATGCCGAATTTCAACACCTTTCTTGCCGTAGTGGGTTATTTCCGCTCGTCCGGCTATTTCAAGTTGAGAAAGGAACTGACCAGTGTACAGGAAATAAAGATACTGGTAGGTATCAACATCGACAATATCTTCCGTAAACACAATCAGGCAATGCTGTTCTTGGAGGGCGATGAAGAGGCAAAACAGATATACACCAAAGATTTTATCCAAGATGTGCGCGATGCCGCCTATTCCGCAGAGGTGGAAGAAGGTATTCTGCAACTGTGCGAGGACATTATCTCGGGCAGGGTACAAATGCGTATTCACAAATCCAAGAACCTGCACGCCAAGTTCTATCTCTGTTTGCCGAAGGATTTCGGTCCCAGCACTGACGGATGGGTGATTATGGGGTCGTCCAATATCTCCGATTCGGGATTAGGCATCACCCCGACGCCGCGCTACGAACTGAATGTGTCTATGAAAGACTATGACGATGTAGCCTACTGCAAAAACGAGTTTGAGACCCTTTGGAACGAAGGCGTTCCCATTACGGCAGAGGACATCGAGCGCATCCGAAAACGTACCCATCTGGAGCAACTCCCTACCCCCTACGAGATATTTATCAAGGTGCTGATTGATGCTTTCGGCAGCCAAGTGGAGGACAATTTCTCACTCTCAATGCCCGAAGGCTATATGTCGCTCAAGTATCAGAACGATGCGGCTATACAGGGCTTTCAGATGCTTAAGAACTACAATGGCTTTTTCCTTGCCGATGTGGTCGGAACCGGCAAGACGATTGTGGCTGCTATGATTGCCAAACGCTTTGTGGAAGAGAACGGACGGTACACCCATATCCTGGTTATCTATCCGCCTGCCGTCAAAGACAACTGGCAAGACACATTCGGTGATTTCGGATTGAAACGATACACCACTTTCCTTACCAACGGCAGTCTTCACAAGGTGCTGGAAGGAAAAGACAATTACATCGGGGCTGAAGATTTCGATTTGGTCATTGTGGACGAGGCACACACTTTCCGCAACGACACTTCCGGACGCTACGACGAACTGCAGCGTATCTGCAAAACCCCGCGCACGGGCGATGGAATGATACCCGGTACACAAAAGAAAGTAATGCTCCTTTCCGCCACCCCGCTCAACAACCGCCCTGAGGATTTCCGCAATCTGATACTTCTGTTCCAGAATGCCCGTCATCCGCAACTGAACGGCATCACCAACATCAATACGCTTTTCCAACCTTGGATTAAGCAGTACAACGAACTGATGAGCAAGCGCGGAAAAGAAGAAAACCGTGCTGACATCACCCGCGAAGCCGACCGCATATACGAAGAAATGCGCACGCAGGTGCTGCAACAGATATTGGTGCGCCGTACCCGCAAAAACCTTTGGAATAATGGGGAGTACAAAGCCGATCTGCTCAGTCAGGGCATCCGTTTCCCTCATGTAGAACAGCCTATTGAACAGGAGTACCACTTGGACTCGGAGTTAAGCGACCTCTTCTATCGGACCATCACCATTCTGACCGACACCCCGGATAATGACAACCCGACCGGTACCGGGCTGAACTATGCCCGCTATCGTGCCATCGAATATATTACCGGTGATAAGGCTGCCAATTACCGCAATGCCACACAATTTGCGCAGACCTTC